>NZ_JBDVOC010000008.1:0-19482 GCF_039969275.1 Eudoraea sp.
CATCCCCGTTGTCTACCAGGGTGGTGATAACATTATTGGTATCGATGGTCACCGAAGTGCCAAAGTCGTCTGTAATAGTATACGTTCCATCAAGATTGTCTACAACCGTGGCGATCTTTGCATCAAAGGTAGTAGCTATCCCATCTTCGTTCGTATAGGTAAAAGTACCGTTACCATTATCTACTAACCCGCTCAGGGTTTCTGTAAAAGTGGTAATTGTACCATCCTCTGAGGTATAGGTAAAACTGCCATCCCCGTTGTCTACCAGGGTGGTGATAACATTATTGGTATCGATGGTCACCGAAGTGCCAAAGTCGTCTGTAATAGTATACGTTCCATCAAGGTTGTCTACAACCGTGGCGATCTTTGCATCAAAGATAGTAGCTATCCCATCTTCGTTTGTGTATGTTAGGGTGCCGTCCGCATTGTCCGCCAATGTGGAAATAGAGGTATCACTTATAGTGGTTACCGCACCACCGGCATCGGTAAAATCATAGGTGCCATCACCATTATCAACCAAAGCCACCGTTCCGGCAGCTGCATTGATCTCATCTATCGCATCCTGTACATTGGTAGCCGTTAGGCCTGAAACAGCATTACTGTATGGATTTGCACTTGCATTGGTATCAATAGTCTGGGTTGCCCCTGTCTCATCAGTATACGTGTATGTACCATCCGCATTATCTACCAAGGTAGAAATGGAGGTATCACTTATTGTAGTCACTGCTCCACCGGCATCGGTAAAGTCATAGGTGCCATCACCATTATCTACTAAAGCTACCGTTCCGGCAGCTGAATTGATTTCATCAATAGCGTCCTGTACGTTGGTAGCCGTAAGGCCTGAAACAGCATTACTATATGGATTTGCACTTGCATTGGTATCAATGGTTTGGGTTGCCCCTGTCTCATCGGTATAGGTATAAGTACCGTCTGCATTATCTACTAAAGTAGAAATAGAGGTATCACTTATTGTAGTCACTGCTCCACCGGCATCGGTAAAGTCATAGGTGCCATCACCATTATCAACCAAAGCCACCGTTCCGGCAGCTGCATTGATCTCATCGATTGCATCCTGTACGTTGATGGCCGTTAAGCCTGAGGTTGTATTGTCATAATTTACTTCTGTTGCAGTTTGATCATCGGTACCTACAAGGGCAGACAGATCAACGGTTCTTGTATTTCCATTCTCTAAAGTAATCGTAAGAATATTACTTGCATCTAAACTAAAGGCAGTTATAAGTTGATCATCTGTATTGTCTAAATATGGTGCAAGATTTACGGTACCACCATCTTCTAAAGTAAGGATATTACCTGCCAGGGTAAGTGCCTGATCATCTGTTCCGCTATTACTAAGAGAAGATAAATCTACTGAAACAGTATTACCATCTTCAATATCTAAAGTCAGAGTATTTGTTGCCCCATTAAAATTAAAGTTCTGAAGTTGCTGGTCATCGGTTGATGTTAACTCCCAGCTATCACCATCCCAAAAATAAATGGTCCCGGTGTTTGTATTTACATAAATATCTCCTGTATCTGCCCCTGATGGATTGATTGCTCCCGGCACAGTAACTAGGGTCCCACTCAGGACCTCACAGTTGCACTGATCCTGCAGCGTAACCGTGGTTTGTGCAAAAGCAAATCCGGATACCAGAAATACTAATAATAAGAGTCTTAATTTCATGACTATATCTTTACCTAATATTTTTTTCAACTTAATAGTTCTACCTGTGTAATAAACCTTATTTGGCTGTCTCCCATAATATGATCTGGATCATATTTTAATAAGAGATTAACCAACATTAAATTGACAATGGGAATATCTTTTTCCGAACGAAAAAGAAATTTGTTTAGGCCGGAAGAAATTGCTCCATGGTCCGAAGGGAACCCTAGCCTGATTAAACTTCATTAAGTTGGTCAAGTTATTCATAATCTGGGGGTTGATTAAACCATTAATCAATTGTTTATTATTCAAACGGTTTAATTACACATTACAAAATTAACCCTATGACTGCGCTGGGAAAATATTTGTTGTGTAAGTGACATTATTCAGAGTCTAGGGTTAAATAATTGAGGTGTTCATCGAAAATTATCATTTTTTCTTGCAAAATTCATTGGTCGATCATCCCACTTATAGCAACACTTACCGAAGGGTACATGTAAGAAAAATCCTTATTGAGACTTTTTTTTGGAGTAAAACTCAACTTAATTTTTGTTAACCCTAAATGTGATTTTTTTATTGGTTATCACGGTGTTAACACGAATGCTCAGCGTTACAGAATTGGAAGTAATTGTGCTACAAATGTACATGGTATTAGATAGCACAACCCGATACTGATTACCGTCATCTGAGGCTGACGCATTAGTAATTACCAGAGTATTTGTGGAAGTACCACTATGGATCCCTGTATCCGTCAAATCGACCCAAATTGAACCATTATATATTTGCCATTGAAACGAATCCGCATCAGAGGCAGCTACGAAAATTGTGGTATCACATCCGGGACAAACATTGGTATCTATGGGTTGAGTCGTTATTACAGGAGCTCCATCTGCTTCCATGTAATCTGGCGTACTATTGCTATTAATATCAACAGGAATAGGATAGGTGGCCGCTGTTACTCGTCCCATACCATCTGTTGCAGGTGGATTACCGGTATCATAATATTCATTATCTCCCCCATCAGCATTCGCGTTATTATAGGCCTCATTGGCATCACTACAGCCGTCATCGTCGCTATCTGTATCCAGATAATCTGGTGGGTCCGTACCATCAGAATTAGCGATTGTGTAATTGATTATTCCACTCTCTGCAACAGTTTCTACAATATTTACCAGACCATTGGCGCCATAAGTTCCATTAACAACGCCATTGATGTGAGGTCTGTTATGACCTGCTTCTACCGCATCATAAATCCCATCATTATCGCTGTCCAAATCTAGATGGTTTGCTATTCCGTCTGAATCATTATCCATTCCGTAGGTTTCCGGACCAAGAAAATTGGTTACACAATTAAATTCAATACTGTGTTGTCTTCCCCCTGCTGAAGCCCCGGGAACCCTGGCCACTGCACCTACACGCAATGACATCTCTGATTTAGAAGTATAGCTGACACTCAGATTTACTTCCGGATCCACATTACTGGAACCCGGATGATCTACAAATCCAGCCGTTGCGATAACCCAGGAACCATCTTGTGTAATAGTCAATTCAGTAGGATTGTCAATAGTATAAGAAGCTGGATTATCCACCCAGTTTTGTTCCCCATAGTTAGCACCCCCATCAATATCATTAAAATTCATAAAGAATTCCGGAATAATTACCGGTGTTGATCCCCCTGAAGTTACAAATTCAATTTTGTATTCTACATAAGCCTGATCCCCTATATTGGGAAGATTAAATGCAGTTTGTGGTTTAAAATTTGCTGCCTCAGAACCATTATTATCAATATTAGCCACGGTGGCATTATATATGAATTCAATGGTAATTAAGGCATCTGTACCTGTTGTAACATTAGCTATTCTGTAAACCGCTCCCTGTTGCAATGCCGTACCTGACTCGAGCGAAGCCGCAGCACTAAAATCCATGGAGGTTTCCCCTCCACAAGCCGGTTGGTTATTATTGAGTAGTATCCCAAGTTCATCATCATCTGGGATCCCGTCATTGTCATCATCCAGATCTGTATTATCAGGGACAGTATCACCATCAGAATCGGGAAATACAGTAATGTAAATGGTAGCTGTATCCTCTTCAGAAGTAAAGGTACAGTTTGCGTTGTCTCTTATGGTATAGGTAAATTGATCATTTCCAGAAAATCCCGGTGTTGGGGTATAGGTTACAGTGCCATCACCATTTAAAACTGCTATACCATTACCAGGCGGAGTTACTGATATCACCTCCAAAGGTTCCCCCTCCGGATCAATATCAGCTCCATTGCCATTATCCAATAAAGGATCAAAAGTTGTATTTCCCCCTTCTACTACGGTAATATATTCATCCGTTGCCGTAGGTGGTTCATTAGCCGAGTCGGGAAAAATATCCAACAAATTAATACTCCCATTAAAATAATCATTGGGCCTTAATTGTTGCCGTACTACAATTCTTCCACCGCTTGTCCTTGGAAAGGATACTTCTACTACTATTGGAGTAAGTGGCCCGCCCGGTAATCCAAAATGGATTCTTCCCGGGCCTTGGGTACCATGTCCATAACCTCCATTAACTTCTCGGGTACCAGAAATTACGTTCCCATCACAATCCAATATCTTGGAAGTTGCTCCCACTCCAAATCGTTCTTCCGTATTGATAAGGCCAAAAGCATCTCTATCCTCAGTGATGTCTATATAGAGATGATTAGGTCTGCTAGCTGCAGACAAATTATTTATATATAGTCTATTATTCCCTGTCCTATTGGCATATAGGTCTAAATCACCATCCTGATCCACATCAACAAACGTACAACCCTCACCAGCCGCAGCATTAAATGTCAGGCCTGAATCAACAAAGGTCATAGCTCCTTGATTATAATAGAGTTTACTTGTGCTATTACCTGTTAAAAAAATGTCAATATCCCCGTCATTATCCACATCCCCACAAGCAAGACCTTCTATTTGTCCGGGAAAATTAATGGGAATTCCTGTACCGGCCCCAAGGGCGGTCCAGGTACCATCACCATTATTTCGATGTATTTGGTTATTGCCATTTTCGGTCCAGAACAGATCAAAATCGCCATCATTGTCAAAATCGTAAAAAGCCACCGCTCCTTTATTACTGTTAAGGGCCTGATCTATATCTACCCCATTTTGGAAAGACCCCCCGAGGTTGGTAAAGAGGTCTACCTGGTCCCGTTTTCGTACCACGATATCCACCCAACCATCATCATTAAAATCAGTGGCCGAACCATAATCCCCGTCAGTTGCATCCTGTACGAGACCTAATGGCCAGGTAGTAGGGTTTCCTGCATTGTATGGCGGATTTGGGCTATCAGCCTTCCTGGTTACATGGGTAAAATTTCCAGCCCCGTCATTCTGTAAGATATCAATACCAAAATTGTGGTTGTCTACAAACAGATCCAGATCTCCATCGCCATCATAATCTAAAGCTCCAGCACCTTCTGTGTTCATACCATCGGTAAGAGTTGTAAACCGTTGATTGGGAGCAGTACCCCCTAGTCCATCCCCAAACCTATTGGTAACAGGGTCCTGAAGATATATGCGCAAATCATTATGCTTATTTCTAAACACATCAGGGTAACCATCATTGTTAAAATCTACGAATAGTGCAGTACGCCCCAACGTTCCTCCCAGAAAATCTGGCGCCAAAGCTGCTGTTTGATCTGAAAATCCTCCGCCATCATTTCGCATTAGATAACCTCGACCATTGGTGTTAATGACCAGGTCAAAATCCCCATCCAAATCATAATCTGCCCAGGCATGACCCCCATCTTTGGTACCACCAATATTAAGTCCGTAAGCTGCTGCACTTTCGGTAAAAGTAGTTTGAGCGTACATTGTCTGAGCCAGGACAAGAATCAAGGCAAATACAAATACATCTAGTTTGGGGGAAACACAGAATGTCGTTTTTATCACGGTCTGCATAATAGAGAAACTGGCTTAGGTAATAACAATCAGCTCAGTATGGTACCCTCGTGCGGTAAAGGTCCGTGAAATAGGAGGTGTTAAAAAATAATTGTTGTGTAAGGAATCAAATCTACTGTCAAAGAGGGTAAAGATGTTGTATATTGGTATAAAATAAACTATAAATTCCTAGTAATTAGATGTTTACATTTAATATTTGTAAGAATTATAGGACGAAATTACCTTTTAGTTCGGATTCACCCGATAGGTGATCCGGCGGTTAGTGATAACGGAAGAAACTTTAACAGTGAGGGTGGCTGCTTCGGAAGTTTCGGTGGAGCCACATATATAAGCGTTGTTATTTACCACTGCCCGGTACTGAAATCCATTCATTTCCACCGAGGAGGCGTTCAGGTTTAAAACGGGGGTGGAGGTTCCGGAATAAATTGCGTTATCAGATAAATCCATGAAGCTAGACCCTCCGTCTTCGCTAACCTGCCATTGGTATTGGTTGGTGTCGAAGGCGGTGACCGAGAATGACGTGGCCTGTCCTGCAAAAGCCACAACATCTGACGGATTTACGAATATGGACGGAGAAGCTCCAGCCTCCAAAAAATCGTAGGTCCCACTGGCATCCATATCCAATGGAGTCGTAAAACCATTCGTTTGGTTTGTTGCCGTTACCAGTCCATTGGCATCGACCGTCAAGGGCAGGTCGGCAAGTAGCCCATCCCCGTTGTCATCTGTAAATCCGGCTTCAAGTACATCAAAACAACCATCCCTATCACTGTCAAGATCTATGTGGTTGGGTATTCCATCCGAATCTGCATCCATGTTGGCGCATATGGAAAAGCCGTTCAAGGAACAGAAATCAGCATCCCTGTAATTCGGAATCCCATCATTATCGGAATCTGCAGTGGGATTGGTGCTGCCGGATTCATCCGTATCAAGAATACCGTCATTGTCATCATCCAGGTCAATATGGTTTGCAATACCATCGCTGTCCGCGTCTTCCTGTATTCTTACCTGTACGGTCGCTGTATCACAATTGCCAGGGTGTGCCTTTTCACATATTTGATAGGTTAGGGTATAAATACCTTCAAGTGCCCCGGGGTCAATAATAATGGTACCGGTTGCGTCAAGGTTTACTCCAGGTAGTCCTCCTGAGTCGAGCAGTGTTATAAAAAAATCACCATCGTCTACTGGCAATCCGTCAAGTGTATCGTTCGTAGTTGCATCCCCCGCAATCCCGCCAACTTCCCCTTCTATTGGTGAACCGAGAAAGTCATCAGAAACCGCAGAGACTAAGGGCAGTGGCAGGCAGGTTTCCAACTGGTAACTTACAGATTCCAAGACAAAATTTTTGGGGCCGCTTATACGTACATAGCGTATTCCGCTCTCAATTACAGGGAGCGAAGTTGTTATAAAGCTTGGTATTTGGGTTGATACATTTACATTCACCGGATTATTGGGAAATCCGGTAGTTGTAGTCGCTCCATCTAAGGTCCCCACATGCAAAATTCCATCAAGACTGGCAAGACGGAACTGTATTTGGGATCCGACCTGAGCATTGCCTCCGAGGTCCAGGATAATAAAGGCATTACTATCATCATTTGATCGAGAAAATTGGGAGTTAGGGGCACCCAATGCCCGGTTATTGTCTTTCCAATTATTTGAACTGACCTCTGAAGTTGCATAAGCGGTTACAGCACCAGGATATTCCCCTGGTCCGCATGGACTGGCAACCACATCTATACTTATCGTTGCAGTATCACAAAGGGGGCCTCCATCTCCCAAAGAGGTATCGTCACAAATACTATAGCTAAGGGTGGTGGTACCAACAAAGCCTGGTTCCGGATAATAGCTTATAGTATTGTCGGGGTTTATTTCAAAAACCCCTTCTCCGGGAATACTTAAGGCCGAAGTAGCGCTCAGAGAAGCCGGGTTGATATTATTATTCACATCGGTATCATTTTCTATTGGATTGAAACTGATGGCACTGGTAGTGTATGTCCCATAAATATCGTTATTCGCCACAGGTGCTGTTGGCCCCGGCAGACAGACTTCACCATCATATTCCACGGACTCCAGCACGAGTTTCTTGGCACCACTGATCCGGACATAACGCGTTCCCAATTCACTCACATACAATGTGATTTCCTCATAAGCAGGTGGCAGTGTAGATATATCGACCGCTAAAGGATTATTAGGAAACCCTGTGGTAGTGGTCGCTGCATCCACAGTTCCCGCATATGGGTTACCATCCTCACTGGCCATCCGGAAGCGTATCTCGGACCCGATCCGGGCATTTGCCCCCAGGTCCAGGATTACAAATGCCGTTACATCGTCATCCGATTTAGAATACTGTGCATCAGACGCCCCCAGCGCCCGGTTGATATCCTTCCACTTGTTCGAGCTTACTGCTGCAACTGCATAAGACGTAATGCCCCCTACTACTTCACCCGGGCCGCAACTGCTGGGAACTACATCCACGCTTATGGTTGCGGTATCGCAGAGTGGGCCACCATCCCCGAAAGGCGTATCATCACAGATACTGTAGGTCAAGGTTGACGTACCGGTAAAGCCCCCTTCCGGATCAAAACTGATCGTATAGTCCGGATTTATCGTATACACTCCTTCCCCTGGAATACTTAAGGGTGAAACAGCATTGATCGAGGCTAGGTCGAGATTGTCATTGACATCCGTATCGTTGGCTGTTGGATCAAAGGTGGTGGTATTGGTATTGTAGGTGGCGTAGAAATCATCATTAGCCACCGGGGCTGTTGGAGGCGGCAGACAGGTTTTCTGCTCATAGGTAACGGATTCCAATATTAGCTTCTTTGCTCCATCAATCCGTACATAGCGTGTTCCCGCTTCGGAAACTTCCAGGGTAATGATATCAAAAGTCGGATCCTGTGTTGTCACAGTGACAGCGGTCGGGTTATTTGGGAAACCTATCGGAGTTGTGGCAGCGTCAATTGTCCCGGAATAGGAATTCCCATCATCGCTGGCCATCCGGAACTGGATCTGCGACCCGATACGTGCATTTCCCCCCAAGTCGAGTATCAGAAAGGCCGTACCGTCTTCATCCGACATGGAAAATTGGGTGTCCGGGGCACCGATTGCCCGGTCTGCGTCTTTCCATTTGTTGGAGCTAACGATTGCTGCCGAGTAGGAGGTAGTACCACCAACGACTTCCCCTAGCCCGCAACCACTTGCTACAACATCTATACTGATAGTCGCTGTGTCACAAAGTGGCCCGCCATCTCCAGGCGGCGTATCATCACAGATGCTATAGGTCAGTGTGGAAGTCCCTGTAAAACTCAAATCCGGAGTGAAGGTTACAGTGTTATCCGGATTGATGGTATAAACCCCTTCGCCCGGGATATTCAGGGGTGAAACAGCGGTGAGGGATCCCGGGTCGAGATTCTCGTTGATATCCGTATCGTTGGTAAGTGGTTCAAAAGTGCGGCTATTTGTATTATAGGTCGCATAAAAATCATCATTGGCAACCGGCGCAAAGGGCGGCGGCACTATAGTAATCCCATAGGATTTAAAACTCTCCCTGCCGCAGAAATCGATTACGCGGAGGGTAATAATGCATTGCTCTGGGGCCACGACCAGAGTAGTCGCAAAAGTGGTTTGAGAATTATTACCCGTGCTGGTAGTCCCACTGAAGGATCCCCCGGAACAGGTGCTGCTCCAGATAAATGCGTAGGTATTGCCAGCTGTGGAGGAGGCATCCACATCAAAGGAAATCGAATCCCCTCCTTCAACAACCAAAGGTACTGGTGTGTTGTCTGTTAGGCTGGGCGCCTTTTTTGCAGGCGCATCAAATGAAAAGTTCAGGAAAGCCCGAATGGCGGCAATGCGCTCGCTATCGGCACCGTTATTCAGGCTATGCCCGCCTTCATACATTACTTTCCCCCGATCCGTATCCCCAAAAGCATGGCCGTAAGCCAGTTTGGCTGCCAAGCCGGGCGAATCGCCGCTCAGTACATCCGATTGGTTGGGGTCCCAGACGGCAACTGTTGTACTCGGCCTCCAGCCACCCGTGGGATAGGGTAGGTAGACCTGCTCTGAGCCATTTTCGGTAGCACCGTCCAGGGTGCCCAAAAATTGCATAAAAGAGTCTGTGGGATTCGAATACAAATAAGGTCCACCCGAACCATCATCGTGATCCCCGAAGTCGATCAGTGCATACCCATCTATACCTGGATTTAGTGGATCGGGAAAGGGAGAAGGATCTTCCGCAAGAAAATTCATGCGCTCGCTGGGATCTAGTGGATTTACCAATGCCTCGAATACACTAACCGCGTGGCATCCGGACCATATCCAGCCTTCACTTCCGCCATCAGCGAATGATTTATTCCATTCATAGAGGTAGCCATGGTCTGCCCAGGTGGGATCTGCGTGAGGCAGGATAAAAAGGTCGTCACAGGCATCCAGATCCGATGGAAGTCCTATAGCATATGCATTGGGGGGGATCTCAGCCAAATCTAGGTAGGCCTTTGCTATATTTCCATTGGCCTGGTCCAGCACCCATTTAGGCCATATATTGATTTCCCGGTATACGTCAACGACTACATCAGAAAGGGTTGTGTAGGTGATGACCCCCTTGGACTGCCAGGTGCTTAGGGTTGCCTGTACCGCCGGATCGTCCAGGAATTGCTCCATGACTATAAATGGCCCTCCACGGAACTCCCGTCCATCCACGGTAAAATCCACGCCGTCCTTTGCTTTGGAAGTATTGATGGCCCACACCACCGGGACCTTGCGGTTGTTGATCAACTCATAAGCCAGGCCGTAAGGTTTCAAACCGTTTTCAATGGTCTGGGGAACTACGCCCATATCAATGACCAGGGAGCCTTCCGGTATGGTAGTAGCCTGAGAAGAGACACGGGCAAAACATAATAAGATTACAATTGCTGAGAGCGTAATATGTTCTTTAAAAAATTGCCTTAACCCCATTATATGATTTAAATTGTCCTTGATTTAAATTCGTTAGTTATTTACCCTATATGTAATTCTCCGGTTGGTAATGACTGTTTGTACTTTCAGGATACTCATCGGAGAAAATTCAGAAGTACTGTTGCTTAGGGTAGCCGTAGCCGTTATAAAATCACCTATAGATGCCATAGGTGGGATTGCAATACTAAAATGGAAGCGGTTTGTATTATCGGTATTACCGTCTAAGTCTGTATAGGAAGAGCTTCCTCCGTCTGCGTCGGCTCCACTACCTTCAACGGCAGTTCCCAGATACACCTGACCTTCTCCATAGTCCGCACTGAATCCTAATTCGTTATCTCCAGCTGTGGCAGTTCCTTCATTAATATCGGTAAGAAAAACCTCTACAGTAGCCCCCGGTCTTGCCCAACCTTTGATTACCAGATTGTTGCCCGACATATAAGCACTAGTTATAATTGGAAAGTTTAATAAGTTGTTAGGACCATTATCAGTATCGCCGTTATCGTTAAGGGTAACACCATCACCCATTTTATTGGAATCATCCAGATCAATACCAAGTGCATCAGCACGGACCCCGTTATTGTATATGGAGTTTTGAGATATCAATATTCCTGTTTTGTCTGCCACAACAACGCCCGGTCCCAGGTTGCCATGGATAATGTTATTGGAAATTGTGGCATCATCAGCTTTTAATCTGATCCCCGCATCATGAAAAATTCCACCACAGGTTACTGTATTAATCCCATTATTCGTAATTGTATTTTCAGTAATTATTAGTCCGCTTGCATAATCGTCCCCTTCAATACCGACTCCTGCACTTTCATTTATGAGGTTATATCTTATGTTAATCCCTGAACCATTTTCAATTAAAATATTATCCCTACATGTATTCACTGCTCCATTTTGATATATATGATTGTATTCTATTACCGTAGAAGTTCCCCCATCAACATGAATCCCGGCCAAGTTAGAGCCACTAATATAATTTCTTGCTATTGTAGCTTGGCCTCCAGTTATTTGTGCGGCATACTCAATATTCCCGGATTTTACACCTACGGCATTTACGCCCAATAAATTTTCATAAATAAATGCGGTACCCGCATTTACCAGGATTCCCGCCTTTTCGTTGGCGTATATAGACAAATTACGGATTGTATTATTTGTACCCTCCGGTCTAAAAACATCTTTTTTATCACCATGAACCTGTATTTCAGGTAAATCAAAGTTTGGAAGCAATGTAGCAGAAACACCTACTGCAGCGCCACCTGATCCAATGGTGCCTGAATTGGTATCTCCTGAGTATGCGGTTTGAGTTCTACCATCTATGATCGTATCATCGCCCGTGATTATAGAAAGCTGAGCGCCATCTGTTATAAAAATGTCAAATATACCACCTGCATAATTAGAGTCGGCAGCCCGACCAAGCAAATCACCTGTAGGTGGTATCATAAAAATGGATGTATCTTCTCCGGCAGCCGGATCAAAAATACCATTGGCTTCAATATCGAGTCCAGCTTCCCCCAGATTATTACTATTTACAATAAACTGTTCTAATGAGCCCTGAGCATCTTCATTCGTATTCACAATTGTATTAAAATTGAATCCGAAGTCCAGGCCGGCTACACCTTCATTAGATATAGTCACGGAAGCTAAAGTTTGTGCCCCGGCAAAAACTCCAGCACCGGTATCTGCGGCAGCCGGGTTTGCCCCACCCACTTCGTTAGTCCTTTCCACCAGGGTACTGGCAATATATTCGGTTTTAAAGGTCTGGACAGGCATACAACTTACGCATGCACTTCCTCCTGGCCTTGACGATCTAACGCTTCCATTTACAACGCGCATATTATAGGTATCATTGACCATCCCGGCGAATACATAAGTTCCTGAAACATCTGTAGTTTGGGTGTCCACAAGGGTACCCACCGAGTCGTACAATTCAACTGTTACCCCGGCTAAGCCCACACCGGAAGCTGCTGTATAGTTTCTTCCGACACCTCCGCCGTAGTTAGCATCTTCAAAGACCCTTCCGGTAATTAAATTGGAGGGTACCTTGAGAACTACCGCGTTCATAATTACATAATCAATCCCTACATTGATCTGGGTGGTGGCCGATGTTTCGCCAGGTAAGATATACGAAGAAACGTCATATGTATCCAGATCAACGCCATAATTGCCAGTGTTATTTACCACCGGGGCCGTTGTATTGTCATATAAAGTGGAGTTAAATGGATTGTCTGTAGTCACGCCGTCATTATCTCCATCTCCAACAAGTTTGTTAGTCCCTGATAATGGAGCTGTGAATTGCAATGATTCGCTACCAGTACGGTTTTGATCACCTTCCCAGGAAAGAGCAGTAGTTTTTGCCCCTGTTGAGCCAATGGCATAAAATCCACTTAATGAAAAAGTGGAAGAAGAATACTGATTGCCATCATATCCCTGATAGAGGTTGATCGTAGCTGCTGGCAGACTTGGATGCGAATAAAAAACAATTAATGACCACCCTCCTAAAACGACGGTGGTACTGCAATATGAACCTGTATTGTCTACGGACAATCCTGAAAAATCATAGACATTGGTGGATGGATCAGGAATTCCTGCAATTAGGGAGGTCACATCACTGACTAATCCATAAAAGGTCAAACCAAATTCCGTTGTCGTATAAGCCATATCTGCATTGACCGTAGTACCCTCAAAAGTAACCTGGGAATCCAGGGTAGTACCGGAATGAGCCCAATACAAATAGGCTCCTTCAATAGTTGCCCCAGCGGGTACTGATGAAGTTAACGTGTTTGAGGAAGAAGTGGTAATGGCACATGGATCTACAGAATCCGGTTGAGTTCTAAGCGTACCGGCCGTTGAGGTATAGTCCATATATCCATCAAATTCACGAAAAAGGGCTAAGGGAGTATTCCCCAAAACCACTTCATTATCATTTATAGACCCCGTACCCGTATCACTAATATCAACTGAGCCATCAGAAGTTCCTGTAAGTTGAATACTAAAGGTTTCAACGGATTCAAATATGGCATCATCGCTTATCGAAACCGTTATTTGTTCTGTATCTCCAACCGTTCCGTTAAAACTTAATATACCTCCTGCAATAGCCGTATAATCACTTCCTGCGATAGCCGTGCCATCCACAGTTTGATAGTTTACCGTAAATGGACCCCCGGTTGGAAGACCCAAATGGGTGGCCGTAAAAGTAGCTGTCCCTGCGTTCTCATTGACCGACACATCATCTATAGAAATAAATGGTGTTGATATTGCCACAAACTGTACATTGTCTATAAAAATAGTTTCACTGTTTCCCCAGTTACCACTACCAGTAATAAATCTGATCGCAGACGCATTTGACATTTCCGCTGCCGTAAGGGTATAATTGACTGAACCGGTTCCCGCCAATGTAGCTCTGGTATTAAACGAGCTTCCATCAAATAACTGTACCCGTATGGATTCATTTCCGTTTGTTCTCTGGTAGTCTAGTGTTAAAGTAGTTGAAGTAGCCGTTGAAAGATCCAGAGTTCTGGTTATGTACCTATTATCTAAATTCCGAAATCGTAGCTGATTGCTGTTTATCAATATTCTACCACTGGATGGATTTGTGCCTTCATTGGTTTCTACCCAATTGGTTGCAAAATTCGCCGTACCGTTATTGTTGGAATATGAGACAGTATTGAAATTATCCAGGAAAGTTCCCTGTCCATAAGTTTGAACTGCTGAACCCAAAAGGGCCAGAAGGATCAAGAAAAACAACAGGGGATTATATTTCATTTTACAAGTAGGTATAGCAATAAGTATCAAAAATACCTATGATCATCCGGACTATTAAATATTTGTTGTATAAGTGCTAATTCCTCTAGTGAAAAGCAGGGTTAACGAAGTATAGTGCAAAATCCGTGGTGAATTCTAAAGATTATCTGGGTGTTTTTTAACGATGAAGCCCTACAATTAGTGACTTTAAATGCTACCAAACAAAAAAGCAGCTACCAAAAAGAAGCCGCTTTAAAATCTTGGATTATCCAATAAATTTATTCGAGAATAATAAACTCCGACCTGCGATTTAACTGGTGCTTTTCTCCGGAACATTTTACGCCATCATCGCACTCGTTTACCAGGCGGGTTTCCCCGTAACCTTCGCCTTCAAGACGCTCAGAGCTTATCCCCTGAGATATCATATAATTCACTGTAGACTCAGCCCTTTTTTGAGATAACCATAGATTAAAGGAATCGGGTCCTCTGCTATCTGTGTGTGAATTGGCTTTTATTTTAAGGCTAGGATATTTTTCCATTGCCGCGATTACTTTTTGAATTTCTATTTCCGCATCGCGCCTAATATCGTATTTACCGAAATCGAAATATATGGTGCTCAATTGTAACAATTTGGCCAAATCATCCCCAAAACCTGCTTTGATAATTTCGCGTTCTAAATAAAAATCAATGATTGTTGCTTTACCATTAGATATTGGCAAATATTCTTCCGCGGGCATATAACCCTGGGTTTGTGCTCTAACAAAATTTCCCTGATTGCAATCACAACTAAGTGTATAGTTTCCTCTGTTATCTGTTATTGCTGATAAAATTTCTTCATTATCCTCATTTATCACTTTGACAGTGGCACCTACAAGTACCTCGTTGGATATTTTATCGCGAACGGTACCAGTTATTGGTTGGAGACATTCAAAAATTAAAGGTCTGGTTTCCAAAAAACCGTAAATATCATCCGCTCCCATCCCTTCGGCGCGATTTGATGCAAAATAACCCCTTTTATTGTCTTCATTAATAATATAGGAAAAATCATCCCATTTACTATTTACAGGCTCTCCTACATTTAATACAGATCTAGTAAAACCGCCATTTTTGATTTTAATTCCGAAAATATCCAGACCTCCAAGACCCGGATGACCATCCGATGAGAAATAAAGGATGTTTTCACTACTAACGAAAGGGAAAGTTTCCCTAGCTTCTGTGTTTATGGGTAGTCCTAAATTTTCAGGCGTTCCAAAAGTACCATCTTCATTAATAGTAACCTTATAAATATCAGATTCCCCTAGTGAACCTGGCATATCTGAGGCAAAATAAAGCGTTTTTTCATCTGGACTTAAGGCAGGGTGTGCAACTGAATAACCGTCACCATTGAAGGGTAACTCTTCCAGATTTGACCATTGGCCATCCTTCCAAATAATCCTAAAAACCTTTAATCGCACAATCCCCTCATCGTCTTTTGTTGATTTACCATCAATAAAGTTATTCCGCGTAAAATAAATCGTATTACCATCTTTTGTAGCAACAGACGTGGATTCATGCAGTCTGGAATTTATCATATTCATCTTTACTACAGTGTTACTAGAACTACTGTCAGCATTTACTTTATATATGTCCAAAAAATCTCTGGAATTCCACGTATGTCTGTATTTGGCCAGATTTCCGGTATCCCTGTCAGAAGAAAAGATTAAACCTTCTTTGTAAAATGCTGGTGCAAAATCTGAATATTTAGAATTGTACTCAAAAAGGTCAATGTCATAGCGGCCTGAATTTCTGGCAATTTCTTCCATATAATCCTTTGTAGTTTTAAGGATTTTTGAACGCAAATCATTTGAGGTCATATCCGCAAAGCGGGTCAGGATAGAATCAGAATTCTTATAATCACCAAGTGTTTTCAGGGTTTGGCCATACCTAAAATAATATTCCGGACCTACTTCGGATCCATACTTTTCAATGAGCTGTTTATAAACCTTTCCAGCCTCCTCAAAGTTAGCATTAAAATAATATGAGTTCCCTAATTTTTGAAGGAGATCACTACTCACATATCCCTTGTCCAACACTTTCTTATATATGTCAATTGCAGGACTAAATGAATATTCTGAATACTTCTTATTACCCTTGAGTACTCCTCTTTCCTGTGCAAAGGTCATTGTCAATATAAATACTGTCAGGAGAGAGGTAAAGAGTATTTTATTTGCCATTTAACTAAATTTTAAAAGAAACGAGGCGATACTAAACGTTGAAATGATTTTACTAATTCGAATCTAAGGAATATTTCAAAAGACCCATCATTGAATTGAGTACTTCCCAATTCTGTAGTTTCCTTATCATAAGCAAGCCCGAGCATTAGCTGATCTGATAATTGAAATCCAATTAATGCACTGAAAGCGGCATCCCATCTGTAGGCCACCCCAAAGGAAAACCTTTCATCTAGTAAAAAACTCGCTGAAAGATCTACTTGCAAGGGGGCACCCCCAACTAATTTAGTCAATAAGGCTGGTTTAAACTTTAATCGATCGTTACGGTCTAGATCAAGTACAAGCCCGGTAATTAAATAGAAGTTTATTTTTTCTCTGGAAAGGAATTGTACACTATTGGAATCCTGTTGAGAATTATCAAAATAATTCGAAGCTACTAACCTGGGAGCCGATACTCCCACATAAAATTTATTGGTATGGTAATAAATCCCCAAACCAAAGTTTGGTGAGAATTTATTATCTATATTATCCCCGGAAATAGGTTCATCATCAAAATTATTAAGCCCGTTAAAATCCAGGTTTAATAAACTACCGCCAAAACTCAGACCAAAAGATAACTTCCCTTCGAATGACACATCAATAGTATAAGATAAGACCGCATCCAAATAGGTTTCCTGAACCACACCATCGCCAATATTATCGTTTACAATTGATACCCCATAACCCAATTTACTATTCCGAATAGGTGAATGTAGATTAAAGGTAAATGTCTCAGGTGAACCTTCAAGACCAACCCACTGTGATCTGTATAAACCGGCAATACTAAGTTGACCCCTTGAACCGGCATACGCAGGATTAACACTCATAGTGTTATACATATATTGTGTATACTGTGCATCTTGTTGGGCTAATAGACCTCCAATCGTGGTTAAAATCAATATCAGAGAGACAAAGTAGTACTTGTTACTTACCATATACCTTAGCATATTATTTACTTATGTAGAGAACACCTGTTTTGGAAATAATTTCCTGCTCTTTTTCGTATTCAAAGATATAGAAATATACCCCCGCCGGCAGATATTCGTCAGTATTGATTGTCGATCTTCCTCTTGATCTACCATCAAAAACATTATTTTGATTATTATAGTTATTGCCATCGTAAACAGCAACTCCCCATCTATTAAATATTTTCAGAGAATTATTCAATGCATTTTCTACTCCTTTGATAAATAAGAAATCATTTCTGCCATCATTATTTGGCGTTACTAATTGATTGACTTCAACAATTTTAGTTGGTGAAACCAATACCATAACGGTAGCGGTGTCACAATTAGTTGTGTTTTCATTCTCACATATAGTATATTCAATACTATACGATCCGGTTGGAGTATTGGAAGCAACGCTGATGGTGCCATCCGTATTTACTGTTAACGGTCCTGTTGGTGTTGACGTAATTGTTACATCGTCAGGATCAACTGCCAGTCCATTTAAGGTATCATTGTCCAAAACGTTACTATCTGGTAAAACACCACCATCTTCGCCATCTATAAAAATATCAGTATAGTCATCATCAACAGCATCTATTGTAACAATAATTACCGTTACTGTTGCGGTATCACAATTTATAGGATTTGCAATCTCACATATCGTATAATCTATGGTATATGTACCAGGGACAGTTTCAGGAGCTACACTTACGGTTCCATCAGGATTTATTGTCAATGGACCTGTAGGCGTGGACGTTAAGGTTACATCTGTTGGATCAAGGGCCATCCCGTACAAAATATCATTATCAAAAATATTACCTCCTTCTACGACACCACCGGTAATACCATCAGCCAAAAATTCACTAAAATCATCATCAACAGCATCAATTGGATTATCTGATACAAATATGGTAACTGTTGCTGAAGCACATACATCCGGATCCGGATCTGTATTACATACTTCATAGATAATTGTAATATTTGTCTCGTTCTCTGATTCAGATGGAGTATAGGATAATTCTCCTGTTTCAGGATCAAAAGAAACTACTCCGGTTGCATCGCCTCCAATTCTGGTTATCGATGTAGTTCCCAGATTATTTGGATCATTGTTAGGAAGGAAATCATCGTTCTCCAAGATATTAATTACAATCTCTGTTAAAGGAAGAGTCGTTCCAGAATCATCCATTGCCGTTGCCATTAATGGATTGGGATCCGTTCCGTTAGGATTTCCATCGTTATCGCAATCCAGCAGATTCCATTCCTCCGAGGGAGTTACTGTTTGACTCGCCAGTAGAAAATCACATGGATCTAACGGATCTGTTGTATCAATAACTTCATCCCCATTGATAACACCATCACCATCGCAATCCAGGTTGTCCCATTCACTGGTTGGTGTTACCGTTTGGCTTGCCAGTAAAAATTCGCATGATTCTAAAGGATCCGTACCGTCTGCAACTTCATCACTATTGGTTACACCATCGCCATCGCAATCAAGGTTATTCCAATCATCAGTTGGGGTCACCGTTTGGCTTGCCAGTAAAAAGTCACAGGAGTCTAATGGATCTGTACCATCCGAAACTTCATCACCATTGGTTACACCATCCCCATCACAATCCAGGTTATTCCAATCAATTGTTGGAGTCACCGTTTGACTTGCCAATATAAGATCGCAGGCATCTAACGGATCTGTTCCGTCTGTAGCCTCATCGCCATTTGTTACGCCGTCACCATCGCAATCTGCCATTAAATAATCCCCGCTTGGTGCAAGAGTTACACTGTCTGCATTAAAGTCGCATGGATCTAATGGATCTGTTGAATCCATTACTTCATCACCATTAGCTACACCATCGCCATCGCAATCAAGGTTATTCCAATCATCGGTTGGAGTCACCGTTTGGCTTGCCAGCAAAAAGTCACAGGAGTCTAATGGATCTGTTTCATCGGTAACTTCATCACCGTTAGTTACACCGTCTCCATCGCAATCAAGGTTGTCCCAA
>NZ_JBDVOC010000009.1:0-143165 GCF_039969275.1 Eudoraea sp.
CTTCTCCTTCGTAATACTATGGAGAAGGAGCTATCGGGATGTAGTTTGGAATTTAATTAAAAAGTAGTGGGCGGTCTTTCTTTATAAAGGATGCAGAGGGGCATAAGCAACTATGAATTACACCATATTAGCCTTTAGTTAAACTTTTTGAATTTTAACGTTCAGTTAGTTCCTTATCGATGTTATTGATCAATGTTTTCGATTTTGTCAACAAATTTTCGAAGTATCCAATAAAATAGCGGTACTTCATATTATACATAATTTGGGTATCCTCCAATATTTTAAATGACTCCGAGGTGGGGTCGTTAATGAATCTCCAATCTGTACCTTCCATTAATTTTTCTTCATCGTAAATATCCTTAAAGTAATATTTTGAGCCAACCCTAAGCGCTCCGGGTAAAAATTCCCTTGAGGTTAAACCGTTGATCTCTTCGAAATGTTTGGTAGCAACTTCATATTCACGATATAAGTTGATCATTTGAATTTTTAAACCCTCATTTTCTAAAATATTTATCTGCCCTGAACTTTTTAATTCCTCATAAGTACTTGTCTGCATTACCAGATTATCTGAGTCCCAGTTCTGTAATTTTAATATTTTTCTAAATTCCTTTTCTGATTTCTGCGTATTATATATTTCATGAACAAATTCATATTGTTCGGCTCTTAGGTTAATAGTTCGCTGTAATCTGTCATTGAGATAAAGGGTGTCTGCAACAAGATCTTGTCGGAGTCTCTTCAAAATCTTAATCTCTAATATTTCAGATTTCCTGTCCTCATTCCAATTATTCACCTGAAGCGCAATCAATATCCCAATCACAACAAGAGCAATCTCCCCAATGGCATATTTCAAGTATTTTCCAGTTTTGTTTTTTTCCATATGGTCGAATCTGATTTTTCGAAAAAAATTAATCATACTTTTTGCTTTAAACGCCAGCGCGGCAGGCTGGCCCATTCGCTAAAAATGTCTGCCAGACATTTTTTTGACGCTCTGTCCTGAAAGAAGTTAATCATTAGTTAAACGAATTATTTTTTTTGATATGCTCTCTAATGAGTCCAATGTTATTTGATAAAACGCTACAGACCAAGCATGATTATCTACATGATTCTCAAATTCGATGTCTTGAAATACTTGGCTGTTATCACTTTTTAGTCTAGACTTTTCATTCCAATTAAGAGGCCCATAACTATCTATGTTTTTTAGCGATGCATTTTTGGCAAGATATGGCAGGAACATATTCTGGGTATTTTGGTCTAAAGTTTCCCATGCATCTTCTTTTTCTTTAATACCAGCAGACCATTCAAAGAGCGCTTTTTTTAGTGGATCAGAGGATATTACATTTAATTTCCCAGAAGCAAGTATTTCGGTGATGGAATTTTCAGTTGGGTTGAAATCATAAATATCAATAATTTTTGAAAGCAAACTATCCAAATTATGTTTTTTGAGTTCGGTTTCTGATAGGCCAACCATTGATATAATTGTGTTGGTTGACTTCCATACTTCAAGATAAAGGTTTTGATGCTTTTCTAGCAATTTGTGATTGTTTTTGAACTCATTGTTGATGTTGTTAAGAATCTGCTGCTCTTCTTTGATTTCCTTTTGATGTTCATTCCAATTATTGATCTGTAGGGCTATCAAAATCCCAACTACCACTAGTAAGATCTCCCCAATAGCATACCTCATGTATTTTAAAGGCTTGTTATCATCTGCGAGTTTTTTGCGGATTTTACGAAAGAAGTTGATCATGAGAAGTAGTTGGTTGGTCTTCCTAAGGTAAGCAATTATAGGAGCTTTCCAACATCAGGATTAGTGATGAGATTCTGAGAATGCTCTTAAAGAATTAATCAAAGCAATTGAATGAAGCCGGACCTGCCCTTACGAATCCTTTTTTAGGGGAGCAGGAGCTGGTAAAACCCGGGTGAAAACCTGAGTAGTATTTAAAACCTATTCCGTTTTATTATTTTCCATTTCTGTTCCCGGTACCGGCTGCCACAGCGTCCACGCAATGATAAACCCCCAAATAAAGCTTGATGTGCTTGTTTCCAGAAGATGCGCTATCCGAACCATTTCGGGCATGATAGGATTGGGAAGCAATAATCCGCTGCTGCCAAGGATAGTAAATAAAAGCCCCAGTAGTATACCTTTCGAGATCTTGGTCCCCCTGGCCATCTTCAAAACCAGGATGCCAATAAAAACCCATAAAAACCCCCTAAAGATTTGAAACAGATAAAGTCCGGATTGGAAATTTCCCTTCATGATCTCCACAAACGAATCTATCTCTCTGGTGCCGGAGTACAGGAGGCGAACTTCTTCAAATTGCCAGGCAACCAAATAGCCGAAGGCAAAATAGATCAATGGCCAAATGACTGCCGAAAGTAATAGTATCTTTTTGACACTAAATCTAAAGCGAGGCGTATTATTGTTTTTGTCGGGCTCAGATTTGAATTTACCTGTGATCCATATTGCAATCGTTGTAAAGGTTACAAGGGTAAATGCTCCTCCAAGAACGATAGTCGCTATACCATTGCCGGGCAAACCCAGGCTATCATTAAACCAAACAGTCTCAATCTGGGACATGAAATACTGGATCCCAAAGGAAACCAGGAAAACAAGACCCGCCAGCTTCCAGCCCGTATAGCGGGCTTTGTAAATTAGTTTAAGTATAATCCCGGCATTAAGTGCACTTACCAAAAAGAAAATGAATCCTGCAGCACCATCGCTATCCGTTTCCATTTCCATGAGATTACTCGGAAAAATCAAATTCCCAATCATCAAACCTGCTACCCATAAAATCATCATCAGGATACTTAGCCCAAGCCAGATTGCAATCTTCTTCATTAATTCCATAACTAGTTTTAAAATTATTGGGAGTACTAAAACGGCCCAAAGATCCCTAAATAAAGTTCCATAAAACATGATATTTGTCAACTCCTACACGCCTTCTGGCCTGTTCTCTAAAAAATATTCACTGAATGGTTTTTTAAGGCTCCGTCCTGTTTCGATAAAGAAAGAAGTTGCTCACTTTTTCAATTCATAAAGTTCATTTTCAATCAGTGAAATCAATCTTTGCGTCTCCTTTATGTTCTCATATTGCAATTCAGCAATAATATTTCTTTGTACAGTTACAGATTTAATCATAGGCAGGTATATTGAGTCTTGTAATAATGCAGGATAATTGTTTGGATAAATAGGAACATTAAAAGGATCATTGGGATTATATTTATCAATCTCATAGCTAAAAAGCTTATCAATATAGAACTGTCTGTCTGGTTGAAAAGATTCAAAATATTCCATTTCTTCCAGCAAAGTCTTGTGTGTTAATTCAAAGAGCTCTACAATATTTTTTCTAAGTGTATCCGAGCTAATTATATTGTAACCAACATTTTTCAAACCTTCATAGCCCGCAAATGATAATGAAAGATTTGTTCCCGGCTTTCTGGCATCCTGAAAATGTTTATTCATAGTATCTGAATAGGCCATACCGCGTTCGAGAATAGTAATAACGATATCGCTTGATCTGTTCCAGTTTGATCTTTTTATAGAATCAGAAATCATCCTGTTGTAATTTTGTTTCAGGGATGTCAAGAGTTCTGTTAAAACTTTCCGTTCTAGTTTCCGTTCTTTCTTATGCTCATTCCAATTGTTAATCTGTAAGGCAATCAAAATACCAATAACAACCAGAAAAATCTCGCCCACAGCATACAACAGGTACTTGCTGAATCTATTGTCAGTAATTAAGCGTTGCCGGATTTGACGGAAGAATTTAATCATGGAAAGTACGCAGATGATTGTTCTTCCTAAGGTAAGGAATTATTGTAATGAGATTACTATTTAGAAATTCCCTTTTTTTTTGGATTTGTATAAAAAGGCTTATTGGTAATAGTTAGCGATTTACCACATCTCGAAATAAACCTTCTTTAAATTCCAAGTAATTCACCTGTATCCAGTGCACCCTTCAAATTTGCCGATACTTCCCAGTGGCTTCCGAAGAACCGTCCGCCATCGGCCCTTTTGATCTTTACTACTAAGGTGCCGTCCATCTTTTCTTCTACAGCTGTTACGACTACTTTATTTCCCGGCAACCCCTTGTAATTGGCCACCCCGCCTCTTTTGATAATAAAATTGGGCCTTGGAAAATTTATGTGTTCGTACCTTGGTGCATCGGGGTCGCCTATCCTAAAAATATCACCAACCTGTACCTCCTGGGGCGCTATGCAATTGGCATCGTTTGCATTTAGGCTTATACTTCCAACTGCAAATAATAGTACAAAAATGAGCTGTTTCATAACTTTAGATTAAAGATTTGGGATTAATATAAAAGTTTCTGACGGGCTAATAAATGATTTTTATCATGTCACCAATATGGCAATTTTTATAGTGATAATTGGGAAGAACTTAGTTGCTCTTCCAAAGGTAATTAATTATTAAATATGGCGGATGAGTTAAAGATCTTGCAAGGGGAATGAAATATTGATCTTTTAAAAACTTTAAAAACACCAAAACATTCAAATCTCCTTTGGAACATTACTATGCCTATCCGGACCATCTCCTTCTTTGCATACCTATTATATTTTCCATAGTAGACTGAGTGGATCAGATGGTTTTAACCTCCGGGAGGCAAAGTTCCTTGAGTTTGACATATTTGGTTTTTATTTCCATTATCCTTCGGGCGTAGGCTTTAGTTAAATCTTTTATTTTTAATTTTAATAAAATTAAGCCTCGACTGCCGTATCCAATGGCGTTAACCGTAGATTTTTATAATTACCCTAAAAACAGGAAAGAGTATGAATAGAAGAAAATCAATTGGATTACTAGGAATGGGATCGCTTCTTCTTGCGCAAAACGCGTTTTCCCGGGCCTCATCAGTCACAGGGAATACTGCATCAGATGATAATTTTATGAAAGCCTTCTCGGCAAGGTGGGAGGGACTGCGAATACATACCTTTGAAGTGTATGATGCCATGCCGGAAACTCAATTCGGTTTCCAACCCACTGAGGAGGTCATGTCATTTGCCAAACTCTTTTCTCATATCGGTGTTAGCCTGGATTATTATGCCGAGATCCTCGATGGCACCTCACACAAAGAGGAGATCGAATCAGTTGAAAAGGGAGTAGTATTACCTTATTTGCAGGAGCGATTTGAACGATTTGAAGATGCATTAAAGCAGCTGAATCCAAGTGATCTGTACAACCGTAAACATAATTTAGGCACCAGGGACGGGGAAATTTATTTCTCTAATTATGACATATTGATGCTGGCCTATAATCACACGGTGCATCACAAAGGACAGGCAACTACTTACCTGCGTTTGAAAGATATTGTACCTCCTCAATACAGATTTTGATGTTTTTACGTATTTTTTATTTTGAAGAAGGGATCATAGTTAGGGAAGCAGTTGGTTGTTCTTCCTGAGGTACTGAATTATTAAATATGGCAGATGAGTTAGAGAGCTTGCAAGGTGTATGAAATATTGATTTTCTAACAATTTTAAAAACACCAAAACCGTCAAATCTCCTTAGGAACATTGCTGTAGTTATCCGGGAAGTTATGGCGATATTAGGGTATATTAGTATTTTTATATTGAGTTACCATTCATTGATCCCTGACTAAAATTAGAAAATTATGAATAGAAAAAAATTTATTAAAAACTCTCTTGGTGTGATTGCCCTTACAAGCACTGCCCCTACTTTAGCTTTTACTCACTTTGTGCAAGACCCCGCCCCCCTTGACATTAAACTGGTCAAAGAATTCGTAGTTGCAGGACATAAAAACTTACCTCTTGTGAAAGAAATGCTACAAGAATACCCGAATTTAATTTATGCCCGGTATGATTGGGGGAATTCAGATTTTGAAGAGGCCATTGAGGGAGCCGGCCATTTAGGAAATAAGGAAATTGCTAATTATTTGATTTCCCAAGGGGCTCGAGTAAACTTATTTGTACTGACTATGTTAGGAAAAACCGACTTGGTAAAGCCAACTTTGGAGGCCTATCCCGAATTAGTCTTTTCTAAAGGGGCACATGGCTTTACTTTACTTCATCATGCCAATGTTGGAGGAGCCAAAGAATTGCAAGACTACCTACAAGAAAAAGGGCTAAAAGAAACCAATATTAAAATCAGATAAGCCAGCAAAGTAGACAGAAAACAGGCTACAACAAATGCTATTATCCATAGGCTAAAGTGATCTTGTAAAGAGCATTGGAATCCGTTACCTTTAGAGTTAAAAACGGATGGAAAGCCTACCGATTTTAGCTAGGCGTTAGAGAAAATCCAAAATGATTTTTTTCGCCACAGCGATTAATTTATGCTCAGTTGGAATTAACAAATGACAACAACCGTGATACCATAGTTAATAAAATGAAAATCACACACTACTTATACAATGCCTTTATCATTGAGACTGATGATAAGAAAATAGCCATTGATCCGGGAGGCCTGATGTTTTATTTTTTTCGGTTTACCACGATGATCCCAAAAAAGGAATGGAAATCTATTACTCATATTTTTGTAACGCATGGAGACCCGGATCATTATTGGCATGCGGACAGACTAGAAGAATCTTCAGGCGCTCCGATAATTTGCAATAAAACAATGATCAAAAATGTGGATGGGAAAAACTTAATCCTCGGCCCTCGGGATAAAGGACTTGCATTCACCACAGAAGTAGCAAAAATCCATACACTTTCTGTTGATGAAACAATTGAGGTTGATGGAATGTCAATCACAGGAATAAAGTCTACTCATGGCTCCCTAACTTTTAAACTTGGACCATTCTCTAAGACTTTAACCCCAGGTCCTGAAGAAAGAATTGGCTGGGGCGCCATTGGATTCCTTATTCAATTTGATGGAAAAACTATTGTCAATCTTGGAGACACACTTCTTCACGCAGATGAATGGAGTTCCATTAACAGTCCGGATGTTTTAATGATTCCAATTGGAGGAAAAACTGTTCACAATACTATGGATGAGAAAGAAGCCTTGCAAGCGGTACAGGTAATGAAGCCAAAACTTGTAATACCTTGTCATTATAACTGCCCTGCATTCTTTAGTAAAAAGTACAATCCTGCTGACGAGCATGAGTTTAAGAGAGAAGTTGAAAAACTAGGGATTAATTGTGCTATCCTTCATAAAGGAGATTCTATAATTTATTAAAGTAAGGAGTAACGTAGGTAGAAAAATGAAAGATATTTCTCTAACAAAACCCTTCCTAATGTCGGGCCATCTTTTAGCTAAACGTTAGCCTTCATTGCACAAAATTCAAGTTAATTAATTGTTTTACCTTTCAAAGAACAACAAATCGTTAAATGATTAAATTCTTTCGAAATAATTGTCAAAAACTTCTGAATGAAAACAAAGCAAAAGACAAAAAAATATAGCATAAACAAGGTATTTCTAATCTTTTGCATCCTATTGCTAACGGTTTCAAACAATTTGGTTAGTCAAACTATTTCCAACCCGGGCCTTAAAGATGCACCCAATTCTATCATGGGTTTCAATCATATTGGGATAGTCGTTCAAGACCTCGAAAAGATGGTCGCTTTCTATCAGGCTGCGACGGGTTTTGAGATAGTGAAGCGCGAAAAAATTTCGAATAGTACAATTGCTGATATTTTATACAATGAAAGCGGAATCGCCTATGAAACTGTAACTTTTAAAGCGCCTAATATGCTTTTAGAGTTGACACATTTTGCCAATACTATTGCTGAGCCTATTCAAAATATGCCGCCTGAAGGTCCGGGGATGACACATACTTGTTACCAATCTCCTTCCTGGAAATCGGGCTACCAAAAATTTAAAAATCAAAAAGCCACGATCTTGTCAAGAGGAGATGGCCCGGTAGATCTTGGAGGGTATGGTGTCACCTATGCCTACGCCTACGACCCCGAAGGCAATATGATAGAACTGGAACAATTGGATCAATCCATATTGAATAAAGATGGCTACGACGCGAACTGGCAAAAAGAAAAAAAAATGTGGATGACCCAGGTTGCTCTGATAAGTCCGGATTTAAAAAAACTTTCGAACTATTATGAAAAGATATTGGAGTTTGGGCCACGACGTGAAGCTAGTTTAGCCAATAATGCCAAATTGGATGAGATAGCCGGCGTTGATAATATAGAACTCCTTGCTGCCTGGTTTGGTATGGATGGGCAGGGAAAGATGATGGAACTCATGCAATATATTCATCCGAAAACAGCAAAGCCTAAGGGCAAAAAACCACTGAAGAGTTTGGGCTATTCTTTTTCTTTTGAAGTGGAAGACATTCATCAGGAGTATAAACGGTTGAAAGCATTGAATGTAGATTTTATAAGTGAGCCACAAATGTTGGGCGAGTTTTGGATGGTTTTTGCCCATGACATAGATGGTAATATTTTTTCACTGCGTCAGGCCATTAGTGTTTCTTCAGCATATTCTCTAAAAAATCTCTATGACTAAGAAATCAATATTTGTCCTGTTATTTTTAGCGGGAATAGTGGGGATAGGTTTTTACATATATTATAAGCCATCTGATGCGCAAGTCGTTGCTAAGGTCGAAACACCAACACAAGCAGCGCTTTTATATAAATCCAGATGTGCCATTTGCCATAATGGAGCAAGCCCCGAAGCACCTAAAATAGAAGCATTGAAATTGCTGCCTCCTGCGGCCGTTCTTAAGGTCTTAAGAACAGGGGTGATGCGCAATCAGGCCAGTACATTGTCAAAAGAGGAACAGGAATTGGTAGCCAACTACATTTCCGAAGTAGATGATTTTGATGAAGGTCCAACCATCATTAAAGGACTATGTGATGCACAAGAGGAAGAAGCTATCCAAAACGTTTCCATTGGCAATTGGGGGTTCAATTTGTCAAATACCCGATTTAATAATAGCAGTGATTTATCTATTAACTCAAAAAATGTATCGCAATTAAAATTGGATTGGGCTTTTGCTTTTCCAGGGGCATCCAGAGCGCGGGTGCAACCTACCATCGCTGGTAATACCATTTATACAGCCAGCCAACATGGAACAGTTTACGCACTGGATAAAGCAACGGGATGTGTCCGATGGACTTTTCAGGCAGATGCTGAAATCCGAAGTGCTATTACCATTGGCACCAACGAAAATGGTGAAGCTACCCGATTATATTTTGGTGATTTCAATGCTAAGATCTATGCATTTGATTTGAAGACCCAAATGCTGATTTGGACACAACAAGTCGATGAACATGCCGTGGCTACCATAACTGGTTCACTCAATCTTTATAAGGATCGTTTATATATTCCTGTTTCATCTACTGAGATTTTTAATGCCTATGACCCCAACTATGAATGCTGTACTTTTCGAGGTTCGGTCGTTGCTTTAGACGCAGTAACAGGGAAAATGATTTGGAAGCGCTATACCATTGCAAAAGTGCCAGGCCCACAGGGTTTAAATTCGGCTAATCGGCCTATCTATGCACCTTCCGGCGCACCCGTATGGACAAGTCCTACCATCGATGCCAAGAGGGAGGTACTCTACATTGGAACAGGGGAAAATTATACTCAACCCACCACCATGACCAGTGATGCTATTATTGCGATGGCCCTGGAAGACGGTGCTATCCAATGGGTACAACAAACCGTTCCTAAAGATGCATGGAATGGCGCTTGTATGACCCCCGGTTCTCCCAATTGTCCAGACGAGGTAGGTCCGGATTATGACTTTGGGGCATCCCCGATTTTAGTCAAAAGAGAGCATTCATCGGATCTTATTCTGGCGGGTCAAAAATCAGGAATGGTGTACGCTATGGACCCTGATCGTGATGGAGCCATTGTTTGGCAAAAACGAGTAGGACGGGGCGGCATAATGGGAGGCATTCATTGGGGGATGGCCACAGATGGCAAAACGCTTTACGTACCTGTTAATGACCATTCGGTTTATCCTGAGGATGCAGACAAACCTGCTTTCCCGGGTGTACATGCTGTGGATGTAAACAATGGGCAACCCATTTGGTCCATTATTGAAAAAGATAGATGTGGAGATGTCGAATGGCAGTGCGGCCCTGGAATATCAGCGGCTATAAGCCTTAGCCCGGAACTCGTTTTCGCCGGGGCCCTTGATGGGGTACTTAAAGCTTATTCTTCCCAGGACGGAAAGGAGCTTTGGGTTTATGACACGAATCAGGATTTTGAAGCCACCAATGGCATAAAGGCTTTCGGAGGGACGATTGATTCTGACGGACCCGTTATTGATGGCAATCAATTATTCATTAACTCTGGTTATTCTAAATTTGGGGAGAAAGCAGGTAATGTCTTGCTGGCTTTTAAATTGGAATAATAACAAAATGCATTACCTGGACTTTCATAATTTGAGCAAGGCATTGTAATTAATAATAAATCCAATAATAAATGAACTTATTCGATCTGACAGGGAAAGTATGCATCGTAACAGGAGGTAATGGAGGGATTGGCCTGGCTTATGCAAAGGGGTTGCTTAAGGCAGGTGCGCAGGTTGCGATTTGGGGGCGCAGTGCAGAAAAAAATAAAACAGCCCTTCAAGCGCTTGATACTTTAGGTGGAACTGCTGCCTCGTTCATAGCTGATCTAACGGACGAAGATCAAGCCAAAGCAGCTTTCGATGCAACGCTTGCGCATTTTGGGAAGGTCGATATTTGTTTTGCCAACGCGGGAGGAGCAGGTAAACAAGGCTTATTTCATAAATGGAGCACCGAGGAATGGCAACAGATACTCGATCTCAATCTTAATAGCGTTGTTCATACGTATAAATTGGTCATTAAGCATTTAATAGATCGGGAGGCACCGGGTAAATTAATTGTTACTTCTTCGATTGCCGCACTTATGGGAACAGGCTATGCAGCAGGTTATGGAACTACCAAAGCTGCCGTGATGGGATTAACACGTTCATTGGCCATAGAATTGGGCCGAAATGGAATTCAGGTAAATGCCATTCTGCCAGGATTCGTAGAAACGGAGATGTCTGTAAAAACGCCTCCTGAATTTCAAGAAGGCGTAGTTCGCCGGTCTGCTTCCGGTAAAATGGGCACACTCAATCAACTTGAGGGGGTAGCTGTTTTTTTAGCATCGAGTCACAGTGATTTTATGACTGGGCAGGGTATCGTATTGGATGGAGGTCATTCTATTTTTCCAATGTGATTTGGATGAACTTCGATGCTACCACTATTTGACGAAGAAGGGAATCATTTGGTTAGGTTTTTGACCCATAAGGTCTCAGCGTTTACAAGACGTTATGGTAAATAAGAGATTTCTAATTCAATGGTATTGACCTTTACCTAAGAGTGTCACTTTATTTGGAGTCTTAAACCATAATTTTATTTAACTTGTATTCTTGTTGGAAACTACGCCAATGGCACACTTGAGTTTTACATGTAGATTCGCCTATTGAAAACTTACTAGATGATTAAAAAAATATTCTTTCCTGTTATTCTGGTCTTGCTCGGATGGGCATTTTTTATAAACCCTACGATCAAGGAAGTAGGTGCCGGGGTAGCTATACTACTCTTTGGAATGATCATGTTGGAAGAGGGCTTTAATGCTTTTGTAGAAGGGCCACTGCAAAAGTTGTTGAGACGCATGACGAATAAGTTATATAAAAGTTTGGGGTTGGGATTCCTGGTAACAGCATTTTTACAATCCAGTTCTTTGATTAGTGTAATTACAATTTCCTTTCTCAGTGCAGGCCTGATCGAACTCTATGCAGGAATAGGGATTATTTTCGGGGCAAATTTAGGCACTACTGCCACTGCCTGGCTGGTAGCAATTTTTGGTTTGAAAATTAAGGTTTCTGCCCTGGCAATGCCCATGCTGGCTTTTGGAATTCTCTTTGTATTTCAAAAATCAAAAAGCCTTAAAGGCATTGGTTATGTTCTTGCCGGACTGGGTTTTTTCTTCCTGGGTATTCACTTTATGAAACAAGGCTTTGATATTTATCAGGACAGTATTAACCTGGCTGATTTTGCGATGCCGGGATTTTGGGGTCTGATAGTGTATACTTTCATTGGCATTCTTATCACCCTTATTTTACAATCCAGTAGTGCGGCCATGGCTTTAATTCTCACTGCACTGGCTGCCGGGCAGATCACTTACGATAATTCTTTGGCACTTGCTATCGGAGCTAACGTAGGGACTACCATAACCGCGATACTGGGGTCACTCAATGCCAATGTTGCTGGAAAACGACTTGCCGGGGCACATCTGATATTCAATATGGTGACCGGCATTATTGCCCTTATTTTTATTGCTCAGTTGGGACAACTTGTGAATTATATTTCATTTTCAACGGGGATCGCTGCTACTAATTATACGATCAAATTATCCATCTTCCATACGATTTTCAATTTAATTGGCGTGTTGATAATGATACCGTTTATAAAGGTGCTGGTCAGGTTCTTAACCCGCGTATTTGTCGAAAAAGAAAAAGATGATAAAATTGAGTACCCCAAATATCTGAACGAAAGTGTATTGGCTTATCCACAAACTGCCCTACGCGCTCTTTTGGACGAAAGCAAAAGGTTGTTTGAAAAAGCAACTTACGAAATTGTTTCTCATGGCCTTAATTTGCGTGTGAGAGATATTAAAGGTGATACCAAATTAAAAAAGGTGGTACAAAAATCTAAAGAGGAACTGGAGGTTGATATTGATGAGCTGTATTACAATAAAGTAAAAATCATTTATGGTAAAATAATTAAATACGCGACCCTTGCACAAAGTAAATTCTCCTTGTCCCCGGAAGCCATGAAAGCATTTACAAGAATAAAATTGGCCAACCGGAATATCGTAGAGACGATAAAAGACATCCGTGGCCTGCGAAAAAATGTAAGTCAATACATGGTTTCTGATAACAAGTATATTCAAAAAGAATATGACCGGTTAAGACGTAAAGTTTCACGGGTTCTGCGAGAAATTTATTTTACCCGAAAAGATGAAACCCCTGAAGCGCATTTAGAGCGACTTGAAAAACTTAAAGAAAAAGCAGAAAAAAGCGATGTGTTGCTCGATGGCACACTGGATAAATTGATTAGGGAGCACAAGATATCCAGCGTAATGGCAACATCTCTCGCCAATGACAGTGATAATGTTGCGGACATTGTGAAAAAATTGATTGAAACTGCAGAATTGCTTTATATAAATAGTGATACGCTTATAAAATTGCCCGAAGAAGAAAAGAAAAAGAAAAAAGAGAAGGAGAAAAAAAAGAAAGTAAAAAGTTAGGAATTTAAATCGCCTTCTGCGATAAAAACTATATAGTGTCTAATCAAGTTCTGGCCTTCCCTTTTTTACAATTATTAATTCTAATTCTATATCACAGGGGAAGTTAAAAAAATGGAAGCTCAACTTTTGAAGTTACAGGTCCGTTACCAGGGAAACCTTGGGATGTTTCCATAAAATACTTGCAGGCAAATTAGGGGTAATAACCTTTTTGAGCCATTCAGAATAAGTAGCTGTTTTTCCGGGTCCGGTTACAATAAATAAAATTTCTTTTGCTTGCAGGATTGATTTAATTCCCATAGTTATTCCATATTCAGGGGGTGTTTTTTCCGAGCTAATCATCTTATGTTTTTGGGTAGAGCGTGCCAATTTGGAAACATAACATTCATCAGGAGGCCAATTTTCGGCCGGCTCTATAAAACCCAAATGACCATTTTTTCCCATTCCTAAAATGAGGATGTCCAGCGGACCTTTTATCTCAAGTTCTTTTTGCATAGAACATGCCGCCTCCTTTGCCTGTATTTTATTGTCAAGGAGAGTTAAATCGGGAGAAAAGTAATGTGTTCTTTCCTCGGCTATTCCCCAGGGGATTCTCACCTCTTTTTCAATGTAACTCATACAACTATGTTGATATTCGGACAATCCAACCCATTCATCCAATTGAAACAAAGAAAGCGATTTGGTATGCAGGTTTTGGGCCTTTGTGATATAGCAATACATTCCTAATGCAGAATTTCCGGTGGCAATACTTATCTTGCTTAATGGGTTTTTTCTGATCCTCCGGATTAACCAGTCAGCAGCCGTTTTGCTTAATTCCTGATAGTCTTTACACTGATTTGTTGTCATTAATACCAAGCTATTTCACCATTGTAAGGAACACAGCCTTTGTAATATCCCGGGATAGGATTGTACCTCAACCCTTCCATGATGCCTGGTTTAGAAGAAAAATATCCCCACTGCGTCAGGGACTTAAGGTCTTTAAAATAATGAGGAATTTTATGGGTTGCGGCAGTTGCTTCCACGTCTAGTTGCTCAATTACTTCATATTTTTTCTCTGATGAATAATCTAAAAAGCCATCACCTAATAATTGGTTTAACCCAACCAGGATGCGATCCTTTCTTGCAATTCCATAACAATCTTCTGCAATGAGTGCTATAAAATGATGAACGTTAGCCTCTTTGGCCCCCGGCGATGCAGCTGTTTCGGGTAAAATAATTTCGACAATGTCAGCCAGAAGCAATTGATATTCTTCGTTAAATAAAGAGGGATTGCTGTTATCTGTACATCCTTCTAATAGCCAGGAAAAGGGGATAAAACTTCCGGCAGACCACCGGGCTAATATCCCTAAAGCATTTCTGCGGTCTATTTTTTCCATAATACATACGGTTTTTTGGCATCAGTCTTAAAGGGCATCATGATCTTTTTTCCTGCACCTGCGGAAGCATATGCTGCGAAAAGAACCTCTAAAACAGCCTTGCCATCCTCCCCTGTAACCAGGGGCGTACGGTCGTTCTTAACACAGTCTACAAAATGCGCCATCTCCTGCGGAAATCCATAGTTCCACAGTTCTTCATACATTGTAAAACTCCAGCCTTTTGTGTCTCCTGCCTTTTCCACTGCATACCCTACCCCTTTTTCACTATAGGTCAGTATGGAATTTCCCTGCAGCACATCCGCATATGCGACCCCTTCACTTCCATGTATTTCAGCTTTATCGTCCATCCCTCCTTTTTTGATCCAACTTTCTTCTGCAATTGCGGTTACCCCATTGCTAAATTCTAAAATAAGTACGCTGTTGTCATCTCCAATGGTTTTATCCTGATGTACAGAGGTTTGCATTTGTGCATAGACCGAAACAATGGAAGCGTTAGGGTTTAACCACCTGAAGAATTGAATGGCATGACATCCCATATCCATCATGACACCGCCCCCTGATTTTTCAACATCATAAAAATGAGCTGCATGAGGGCCATCGTGCTTTTCAGACTGTTTTAAAAATATTGGATACCCCAAAGCTCCTTCATCTAAGAGCGCTTTTAAGCGTACATATTTTGGCGTAAAACAGAGCTCTTCTGCATACATAAGTTTCACCTTATTTTTTTTGCAGGTTTCGATCATCAGGTCTGCTTCCTCCAGGTTTAAGCAAAGTGGTTTTTCTACCACTACATGCTTTTTAGCCTCTGCTATTTTAACGGCAAGTTCGCAATGCAAATAGTTGGGAGCGCCAAGAATAACCATATCAATTTCATCCAGCTCTAAAAAGGCCTCTATATCAGTAAACCAATTAGGGATCTGGTGTTGTTTCGCAAAGGATTTTACATGCGATTCGTTGGGAGATATCACTGCCACAATAACCGCATCGGGTACCGTTTTCAGTGCTTCCGCATGAATGTTAGCGATAAATTGAGATCCTATGATACCAATTCCCACTTGTTTGCGTTGCGTATTTTTCATATTCTCCGGGCTTTAAATTGTTCGGCGGCGTAGGTTGCAGCTCTTGCCGTAAAGGCCATATAAAGCAAGGATGGGCTTTGGTTTCCGGTGCTTGTCATACATGCTCCATCAGTCACAAATACATTCTGGCACAGATGCAGTTGGTTATATCTATTGAGCATGGACATTTTCGGATCAGCCCCCATTCTGCACCCTCCCATTTCGTGAATGTCCAGGCCCGGCGCTTGTTTAGAATCGTCTAGTTCAATATCGGTACACCCCATGGCTTCAAGCATGGTTTTACTTTCCTTTAAAAAGTCCTGAACCATCAGTTCGTCGTTATCGTCATAATTCACATCCGTTACGAGCTGCGGAATTCCCCAGGGATCTTTTTCTGTGTCAGACAAATAAACCCTGTTGGATGCTTTTGGAATGGTCTCGCCCTGCATATACATATAAGCCTGCCAATCTCCGGGAAGGCGCAGGCCTTCTTTATATGCCGCCCCAATGCCGGGGCCATTTTCGGGAGCCTCTTCATTTCGCGCCCGGTATGCCCCACTGAAAATGGTATATCCGCCAACAAAAGGCATATCATTCTTATAAACATTTCTGAAATTGGCTAAAATAAGTTCAGAAGGATTCCTGCCATAAACATAGGTGTCCCTAAACCCTTCAAACCTGCCCGAGGCCCATCCACGGTAATTGTGAAAACCCACATAACGCCCCAGGATGTCATGATCATTTCCCAGCCCATTAGGAAAACGATCTGAGGTAGAGTTCAATAAGATAAGATTTGTGTTCAGGGCCGAGGCATTAACAAAAATTATGCTGGCTTTTAACTCCTGTCGCGATCCTGTGGCCGTATCTATATATTCAATTCCGGTAGCATTTTTTTGTTGGTCATCATAAATGATTTTAACTACAACCGCATCGGAAAGAATGCTGAGGTTTCCGGTTCGTTGCGCCGAAGGCAGGGTACTGGAATTACTGCTAAAATAGGCGCCAAAAGGACATCCTCTCATACAAAGATTTCTTGATTGGCATTTTCCTCTGCCCAATTCTAAATGGTGTTCTTTAGGCTCGGTCAGGTGCGCCCATCTTCCATGTACCAGATGCCGGTCTGGATATCTGTCGCTTAATGTCTTACTCATATGGCGTTCAACACAATTCATTTCGAACGGAGGTAAGAACTCCCCATCGGGCATGGATTCTAAGCCGTCTTTATTTCCACATACTCCTATAAAGTCTTCTACTAAATGATACCAGGGAGCCATTTCCGGGTAATCTACCGGCCACTGAATTCCATACTTATATTTGAAAGGGGATTCGAATTCGGATTGGCTCCATCGTTGGCAAGCTCTGCCCCATATTAAGGATTTTCCGCCCACTTGAAACCCGCGGATCCAATCGAAAGGCTTTTTTTGTACATAGGGCTGTTCCTTATCTTTAATAAAAAAGTGGGCTGTATCTTCGCCAAAACCTGCCGATTTGGTGATCAAGGGGTTCTCATCTCTGAATGACCTGGGCATCCAGCCGCCGTGAGGAAGTTCCCAGGGGTGCAAGTGAGCAGTAGGATAATCTTTATTGTGCTCCACATTTCTTCCCCGTTCCACAACACAGGTTTTAAGACCGTTTTCGCACAATACCTTAGCGGCCCATCCACCAGAAATGCCGGACCCAATCACGATGGCGTCGTAGGTTGTATTCATTTTAAAATGATTTAATCTCTTAAATATAACCAATAGATAGGTCACTTAAAAAACAAAATAACCAGATAAACGCAAATAGAGAATAGCACATACGAAATCTCACAAGAGCGGGAACCTCAGGTCCAGGACCGAAGCGAGCTAACCCAGCCCATGTCCGTCGCAACGCAGTGAAGGAGGACGCCAATTATAGAAGGCGATTTTTAATCACCTTTTGTGATGATTTTCCTTATGTTTTCTCAGTAATAGACAGATTGATCACAATGGCCATAAGGAGCCAGATAATAAAGGTTTCCCCATGGGTCATTTCATAGGTTGATCCTGCTGCTTTAGCGGCTAGTAATACAATGTATACCACCACTGGAGATAAAAGCAAGCTAATTAGAAAATGAATAATCGATTTTTTATAATCCATAATAGGTTGGTTTTAAGACTTAATAGTAGCCATTTTTTGTCAGATTAGAAAATCTGAAAAGGAATAAAACACAAAAAAGGTTCGCTTCATTTATGTATGAGGCTTATGAAGCGTTATTAAAGAACACCCGAGATATATTTCTTTAATGGCGGAATTTGGTTGGGAATAAACAAGAAGCCAAAATCCCTGCATAAAAAATGGGCAATTTTGTAGTGAGGTACTAGTGGAAGGATTAATTTCCTATGGAGATCAGAGGCGCCACGGAGCCCGAGCCGTCTTTAGCCATACTCATCAGCATTTGCATGACGCCAAAGGTGTTTTTTGATTTCACATCCCGGTCGTCTATATAGTACCAATGGCCTCGGTAATTAATGCTCAGGTAAGCGTTTTCCGGCTTAATTTTGTCGACCAGGATATGGATGAGGTCCGGGTCATCCGGCCGGAAGGTTGCCAGAGTCCGCCCTTCACTGACGTGTTCCTCGGGCACATCAATGTACCAGGAAATATTGGATATCATTTCCAGGATGGAGTGCGTCTGAACTACAATTTGATTTTTCCTTTCAACGACTACGCCGTATTCAATATCGAAAATGTTGCTATCCGGATCCAGCTGCAGAAGCTCCTTGAATTTTGTAATGGTCCTCCGAACAGAATCCGTTCGGGGGATTTCGGGCAGGATAACATCTACATCCACCTTGGGCCAATCACCTCTGAAATGCATGCCCAATGCACCTGCTCGCTGTAGCTGGTGGAGAACCTCAAGCAATTCGTTAAATTTGGGGTCGCTCTGCCTTTGTTCCCCGGGCGTTCCAATCTCATTGTGGATCCCATTTATCATTGAATTGGTCAATCGCATCAGTCGTTCCGCAGACCATCCGGACTGGATCAGAAAAAAGATCACTGATGGGGGGAGTGGTGTAAGCAGGCTTTGTGAAAAAGCCTGTCCGGTCATGGGGGTATAGGTAATCGTAGGGCGGTCTGACCAGTTCGAGGAAATATTCCCACCAATTGAATTTCCAACAGGGTTAGCACCCCCACTGACGCCCGCAGAACCGCCACGGGTGTATGAATTAATTACGGAGGACACGTTCATAAAACGGGGCATTTCCAAATACCTTAGCCGGACGATATTCAGCAACATCTGTTCGTTCTCATGGTTGGCGATGCGCTGGTTATAATTGAAGCTATCCTGCGGAATGGTCTTGGGGCCCATGGATTTGCAGGACGATAAGGCCAGGGCAAGACAGAGAATTATACAGGTCGATGCCAGGCTTACGGAGCGTGATATGTTTATTCGAACAGGAGTCAACAAAAGGAATGACATAGCTGAAATATGGGTTACAGTCTTGCTAAATATAATCGAAAGAAACCATATATACACAGTAACAAGAGGGATTTAAATGAAAAAAGAGTAAGCTATTTTTCTTATTCCCAAGCTGATACATAATGATATGCCATCTGAAATAGTCCGGGTGGGACCACTTAATAAAACCACATAAAAACTAATCCAGCGTTTAAAACCCTGGATTAGTATTCTTTCCTTGAACAAGATTCTCCAACTCTTATAGATAGAAGTTTCTCCTTCAATGACCCTAACGCACCTTATTCTTGCGTGACGCGATAAATAACATTAGCTCCGGCACCCGAAACATAGATGTCCACGGAAGATCCTAGGGTAACACCATCAAAGGACCACATTGGAGGAGCACCCAGACCAGGATTACCAAGTTCAAGACCCTCAGGAACGATCAAAGATAAAATGAATAGAACAGGCTTCCATATCCCCGTCATTATCAAAGTCGTATTCCCCGGTTTCGGCGCCCCCATTAAAGGTTAGGGTTGTACCGTCATAGGTGTGGCCGTAGGTATCCCAATCATTAGGCTCGTCATCCCAGGTAATTGCAAAGTAGAATGTTTGCTGCCACTCCTCCCAGAACATCTCCCCACTTACCGTATAGGCATCCCTATCTACGGGATCCAGGGTAAGGGTAAAGCGGCCATTGGATTGCACAGTCATACTGGCTGTTCCCCCGTCCTCGACCACGTCTACGGAGACGGTGTTTACACTAAATTGGGCTTTGGTGGCCTCCCAGGTTCCGGCGAGTTCGCTGATCTCGAACGGACCGTCTTTGGTTAGTTCCTCTGGGTCATCATCATCACTACAGGAGAAAGTCAGAGAAATCAACGAGATCAAAAAGAGATAGGTGAAATGTTTCATAGCTATATATTTTAGAAGTTAGAAGAGAGGGGCAACTCCCCTTCTGATTGCACTAATAAATGTATTGAGATCTTCTGCTGTAGGCAATGACCTTGGTCAGTGTGCTGTGAAAACGTGCTTGTCCTCTTCAATCTTTTCCGGCAACTTTTCCACTTCTTCCCTAACCAAATTCAGCGATTTAATTGACAATCTTTTAGATTTCTCAATCGTTACTTCGCACCTCCTGTCGAAATGACATAAAGGTATTCCCTAACCGAGTTCAGGGATTTATTTGACCATCTTTTAGATTTCTCAGTCGTTACCAACTACCTGGTTGTCCATCCACCATCAATGAGCATTATTTCCCCTGTGATCAGTGAGGCGGCATCCGAGGCCAAAAACACGACAGCGCCAGCAACCTCCATAGGTTTGCCAATACGGCCCAGGGGGATCCTGTCTAACACGCTTTGTCTAAAGGCCCTGTCCTTTAACCAGGGTTCGGTACCCGGTGTTTCTATAAAGGTCGGCGCCACAGCATTGACGTTTATATTATACTTTGCCCATTCTGAAGCAAGGTTCTTGGTCAGATGGTTGACCCCTGCTTTGGTCATACAGTAAATAGACTCATTGTCCAGGGCAATAAAACCGGCCTGGGAACTCATATTGATAATACGGCCCGATCCCTGTTTGATCATTTGTTTGCCCACAGCCTGTGCAGTAAAAAAGTTTCCTTTTAAATTCAAATTAATGGTATGATCAAAATCCTCTTCGGTTACATTTTCGGCAGGGTTACCGGGGGCAACACCAACATTATTCACAAGGATATTAATCTTGCCAAAAGTTTCAACCGTACGGGCAACAGCATCATTGATTTGCTGAAGATCGGAAACATCCATTTGCAAACGGATTACCCTTCTGCCCATGGCCTTAATTTCCTGCTCCAGTTCAGCGGCAGTAGTTACATCCCTTAGGCCCAGGGCAATGTCCGCACCTTCATTTGCCAGGGCAAGTGCGCATGCCCTTCCAAGACCTCGGGCCGCTCCCGTAATTATCGCCACTTTGCCATTGAGCTTGAAATTCGGGTATTCTTGTTCAGATTTTTTCATATTTAAATTCTTACCGTAATAAATTATCGTTTATGTGAACTTTGTTCGTAAACATCTTGCCCCGGCGACAATTTTTTGGAGAAATAAAAGCTTTTTTTGACTTCTTCAATCTTTTTGCCGTCATGGTATCTTAGAAATGATATATATTTAGTATTCGTTATCCTTTAAAATTAATCCTTTTTTTTGAACATATGCAGGCTGTTTTTGTTAGCTGATTTTGGCCCAACAATCCCTACATATGTTTAGTACATTTAAACGATATGACCAAACAACAGGGACAAACCAACAAGAGACTGCTTTCACTTGATTTTTACAGAGGCTTAACCATGTTTTTGCTCATCGCGGAGTTCTCACATTTATTTACCTATATGGTAGCTCCCGAACTTGAAGGATCAATTGTACACGCCATTGGCGAACAATTTCATCATGTAAAATGGGAAGGATTGCATTTTTGGGATTTGATTCAACCGTTTTTTATGTTCATTGTTGGGGTAGCTATGCCCTTATCCTTTTACAAGAGAATTGCAAGGGGGGATTCTTATAATCAGGTATTTAAGCACGCTCTGAAAAGGGCATTTGTGCTATTGGTCCTGGGCTGGGCACTGTATTGTATTGATCCTGGAAAAATTGTGTTTAGATTTCAAAATGTGCTTGCACAGCTGTCCGTAACTTATATTTTGGCCTTTCTGATCATGAAAAAACCAACTGTGGTACAGCTTGGTTTTTCGGTATTGCTGATTCTTATCACCGAAGGACTTTACAGGTTTTTCCCTGTAGAAGGATTTAACCAGGCCTTTGTTCCGGGGGAAAACTTTGGAGCTTGGTTCAATATTCTTATTTCAGGACAGGAAGATGGGGGTCATTGGGCAATGTTCAATGCTATTCCTACAACAGCGCATACCATTTGGGGGGTATTGGCGGGTAGATTGTTAATGAGTGACCAATCGAATAAAAGAAAGATGCAAACCTTGATTGTTGCAGGCATCATAGGATTGATTGTCGGATATGGACTTAGCCCGATTACCCCAATCATTAAACGAATTTCTACGAGTACTTTTGTATTTGCCAGTGGCGGATGGTCGGTGTTAGCACTAGCTTTGTGTTATTGGTTGATAGATATTAAGAAATACCAAAAAGGGGTTCTTTTTTTCGCTATTGTGGGAATGAACCCATTGTTTATTTACCTGTTTGCCCATGTTGGTGGGGCAGATCTTATTAGAAAGATTGTACTACCATTCTCCAACGCAGTATTTGGCTGGCTGGGTGAATTGAGTGCACTTCTTATTTTGAGCGCGATAGTCCTTTTCTTCTTATGGTACCTCTGCTATTGGTTATATAAAAAGAAAATATTTATAAAAATTTGAGTTTAATTGGTTTGTTCTCCCTTCAACTCGAGCCTGGCCACCGCAGCGGAGCAAAAGAAGGGGCCACAAAGAACCCCGTAAGTCGCTGCTTATGTGGATTTTATTTATACAAACATAATACACATGCCCATTTCGGAACCTCTTGATTATCAATTATAAAAACATAGATTAATTGGTCCAGCTTTAGAAGGGTTGCATCGAGTATTTTTGTTTGGGAAGGATTATGCAGTAAATTGTAAGACTCATTTGTAATAACTAATATTACACCTTTGAAATAAAATGGAACAAGCCGGATGAGGAAATTAGCCATTTCGATGCTGTTGGTATTGTGGTGTGGTTACTGTCAGGGACAAGTTTTCTTTGAAGAAGTACAAGCTCAATTAGTTAACCAGGAAGTTGCATACGGTTCAACAGCGACTATCCACGGACCGGGCATATCCTTTGTGGATTATGATAACGACGGCCGGGATGATATAACAATACCCGCTTCAACAACCAACGATTTTCAGTTTCTTCGAAATACAGGAGGCCAATTCGAAATTCAGGCACTTCCTATTAGCAGCGGAGGCCTGCAAGCGAGACAAGTAACCTGGGTAGATTTTGACAACGACGGGGATAATGATTTTTTTGCCAATAGTGACGTAGGAAGATGTTGGTTCTACAGGAATGACGGGAATAATTCATTTACCGATATTCTGTTTCCTTCAGGGATAGCCCGTCAATCAAAAAAATACTGGGGTAATTCGTGGGGAGATATTGACAATGATGGCGACCTGGATCTATTTCTAATGGTAAGAGATGACGATCTTGTAGACTATAACCTTTTGTATCGCAATGAGGGGAATGGCACCTTTACAGATGTGACAGAAGCCGCAGGACTGGCCCTGGTACCTCTCTTAACACAAAGCGCCGCTTTTATTGATTATGACCGTGATGGGTTTCAGGATATCTTTCTGGCCAATGATAAAGAAGAAATACCCAATGTTTTATACAGGAACAGGGGCGACGGCACCTTTATAGATATTAGTATCGCTTCTGGGATGGATCTTAATATGCAGGGCATGTCTGCAACCATAGCTGATATTAACAATGACGGTTGGCCCGATATCTACATCACCAATATATTTCCAAGAGTTTTTCCGACTAGCGTAGTTGGGAATGCCTTTATGCTGAACAACGGAGATGGTACTTTTAGCAATATTGCATCGGGTAATGGCACACGTTTCGATGGTTTCGCCTGGGGAGCCGTTTTTTTGGATAGTGAGAATGATAGGGCCGAGGACCTGTATGTGGTGAGCTACCTTGATGGATCGGATGGCAGGCCTCCATCGGCTTATTATGAAAACGATGGGAGTGGCAATTTTACCAATCTCTCAAGCGCGGGTTTTATCAATGATACCAGGACCAGCTATGGCAACGCCATTGGCGATATTCAGAACGATGGTCTCCCGGATATAGCCGTTATTAATATCGAGGACCAACCCATCAACATCTGGGCAAACCAATCAGCAACAGGAAATAACTGGCTCAAAATAAAACTCGAGGGAACTCAAAGCAATCGCATGGGCATTGGATCCTTTATAAAAATAGGGGTTGCAGGGGAAGAATATTACAGATATACTTTATGCGGGGAAGGCTTTATAAGTCAGAACAGCCTTTCGGAATTCGTTGGCCTGGGAACCGCAGAAATTGTCGATTATATTGAGGTTACCTGGCTCAGTGGAATAAAAGACCGCTTTGAAAATATTACCCCAAACCAATCTATTACCTTAGTTGAAGGTACCAATCCGGTTGAAAACAATGATGGGAATAACGGCGGTGGCAGCAACGCAGATGATTTTGCTCACTTATCCGTGGCCAGACAATGGAATGAAGCACTCCTCGATGCCATTAGAACCGATTTTGCAAGGCCTACCGTTCACGGGCGTAACTTGTATCACAGCTCTTTGGCCATGTACGATTCCTGGGCGGTTTTGGACAGTACGGCAGAAACGGTATTTCTGGGGAAAACTACAAATGGTTTTTCTTGCAAGTTTGAGGGAATAGAGCCTCCTAATGATATGGAGGCTGCAAGGCGAGAGATGATGAGTTACGCCACGTATCGTTTGCTTTCACACAGATTTGCTGAATCTCCGGGAGCTATCTTTGCATTTCAACGATTTGAGGAACTATTTTCAAATCTGGGATATGATAGCTCGTTTACAAGTACCAATTACAGTACCGGATCATACGCTGCATTGGGGAATTATCTCGGAGCAAAGCTCATAGAATTCGGACTTCAGGACGGTGCCAATGAAGAAAACAACTATGGGAATCAGTATTACGAACCAATAAATGAACCGCTATCCCCTGAAGAATACCAGGAATCCTATGATCTGGCAGATCCCAACCGCTGGCAACCCCTTGCATTTCAAAGTTTTATTGACCAAAGCGGTAATACTATTGTAGGAAGTGTTCCTGAATTCCTTAGTCCGGAGTGGGGCCAGGTAAATCCTTTTGCATTGAACCCAGCCGACTTAACTATTCTAAATAATGGTTTTGACAGTTATATTTACAATGATCCCGGGCCTCCGGTTACCATAAATGATTCGAGTCTGGATGGCATTGAAGATCCATATAAATGGCATTTTGCTTTAGTGGCATCCTGGTCCTCACATTTAGATCCGTCAGATCCGACCCTAATTGATATTTCACCAGGAGGCATCGGAAATGTAGCACTGGCTTCTTTTCCAGCCACTTTTGAAGAGTTTCAGTCGTTTTACGATTTTATGGAAGGAGGTGATATAGGTGCCGGACATCCCATAAATCCTGTTACGGGTCAGCCCTATGAACAACAACTGGTAAAAAGATCCGATTATGCGCGGGTCCTGGCTGAATTTTGGGCAGATGGCCCCGATTCTGAAACCCCTCCCGGACATTGGTTCACTATATTAAATTACGTCAGCGATCATCCTGAAACTATAAAACAAATTGAAGGTGAGGGAGCTGTTCTGGACGATTTGGAATGGGATGTAAAAAGTTATTTAGCGCTTGGAGGGGCTATGCACGATGCGGCGGTAAATACCTGGGGTGTAAAGGGCTACTATGATTATATTCGACCTATTTCCGCCATTCGATATATGGCCTCCAAAGGACAAAGTACAGACAACTCCTTGCAGAGTTTTCATCCGCATGGATTACCGCTAATTCCAGGGAGAATAGAACTTATTGAAAGCGGGGATCCTTTGGCAGGACCGGGAGATGAAAATGTAGGTAAGATCAAAATATTTGCCTGGAAAGGTCCTGATTTTATTTCGGATCCTACAGCTGATATCGCCGGAGTGGATTGGATTCTGGGTACACAATGGTGGCCATATCAACGCCCAACATTTGTTACACCACCATTTGCAGGTTATGTATCCGGGCATTCTACTTTTTCACGGGCAGCTGCAGAAGTTCTTACCAGGCTTACCGGGGATCCTTATTTTCCCGGAGGAATTGGTGTTTTTGATATTGAACAAAATAACTTTTTGGTTTTTGAACAGGGCCCCAGTGAAAATCTCAGTTTGCAGTGGGCCACTTACAGGGATGCCTCAGACCAAACCAGTTTATCCAGAATCTGGGGAGGCATTCATCCGCCGATCGACGATATCCCGGGACGTATTATTGGCGATAAGATAGGCAATGATGCATACGCTTTAGCCAATGAATATTTTAACGGTTTGGTAAAATTAGCATCCAATAATTTTCTGATCAAAACCACCGGAGAAAGTTGTCATAATCAAAATAATGGAAGTCTTACTGTAAACGCCGTAGATTATTATGATTATATCCTTGAGATTAACGACCAGGAATACGCTTTTACTCAGGAAATTGTTGTCAACAATCTGATGCCCGGAGCATACGACATCTGTTTAAGTGTTAAAGATAATCCGGATTTACAGCAGTGTTATAACATAACCATTCAAGAGTTTCCGGAGATGGATATAACATCAAAAATAGATTCTGAAGGATTTACTTATAAGGCAACGATCGAGATTAATACAGGTACTCCACCTTATGTCCTGCGTATAAATGATGAGGTTATAGGCACTTATGAGAGGCAAAGGTTTAGCGCCACGGTTAATAACGGAGATGTACTTACAGTAGCATCGAACTTACCCTGTGAGGGTGAATATGTTGAAACCATTTCACTTATTGATAATGTGATGGCTTATCCTAACCCAACGTCCAATAGTTTGACCATTCCTGCAACCACCGAAAAAAGTGTTATTGAAGTTTATAATACAGCGGGTCAATTGGTTCAAACATTTAAGGGGGAAGATCCTTTACAACTTTCCATCTTGAGCAAGGGGGTCTATTTTATTGTAATTACAGATGGAAAGGCCACAAAATCTCTGAAGGTAGTTGTAAAAGACAAGTAGTTGTTGAGGGCACCCTTTTGGTGCGAACCGCTTTTTAATATTTATAAAGTTTTTAATACATTTTTTCCGGTTATTGCCATAGTAGTCAATACACCTGAAAACAATGCTCCCCCAACACCTGCCGTTACAATATCCTGACCTGTAAGATAAAAGTTTTTGATTGGTGTTCTGGGGGTTAAAAAGGGTTGTCTAAACCTGGAAGGACCATGATCTAACCCGTAAACTTCTCCATTTTTATAATTCATAAAATGTTGTGTGGTCACCGGTGTTGAAAGTTCATAACAATTTATCTTTCCTTCTACCTGTGGAAGTTGTTTATACAGTTCCTTTAATAAACGTTGAGCAATGTCTTCTTTTATCTTTTCATAATTATCTCCCCTTTTTTTCCAGGAGGTATCAGACCATTTTTCAAATATTTCAAAGGGCATTAATGTTATGATATCAATGGAACTTTTACCAGGATAGCGATTAGACCAATCCGGATCTTTGGCTGATGGAAAAGAAAGATATACCAAAGGGAATGTTTGAGATAAATCATCTAAATATCTTTTAACACATGTGTCATGATCACCTTCAGCCGGATAAATCCAATAATTTGTTTTAGGAAGCTGAAGGTCTTCCGGAGAACCTTCTAAACCAATATATAAGCTTACATGTGCCACAGATGGTTTTATTTTTTGTAACTGTTCTTTCAATTTGTGTTTTTCAACTGTTGCTGATGGTAATAATGTATTATAAGTGGTCATTATTCCTGCGTTACTCACAATGCTTTTGGCTCGAATTATTTTTCCATCTTTCATCTTTACACCTAAAGCAGTATTTTTCTCAATGACAACCTCTTCTACTTCTGCATTAGTCAAAATTGTACCTCCTGAAGCGGCTATTACAGGAGCTATTGTTTTAACAATCTGAGAAGAACCTCCAACAGGAAAACTTCCTCCATCAAAATAATGTCTGACGACTGAAGCATGCATGGAGAAACTACTTTGTTTAGGAGGGAGTCCATAATCACCATATTGGCCAGAGAGTACCTTTATCAGGGTTTCATTTTTGGTTAATGAACGGAGGACTTCATCTGTTGTTTTATCTGAGAATTTGTAAAAAGGATTTTTTAGAAACTTACCTAGTAATGCATTCAGGAATGGCGATATGGCCTTGCTGATGTAATAGTTTTTACCTGTTTTTACAGCCTTAAACACTAAATTGACGTATGTATTGATTGCGTTTTCTTCTTCGGGAAAGTAGAAGATCATTTGTTTTTTGAAGTTTTTAACCCCTTTTACAAAATCAAAGTGTTGATCGCCAATAACTATTCGGTCGTATACTTCTCCCATGTCGGCCCACTTTAATTTATGGTCTGTTACATAATCAAACAGTTTTCTTAAAATGCTGTTTTCCCGCTGTACCTCCCCAATATAATGGATGCCTACATCCCATTCATAGCCTTTGCGTTTAAAAACATGTGTAAAACCTCCTGCTGTATAATGTCGCTCCAATACCAAAACCTTTTGACCTTGTTTAGATAGAATAGCAGCTGTTGCAAGACCTCCCATTCCCGATCCTATGATGATGGTGTCGTAAGATTCCTGTAACCGTGGTCGTTGTTTGTAAGATTGAATCATTAGGTTTATTTTTTAATTAAAATACAAAATAGGATTAACTTCTTCTATAATAGGATTATGCTGCTCTTTCTTTATTTTTTACCTTTAAAAAATACAGAACGCACTTAAATGACCCTCTGCGAATACAAAACACTATCAGAAGATGACCAATGGGATACCGTATTCTCAAAAGGAAGGTTTCTGGATATAGTCATAGAAGATAATTCTAAGTGTGTCCCATACGCCATAGACAAGACCGTTTGCAATTATTAATTAAATATAAAATGAAAATTAAATATATATTATTACTTGGAGTCGTTTTTTGTTCAATTTGCTCTTGCAATCAATCAAAGAAAAGTAATGAAATTTCAGAGCGTGGTTCTGCCACCATTTTTTATAATGGAGACATTATTACCATGGTTGGTGATGCTCCCCATTATGTAGAGGCATTAGTCCAAAGGGAAGGGCAAATTGTTTTTGTCGGGGATAAGACTACGGCTTTACAAAAATTTGAGGGCAAGGCAAAACAGGTAAATTTAGAAGGGAAAACCATGCTGCCAGGTTTTATTGATGGCCATGCGCACTTTTCTTTTTTTTCAACTCAAGCCATTGGTGCTCAAATCTTGCCACCACCTGATGCCGGCGCTAAAAATATCCCCACACTTATTAATATTCTCAAGGAATGGAATACTCCTGAAAACAGAGATTTAACCGGCTGGATCTTTGGCATGGGTTTCGATGATTCAATACTTGAAGAAAATAGATTTCCTACAAAACATGATTTGGATAAGGTATCAAAAGAATTTCCAATTATGATTATTCATATTTCCGGCCATTTTGCTGTGGTAAACTCTAAGGGTTTAGAACTTCTGGAAATAACTGCAGAAACAAAAGATCCGGATGGTGGCATTATTCGTCGTGAAAACAATAACGAGCCTAATGGTGTTTTAGAGGAATTGGCTGCTATACCTTACATGATGAAAGTTATTTCTCCCTCGAGTACAGAAGCAACTAATAAGTTTTTTGAAGCAGGCCAAAAGATGGCTTTGTCCTATGGCTATACCACAGCACAGGAAGGAAGAACGATGCATAACCACGAAGATCTTGTTGCTGCCGCTGAATCTGGAAAACTTAAACTTGATGTTGTTAGTTATGTTGATTATTTATTTGTAGACAAATACATGGATTCCAAGTGGAACAGTAAAACCTACCAAAATCATTATAGAATAGCCGGTATGAAGCTTACATTAGATGGTTCTCCTCAAGGCAGAACGGCTTGGCGAACACAACCCTATTTAATTCCTCCTGATGGAGCCAGCAAAGATTATGCAGGATATCCTGCAATTCCGGAAGACACCGTTGTGTCTTCCATCTACGAAAAGGGATTTAAAAATAATTGGCAGGTTCTAACACATGCCAATGGAGATGCGGCTATAGATCAGATGATTAGAACCATGAAGCCACTTGCTAAAAAATATGGTAATGAGAATCGCAGAAATGTTTTAATTCATGGACAATATGTACGCGAAGATCAATTAGATTCGTTAAAAGAATTAGATGTAATAGCCTCATTATTTCCGCTACACACTTTCTATTGGGGAGATTGGCATAAACAAATTATAGGAGATAGTTTAGGAAACAAGATAAGCCCAACAAAAACTGCATTAAAGAAAGGCTTAAAAATTACAACACATACCGATGCCCCTGTTGCTTTACCAAATTTAATGCGTATGGTTGGTATCTCAGTTGAGCGTAAGTCTCGCTCCGGTGCGATTATTGGTGCTGAAGAAAAACTTACGCCTTTTCAGGCAATTCAATCCATTACAAGTTGGTCTGCGTATCAACATTTTGAAGAAGATAGCAAAGGCACTTTAGAAGTAGGAAAATTAGCGGACCTGGTTATCCTTGATAAGAATCCGTTAAAAGTTTCAGAAGAGGACATAAAAACCATTAAAGTGACTACAACTATAAAAGAAGGTGAAACAGTTTACCAGGAAGAATAAAAAGTATAAAAATTTGAGTTTTATCCGGGTTCTTATGCTGCTCTAAAATTCAATTCAAAAATCCCTATTTTTAAATTAATAAAAAAGAGAAATAAGTATGGAAAATCATAGGTATGGAGTAAAGCGCCGGGAGTTTTTAAAAAGAAGCACAACGTTTGCCGCTGCGACAGTGTTTTTGGGTTTAGGAAGTTCAAAACTGTTCGGTGCCCTTTCCGCACCCCGGATAAAAAATTCAATTCCAACCGTATCCCTCAACAATGGCGTACCAATGCCAAGGCTTGGATTTGGCACAAACACCCTAAAAGGAGCCAGAGGTACACGATGTGTGTCTGATGCAATTTCAGTGGGGTATCGGCTTATTGATACCGCTCATATTTACGGAAACGAAGAAGCTGTAGGAGCAGCAATTAAGCAAAGTGATATTGATAGAGAGGAACTATTTATAACGTCAAAACTTTGGGTTGACGATTCGGGCTATGAAAGTACAAAGAAGGCTTTTGAAACATCTATAAACAAATTGGGTTTAGCGTATTTAGATCTTTATCTAATCCACCGGCCCAGAGGAGATGTAAAAGGCACATGGCAGGCGATGGAAGAACTTTACAATGAGGGCAAAATCAGAGCTATTGGTGTGAGCAATTTTTTACCTGAGCAACTTGATGAGTTGATGGAATATGCCAAAATCAGACCGGCGATCAATCAAATAGAGACCCATGTTTTCTTTCATGAGGACAAATCCTATGAATTTTTGAAGAATTCCGGAACGCAAATGGAAGCCTGGTCTCCCTTCGCTGCAGGGCGAAATGGAATTTTTAGCAACCAAACTCTGGCCGCTATTGGCAAAAAGTACAATAAGAGTATCGCCCAGGTATGTTTAAGGTGGCACTTCCAGAGAGGAATTATTGCAATTCCAAGATCTTCCCAAAAAGCACATATGATTGAAAATGTTGATATTTTTGACTTTGAGCTTGCTGAATCTGATCTGCAGACTATTGCATCAATGGATCTGAATACTACTCAATTTCCCGAATGGGGATAAAAATGAAGCGCCTAATTCATATTTTTCCGGATACTTTTATAGCAGTAGAATTAATTTAAATACCAAACCTGAGTATATTTAATAAAGAGGGCCACTCATTACAATATAAAAAGTTATATCACCTTCGCTATCCTACTTCGCCGACCACGTATCGCTTAAGCTCAAGCGGAGGCACAAGTAGCTGGGCTGCGAAGGCTGAAAGGCTTCGGTGATCAAAGAAAACGAATTTTAACAAGACCGTTTTCTGCAAACTAAAAAAACAAGGATTTTCAACAAATATGAAGCAAACATATCACATACAGGGAATGACATGTAATGGTTGTCGCAACCATGTTGAAGATACACTTTCAAAAGTTAAGGGTGTTTTAAAGGCATCTGTCAATTTAGAAAAATCAGAAGCAGTTATAGAAATGGAATCTCACATTCCTATTGAAAAATTTCAAGGAGCCTTAAAGAATGATGGCGGCAGATATAGTATTCATGAAAATGACAAATCCCCTCATATAGACAAAAAAGCAGAACCACCAAAAGGTAAAGGAACAGGTGCTTTTTATTGCCCAATGCATTGCGAAGGAGATAAAACCTATAACAAAGCAGGAGACTGCCCTGTATGCGGAATGGACTTGGTACAATTGGAATCAGATACTTCAGAAGAAGATACTACCTATAAAAAGCTATTGAGAAAGTTTTGGATTGCATTGGCCTTAACGCTGCCAATATTTCTAATTGCAATGTCTGAAATGTTAAACAATAATCCATTGTATACTGTTTTAGAACAAAAATATTGGAACTGGATACAATTTGCATTGTCAATTCCAGTAGTATTTTATGCTACCTGGATGTTCTTTAAACGTGCCTGGACATCTATTAAAACAATGAACCTGAATATGTTTACCCTTATTGGCATTGGTTCTGGGATTGCCTGGTTATTTAGTGTATTTGCGCTGCTCTTTCCCGATGTATTTCCACAAAATTTTAAGAGTGCAGATGGTAATGTCTTTGTCTATTTTGAAGCATCAACCGTTATTTTAACATTGGTGTTATTAGGGCAATTATTAGAAGCAAAAGCACATATTAGAACAAGTGGAGCTATTAAGGAACTACTAAAATTAGTGCCTTCAACAGCAACATTAGTGGTGGATGGGGAAAATAAAGTAATTGCTATCGATAAAATTCAAGAGGGCAATTTATTACGGGTAAAACCCGGAGAAAAAATACCGGTAGATGGTAGTATTGTCGAAGGTCTTAGCAGTATTGATGAATCGATGATTACAGGAGAGCCTATTCCAGTAGATAAAACAGTGTATGATAAAGTCAGTGCAGGAACAATAAACGATACAAAATCGTTCATAATGAAAGCAGAAAAAGTTGGTTCAGAAACCCTGCTTTCTCAAATCATTGATATGGTGCAAACCGCAAGTAGGTCTAAAGCACCCATTCAAAAATTAGCCGATAGAATATCTAAATATTTTGTTCCGATTGTAATAATTATTTCGGTTTTAACCTTTATCGTCTGGGCAATTTATGGCCCGGAACCCGCTTATGTATTTGCATTTGTGAATGCAATTGCTGTTTTGATTATTGCCTGTCCCTGTGCCTTAGGTTTAGCAACACCAATGTCTGTTATGGTTGGAGTTGGCAGAGGTGCGCAATCTGGCGTATTAATTAAAAATGCCGAAGCATTGGAGAAAATGAATTCGGTAAATACGCTTATTGTAGATAAAACAGGAACTATTACAGAAGGAAAACCATCAGTTGAAAAAGTAAGTGCAACAACAGATGTTATAGATGAAACAGCATTAGTAAAAACTATAGCTTCCCTGAACCAATATAGTGAGCACCCTTTAGCTAAAGCAATTGTGAATTACGGAAAGTCAAAAAATGTATCCACCTTTAAAGTAAACGATTTTGAAGCAATTCCAGGGAAAGGGGTTACAGGTACATTTGAAAAGAATAAGATTGCTTTAGGCAACGCTAAACTATTAGAACAATTATCAATTTCTATTTCAAAGGATCTGGCGAACAAGGTAGCAGCTGAACAAGAACAAGGTAAAACAGTTTCATATATAACAGTAGATAAAGAGGTAGTAGGTTACGTTACCATTTTTGATGCTATAAAAGAAACGAGTAAAAAAGCTATAAAGGAATTACAAAAGAGTGGTATTGAGGTTATAATGTTGACCGGGGATAATAAGAACACAGCTAAGGCAGTTGCAGAACAATTAAACCTCAAACAGTATAAAGCAGAATGTCTTCCGGAAGATAAACTAAACGAAATAAAAGTACTTCAGGCGCAAGGCAGAAGTGTTGCAATGGCAGGCGATGGTATTAACGATGCACCTGCTTTAGCACAATCTGATGTTGGGATAGCAATGGGCACAGGAACGGATGTAGCTATTGAAAGCGCGTCAATAACTTTGGTGAAAGGAGATTTGCAAGGGATTGTAAAAGCGAAAAAGTTAAGTCAAAGTGTAATGAAAAACATAAATCAAAACCTTTTTTTTGCATTTGTATATAACACATTAGGACTGCCAATAGCGGCAGGTTTATTATATCCAATATTTGGATTACTGCTTTCACCTATGATTGCAGCTTTGGCAATGAGCTTTAGTTCTGTTTCAGTAATCACGAATGCATTGAGATTAAGAAATTTTAGTATTTAGTCTGAAATTTACTGTTACATAAAGGACTGACTCCAAATCTGAATTGCTATGAAGTTTGTAAATTAGGATGGGATTTTTTCATCTCAACCAGCTTGATAAATTATTTGGAAACCGGTATAGGAAACCCTCATTATGAATAGAAGGATAATAACGATTCTTAACTAATATTATGGTAAAAATGAAAACAATGACTTGTAAACAATTAGGTGGCGCATGCGACTTAGAATTTCATGCAGACACTTTTGAGGAAATGACAGAGCAAAGTAAAAAGCATGGAATGGAAATGTTCCAATCTGGTGATGTAGGACATCTTAGAGCAATGCATAAAATGAAAGAACTAATGCAGTCTCCTGGAGCTATGACGGAATGGTTTGAAAATAAAAGGAAGGAATTTGACGCACTACCCCCAGGCACACCGAAATCATAGCCAAAACCCTTGTATGCAATTGAAATTGTTTGCCATTGTAACTTTAGTATTTGGAATGTATTTTTGGAGAAAAGCCGTTCTGGAGAATTTATAAAATAAAAATTTAATAATATGACAACCTTAGTAGCAGGTGCCAGTGGGGCTACAGGAAGACAATTGGTTCAGCAGCTTCTGAATAGAGGACAAAAAGTTAAGGTGATTGTGAGGTCTCCTGAAAAATTACCGGAATCGTGGAAAAGCAATGAGAACGTACTAATAATTTCTGCAAGCCTTTTAGAACTAAGTGACAGCCAGATGAGTGAACATATTAAGGATTGTGAAGCAATTGCTTCATGCCTGGGGCATAATATGACTTGGAAAGGTATCTACGGACAACCCAGAAAACTTGTGACCGATGCTGCTAAACGACTCTGCAATGCGATAAGAGTAAATAGTCCGGAGGAGCCAATCAAATATGTTTTAATGAATACTACCGGCAACCAAAATCGCGATTTAAGCGAACCTATTTCGTTTGGTCAAAAATGTGTAATTGGACTTCTTCGTTTACTATTACCTCCTCATGTAGATAATGAACAGGCAGCAGATTATTTGAGGTCCAAAATTGGTCAAAACAATCAATTAATCGAGTGGGCTGCTGTTCGACCAGACGATTTAACCAATGAGGAAGAAGTAACTGATTACGAAATACACCCTTCACCAATCAGAAGTGCAATTTTTGATGCAGGTAAAACCAGTCGTATTAATGTAGGTCACTTTATGGCTAATCTCATAAGCGACGATGATTTATGGGATAAATGGAAAGGACAAATGCCTGTAATATATAATAAGTCGTCTCCAAAATAAATAGAGACCAATGTGAAGAAATTGAATTTTGAATAGTATTTGATTTACTACAATAACGTTTATAAAAAATAGCTGTAAGCGCAAGCCTTTAAATCTTGCGCTTTTTTAATACATTTATCCTAATCGAAAATATTACGAATTTTAATTCGCTACTTTTCATATAAAAACCGTTTTAGGAAATAGGATTGAAATATCAGTAAACTAATAATAACTTATGACTTTAATACCCTTTTCAAATAAGATGACAAATTTAGCTTTGACTGCTTTCCTGACATTGACTCTTGTGAACTGTAATCAACCAAAGAATAAGACAACTCAATTCGATTTAGAAAAGGCAAAAAGTGAAATTACATCTCGTCTAAGAGCATATGAAAATGCTATGGCTAGCGGAGACAAAGTTGCATTTGGGAATTTGTATGCCGAAGACGCAGAGATTTTTCATGATGGAAGTCCGTCAACAGTTGGGAGGCAAAATATTATAAAGGTTTTTGAAGGTTGGGTCAGGGATAGTGTTACTGGCAGTTATGCCACAACGGGTCTTTGGGGAAACAAAGACTTGCTTGTGGAACAGGGAACGGGATATTTTGCCCATGCGACCGGTAAATGGAAAGCCACAGGAAAATATTTGTTAGTTTGGAAGAAAGTTGATGGTGAATGGAAAATTTTTCGGGATACCTGGTTTGCAGACCCAAAAGTTGGAGAGTAATAAGCTAATGAACGGTGTATTAAGCCTATGTGCTTTACACAACAACACCTATAAGCAAATAAACCCATTGCGGGATGCAACCACTCATAGCCGAACCGTTGTGGTGCATTTGGACCAACCAGGAAATAGCAACAGAATTCATAAATGAAAAAACTAAAATTTCCAACTGCCCAAACCATTCTAATCTTAATTGCTGTATTTGTAACAGTTTTAACATGGATAGTTCCTGCAGGGAAATATGATAGTCTGGCTTACAATGCTACTACCAATACATTTACCAAAACCAGCGTAGAAGAGCATGTAGAATTACCGGCAACACAAGAAACCTTAGAGAACCTCAACATTAAAATTCCTATTCAAAAATTTACAAGTGGTGATATCTATAAGCCAATAGGAATTCCCAATACCTATAAAGAACAGGAATCAAAACCACAGGGCCTTGCAGCCTTGGCGACATCGCCTATAAAGGGTATAATTGCGGCGGCAGACATCATCTTTTTAATCCTTATTATTGGAGGCTTAATTGGTATTATGAACCTCACTGGGGCATTTGATGCCGGAATATCCTGGATGGCAAAAACACTTAAAGGCAGAGAGTATATTCTAATTATTTTGGTAACAACACTTATTGCAGCCGGTGGAACAACCTTTGGTCTGGCAGAAGAAACGATGGCTTTCTATCCTATTTTAATTCCTGTATTCCTGGCAGCAAAATATGATGCAATGGTGGGGCTGGCCTGTATATTTCTGGGTTCAGGAATTGGGACCATGTGCTCTACTATAAATCCGTTTTCTACGATTATTGCTTCGGATGCTGCTGGAATAGCCTGGACACTGGGTCTCAACAATCGCTTAATCATGCTGGTTGTTTGTTTGGCTATTACCATTCTTTATATTCTTCGCTATGCAAAACGTGTAAAAGCAGATCCATCTAAGTCACTTATTTATGACCAAAAAGAGGCCCTGGAGAAGTTGTTTGGAATAAATACCATAGATAAAACAACGGAATTCACAAATAGGCTGAGACTCATTACCGTAGTATTTTCATTATGCTTCGTAGTTATGATATATGGGGTTTCTTTTTTAGGTTGGTGGTTTGTAGAAATGACAACCACCTTTCTTGTTGGCGCAATACTTATTGGGATTATTGGAAAGATCAAAGAAACTGTTTTTGTGGAGGTGTTTGCAAAAGGTGCAGCCTCTTTACTCAGTGTAGCCTTTATTGTTGGTATCGCCCGGGGTGTTACCATTTTAATGGAAGATGGACTTATTAGCGATACCATTTTATATCATGCAAGTACATTTACAGAAGGGATGAACAAAGGTGTGTTTACGAATGTCATGCTCTTTATTTATGGGGGTTTATCCTTTTTTATGCCCTCGTCCTCAGGAATGGCTGTTTTAACCATGCCAATCATGTCGCCATTAGCAGATACTGTAAACATTGGAAGAGAGACTATTGTTAACACTTATCAATATGGTATGGGTTTGTTTTATTTGATCAATCCTACAAGTTTAATATTGGCAGCCCTGGCTATTGTGAAAATAGGGTTCAATAAGTGGTTGCACTTTATAATGCCTCTTCTTATACTATTGTTGATTACAACCATGATTTTGTTGACTATTTCTGTATATTAAAATTAAATATGCACCCAACATAATATCAAGATTAAATTTTATGAATTCAATCTCTATACACACTAAGGCACTGGTTAAAATGCTCATGGCCAGAGCCGAAGACGGGGTTCAAATGTCAGAGGTATTCTTTGTAGCTTGTGGAGGTTCATTGGTAGATCTCTATCCGTCCAAATTCTTCCTGGCAAGTGAGAGCCGTTTACTGCGTTCTGATCTCTATACGGCCAATGAGTTTGTTCATGCGGTACCCAGGGTGCTCGGAGAGCGGTCTGTTGTCATCTTTTGCTCGCACAGTGGTGCTACACCAGAGATTGTTGAGGCGTTGAAAGTTGCAAAGGCAGCCGGCTCTCTCACTGTTTCCCTGACTTACAATGAGTCATCCGATTTTGCTGCTTTTTCGGATAATAATATTGTATACGAGTGGGGTGATGAAGCAAGTGTCCAGAATAATCCGATGGCAATTACGCTGGCGCTTAGTCTTGAAATATTACAACACACAGAGGGGTATGCCAATTACCACGAATTTCAGGAAGCTTTACTAAAGATAGACGATGTTGTTACAGCAGCACGCAATAAAGCGGGCGAACGAGTCCTGACATTTGCAGAGGCGTATCAGAATGAGAAATTGTTCTATAGCTTATCTAGCGGAGCGAGCTTCGGACTTGCTTATGGCTTTGCGATCTGCTCCCTGATGGAAATGCAACGGTTGCACGCAAGCGCAATTCATTCCGGGGAGTTTTTTCACGGCCCTTTTGAAATTACCGACAAAAAAACCAATTTCATTGTGTTGTTGAATGAAGGCCGCACCCGCGCACTAGATGAGCGGGTGATCGTCTTCCTTAAAAGATACGCGAAGAATTATATAGTAATCGACGCCAAAGAGCTAGGCCTTGATGTGCTTCCCGACTCTGTTGTGGAGTATTTCAATCCCATCCTGTTCTACAGCGTGCTGTGTGATTACCGGGAGGCATTGGCAAAGATTCGCAATCATCCACTGGAAACACGCCGTTATATGGGTAAAGTGGAATACTAATTTTGATGATGGGGGATCGCGAAATGAAGGTTATAGGTATCGGCGACAATGTGGTGGACGACTACATTCACATTCGGACGATGTTTCCGGGGGGTAACGCGCTCAACTTTTCGGTATATGCGTCAATGTTGGACTGCGACTCTGCCTACCTGGGCGTTTTTGGTAGCGATGACAGTGCTAAGCATGTGCAACAAACACTGGCTGAAATAGGGGTAGATACGTCACATTGCCGCAGTGTTGACGGCCCAAATGGTCGGGCAATTTTGACAATCAAAGATGGTGAAAGAGTTTTTATTTCATCGAACGAAGGAGGGATTAGCAAATCAGTTCCAATGGAATTCATTTTCGACGATCTCGATTACCTGCAATCGTTTTCAATTGTGCACACCGGTACGTATGGCTATATGGATAGTTATCTAGCCCAATTGCAACACCTGAACCCCTTGGTCAGCTACGACTTTTCGGAAGACTTCGATAATGAACATGCACTGTCCATGTGTAAGTATATCGACTTCGGTTTTTTTTCCTGCGCCGAATGGACTGAAGAAGCAACAATGGAACTTCTTGAGAAAGCTGTGAATAGAGGCTGTACCATCGCAGTGGCCACACGAGGTCCCCACGAAGTTATTCTGTATGATGGTCTATCCTGGTTTAGACAGGCTCCCCGGGCAGTGAAACCCCTAGACACGCTCGGAGCTGGAGATGCCTTTATCAGCGGATTCCTGATTTCCTATGTCGGAGGCAAAAACAACACCAATGTTCGGCAGGCCTCGTTGATCGAAAGCTCCCTCGGGAAAGCTGCTTCATTTGCCGCCGAGATTTGCCAGCTTCACGGTGCTTTCGGATACGGATTACACTATTGAGCTGTGTAAACGAGGTGCGTTTAAACCACAAATAATCAACTATATTTGAAAAAACCTAAATACCTAACTATGATAAAATTAAAGTTACTCTCCATATTCCTGATATTTTCGTTAGCTATCTCGGCACAAGAAAAAAAACAAGATTCAACCTCTGTGCCCGAACCTAAGTCATTTATCAGCACTCATCAAATAATAAGCGGGGGTAAAACAATTAGATATAAGGCACTTGCATCAGAAACATATTTAAAGGATAAATCTGAAAAACCGGTTGCTTCTATATGGTCAGTTGCATATGTTCAGGAAGGAGTAAGTGACCCTACAAAACGCCCGGTCACTTTTGTATTTAATGGTGGTCCCGGTTCGGCATCAGTGTGGCTGCATATGGGGATGTTTGGTCCTGAATTGGTAAAAATAAACTCAGAAGCAAAAGAAGATGATGGCGCAGCTCCTTATAATTTGGTGAATAATAAAAATGGATTATTTGATCTGACGGATCTTGTTTTTATTGACCCTGTTGGCACCGGCTATAGCCGGGTTATTGGGAAAGGTAAAGTTAAAGATTATTGGGGCCTGAATGAAGATGCCAAATCCATAGCAAAATTTATGAGGCAATGGATAACTGAAAATAACCGTTGGTTTTCACCAAAGTTTATTGCTGGTGAAAGTTTTGGTACGGTAAGGGCAGTAACAGTAGCCAATACTTTAGAGAGCGATGGACAAAATATGGCATTAAATGGCTTAATACTTATTTCTCAGGCCCTGGATTATGCCGGCTCAACATCAGTTCACGACAATATAACTTCTTATCTCACCTACTTGCCGAGTATGGCCGCAACTGCCTGGTATCATAAAAAAGCAGGTCAGGGTAAAACACTGGAATCATTTATTGATGAGTGCAGAACGTACACTTTTAATTCTTATGCTCCTGTACTTTACAAGGGTTCCTTGCTCAATGAAACTGAGAAAAATGAGGCAGCTGAAAAGTTGAGCTATTTTACGGGTCTGGATAAGGACTACATTTTAAAATCGGACCTTCGGATTTTAATGCATAGATTTCAAAAGGAATTACTTGCAGGTCAGGGTCTTGCTCTTGGCAGATTAGATGGTCGTTTTATGGGAAATGAAGTTGATAAATTATCCGATGGCCCGCATCTTGGAGATGCATCAGATTATCAGATAAGCGCCGCGTATACTGCGGCCCTAAATCATTATTATGCATCTGTACTTAATGTAAAAATGGATCGTCCGTATTTAACTTCTAATGATAAAATTTATAAAAAATGGAATTGGAGAACTGTTCCGAAAGAAAAAATGTGGGAGCCTGATTTTGTTAATGTTGCCCGAAAATTGAGTGAAACGATGAGAAGGAATACGGAAATGAAAGTTATGGTGGCGAGTGGATATTTTGATTTAATATGCCCGTTTTTTGATGCGGAGTATACTTTTTCCCGGAACGGAATTGAGAGAGAAAAAATAAAAATGACCTATTACGAAGCAGGCCATATGATGTATACACATGAACCTGATTTTCTAAAATTGTCCAGTGATATTCGGGAATTTCTGTCGAATTGAAAACACAGAACAAAGCTCAGTTCCAAACTAAAAATACAGTGCGTAGTAATACGCTGCCACGACTCATATACTGAACCTTATAGGCCATTAAAATGCAAATCATAATTGAAACAGAAAGATTGATTTTAAGAGAAATGGGAATGGCCGATGCCCAGGATATGATACGGCTATATTCCATTCCAGAAGTTCAGAAGTATACAGGAGAAGACGTTATTACCACTTTAGAAGGGATACACCATATTATAAAAGAAAAGATCAATGATTATGAACTTTATGGATATGGCAGATGGGTAGCAATACTAAAGGATGGGCAGCAATTTATAGGCTGGGCGGGTTTGGTCTATCTGCCTGAATTTGGTGAAATTGATCTTGGATATAGATTCTTGCCCGAATATTGGGGGGCGGGGTTTGCGACGGAGGCATCAAAAGCAATTTTGGATTATGGATTTAATAAACTAAAATTAGAAAAGATTATTGCTATCGCAATGAAAGAGAATAAAGCATCGATCAGAGTAATGGAAAAAGCTGGAATGCAATTCGACAAATTTGCCCCTTATGAACCCGGGGGCGAAGATTTTGTTTGGTATTGGTGCGACCAAAAGCTCATAAGAAAGAAATATCCCCTTCGCTAGCCTACTTCGCCGACCGCGTATCGCTGAAGCTTTAGCGGAGGCACAAGTAGCTAGGCTACGAAGGCTGAGAAGCTTTTGGGGATTAAAGAAAACGTAAGAAACCAAACTGTACTAACAAAAATCTGCCTATGAACTTAAAGCAACTATTTTACATCGCCATTCTGTTGGCTGTTGGCTGCAAAAATGGAACTAAGTCTGAAGCTTCTGTTAGCCAGAACAATACTATTGCTATCGCAAATCAGTTTATTGATGCCTTCTATTCTTTTAACAGAGACAGTTTAAAAGGAACGCTCTCAGTTGCTGAAGAATCTCAACCCAGTATTTTGTATTATCAGAAATGGGCAGAATGTGGAAACTACGAAATAGTAAAACGCTTCAACTGCGAAGAAAAGAATGATACGCTGGTGATATGCCCTATCATGGTAAAAGATGACCTGATGAGTGCCCTTCAAATAGATTTAAATGTTACGGACACTTTTCATATAACTATAAAAAATCAACAAATAAGATCTGTTCAGACCTCCTCAAATGATCCTGATTTGTACTATGAAGCCAGGGAGTGGATGAATAAGAACCGACCTGAGTTAATTGAAGAACCCTGCAAGGGGATGTGGGAGGGAGGCCCTACGCCATGTGAATGTATTATAGCCATAGTACAAGGACTTACTGAATTTAAGGCCCATGTCGGCCGAAACGCAGTGAAGGCTGGCCACCGTCCTCGTGCAACACAGTGAAGGCCGACCTGTCGACCGTAACGGAGTGAAGGTGGGCAGTTCGATGCGAAACGATGTGAAAGAGGCTTTTATATATTTCTTCTTGTACTCTTATTCTTCAGCTAATTTTATGTTTTTTTGAGTTCTTCTTTGCCATATCGTATAGGCCAATAAACCATAGGCCAGTGCCATTACGAGGAATGCAATTAGGAATCCCAAAAAGGGGATAAAAGTCAATAATCGTATAACAATTGCCAGGCCCAATGCTATAAACGAGGACCTCCAAAACCCCCAGGGTTGGCCATCGCGTTTCTCCAAATAATAGGTAAGCAGCAGGGCCCCTACTAAATGCCCGAACAGCACACTAAATAGATAGAACGACAGCAGGAACAAGCTTATTGGGATGCCTATGATCATCATAAAAGTAAACGCAATAAGTAAGGGCAGGCCGAAGAGGTAAATAAGACCATAGCCAAAACTTCTCAAGAGATCTTCTTTGATATAGCTAACCGCCTCGGCAAAAAGAGGATTAAAGAAATAATTCAATAACAGGATAACCAAAAATGCCGAAAGCACATAGAAGATCCAAAAGCCAAAAGCAGCGATTCCAAAGAATTTCCAGGGAATTTCCTCCTGTTCACCCATCAGGGTTTCGTCTAGTTTGGCCGTTGCATTGACCAGCGAATTCTCAAAATCTATTTCACCGTCTTCCACCCAATAGGTGACATCTTTATGAAATTGGGCATTTTCACCAATTTCCAATTCTTCGGCTGCGATTTCGGAGGTGCCGTATATTTTTCCGTTTATTGCCAGTTCTTCCGCACGCAGTATGGCATCACCTTCTACTATGCCATCCATTTTCAGTTCGCCCGCCTGTGCTTTTAGCATACCTATAATGACTCCTTTTATTCTGGTCTTGCCCCCCACGCTTATCAGATTGCCTTTTATGACGGCATCTCTGGTAATCGTAAGTTCGCCGCCCGCAACGATGACATCATCGCCGACCTCTGAGTCGATGGTTAGTTTTCCACCCGTCATACGGATATCATCTGCCACGTAACCTTTGACAATAATCTCTCCACCGGCTACAATAAGATCCTGGGCAATGGAATCGTTTACGGTAATGTACCTGCCGGCTGCTACTGCATCGCCACTAACCATTGCATCAATACTGATATCCTTACCCGCCAGGTATACATCGTCGCTCTGTGGCGTTGAAATGGTAACATCCTCGCCGGATTTGAATTGTGAGATCGCTAAAAGGGGGAATAACCAAATGAATAGAAGTGTCCGGGTTTTCATAATCATGATTTTTAATGAACCCCAAAAGAATTCATATTGTGGCACTTATGAAATGATATAGATCACTTGAAGTTAAATTACGAGCTTCGCACCTCGCATTTAATTCACTACCTTATAGAGGGCCAACCAGGTGCTCTACTAATATGACTAAAATGTTTTTGGCATAAAAAAAGGGGCCTTTTTAGGCCCCCTTTATGGAATTAGACTTGACTAAACTACTTGTTAACGTGCTGCCTTGTCGCGGACCAGTAAGCACTTCTGTTGTTTTTTGTGTTGGAAAAGAAGGTAACCCTTGTTGACGCAACTGGTGTCTGATTTCTAAAAGTTCTCATAATTTTTATTTTTTTTATTACTATTTCCTATGTTATAAATCTTAATTAACGTCATACTATTTATAATTTATTCCTTATAAATAATTTACAGGACAAATGTACTGTCCAAATCGCTCCCTCTGTACAACTAGATTTTCCAATATATATGCTATATTAACTACATTATCCCCCTATAATAGTATAAGAGTTAATATACTACATATTCCGGTTAATTCTGTAACTGTGGATTGCAATGTGGTAGAAAATATAGTGTGCAAGTGGAGGTTGGAAGTTCGACTTTCGTACTTCACACCTCGTATTTAATTCAATAGCTTATAGAGGACCAATCAGGTTTTCTACTCCTATGCCTACTGATAAATGTCATGGTTGACATAAGTAATTGCCCCTACTTTTATATCCTACCTTACCAATACGAATACGGATATGAAAGCAATGGTCCTGAATAAAAGTTCTGATTTGAAAGAAAACAGAGCGCCTCTTCAATTGTTAGATATTCCCATTTCTGAACCTAAAGAAAATGAAGTGCGCATTAAAATTTCAGTTTGCGGGGTTTGCCATACCGAACTCGACGAGATTGAGGGAAGATTGGCACCGCCAAAACTTCCGGTAGTCCCCGGACATCAGCTTATTGGGCATGTAGATAAATTAGGCAAAGGCACTTCAAAATTCAAACTTGGCGACAGGGTAGGGGTAGCGTGGATCTTTTCTGCATGCGGCAAATGCAAATTTTGTCTGGAGGGCAATGAAAATCTTTGTGATGATTTCCGCGCCACTGGTAAAGATGTAAACGGAGGTTATGCAGAATATATGACCGTTCCGGAAAAATACGCCCATACTATTCCCCGCTTTTTTACCGATGCTGAAGCGGCCCCTTTGCTGTGTGCAGGGGCCATCGGCTACCGTTCTATTCAGCTTGCTCAAATTAGGGACGGGGATAATTTGGGACTTACGGGTTTTGGCGCTTCGGCACACTTGGTGCTCAAAATGGTTAACCACCGCTACCAGAATACCAAAGTTTTTGTGTTTGCGAGAAAAGCTGAAGAACGGCAGTTTGCCATGGAACTCGGGGCGTTCTGGTCTGGCAAAACTACCGATGCATCGCCCGAAAAGCTCGATGCTATTATAGATACTACGCCTGCATGGGTGCCAGTTGTGGAAGCCCTGGGTAATCTGGAAAAGGGAGGTAGACTGGTCATCAATGCCATTAGAAAAGAAAAAGGCGACCAGGAATATCTTCAAAAGCTATCATACCGGGTCCATATTTGGATGGAGAAGGAAATTAAGTCGGTCGCCAATGTAACGGCTAAAGACGTGTCCGATTTTTTGGAGCTGGCGGCAAAGGCCCGCATTAAACCGGAGGTGCAAATGTATCCTTTAGAACAGGCAAACGTAGCGCTACTTGAGCTAAAGGAACAAAAGATCAGGGGCGCAAAAGTGTTGCAAATCCTTTAGAAAATAATCCTCAGAACTGATCTGACTGATCCTAATCATTTCACCGAACGGTTTAAGTTCGCACTTTTGTTTTATACAAAATCAATAAAATTGGAAAACATGAAAACCTATTCCAAAAGTCAAAAGGAGTTCCGCTTATTTGTGGCGAGTACCTATTCTGATTTGGTCCGGCATAAGAAAATGGGCGAGAAAAAAGCGTTTAACGAACTGCTGTTAAAAACCTTGCCCCAAGTAAAGCATTATATTGTGAAGAGATTGAATACGGCAATATCAAAAGGAAACCTTCCCCAGGGAAAATACAGACCTGCCGATTTCTTAGATCAATTATTCATCACGGTATATGATCATTTTGATGAGGTTAATAATCAAAAAGACTTGTACCCATGGCTGTTCAAAAAGGCTGATGAATTGTTGAATAATACCATTGTCCAGGAGGAATTTGATGAGGTTTTCTTTCAGAACATCGATGACTTTTCAAAACCGGCTTGGGATGCCATGGAAGAAAAATTCTCTACTGACGGAGATGGTGATCTGGTTATGATGGACGAATTGGACGATATATCCTACAGAAAGAACATTGATATCTTGAACCACGTTTTTGTGGAAGGTGACAATAATGAAATTATTGCTAAACTAGATAGTGAATGGGGTGAAAAGAATATCAGGAAGCATGCCGAAATGGTATTGTACCATTTGCCGCTACCGATGCGCAGGGTCTATGAACTTGCAACAGAACACCATTTTAATGTCGAAGAAATCGCAGAAATAATAAATCAAAACCTTCAAGAAGTGAAACAACTTTTAGAAGAAGCCCGCAAGGCGCTCAAAACCAGTTTCCATACCAGGTACAAGCGAATATATTAATAATTACTACTGTCATGAACACGAAAACTTTTAATCAAAAATCAGATTTTTTATTGGGTGTAGGGTTAGACATTCTACATAGAGAGAGCATGGAATGGTTAGATACCATTTACTTCTGGAAAGACGAGACCAGGTTTTTCGCTGATCTGTTGCAAAAAAAAGAGGTCATGGAACTGGAATATGGCGAAATGCTCAGTAATCTGGACAAGATCCATGAGAACCTGTTCGACTATCTGGCTGACGATATTATCAGCCATGAAAAATTATTGGCCCGTTTGGAAAAAGGCGAAAAAGGACTTGCGGATGCTGATTACAGAGATACGCACAAAGAACTAAAGAAATGTATGGAACTTTTTACGAGCGATTTCCGCGAGTTTAAAAAAATGGTCTTTGGGTATGTCAAAAAACTTTGAACTGAAAAAGTAGTAGAAGTAATAAACGGCCAAACAAATTTATAAGGCACGACTTTGGAAATCAACATTTTCACGGAAGAATAAGGGATAGCAGAATGCATCGCCTCGATTTATAGAAAATGCCAATGATATTCATAAACTTTAAACAGATCACTGGTCAAAAACATGTCATGGCCATTAATAGATATAAAATAAAATGGTCTCGGAAACAACGCTTTTTGCGATCGTTATTGCTACATATACTTTGAAAGAAACCTAAAAAAATCTTTTTTCAAATCTGCATAGATCTGTCGCTGGGTCTCCATTCGGTTTCTGAATTCCACATGTTTTTTTACGAGTATTGTATCTAGAGCATCTTGTCCTGTTTTTGTTTGGGCAGCAATACGAATCTCATGCTGCTCAATAGCTTCCTGCATATCGTCTATGACACGGTCATGAAGGATAAATTCATTTTGATAATGTTCCAATTGCGCCAATACTTCCTTATCGGTCCAGCGGGTTACAAGTTCGCCTAGCCTGTTTTTAAAGGATTTTAACTCGTCTTCCCAAAATGCAAGTTCGGACCGCCATTGCTGGTGTTCAAAATGTAGATCTTTATTGTAGATTATTTCTTTCCGTTTTTGTGTTTTTTCCATGATGCCTTTATTTTTTCGTTTAATTATTCAGTGCTATAATTTCATTCCGTGGCGCGGGTTCACCTGATTAGCAGGCCAGGGTATCTGTTGAACGGAAGGACCCCGCTCTGAAATACAAAGTGTGCGAACTTAGCTTTTCACTCTTTGCTATTGACTAATTCATTTATACCTCTTTTACCCAATATCTCCTCCAGATCCTCTTTTTCAACTACTTCTTGTTTTAAGAGGAGTTGCGCTAGTTTTTTCAATTCGTCACGATGTTCCAACAGTAAGTTTTTTGTTCTTTCATAGGCCGTGGTCACCAGCTCCTTTACTTCCTTGTCGATCTGTTGCGCCATATTTTCGCTATAGGGTTTCCCCAATAACTGTTCATTTCGACCTGAGGAGTCGTAGAAACTGATTGGGCCTATCTCCTCATCCAGGCCATAGTAGGCTACCATGGTATAAGCCTGTTTCGTTACCTTTTCCAAATCGTCCAAAGCCCCTGAGGATGGCTCATTAAAAATAATCTCCTCCGCGGCCCGGCCTCCTAAGGAGGCACAAATCTGATCCATAAACTGCGATTTTGTTACAATTTGTCTTTCTTCGGGAAGGTACCAGGCGGCACCTAAAGATTTCCCCCGCGGAATGATGGATACCTTAACCAAAGAATCTACATTTTTAAGATACCAACTAACTACGGCGTGGCCAGCTTCATGGTGTGCCACAATTTCTTTTTCCTTGGGTGAGATGATTTTGCTTTTGCGTTCCATACCACCGATGACCCGATCACGGGCTTCCAAAAAATCTTCTTGTTCCACTGTCTTTTTTTTCTTTCGGGCCGCGATCAGTGCAGCTTCATTGCAGATATTGGCGATGTCGGCCCCTGAAAATCCTGGACTTAATTTGGCCAGCAGTTCCACATCTACATTTTTTGAAAGTTTTAGTGGACGCAGGTGTACCCCAAAAATTTCTTTCCGTTCCTCTTTGGTTGGCAGTTCCAAATAGATATGACGGTCAAAGCGGCCGGGTCGCAACAGGGCCTTGTCCAGCACATCCGGGCGGTTGGTGGCAGCCAGTACAATGACCCCTGTGTTGGGGCCAAAACCGTCAAGTTCGGTAAGCAGCTGGTTCAAAGTACTTTCTCGTTCATCATTGGCCTGAAACGCATTGACTTTACCACGGGAACGACCCACGGCATCTATTTCATCGATAAATATGATACTCGGTGCTTTTTCCTTGGCCTTTTTAAAAAGGTCGCGTACCCTGGAGGCTCCCACGCCAACAAACATTTCTACGAATTCGGATCCCGACATGGAGAAAAAGGGAACCTGCGCCTCGCCCGCAACGGCCCTGGCCATTAAGGTCTTTCCTGTTCCGGGAGGGCCTACCAGCATTACCCCTTTGGGGATTTTCGCCCCTAATTTTGTATAGGTTTCAGGATTTTTTAAGAAGTCCACTACCTCCATGACTTCTAACTTTGCCTCTTTTAAACCTGCAATATCTTTAAAGCTGGCAGAGCTTGTGGTGCCTTTATCCGAAACTTGTGGCGTTGATTTCCCAAAATTGAATAGCGGATTTCCACCTGTACCTCTGCCACCGATTCTCCGCAGCATGAACAGCCAGAACAAGATGATAATTCCAAAGGGTAGCAACCAAGACAGAATACCGATCCAACTGGTACGGGATTCATATTGTACATTTATTTTTTCTGAAGGGGAAAAACCCTCTTGCGCCCGGTGCAACTTATCCTCAAAAGTCTCTACTGATCCGATGGTCATGCGGTAATGTGGGCCTTCTTCAGCACCGAACATTTTGTCGCTAACCTTTTTGTGCCTTGCGTCTCGCAAGCGGTCTTTTTTGATATAGATTTCTGCGAACTCTTTGTTTACTACTACAATTTTTGCAACCTCCTGTTGTGGCAAAAGGGTGTCCTGTAGAAAAGTCCAACTGATTTCCAGGGTACCGGAAACGGGGTTGGAAAAGAGAGCAAACCACAATATGAGTCCAAATAAAAAGAAATAGAGCCATCTAAAACTATCTCCTCCATAGGGCGGTTTGGGAAAGTTTTTATTGCTTCCCGAAGTATTGGATGTTTCTTTTTTATTTGACTCTTGCTTCATTCCTTTCTTAAACTGCAAATTGATCTAATGCTTCTACGGTGTTTTCCCCTAGAACTATCACAAAATTATTTTAAATGCATGTATTTTAATATGATGTAGGTCATTTCCAATTTCTCTGTCCCCCCTTTAATTTGTTATTGAAATTAATAGTAATGGCAAACAGAGATATATTTAAATCAGGAATACTATTTATTATAGTCATCGTTTTATTATTATTGGCAAGATGTGGACCGGTTGTAGTTACTTCCCGGCCCAACAATCCGCCGCCGCCCTGGTTTTATCCAAACCGGGTAGAGGTGGTGCGCTATGTCTATTTTCCGGAATACAGTATTTATTACGATCTGTCGGCAAGAACCTATCTGTATTTGGACGGAGATCTTTGGGTGCGGCGAAACGTTTTGCCATCGCGTTACCGAAGCATCGATTTAAGACGATCTCGATATGAGCGGATCCGAAATTATAATGATGACAACATTCGGAGTTACCATGAGGAGCATAATGCCAATCGGGGCAGGAGCAATAGGAATACGCCTGGGAGCAGGAGAAACAATAGTAGAAGTAATGGTTAACAATTGTTACATTAATTAAAAGTCATGAGAAAAATAAAAACAGAGGTGTCATGCTCGAAGGGGTAAATACGTTAGGAAAACAATATTATGCCTTTGGTCTAAATTCTTGATCAGTTCTACAGGAGAGAAGCTTTTATATTAATGTCAAAAAAAAACAGGAAGCCGAAACTTCCTGTTTTCCATAAAGAAAGGGGATTCATCAACACTTTTTTATCAATCTCTTAAACCATTTTATTGCTAAAACGACCTAAACGATCGATTGGAATACCAACTGCATCCTTTTCCTTACTATGACCTTTACCATTTTGCAATGATGCCGATCAATACTTAAAAGAAACTGGAACATTTGCATGTTCCAGTTTCCAAGAAAGTGTAAAAACCACCTTTGACCGCTTTGCGTAATTTTGAGTGAAACCTATTGCTAGGCCATAGCTAAAACCACACGGCATGGGGCATTTTCGACACCTTCTTATGCTAAACCTTATTACTCCCCACGAATAATAAGTTTTTTGGTTTATGTTGTTCAGCAGTCTTTCAGACTCCGTTTTCAAAGGACTATTCCACTTAACTAAGAAGCTAAACTAGGGGATGGCATCCAATTTCCAAATGACCTGTGTCAGGTTGATACTATTTTTTGGAAAAAGAAACCGGAACACCCAAATGTTCCGGTTTCCCAGAAGATGCCTTCTGTTCCGATAACCGCTTACACTGACCTCAATAAAGCTTATCGCTAAACCATATCGCGATTCAAATGGTATAAAGGGCGTCATGCTTCTTCCTTCCTGTCAAGCCTTAATTCCCCCGAATAAGACTTGTAAATTTTTCAAAGAGCTTTATTATTCTTAAATAAGGCGCCAAGATACGGGGTCAATTTTTAGTTCCAAATGACCTAGATCAGTTTGGGAATTTTTTTTGTTTTTTTAACACTATTATTTTCTATCCACTTATATAGTTTGTCCGCCAATAACGCCCCTTTTGCTCCTAACCAAACCTTTTGAACTTGAAGACCTTTTAACGTCTATTGGAAAGTGCCTAAAAAAGGAGAAACTTACTTAAACCCCCATGCCTTAAAGAATATTGCGGGCATAATTGTTTGATAATCACTATGGCTGTTTCAATAATTTGAACCGACTGACTCAAGTCATTTTGATTTTTCTTTGATTTCGATATATTGGCTAGAAATAGTTGAATCATGAATACTTCCGAAAAACATCCACTACCCAAAAAGGACTTTGAAATCCTTGCTGAATCACGCGATCTTTATTGTGTTTCCATATTCCTACCCATGGATAAAAAAGGCAGGGAACAGAACCTGCATTTGGCACAGGCCCTGCTTAAACAATGTATCAACGAGGTAAAGAAGACATTGTCGGAACATCAAATGCATATGAATGAAATAGACGAATACCTCAAACCTGCAGAGCAACTTCTGGACAAGGTGGAACTATGGAGGAACCCTTCCGATGGATTAGCAATTTTTTTGGATTCGGAAAATGGGATGAGATATTATACGCTGCCCATTCCTTTCGAGGCAAAAACCTATGTAGCGAACCATTTTTATCTTTTGCCCCTGCTACCGTTATATCATAACGATGGGCTTTACTATCTTTTGGATCTTAGCCAGGATTACGTAAAATTGTATGAAGCGTCTCATTATTCTTTTAAGGATATGTATCTGGAGGATTTTGCCCCGGGACAATTAGAAGATGCCGTCGGGTTCGATTATGAACAAAAGAACTTGCAGTTCAGGAGCGGGCAGGCCACACACGGGGCATCGTTTCACGGCCAGGGCGCAGGAAAGGAAGACGAAAAGGATGAATTGTCGCGGTATTTAAGGATGCTGGACAAGGGCGTGAAAAAAATCGTATCAGATTCACAGGCTCCTTTGGTGCTTTCATGTACCGATCGCCTGTACGCCCTTTATACCGAAGCGAATACACATCACAATCTGTTTGATAAGCATTTGCCGGGCGACCCCGAATACAAAAAGGATGATGAAAGACATCGCGAATCTTGGGTGCTGGTCGAGGAATACTTTCAGCATTCTCAGTTCGATAAGATTAACGAGTTCAACGAACAATACCATACGAAAAAGACTTCATATGAGTTAGATGTCATTGTGAACGCCGCACTCAATGGTAAGATTGATACACTTTTTATAGAAGAAGGGGGCAATGTATTTGGCATTTATGATAAGAAGGACAACGAAGTTTCAATAGATGAAAAACACGAAATCAACAATGTATCCTTGACCAATTTGGCTGCGCTGCAAACTTTTAAACAAGGGGGGTCAGTGTATTTTTTGCCTTCAGAACAAATGCCAGTAAAGGAAAGTTCGATGAACGCTGTTTTTAGGTATTGATGGCTGTCAACGGAAACACTCCGTATTGTACAATTCAATTATCCTTATACTGACCCAAGTCATTGTGATGGTCTCATGAGTAATTTAATTTTGAGTCGATAAGCATCAAAGTTCCGCTATTAATTGCTCAAGAATAGGAACTTAATTTATACAAACATTAAAACAAATAATTATGTCAGTATTAAAAGTTGTTGAAATTTTAGGAAATTCTACGGAAAGTTTTGAAGACGCCGTACAGAATGTTATTTCCGAAGCCTCAAAGACCGTGAGGGATATCAAATCGGTCTATGTGCAAGATATGCAGGTAGCTGTAAAGGATAATAAAATTTCCGAATATCGCGTAAATACCAAAGTAACTTTCACGATATTGGAACATTAAAAATGGTTGACTTCAATTAATTAGGTTGGTTCGTTAAGGTATCGCTTAAAAGCTGAATTTGCTTTAGGCGGTGCCTTATCTTTTTGTTGACATTCTTGCCAGGTATCCTAATGGAGGACCTGGTTTTTTACTTCTAAAAATCTTTGCAGATTGACATAGATCATTGCTGATGGATTTAATTCTCATGATATTTAGGTAATCATAAACAGAAGTAAGATGACACAAAAAGAAATATTTGACAGACACGTAGAAGAATATGAGAAATGGTATGAGGACTATCCCGAAGTCTATCAATCCGAACTTACCGCCATTAAGGAGCAATTATTAAAACTCCCGGAAAATATTAGGGGCATTGAGGTGGGTTTGGGCACTGGAAGATTTGCCCTTCCTTTAGGAATTAAAGAAGGCGTAGAGCCCTCTGGCGAAATGGCCGAAAAGGCTATCAACAGGGGAATAGAGGTTATCGAAGGCTTAGCTGAGCGACTTCCGTACGGTGACCTGCAATTCGATTTTGTGCTTTTTGTAACCATTTGCCATTTTGATAGTTTAAGGAATGCGTTGGCCGAAGCGAACAGGGTCTTAAAACACCAAGGTTCTGTGTTGATCGGATTTTTGGATAAGGATAGAAGTGTGGCGAAACAATATATCGAAAAACGCCATCGAAGTACGTTCTTCGCAAAGGCCAATTTTTATACCGTAGACCGAATACAGACATTGCTAAAGGATGCAGGATTCAAAAACTTGGAATTCAACCAGACCCTTTTTGGCGACTTAGAGGAGATTGCGGAAACACAAATTCCGAAACCAGGCTTTGGAGAGGGCTCCTTTCTAGTTGTGAAAGCCACTAAAAAATGAAGATTCAATACCTTCCCCATACGGCGGACATTCGTATGAAAATAGAAGGCTCCACTCTCGAAGAGCTTTTTATGGCAGGGGTGTTGGGAATGGGAAACATTTTAAGGGAAGGTTTTTGTGATAAAAATGGTCCATTTGTGCTCAAGTCAAAAATTGAACTTATGGCACAGGATGAAACCTGCCTGCTTATTGATTTTTTATCGTGGGTACTATCGACTTCCTATTCCGAAAAAGCAATTTTTTGTGAGGTAGTTATTTTTGAGTTGACAAGAAAGAAGATAAGAGTAGAGATTCATGGTAAGCAACAAGCCCAAGGGTTTGATGAAGAAATTAAGGCAGTGACCTACCATGAGGCCGACGTACACAAAAATAATAACGGTGATTGGGAAACCTTGATCATTTTTGATATTTAATAGATGAAAATCAACAAAACGGACATCCACAAAATCGAAGACTTCTTGTGGGAGATTCCCAAAGCATTCAGACCTAAAATGCGTGTACCTGCCAGGATATTGGCCTCCGAACCCTTGCTCGATGCCATTATGGATGATCGGTCACTCGTGCAATTGGTAAATGTGGCATCCTTGCCCGGTATCAAGGGGGCTTCCCTTGTTATGCCCGATGTCCATGAAGGATATGGTTTTCCCATTGGTGGCGTAGCGGCCACATTGTATCCAGAAGGGGCCATTTCCCCTGGGGGTATCGGCTATGATATCAATTGTGGGGTACGGTTACTTACTTCCAACCAAAAAATTGAGGAGATCAAAGATAAATTGGAGGGATTATCTAAGGAGTTGTATGCCCAGATCCCCTCTGGAATGGGAAAAGGCGGACAAATTAAACTTTCTGCCAAGGAAATGGACGAAGTACTTTTCAAAGGCGCCGAGTGGGCAGTTGAAAAAGGATATGGGGTAAAAGAGGATTTGGATTTTATGGAAAGCAAAGGTCGGTTGGAAAATGCAGATCCGTCTATGGTCTCCGATATGGCAAAAAAAAGAGGTACTGACCAACTGGGTACCATAGGCTCAGGAAACCATTTTGTAGAGGTGGATTATGTGGAGGAAATTTATGAAGAGACGATTGCAGAAGCCTACGGCCTGTCCAAAGGTCAGGTGGTGGTATTGATTCACACCGGATCTAGGGGGTTGGGGCATCAAGTCGCCACCGACAATATTCGTCGAATCATGTCCGCAATGCCCAAATATGGTATCGAAGTGCCCGATAGGGAATTGGCCTGTGTGCCTTTCAATTCCGAAGAAGGACAGCATTATTTCAAGGCTATGTGTGCGGCGGCCAATTATGCCTGGTGCAACAGGGAAGTAATCTCTTGGGAGGCCAGAACCGCCTGGAGGAATATTTTTGGGCCAGCCATTGAACCTTTGAAACTGATGTACGATGTGGCACACAACATTACCAAAGTCGAGACACATTTAGTCGATGGAAAGCAAGCTCAGGTTATCGTACACCGCAAGGGGGCTACAAGGGCTTTCGGCCCGGGGTTTGAAGAATTACCTGAATCTTATAAATTGTTAGGGCAACCCGTTATTATTCCAGGAAGCATGGGTACCTGTTCCTATGTGTTGGCCGGAGCTGCCAGAAGCAACGAACTAACCTTCGGTTCATGTTGCCACGGGGCAGGGAGAAGGTTGTCAAGGACGGCGGCCAAGAAACAGGTAAATGCTCCGGTACTCAAAGAAAATCTCAAAGAAAAAGGAATTTATGTAGAAGCGGGTTCCTTTAAAGGACTAGCAGAAGAAGCACCCATAGCATATAAAGACGTGAATATTGTAGTTGAGACCGTTATCGATTCCGGGATTGCCAAAAAAGTTGCCAAGCTTAAACCTGTGGTGGTAGTCAAAGGCTAGGCTCCTTAAGTGTATTGGTTTCTTCCAACAATAGAATCGCTTCTTGATCAATTACCTGTTCGAACTTTTCATAGAATTGCCCTACGGCCTGAAAATTATAAGGAACAGGCAAACAAGGCAATGCTTGAGCTCAAGGAACAAAAGATAGAGATGTTCTGTGAGGTTTCAGGATTGGGACTTCCTGGGAATGATTATTATAGAATGTAGTGACGAATGTCATTGTTTATTGAATGAATAGTTCTTATCCTGTCGTTTCTCTTTGAATAGATTAACGATAAATAAAACTGAACACATCCATGGTTAACGGCATTGACAATAAGATTTTAGAGCGCATGATCTCGGTGAGACGGGACTTTCATCAGCATCCCGAATTAAGCTTTCAGGAAAAACGCACCTCGGAAGTTATTTGCTCTAACCTGGATAAATTGAAAGTAAGCTATCGCCGTACGGGAAAAACCGGAGTTATAGCAGATCTCCCTGGTCGGGAAGGGGCACCGATAATAGCGTTAAGAGCGGATATTGATGCATTACCGATCCTGGAAGAGACAGGACTACCTTTTTCTTCTATCTATCCCGGGATTATGCATGCCTGTGGTCATGACGGTCACACCGCCATGCTCCTGGGAGTAGCGGAAGTGTTGTCAAAAAAGAAAGATCTCCCAGCGCCAATCCGACTGATATTTCAGCCGGCTGAAGAAAGCGGTCCCGGTGCCAAAGCCATGATAAAAGCCGGTGCCCTGGAAAACGTTGAGATGATTTTCGGCGGACATATAGACCGGCATTTTCCTACCGGTACTCTAGTGGTTACTGAAGGCACGGTAAACGCCTCTACCGATTATTTCCATATCGAGATATCCGGACAGGGGGGCCATTCTGCCCAACCTCACGAAGCGGTAGACGCAGTTGTTGTGGGTAGCCTGATGGTAATGGCCATCCAAACCATCGTCTCGCGGGAAACAAATCCTGCTCACCCCGCTGTCATTTCAGTGGGCCGTTTTAAGGCCGGCGAAGTAGCCAATGCCATAGCTGGCCAGGCGGTACTTGAAGGCACTATCCGTACCCAGGAAACCTCTGTCAGGAACCATTTTATTAAAGCCTTACGGCGGATAGCCAAATCAGTCGGCAGTCTGCACGGGGCGGGGGTTAAGGTGAGCATCCGGACCGGAAATCCCATGCTGAAAAACTCTGTTGAGATGGTAGATATTAGCCGGGAAGCAGCAATCAAGGTGGTAGGTGAAGGCCAGGTCAGGAAACTCCGCCTTGCCAATATGGGAGGAGAAGACTTCGGCTACTATTTGAAAGAGGTGCCGGGATGTTACATCCGCTACGGAGCCAGTATATCCGGAAAGATTAATTATCCGGCACATTCGAGCCGCTTCGACTTCAACGAAAAGGCAATGGCATGGGGAGCTGCCTGGCTTTGTGAAGTGGCACAAGTGGCCGGTCTAAGGGCTGCTGAATCTAAATTTTAGATATTAAAGATCAATGATTGATCATTTTTAGATATGCATTCAGATCGCCCTATATTGATTGTAATCTTCGGTCTTCCCGGAACAGGTAAGACTACTTTTGCTACAGTTTTATCCAACCAATTAGGGATAAAGCATTTCAATACCGATATCATCAGAAGTTTATCAGGGAAATCCCAACAGTATGATAAAGAAAATAAAGCCTTGATTTATGATGAGATTTTAAAACTGACGAGCTTGGAATTTGAAAAAGGAAAAAGCGTAATTGTCGATGCTACGTTTTATAAAAAGAAACTGAGAAAAAGATTCAAGGTCCTGGCACAGGAGTATGATGCAAGCGTGAAATGGATTGAAGTATGTGCCGGCGAGGAAGTTGTGAAAAAGCGGGTGTCCAAAAAGCGCCGGTACAGCGAAGCCGATTTCGCTGTTTATCAAATGATTAAATCACAATTTGAGCCCATGGAAGAGAAATACATTCAATTATTTTCTGGTCAGGAAGAAATGCCTGATTTGATTGAAAAAGCTATCAAGTTCATAAAACAATGACGCGAGATCAGGTCGATTCTATTATTGACAACAAAACTTTTCCTTACCAAACAGATGGGGTAAAACTTATTGAGACCCATATCTCCTGGGTCATACTTACTGATCAGTATGTTTATAAAATAAAAAAACCGATCGAGTTCAGCTTCCTGAATTTTTCAACTCTGGAAAAGAGAAAAGAATACTGTGAAAAAGAGGTGACACTGAATAAGAGGCTTGTACCGGCGATGTATCTCGAGGTGCTACCCATCAAAAAGAGTAACGGAAAGTATCATATCCTCGATATCGAAGGAACAATTATAGATTATGCGGTCTTGATGAGGAGGATGGATGAAACAAAAAAGTTGGATTTACTTCTGGCTCATGGAACAGTTAAAGCAGCGTCTATTATTAAGTTGGCAGATGTGCTGGTGTCTTTTCATCAGGAAGCGGTAATTGTGCCGGAAGGAGAAGATTGGAGGGAACTCTACAAGGAATTTGAAGATGTAGTGAGTGTAAAAAACTTTTTGGTGAAGAATTTTGATAAAGAGACAGGGCAGTTGCTGGAAGAAGTCAATAAATGGGCTTACCAATTTTTAAATTCTAATAAGGAGAGAATCGCTGATCGAAACAGAAAGGGGTTTGTCATTGATGGACATGGTGATCTTCATGCCCGGAATATCTTTCTTCTGGACGACCCGGTCATTTTTGATTGTATAGAGTTTAACGATGATTTTAGAAAACTGGATTTATTGAATGAAGTTGCTTTCCTTTGTATGGACCTGGAGAGGTTTGGCCGTTTAGATTTATCTAAAATATTCAGTGAACGTTACTTCTCTAAAACACACTGTATTGAAAATAAAAAGGATGAACAAATATTCTGTTTTTACAAATTATACCGGGCAAATGTCAGGTTGAAAGTGCATGCAATTAATGCCCAGGCAGATGATATCACTGAGAATAAACGGCAAAAAGAAATGGCGTTGATAAGCCAATATTTGGAATTGTATAAGCAATACTATTTAGACTTTAAAAACAGGTGAGGATATATTTGTTGAGACACATACGAGCATTAAGTAAAAAAGTTTAAAACCCGGTAAATCATTAAATGTGTGCATATTTAGCATAATGCACTACATAACTTAGAATCATGAATTATCTTGGGGTATCAGTAAGATATATTATCTAAGTTAACAGCAGAACGGGGCTAGAGGTAGAAAGGATAAGGTACGTATCTTATACCTCTTATTTTGTATTTCGAATTTCATACCTATCTGCCGGTAGACTGTACAAAGCTAAATGTTCCTGCCAGTTATTGGCTAAAACCCCGAACAGCTCTAACCTGAAATTTCCGATGCTCTACATTTCTATTGTAATGATAAGAGGTATTGCCATCTCGAAATCTTAAAAGTCGTGCCTGGGATTCATCAAAAGCAGTGGCACTCCAATACAGTTCATCGGCAAATTGACCACTATTCGTTGCACCCTGCCCAATAGTCCTGTACATTATTTCTAATTCATCGAAAGTGGGTAATCTCCATCCGTCTCCCAACTGCTCATGGATTTTCATGGCATTTGTCCAGGGCATTAGGCCAGCATCTTTGTGGTAAGCTATTTTGCCATTTTTACCAGCCTGATCAATTGTGAATATAATCCCTCCTTCAAAGGTGTCGCCGACCTCGAGCTCAGAAAATGCTGCAACCCTGTTCGGGGGTTCAATTTTAGTTTTGGCCGAACCAATCGAATCCTTTTCATCTATTGCTTTAATATTCGGCAAAGTGGTTGATGGTTTTTCAGAGCCTGAATTAACCATTGAAAAAGCCCATATTACAATGATAGCAAGTAGTGCAACCAAGGATCCGCCAAGCACTCTTTTTTTTGTTTTGGTGTTATTTTCCGGTAGCGCTTCTTCAACTTCTTTGTTGGCTTCAGTGGTAAGTTTCTTTCTATTTCGTTCTTCGGCATAACGCTTAGCCTTCACCTCTGCCTTAAAATTTTTCTCCTGTTCGGCTCTTTGGGTAGTTGCCGCTTCCGCTGCTTCCACGGCATTTCTCTTGAATTCTTCTTCTTTCTTTCTTTTTTTCTTCTCCTCGGCTCTTTTCTTCTCCTCTGCTTTTTCTCTAATCTTTTTCTCCTTTTCTGCTCTTTTTTTTGCTTCGGCTTCTTCCTTAAGTCTATGCTCTTCGGCCACAGGATAAACCGATGCTGCTTCTTCCCTGATTCCTTTATCCTTGTCGGCTCTTCTTTTGGCTAAAGCTTCTTCCCATAATCTATCCTCCTCCTCTCTTCGCCTGGCTGATGCCTCCGCTTGTTCCCTGATTCGTTTTGCCACTTCTGCCCTTCTTTTGGCTTCAGCTTCTTCCCTTAGTCTATGCTCTTCCTGCTCGGTTGTTATTTCTTCCTTATTACTTGGCCCTTCATCATCCAATTTATTGACCTCTGTTTCTTCTGTAAAACTTATCTTTCTATGGTCTTCTTCTTTGGCATCCGCTACTTTTTTTTCCTCATCCTTTTCGGATTCCTCCTGTTTAAGCGTATCTACAATTGGCGTAATTGCTTTTTTTATTCCTGCCGTAACATTGTTATATGCCTGATCTGCTGAATTCCAATCTGCTATGGGCTTTCCTTCCTCCGGCAATACCTGTAATTCATTGAGGTTAAATACGTAGTCTTCTACTTTAAGATCAATATCCCATTGACAATTATCAATAATTACAGGGATGACAACAGACTTGTTTTCCTTATGCTTGTCAATGACAGCTTTTAATTCAACCTGCTCGATAAATTGAGAATTCATGAAATCATCACTGACCAGGAGAAGTAATATATCGGTATGATGTATGCGTGATTCAAAATAAGTTTTCCAAGGCTGCCCGGGAATAATTGGATCATCGTGCCAAATAGATAAATTGAAAACTTCATTCAAAGGGTTCAAATGACGCAAAAGACGAAGCATTATATCCTTGTCTGCCAAGGCGTAAATCACAAATATATTTATCTTCCGGCTCATTTTTTTGACAAATTAGTCATCATTAGTAAAATCATGACATGTTTTGCAGCGGATGAGTGTCTGAATTTTTTCCCCAGCTGGCGAGAGCGTCGAGATCAGCTGTTGGCATTTACCCCCATAACTTCCTGGAGTGCTGCGGTGTTTGTATATTGCTGAAACTTAATGATCTTGCCACCTTTAAAGTGCCAGATATGGCAAAACTGTGTATCTTGCTCCTTGCCCGTTGCCTTATAGGTTCCAGTGTATCGGCCTTCAATAATTACGGTTTCTCCCGCATCGTAAAACAAATTCGGATGCACCTCGAAACCGTCCCACTCTGCTGCCAAACGAGCAAAGAGTTGATTCAGTACCGCGTCAGGGCCAACAAAAGCATCTCCACTGGGCATATACGGATTTCCTTCGGCCTCATGCCATTCAATTTCAGGATCCATGGCACCAAGTACGGCAGGTACGTCACCCCTTCCAAATGCCTCGTAGGCATTCTTAATTACAGTTACATTACTCATATGAATTATTGATTAAAGGTTAATTTAAATTTGAAATTCCTCTTTACAAACCACAGTTTTCCTTGGTTATAACTCTTTAGGGGGCGCTAAAACGAGCCAGGGGTGGGTAATTAACCAAAAGGTAATACATTTATAACAAACCTCAAAACAAATAATCCAACAACTCAACTAATAAGTCATGTCATAGGCCGGATACTGTAAGATTGTATTACGAAAAATACCAATAGACCATTAATAATCATTTAGGAAGATTTCAAATATGAAATTGAAATATACATATCATTGACAATTAAGGTATTTACATCACACAAACTCTTCTGTGACTCTATTTAATGTGTACATATTTAGCATAATGTACTACATAACTTAGAACCATGAATTATCTTGGGGTATCAGTAGGATATATTATCTTAGTTTACATAAGCAGGAGTTCATCAATAACTATATCCCATTGTTGTGCTCAATATGAATTAACATGAAGAAACTACCAATTTTGTTTTTATTAATAGGTCTGAATCAATTTTCTGTACAGGCACAGGATGTAATAAAAGTTGGTGACAACGCTCTCAATTGTCTTGAGGATCCTAATTGTATAAACAGACTGCATCCGGCAATTCCCATGACGTCTTTAGCAAAACCGGGAGACACAATCTATTTTAATAGTCGGAATTGCGATGACATTGATCTTAATCCAGATGCTCCAAAAGATCCACGAATAGGTGACCCTCAATGGGGAACCGTTCATCCATTGGCTGGTCCTGTCTATATAGAAGGTGCCGAAGCAGGAGATGTGTTAATGGTGACTATTCAAAAAATTATTCCGGGAGAATGGGCCTTTACGTTAACAGATGGTGGTTTTTTATCTGATGAAGTTGGAAATACACTTTCCGTAAAGTGGAAGTTAAATTCCGAATATGCAACATCCGATGACCTTCCGGGAATTAGACTACCCAACCGTAGCTTTCCGGGAATTGTGACTGTTTTACCTGGAGTTGAGCAACATGCGAAAATACTTTCCAGAGAAACCGAACTCCTAAATGCCGGTGGATCTGTAATGATGCCTTATGCAAAATATGCATCGCCTGTTGAACTTTGTGGGGAAGGAGGTTCATTTTCAGAAGAGTGTTTAAGGACAATTCCTCCGAGGGAACACGGGGGTAATTTGGACATTAGATATCTTCAGGCAGGAGTTACTATGTACCTACCCTGCTACCTCCCAGGCTGTGGCCTTGCAATTGGAGACGTGCATTATATTCAAGGTGATGGAGAAGTTTCAGGAACAGCTCTTGAAATGAACGCAACGGTGATTGTCACCACAGAAATACTGAAAGATGGCCCAAAGCTTGGTAGAGGGCCACATTATGAAGGTTCATCAAGTTTATTAAACATCCCATCCGAACGTTTTTATGCAACTACAGGCTTACCGCTTAAGGACCGGGAAGAAGTTCCTTCCGATTTAGCATATTTGGCCTCTAAAAAAATTCCACAACTTGAGAATCTTTCCAAAGACATTTCTTTAGCTGCTAAAAATGCACTGCTTGAAATGATAGATTATATAAGTCAGACTTATGGGTACAGCAGAGAAGAAGCCTATTTAATTGCCTCAGTAGCTGTTGATATAAGAATAGGCCAGCTTGTTGATGTTCCGAATGTTGGTGCAACGGCAATTCTTCCGTTGGATATCTTTGTAAAAGATTAAAGAATAAATGGAGAGATTAAAACTGAGAAGTAAACTTAAGAAGAACTGAGTTAAAAAACATAGTTTTCCCTTCCCTTACTTTTTAACTCTTTCCCCAACCACTACTACATCTGTGATAGTGTCTAATGTGGTGGTCTTCTATTTGAGTATTATTAGGCTGATTTTAAGTCTCTTATATTAATTCAGTATCTTAGGAAGAACAACCAACTACTTAATATGATTAACTTCTTTAGAAAAATCCGCAGAAAACTTGCTGATGACAACAAGCCCCTAAAATATATGAGGTATGCTATTGGTGAGATTGTATTGGTGGTTGTGGGGATATTGATTGCGTTGAGCGTCAATAATTGGAATGAATTTAAGAAAGATCGGGAAACAGAAAAAAAAGCTATTATAAACCTTGCCGAGAATATGGAGTTAAACATCAATCAAGTTGAACGTAAGATAGCACGTATCCAAAAAGATAACATATCGGGTCAAATAGTCCTTGCTGCCATTCAAAACAATGAACAAACTGTAGACACCTTAGGTCAGCATTTTCATTGGGCTTTGGTAAACCACTCAAATTTAGCATTATCCAAAGCTGGCTATGAGTCTTTAAAGAATATAGGTTTTGAAATATTAAGAAATGAAATATTAAAAAAAGAGATTGTCAACCTTTATGAGAATACCTATTTACAATTGAGTGTTTCTCAGCAATGGGGAGGAGAACTTAATCCTGATACCAATAATTATTTAATTGATCATTTTATCAGAGGCGAAGACGCAAGCTATATGCCGGTAAATTTTAATGAATTAGCAAAAGATCAATATTTCTATGGCTTAATCAATATAGCAGAGCGCCAGAGAAGTTTTTATATGGGGCAATATGAGCGAGCACTTGTTGAGACCAAGAGAATTCTCCAACTCATCAAGGATGAATTGGGTGAATCTGATGCGGACCAATAAATAAAATAACGAAAGGCTAACAACATATATAAGCCATTATCCCGAGAGCTATCGGGACGGCTCATATACAGAACGTTAACCTTCATTATCTCCAACCACTAATACATCAGTAATTGTGCGATGCGGATTATCAAGATACTAAAGTTCAATAACACGGCGGTCTAAATGTCCAACCTTCAAAACTTCTATGACGCTATCTAGTGTGGCGGAGGTTTTGATATACTCTCGGGTCAATTAAAATTTGGTTCATAATGTTCCGTGTTATGGAACTTTGCCGGGGTAAAGCAATTGAAGTTTTAATTTTAAGATTTCCTCAAAAAGTCTTCTTGAATACTGTAGTTACTTGAACAACATTGCTTTGACAAAATTGTGAGGTGGAAGAAGATTTGAAGAATATCCTATTATTTTATTTAGATATTTGATATCTTTAAGAAAGGTATAAAAAAAGTAAAAAATGAATTTGGCAGAGAGTTTAAAGCGTTTTTTTAAGGATAAAGACAAGGGTGATGAAACAAAAGTTTCGCCTGAAGGTGTATGCCCAAATTGTTGGGGAAGACAAGAATGGGAAGGGGAATACTATAAGCAAATAAAAGCGAAGAACATTACACCTGAATCGAATACCTATAATAATTTTATTAATGAAGTTGCATCCAAATTGGATGAAATAAAATTAAAAGAAGATACATACGAATGTACAACCTGCAACGTAAAATATAAACACAATCATTAGTACCAGCCACTACTTCCGTCTAACCATCTAATGTGGGGATCTTGTTTTTAACTATAGTACTTTTATAAGTAGTTATATTATCTTAGTCTAAAGCAAAGAGATATAGGGAATAACCATATCCATTTGTTCGCGGCAATGTAAGAAGAAACCGCCCACTTTATTTTAAAAGTAACGGATAAAGGCGAACCTCAATTATCCAGTTATAAAAGAGTAATCGTGACAATAAAACCAAAATAAAAACAGCCGATAACAAATTGTATAATTAATAACTTCCTAATGGGAAATAAAACAACTTTTGCAACCCTTATATTTTGCTATTTGTTCCAATTTTGTTTTACACAAGAATATGAAATGCAATCTAATGGACGCCTTATTTTGGGCACCTACAAAGAACGAACTGCATCGGTTGCCAGTGGAGATATAGATGCCGATGGCGATAAAGATATTATTGTAGCTAATGGAAGACACTGGCCGGGCCAGAATCGTATTTTCCTAAATGACGGGAGAGGTATTTTTACAGTTGAAAAGGATTTAGGTGAACAAAGATCAACTACCTACGCCGCGGAATTGGGAGATCTTGATAAGGATGGTGATTTAGACATAGTAGTAGGAAACGATATGGCTCCCAATTATATATATAAAAACGACGGCAAAGGGAACTTTTCAAGGAGCTCTTCCTTTGGAGTGGAATATGCACCTACAAGAAACGTAACATTAACCGACCTCGACCAGGATGGCGATCTCGATATTCTTATAACAAATAGAGGTCGAGCCAATGAAATTTGTTTGAACGATGGCGAAGGAAATTATTTGAAAAACCTGAGTTTTGGTAACAAAGAGGATTCAACTATAGATGTTAAGGTTGCAGATATGGATAATGATGGCGATCTGGATTTGATTTTGGCCAACAGAGACGAGCAATCCAATTACGTGTATCTGAATAATGGCAAACTTGAATTTAATGAGAAAATCGTCTTTGGAACAGGAAACGACAATACGCGTTCTGTAAGTGTTACGGATATAAACAATGACGGATACTCAGACATTATTGTTGCCAATATTGGCGAAGCTAATGCCATCTACTTCGGAAGTAACACAGCACCCTATACAAATTCTGTCGTCTTTGATTCCTCTGAAATGAACAGTTATGCAGTTACCGTTGCTGATCTCGATTTAGATAATGATAAAGATATCATTATAGGGAATTCCGGTAACGCAAATGCTATCTTTTGGAATTCGGGGGATGGTAAAAACTGGACAAGTTCTGCATTGTCTGATGAAGCTTTTCTAACCTATGATATAATTGCCTCAGATTTAAACAATGATGGCTATATTGATATAATTGAAGCCAACTCCGATGACATTAATCGCTACTATTTTAATCGAAAAAAGAAATAAATTCAAACTAACTAATATGTGCAACTTTTATAAAATGAAGCCTAGAGCTTTCAGCAAAAGCAAACTACTAAAACTAGTTTATTCTTTTATTTTTCTAATGTCTCTTATTACAAATGCACAGACTGATCCCATAAAACTTAAGTATCTTGGAACTGCAGGCTGGGAAATAACCGATGGAGAAATTACCGTATTAGTAGATCCTTATATATCGCGTTTCAAACTTGGTACCGGTCCCGGTATAAGTCCGGATGATAAAAGAGCAACCGTTGAACGTTCAGATATTGCAGTTTCAGATACTGTAAGTATAGATAGTTTAATCAGCAGGGCCGATTTTATTCTGGTTCATCATTCTCACTTTGATCATCTTGCCGATGTACCCTATATTGCTAAGAGAACAGGAGCCAAGGTTATTGGCACTGAAACCACATGCAATATTTTGCGCGCTTATGGAATCCCGGATGAGCAATTATATCCCGTTAAAGGAGGAGAAGATTATCAGTTTAAGAATTTTGCTGTAAAAGTAATTCCTACACTTCATTCCGCATTAAATGAAAAACATTATATCGATAACAGAGTTTATTCTACAATACCTGAAGCTCCACTTAAGGTTTCTGAATTTATAGAAGGGGGTTCATTAATGTTTCTTGCCAGGTTTGCAAACCATGATGTATTAACTATGGGCTCTATGAACTTTGTTGAAAGAGAACTATTAGGCATTAAACCAGATATCTTATTGGCAGGTGTTAATCGTTCACAACTTGGCCTCTATAAATATAACGAACGCCTTCTTGCCATTACAAATTACCCTGAGGTAATTATACCAACTCATTGGGACAATTTTAGACTGCCCTACAGATTTTCACAGCAAACCGGTGTTGAGACAAAGCTAATTCCCTTTCAAGAAGATGTAAAAAAGCTGGCCCCACAAACAAAGGTCATTATTCCAAAACATCTGGGCACAATAACTATTAATTAAAGGATGTAATTCATAGTTGCTTAGTTCCTGTTCTAACCTTTATTGGTACTGATAATATTGGTCTAATACTATTAGATATTCATTCATTATCTTAGTTCGTATAAAAGATAAATTGTTAATTACTATATCCAATTGTTTTAATCAATTGACTTCTCCTTCGTAATACTATAGAGAAGGAGCTCCCGATAGTTATCGGGATTGGACCACCCGCTCCTGCTTCTATTGTTCTCTACAATGCGTACATTCAAAAGATTGCAATTAAACCAATTCATTTCACCTCCTGATATCTATCGTATAAATGACTATCTTAGGGTGATACATGAACATAAAAAAATACATAGCGGAACTCAAACGACGCCATGTCTTTAAAGCGGGGATAGCCTATTTAGTAGTAGCATGGCTTATTGCTCAAATAGCCTCTATTGTACTACCTACTTTTGAAGCGCCTCCTTTTGTAATGAAAACGCTTCTTTTTATTTTGATTATTGGCTTTCCGATTAATTTAGTGTTTGCATGGATCTATGATGTTACCCCGGAAGGAATTAAGAAAACTAAATCGCTCGAAAATAAAAATGAAAATTCAAACTTAAAAAGCGGTCGGCTCAATAAAGTGATCATTGCTTCATTGTCTTTGGCGGTTATTATTTTACTATTCAATCAGTTTGGGAATAATTCGTCCGGTAATGTTGTTGATACAGATTCTCACGAAATTTCAACCAAATTTATTGGCGTACTCCCTTTTTCTAATACTAAGCCCGATCTTGAAACCGATTACTTTGGCTTCGCTATTGCTGATCAGATCATTGGAGATTTAGTCTATCTCAAAAACATTATAGTTAGGCCATCCAGTTCCATTCGTAAATATGAAAAAGAAGTAATTGATTCAAAAACAGCAGGGGATGAACTAAATGTAGATTACATTCTAACTGGTAATTTTTTAATGGAAGGCAACATTATCCGAATGAATGTTGAACTTGTAGAAGTATCTACCAATGAAATAAAATGGCGGGATAGAATTGAAGTTGATTTCGAAAGCGCATTTGAACTTCAAGATATTATAGCAAAACATGTCGTTAAAGGGATGAATGCTCAATTTTCCGAAAAGGAAATAAGCAGAATTGGCAAAGATTTATCAAGTAATCCTTTAGCGTACGAATATTATCTGCGAGGTGTTTCCTATCCGCATACTAATGAGGGAGATGAAATGGCAATAGAGATGTTTAATAAATCTATAGAATTGGATTCAATTTATGCGCCTGCTTACGACAACCTTGGTACCCGAATTCATAATTTAGCTCAATATGGATTACTCGATCCGGAAGAAACCAAAAAAGCAGAAACCGCCTATATAAAGGCGTTGTCTATAAATGAAGAATTACTTAGCGCCCTTGGTCATCTGGCAAAAATTTATACAGAGACCGCAAGAACTGAAAAAGCAGTGGAACTTACCAAACAAATGTTGGAAATCAATCCCAACAATGCAGATGCCCATTTTGCCCTCGGATATATTTATCGATATGCCGGAATGAATACTTATGCAATTCAAGAAATGGAAAAAGCGATAGCTATAGATCCTATGAATCCAGGATTTCAATCAATTGGTATCACATATATGTGGGCCGGAGAATATGAAAAGGCCTTTGAAGTATTGAAGAACTACGCACCAAGTGCAAGAACATATTTTGGGATTCAAGGACTAGCACTTTTCCGCGAGGGCAAGAAGGAACAAGCAATCAAATATTTTGAACGGGTAATAGAATTGGAACCAGAAGGGCTATCAGCATTAATGGTAGCTGCAACCAAGGCATATATAGAAGATGAAATCGAAGAGGGCATAGCTATTGCAAGCAAGTTTGAACAATATGATGTAGAGGATGCAGAAGCCTGGTATTTGAATGCCGGCAACTATGGATTGCTGGGCGATAGAGATGGCTGTATTCGATGCCTGCAAAGAGCCGTCGATGGCGGGTTTTTTAATTATCCTTTAATACAAACCGATTTTTTCCTGGACTCTGTCCGAGACGAACCGGAATTCCACAAAATCCTGGAGAGTGCAAAGCAAAAACATAACGCTTTTAAAAAAATGTTTTTTTGAGTTGAAATCTGCAATGCCTTAAAAGTAGATTAATGAATACCAACAATTAACTTAATACTAAAAACCATTTCTATCCAGATATGGAACCCTGGAAGGAGTTCTCAGTTTTTGATATGATTATGTTAGCCTACAATCATACTGTCCATCATGTTGGTCAGGCAACAACATATTTACGACTCAATGGAATTACTCCTCCGAAATACCGATTCTGATATTACAATAAATATAGGGTACTAAATAGGAGCTATCAGGACCAACAGCCGTTCTCTGAATAATTTAGCTTTTGCGTTAGCAGAATAGGGTTGATAAGATTTTTACAATCAAAATAAAACTGCGAATTGTAAATCAATAGTCTAATGCTTCAACTTTAGCACTGTATTCCAGCACTAACTTCTCCCAGTTCACCAGGGGTGTCATGGTGTCACGGTGCATGTGAGTGGATAATCCCGGGACGGGGGAGAAGCACACCGAACTGGTCCAGAAACCAAAACCAATTCGTCCGAAAAGCTTTCTGCTAAACAATCGATCTCTGGCTTTAACAGAGGATTTTTTGAACAGGGAGAAATGTTTTTTAATGGTGGAAGATTTTGTTAGAAACGTAAAGGTAACACTGTTCACTTGTCTCCAGTGACAATCGCTCGACAAAAGAATTAAAGAATGCTGGCGGTATTCTGGGTCATATCGATCCGAATAATCCGGTGGAAAAATAAATAGGTCTTTATCTTTTAAATTTACGAGGGTGGATAAGTTGTTGAGTTTCTTTTTTTGGTTAAAAAGGGAATCTCTTTCATTTAAAAAATGATCAATAATTCTAAAGGCATTAGGAGCATGCAAATAGTCATCTTCACAAAAGTAAATCCATTCATCGTCTGGAATTGTACTTGCGATTTTTAGAGTTTCCCTGATGGAGGCATCGTTTCCAAAGTTTCCGAGATGCAATTCAATTTCGAAACTGTTAAAAAAGGCGATCATGTCTTCAGAGAGCTTATCACCCAGAACGATGATCTTAAAATCTAAATCTTTTAAGGATTCAACCAAACTTAGAAAACATAGTTTAATCAGCTGCCCTTTCTCCAAATTAAAAGGTCTGGGATTCTTGTTAACGGCATTGACAATATCACAAGCCCTGAAGATGACGTTGTATTTTCTTTTAGGCCCCATTGTTGGTTAGATTATAATAACACTTGATAGTTTTTATAAACATAAAGATTTAGGAATTAACATTCTAACTTTATGCTTTCAAAAGTATTATAAGCATTTGTAATAGTTCATAGAAAACCTTTAAAAAATTAAAGATAAATTGTAAACCCCCTTATTTCTTTCTTATGGCAATGGCCTACTCAGGGCTATTCCTTTGGACTATCTCCCCCATTGAACCTTTGCTCGCATCGTCGTGCAAGCTAACTCCCACCGGCTGCATCCACCGTGCGCTTCATATTCGTTGTTCCTGTAAAATACAAAACCCCGTCTACCACCAGCGGAGTGGATACGAGGCCTAAATCCTGGGGCAGATCAATAAACCTAAATACCAAAGGGGCAACTGAAATTTGTTTCGAAATTGGGAAGCTCCCTCAATTTGAAGGAGCTTTTTTATAATGAAACCTAATTGCTGCTTAAGTCTCCGGAGCTGTCCCGAACATTTTTTTCATTGCTTTCCAGGAAGTCAGACTGCTTTTCCAAAAATTCGAGGTAGGACTGCCCTTTGGCGAAATCAATATTGTCTCCAAAGAGCACCAGGATTCCTTCCAGTGGTTCTTCGTACGGGTTGTAGATCACGTGTTTTACATAGGGCCCTATAAACACACTCATCCCGGGCTCAATATCAAATTCTTCCTCCCCAAAAAGGCCTTTTCCCTTACCCTTGGTAAAAATCATAAGGTTGGGTACTTGTCCTTTATCTAATCGTCTGTCGGCATTAGCCGTCTCATCCGTGCCCAATGTAAACCACCCTATACGCTTGTCTTTCATAGTGTACAGAGAAACTAACTCTGCACCATGGCTGGGCAGGGTATTATCACGGGTAAAACGGGTAATCTCTATGGCATCCTTCTTCCAAAAATGCTCCAGCACCTGGTAGGAGATATCGTCGGTCTTCTGTGTATTTTGAAAGCCATCCATGGCAATGATATCCAGACCCACTTCATCAGCTGCTGTAGAACGCGCATTGGCCGTACTGGCAGTCCAGACTTTAGAATTTATTTTTTCCAAAACCGAGGCATCCGCAAATTTAAAATACCAGGTAGGCTCTTTAGGTTTCCCCGGATGAAGCGTTACCTGATGCGGACCGTAATTATGAAAGGTATATTGTTTCTTTTTACCTACTTTATAACCTTCCTCTTTTCGTTCCGAAATAACATGCCACCATTCTTCACCTACAGTAATTCCGAAAGTAACAGACCTGGCCATGGGATCTGTTTTATAACTATCTGCAAAAGATTGTAAAATTGCATTGTTTTCCTGTGATTGCACCGGGGATACCAGGAGATAAAATACGACACCCAAAAAAATGGAGGCTCTAAGTTTCTTAGTTGTTTTCATTTTTGTTTTCATGTTAATTGAGATTTAATGATTGATGATGGAACGAATGTAAGAGCCATAACTTAAGTCCGTCAGCTTTTTATCTCGTTTGTGGTAAAATTTGATTATTTGTGGTAAATGAATACCCTATTGGAACCGCTTGTATTTTTTTAGCCCCTCCAAAGTGGCATCCACATACGTTTTTGAAACAGGGATCATTTCATCTGCATGACTCATTGTGATCCTCAAATCGTTCCTGCCCCCCTTGATAGAACTAACATTGTAAAGGTTTACAATAAAAGAGCGATGGCAGCGGACGAGGAAATCATAATCCAGGGAATCGTACAGACTTGCAAGAGATGAACGTATCAGGAACCTTGAAATTTGTCCGTTTTTCAGATAGTGCAATTCAATATAGTTGTCCTGCGCTTTTGCATAAATAAAGTCGACCACCATCATGGAAATTTTATCCTTTGTACCCTGGCCTGTGAAAAGTATCATCTGCTTGTCGTCGATACTGCTGTCAATATTGGTAAGGAAAGCATCATATTTTTCTTGCAGGGCTTTATACCTGAAATAGAAGAATGTGCCAACCAAGGGGAAAATTAATACTTTGGAAACATCGAACACAAAGCCAAAAACACTGGAAAGTTTCCAGTCATGCCAATCGCCCTGGTAATTATAGGTAATGAAGATGATCAGACCCAGGAATATGAGGCTCCAGATGGTCCACCCAATAATAAAAGTATAAGATAAGCGCCCCCTGAACAATGATTTAATACCAAATTCATTAATAAGCGAGCTTAGGATGGTTATTGGAATGTATTGGGCTATCTCGTAGAGAAATTCGAAAGTATATGTGTGGTTTGGATCATAGTTGCTGACTCCAAAAGGGAGGAAAGCAATTAAAAAAAGGAACAGAAATAAACCAATGGCAATGCTCAATACCAGTTTGTAACGAGCGGTGTTAAAGAATATTAGTTCCTGATGCATAATTCCACAAAGATAAATTTTTCCGGGAGCTGTCTTTGACATGGCAGTAATCTAATGCAGACTACTAAAACAGGTTTCTCTTATGAACTTTACTATCATTTTTTTAAATAAATGTTGAGTTGTGCTAATAAACTTCGAGAATTTGTAAGAGAATAATCCAGCTCTTCTTTGGTTTCTGTAAAGAGAATTCTCTTAAAATTACTTATCCCCTGAAATGTAGCTGCAAGATGGCTGGGATTGATGTTCTCCCAAACCAGCGAATCTATCAATGGTCCTTGGTCATGAATTTGAGTCGAACCAAAAGTATAGGTGTCGACGTAGGAAGTAATCTTTTCTCTATAATCATTCGTGGTTTTTTCTATCCTGTCATGAAGAGAAAATTTCTTATTGTAAAAATTCTTAATATTTGCCTTGAGTGAATCAGAGACGTTTTCTATCAGCCCCGTTTGATTTAGGCTATTATAGGCGTTTGTGTTGTAAATAATTTGAACACTCCAATTTGGGTTAAATTCATGGCGCATTACGTGTACTAATGTGTCAACTGTTGCTTTCGGTTTTGCTACTCTAGCTCTCAAAGATTCATTTAATTGATATTGCTCGATGATAAACGGTCGTCTTTCGGTAATTAATAAGGTGTCTTGTATTAAATCGTTTCTTAATGCTACCAGCGAGTTTTTAATTTTGACGTCAGTTTTTTTAACTTCATTCCAATTATTGATCTGCAACGCTATCAAAATCCCAATTACAACCAGTAAGATTTCTCCAATTGCATACCTGGTGTATTTGAAGAACTGATTATCGTCTGCCAGTTTTTTGCGTATTCGCCTAAAAAAATTAATCATAGTTTAATTATTACTGCCAACGTGCCATCCACGCCTTCGCGTAGCCGCTATGGCAGAGCAAGGTGGCCCATTCACTAAAAATGTCTACTTTGCCTCGCCTCAGCTGGCTCATCACTCAAAAGTCAAATCGTTGGCTTTTTCATTCTGCCTTCTTAACGCTCTGTCCTCTAAAGAAGTTGATCATATGAAACATTGTTGGTAGTTCTTACTAAGATAGGGAAATATTGAGGCATTCCGGGATAAAGCTTCCGCCGGACTATTTTAGGAAGATTGTATGGAAAAAGAAGGGGGGATGAAGAAGATTTTAGGAATGCTGATAAACGAGTTAACCAGGCATAAAAAAAACCCTCCAAAATGGAAGGATTTTTATTTTAGTATTTGGACTAGGATTTATGTGAAGCCTCAAAGTAATAAAAAAGCAGCTTTTATGACATAACGAAGTGAGAACATCTTTGTGATGTCCTATTACGTTTTGAAGCTGCTGTTGCAAATGTTGAGTGGATTTAGCTTAATACCCCCCAAAGGCCTATAAGAAAACCAAGGGCTATTAATGCCAGTAATACCTCTAAGCTAATATTCAAAACGGAAAGAATTGAATTTAAAATGGGATGCTTGTTTGAATCTGATTTCATAGCAATTATTTTTTAGATTAAGTTCTAATAAGTTACGAATTTGTGTGGTGAGCGCAGACCAAATTGTTGTGAAAGGGCTAAAAGTTGTGGTTTGACCGAACTTTTTATGCATTTTATCGAGAAAATCTTATTTAGGGGTTAAAAACGAGGTTATTTTCTTTGATCTAATTCTTCTTTAATTAGCGCAGTCAAAAATTCAATTTTGGCCAGAAGGTCCTTATGAAATTCCATAGCTTCCATATGTTTTACAAGAAACATGGCATTTATCCATTCCTGTTCTCTAAATATTTCTGAAGTAGGGTCATTGATATATTCCAATTCCTTAGTATTAAACATATAGGGCTTGTCGAAGATTAATGAACGTTTTTTTGAATACTTACTGTTATACTTTAGCCGAACTTAACAAACTGGAGTGGTATTCATTAAATTCTTTAATTCTTTTGCTATTGGAATATTACCGGTGTAAGTTCCCGATTAAGATTTTCTTTAAAAACAAAACAACAAACAAGCCCGGAAATACCCGCCAAAACCTTGCCTATATTTTTAGTATATTCACATTAGGTAAAAATTAAACCACTCTTTCCCTTGGCTAACTATCCACTAAAATCGTTTTTAGTCCATATCGGAGATATCGGATCCGATCCCAGTGATAGCGAGGAAGTGAGTCTTCAAAAAACCCTTTTGATCTATTTTGCGGGGAGTATGGCTTTAATGGCTCTATTGTGGGGTTTGCTCTATTTTTACTTTGGGGAAACTTTGGCAGGAAGCATACCTTTTTCGTACGCTTTAATATCCATATTGAGTCTAATAATTTTTAACAGGACCAAAAGCTTTACAATTTTTTTAGTTAGTCAGTTAGTTTTTAGTCTTTTCCTCCCTTTTTTATTGATGATTAGTTTGGGTGGCTTTGCCGCCTCCGGAGCTGTTGTTATGTGGTCTTTAACCTCCCCTCTGGGCGCCCTGGTTTTAAAAGGCCGCATTGAAGCTATGCGTTGGTTTATTGCTTTTCTGGCTCTTGTAATTATTTCTGCATTTCTGGAAGGAATGTATACCTATGGTAATAGCTTAAAAGAGGGCGTGATTAATGGTTTCTTTGCCATGAACATAATTGGAACATCACTTACATCATTTATAATAGTTCGATATTTTGTTGGAGAAAAAAACTTGGCCCTAACGCTGCTTGGCAAAAGGAACGAATGGATAAAAAATGTCTTTTCTGCATATGTTTCTCCTAATTTGGTGGACCATTTAATTGCCAATGCGAGTGATCTAAATCTGGGAGGGGAACGAAGGGAGTGTTCTTTCATCTTTACGGATTTGGTAGGTTTTACTACTTTGGTGGAACATTCAGATCCTGCCACTCTGGTTACGTCCCTAAATGAATATTTTGAAGGAATGATAGCCATTGTTTTTCAACATGAAGGTACTGTGTCAAAGATAGTAGGGGATGCTATAGCTGTAATGTTTTCTGCACCGCTAGTACAAGAAGACCATGCTTCAAGGGCCATAGCCTGTGCTTTGGATCTGGATATATACGCGCAAAAATTTGCTGCTGAAAAACAAAAGCAGGGCATGGATTTAGGCAGAACCAGAATAGGCGTCAATACCGGAAGCGTAATCCTATGCAGCATTGGGGGTAAAAATCAATTAGACTATCGGGCCCTTGGAGATGCTATTAATACGGCGGCACGCCTTGAAAGCGCCAATAAATATTTAGGTACCCGCGTATGTATTAGTGAAACAACCGTTTCCCAATGCAGTAATTTTCTTGGAAGGCCTATAGGGTCTCTTTTATTAAAAGGCAAGACGAAACCGGTAGCTACCTTTGAACCGCTTACCCAAACTGATATGGAACTAGAAAGTACCGGGGAATATTTGAAAGTTTATAAAGAGATGGAACAAAAATCTGATCATGCCCTGGAAGCTCTTAAAAATCTGGTTAAAAAATATCCCAATGATAAATTAGCTGCCCGTCATTTGCAGAGGTATATTTCTGGAGAAACTGGGAGCGATGTAGTTTTACCATGGAAATAAAATCCAAAATGTTTACATCTAATAACTGACTTGGCTATAATAAATGAAAGACCGGCAAAGACCTCGGGTGACTATCTGGGTTGAAACAAGAATTATTCTTTATAAGAACAACCTAATAAGAATAACCTAATTTGTTAAACTCTCCTCGGCAATTCTCACCATTTGCCAGTATGGAGGGGGATATTTATTTTCTTCCTTAAAAACGTTTATTTTTGATTCTGTCAGGGATTTACATTTCTTAAATCGGTCTACAAAATTATTGTTTTTCAAAGCCGTAACAGCTCCCATACCTTCCGGAATTATCCCTTCTCTTCCTATACTATTAAGAAATAATGAATACCCCTTAATAACTCTTGCCACAGGCAGCATCCAAAGATTGTAATCGAGTTTTTCACCTTCATTGGCACGGCTTATCAAAGCGTCCATAACCGCATTGTCTACATGATCCTGAAAAAGAATTTCCTTATCCCTCCATTCGGCTACAACGCTAAGCATTGGGTCGTATTCAAGATCAGATGGCATTTGGGTTACGAAGTGCTCTACACCAAAATTGTTCAGCCATTCAATAATCCCATTCGACGAGATGGTAGATTCAGACTCCCATAAATTAATCCCAAACTCCTTATAGGCATATGATCCAACTTCTGAACAGAACATGGCCGAAGAATCGTAATAGTCCATTTTAAAGTCATAAGGAATATGTCTGGTTTGAGATTCATTAAAAATATATAAGGACGCTTCATGGGGGAGCATAGGATTTGCTATCATTTGCTCCAAATCAACCCGGGGCCTCATTACCATAAACCTCAGTTTTTTATCATTTAAATACTCATCAACTGTTGCTATTGCCACACCTTTTTCAATATGAGCTTCCACTAAATAGGGTTCGCTGGTCTCCTTGTTTATATGAATAATTGCCACATGCGAAAAATTCCCCGGGAAATCATTTCCTCTTGAAATAAAAGCCGAGACCTCTGCTCCGCCCCGGCTCACGAGCAAATCACCACTGTGTACTTTTATTCCCAGGAGTTCTACAGAAGGAGTGGCGGAAGGTTCCTCAAAAACAAAGGTTGTAGAGACAAACTGATCCTCACTGGATTGCAATAAAATCTCCTCCACCGCAGCTCTCATACCATATAGAATACGGTAAGAGGTATTACGGGCGTTGGCGCTGTTCATATCCCAAAAACGAGAATCTAATTTTATCTTTTTTCTTACTCTGTTATAAAACCGGATATGCCAATCAGATTTGTTTTCCTGTGCCGCAATCATCGGAGCAATCTGGAAAAACCTGTTTTCTATCAACGGGTAAAAACTATCTTCAGGTCCAATAGCTTTATCTTCATAGGCGTTTAGGATACTATCATTTTTAAAAGCCATAAGTTGCACTATAGAATCCAATTCTTCAGATGGAATTGTTTTAGCCCGGAGGAAGGCTATTTCCAAATTCTCCCAAAGCGCATCCTGATCCCAAATAAAAGGAATTTGTGAGGCCTTTTGAGGGGCGCTTTTATTTTCGTGCATGGGGATAAGAAGTAATAGATATAGCCCGGCAATGATTAGTAAAAATGTAATAAATTTCTTCATGCTATTTTAAAAAATTTGGGTTAGATGCTATCCATTGTGTAAATATATATCATTCCTATACCAATCTTTTCAATCATATCCCATTCCTTAAAGTAATCGCTTTTTAACAGGCTAAATGCGCATTGCAATTAATTATCCATCAAGTTCCCTAAAGGAATTAACAAATTGCTTTATGAAATTCCGCAACAGGGAAGATCAATATCAGTGAACACACTTTCAAATTGGTAAAAGGTGAATTTAACTGTGAGTACAGGGGGAGAAGTTGCAGTTAAGAAACGGGGCAAAATGAAAATGTGTTTTGTGAATGGGCCACATTAGTAAGCTTCCGGTCTTTTAATTTAGGTTAGATTTTTTGGCTATCCTGGAAAATTAAGACTTCAAGAGTCAATATCTCATCAAAGGTTTTAAAAAAAGTTACTATTATATCATAAAGTTACAATAATAGTAACATATTGCTTATATTTGTCCCATCTATGGAAGTGTCAAAAGAGAAAAGGAGCAAAAGCTATGTAGCGATACTAAATGCTGCACAGGCCCTTTTCTGGAAATATGGCATCGGCAAAGTAACCGTTGAGGAAATCTGCAAAAAGGCCGAAATAAGCAAAATGACATTTTACCGCAACTTTGAGAACAAAAATCATGTGGCCCGGAAAGTACTGGTGCAGATTAAGGAAAAAGGAATGTTGGATTACCGCAGAATTATGGATGCCGATTTACCTTTTAATGAAAAGATACATCTCCTGGTCCGGATGAAACATGATAATAGTGAAAACCTTAGTGAGGAGTTCTTACGCGATATATATGGCGCAACTGAAACCGGGTTGAAAAATACCCTGGAGGAAGGGCAAAAAACCACGATGCAAGCCTTACATGACGACCTGAGCAAAGCACAAAAGAAAGGGGAGATCCGAAAGGACCTGAAGATTGACTTCGTAATATATATGATTAATAGCCTGAATGAAAAGTTGCTGGACAAACGTCTGACCTCCATGTACGGCAGTGCACAGGAACTTGCAGTAGAACTGACCAACTTTATTTTTTACGGAGTAATGCCAAATGATAAGAAATGACAGCACTAACAAGAATCGTATGGATTTTAATGCTGTTAGTTGTCCAGACTTATGGGCAAAAAGGACTGGTGTTCGATGGCCAATTATCTGCTTTTGGTAATTATAGCCCGGATAGTGAACTTGATATTCTGATAGGAGCGCGTTATATTCCCAAATTAGATTATGCCATTCCCCTGGATTCAACCAAAACTTTGGATTTTCAGGTATCTGCCGATATTTACGGAGCTACATTATTTAGTCCGTTTTATAAAGGGGAGGCCGATGGCTATATAGATCCTTATCGAATATGGGCCAGGTATAAAGGGCGTCAGTTTGAAATACGTGCCGGCCTCCAAAAAATAGATTTTGGGGTAGCTACCCTATTGCGCCCATTACAATGGTTTAATGAGATAGACCCGCGTGATCCTCTGGGACTTACAGATGGTGTTTATGCTGTTTTGGGCCGTTACTATTTTCTAAACAATGCTAATATTTGGATCTGGGGTCTTTACGGCAACGAAAACACAAGAGGTTTTGACACCCTAAAGACCTACAAGTACGACCCTGAATTTGGGGGAAGAGTTCAGTTTCCGGTACCCAAAGGAGAATTGGGAATTTCCTACCATCATAGGACTGCAGATTCGGAAGATCTTCCGGGAACTCCCGAGTTTGAAAAAATTCCTGAAAACCGTATAGCGCTAGACGGGAAGTGGGATGTAGAAATTGGATTGTGGTTCGAGGCTTCTTATATTCATAAATCAAAAGATGTTGGCATTCTTACCAATCAGACCCTTTTGAATTTGGGCATGGATTATACTTTCGGAATTGGTTCAGGCCTTAATGCAGTAGTTGAACATCTTATTACCTCCTTTGACACAGATCCTTTTCAATTTGTGAACAATACCAATCTTACAGCTTTGCACCTTACCTATCCGCTAGGGCTTTTTGATAATCTAAGCGTTATAGTCTACGAGGACTGGACCCTTAGTAATACAACCTTTTTTATGAGCTATGAACATCAATTTAAAAAACTTACCGGCTATGTGATGGCCTATTATAATCCGAAGATACAACGGGGCATACAGATAAACGACCTGATCAACGTTTTTGCAGGTCCTGGTTTTCGGTTAATGCTGGTCTATAATCATTAAAACAAATTCTAATGGAAGACAAAAAAAATATTATTAACATAGAACATGTAACCAAGCGGTTCAAGGTAGGTGAGGGTGAGTTTGAGGCCTTAACCGACATAAACCTTAAATTCAAAACCGGGGAATTTGCAGGACTGGTTGGTCCCAGTGGTTCGGGAAAGACCACCCTCCTGAACATTATGGGATCGCTGGACAGCCCAACAGAAGGAAAGGCCATTGTTATGGGGAAGAATATCTCAGACCTGTCGCACAAACAGGCCGCGGAATTGCGTAACAGACATATCGGTTTTGTTTTTCAGGTCTATAACTTATTGCCCGTCTATACTGTTTTTGAGAATGTAGAGTTTGCCCTGATTCTTCAGAATATAGGAAAGGCGGAACGGAAAAAAATGGTAATGGATGCTTTGGAATGGGTAGGCCTGGAGAACATGGCTGATAAAAAACCTGCAAAAATTTCGGGTGGCGAGGGTCAGCGTGTTGCTATTGCCCGAGCCATGGTAAAACGGCCCGAAATTGTGCTCGCCGATGAACCTACAGCCAACCTCGATGCCAACAACGCACATGCCATTATGCAAACCATGAAGCAACTGAACAATGAATTAAATACCACCTTCTTGTTCTCCACCCATGATGAGAAGGTCATGGGGTATTTGGAACGCATTGTCCATTTGGAGGATGGCAAAGTGGCGGAGGATGAATATGTTACAAAGACTAAATATAATATTTAAGGAAGAAGTCAAAACCAGGAGATAAGAACAAATGAAACTTGCATTACATCTCGCTTATAAAAACCTGATTGGGTCCGGTCTTCGTACCTGGCTCAACGTAGCGGTGCTTTCGTTTGCCTATGTAGTGATCATTCTGTATAACGGGATGATAGACGGCTGGAATCAACAAGCCAAACGCGATAGCATTGCATGGGAATACGGTAGGGGTCATTTACTGCATACGGATTATGATCCTTATGATCCTTTTACTTTACAGGAAGGGCACGGCACGTTGCCTAAAGATAAATCCCAAAACCTGACACCAATTTTGATTAGACAGGTATCTATTTATCCGCAAGGGCGGATGATATCTGTTTCCCTAAAAGGAATTGCGACTGAACAAAGCATCTTAAAACTTCCAACAAATTTACTTAAACAGAGTAAGGCCGCTATTCCGGGAATTGTCGGGAAACGAATGGCAACATCGGCAAATTTAAAAGAGGGCGACCAGGTGTTGCTGCGATGGCGCGACAAAAACGGCACTTTTGATGCCGCAGATATTACCATTGCCGGAATTTTTGATACGGATGTACCCACGGTAGATGGCGGACAAATTTGGATTCCTATAGAAAAACTCTGGGAAATGACGGGTTTTACAGAACATGCTACCATGTTTATAGCCGGAAATGCATATCAGCACGAGCTACAGGAAGAATGGAATTTCCGAAGTCAGGAGGATCTGTTAAAAGAACTCAACGACATCATTGCTATGAAGAAAATAAGTGGTTCCATTATGTATTTCTTGTTGTTGGCCATAGCCCTTTTGGCAATTTTTGATACGCAGGTATTATCCATTTTTAGAAGGCAGAAAGAGATTGGCACCTATATTTCTTTGGGGATGACCCGCTGGCAGGTGGTCTGGTTATTTACCATTGAAGGCAGTATGTATAGTATTCTTGCCACCATTTTAGGCAGTATTTACGGTGTTCCGCTGTTTGTCTATTTGGCAAAAAAGGGTATCGGAATGCCCGTGGCCTCCCAGGATATGGGCATTGCGGTAGCGGAACGTATTTTCCCTGTATATGGGATTGGATTAATATTAAGTACGATAGTACTGGTTGTGGTATCAGCGACACTCGTAAGCTTCTTACCCGCACGAAAAATTGCTAAAATGGATCCTGTCGATGCGTTGAAGGGGAAGTTGCAGTGAAAGTTTGTGCGTTTTAGGAAGTGCATAAAAGTGAATGAATAAAGAAGTTAAGGATAGAGAGTTATGAGTAGATTATATAGTAACCAAAGAATGCAATAATCAGATTAGTAATGAAACAAGCAATGCAATTGGCATTCAAGAATATCATGGGGGCAGGGCTACGTACCTGGCTTAATGTACTTGTACTGGCATTTACTTTTGTCGTCATTATTTTCTACAAAGCATTTCTTGAAGGGTGGAATCAACAGGCCGAAAAAGATGCCACAGAATGGGAATACGGATACGGTCAATTACAGCATGCCGACTACGACCCGTATGATCCCTTTACCTTATTGGATGGTCACGGGATTTTGAATAAAGATGAGCAAAAGGGATTAGAGCCCCTGCTAATCAGACAAGCTTCCATTTATCCTGATGGGCGAATGGTATCCATCCTTCTGAAAGGGATACCGGCAGATCAGAACGTTCTTAAACTTCCCACTAAAGCACTCAAAACAAGTGATGCCAACATTCCCGCCATCATTGGAAAACGGATGGCGGCTTCTTCACATCTGGGAATTGGGGATCAGGTTATACTTCGGTGGCGCGATAAGAACGGCACCTTTGACGCCTCTGAAGTTACCATAACCGGCATTTTCAACACCACGGTACCTAATGTAGACAATGGACAAATATGGGTGGAACTAGATAAATTATGGGAAATGACCGGACTTGACCAGCACGCCAGCCTTTTTATCGCCAGCGAAGGGTACAGGCCTGAAAAAAATCCACCCAACTGGACATTCCTAAATCGAGATGTTCTTCTGGAAGATATCAGGGCAATGGTGGAAATTGAAACAATAAGTTCGTATTTCATCTATGGGATACTTTTGTTCATTGCATTATTGGCAATATTCGATACACAGGTACTTTCTGTTTTCAGGAGGCAAAAGGAAATTGGAACCTTGATTTCTCTGGGAATGACGCGGGCCAAAGTGGCGGGTATCTTCACTTTTGAAGGCAGTATGTACAGTATTCTGGCCATTTTAGTTGGGGGAATTTTAGGTTTGGGCCTCTTTGTTCCCACTGCAATGAACGGCATTAGCATGCCGAAAGGGACAGACGAGATGGGGTTTCCCATGGCAGACATTATTTATCCGGCCTATAGCCCACAATTATTTTTTGGTACCGTTTTTATGTTGGTCTCTTTGGCAACGCTTGTGAGCTTTTTACCCGCCAGAAAGATATCCAAAATGGATCCTGTTGACGCATTAAAAGGAAAATTACAATGATACAATTTTTGTTAAAAGGAATTTTAGGAGACAAGAATCGAAGTATTTTGCCAATTATAATCATCACCATTGGCGTAGCCCTAACCGTATTGCTCAGCGGCTACCTGAAAGGGGCCATGGGCGATATTATAGATCAGAATGCCCGTTTTGATACAGGGCACGTAAAGGTGATGTCAAAGGCATATGCAGAGAACAAGGATCAATTGCCTAATGACTTAGCGCTGTTGGGAGTCGATACTTTAATGCAATCATTGAGTGCACAAATCCCACAAATGAAATGGGTAAAGCGAATTCGTTTCGGCGGATTAATGGATGCCCCGGATGCCTCCGGTGAAACCAAAGGCCAGGGCCCGGCCATGGGCATGGCGCTGGAATTATTCTCAGAAAATAGCGGGGAAGTTGAACGGCTAAACATTGCCAATTCATTGGTATCAGGAAAAATACCTTCAGAGACTGGAGAAGCTTTGATAGGCCATGATTTTGCACAGAAGTTAGATCTGAAAGTCGGAGATGAGATTACCTATATTGGCTCTACAATGAACGGTGCAATGTCTTTCGAAAACTTTACCGTTACGGGCACTGTCCGCTTCGGTACAGCGGCCATGGACAAGGGCGCCATCATTATCGATATTGGTGATGCCCAGCAGATGATGGATATGGAAAACGGTGCAGGCGAAATCCTGGGGTTTCTGAACGATGAGGTCTATGATGATGATAAAGCACACCAGATTAGTAATACATTTAATTTAAAATATGCGAACAGCACGGATGAATATGCCCCTGTGATGCAACCCTTAAAGGCACAGAACAATTTGGCGGGCTATCTGGATTATGTGAATGTTTTTTCCGTCCTTTTTGTAGGCATCTTTGTTTTCGCCATGTCAATAGTACTATGGAATACAGGCCTGTTAGGCGGGTTACGCAGGTATCAGGAATTTGGTATAAGGCTCGCCCTGGGCGAATCAAAAGGCCATATATACCGCAGCTTGTTCTATGAGTCTGTACTAATCGGGATCATCGGATCTGTAATAGGCTCTGTAATTGGGATAGGTGCAACCTATTATTTACAGGTAGTAGGCATTGATATTGGGGAGTACCTAAGCAACTCCACTATGATGATGCCCTCAGTCATCCGAGCCAAGGTAACCCCATCCTTGTTCTATATCGGTTTTATACCGGGCCTGTTCGCAATGGTTTTAGGCACACTGCTGTCGGGAATAGGAATTTACAAACGAGAGACAGCTACCTTGTTCAAGGAAATGGAGGTATAGTTTTTGTATAGTTAAAAAATAGATTTAATATAAAATATGTTTTCATGTATAAAATGATTTATTTTCTCCTGGTGCCAGCCATAACTCTGGCACAGGAAAAGGCCCCGAGCCCTGAGAGTATTCTCCAAAAAGTGGACGACAATATGATTGCGAAAACCAGCATATCAGAATCACAGATGGTGATCAATGGAAAGCGGAACAGCAGAACCATTACTTCTAAGGGCTATGCCAGGGGTGAGATAACAGCTTTTACCGAGTATTTGTCACCGGCAAGGGAAAAAGGCACTAAAATGCTGAAACTGGAAGATAGATTATGGATCTATTCCCCTTCCACAGACCGTACCATACAGCTTTCCGGCCACATGCTGAGGCAATCGGTCATGGGCTCCGATATGTCTTACGAAGATGCTATGGAGGATCGTAGGTTAAACAGGATGTACAATGCAAAAGTTACGGGCGAGGAAAGCATTAATGACCGAAAAGTCTGGGTCATGGAACTCAATGCCAAGGTAGAAAATGTAACCTATGAAAAGCAAAAAATGTGGGTAGACCAGGAACGGTTTGTTCCTCTAAAACAGGAAATGTACGCCAAAAGCGGGCAGTTGTTAAAACGGGTGATTTTGGAGAATGTTCAAAAGATAGATGGTCATTGGTATCCCATGAAGATGAACTTTAAAGATATGTTGAAAGATGGTAAAGGCACCGATTTTATAGTTACAAGCATGGAGTTCGATGTAGAGATCCCCGAATATATCTTTAGCAAAGCATCATTAAAACAATAGGAATTATAATCAAAAAACCAAAAACAGGCCACCAAATATATATCGGTTGAATAAGGATAAATATTTAAATTCATTGACACAGGATGTGAAGTTGGGGTTCTAATGCATTAATTTAAAAATAAAAAGAAGGATAACTTATTTATGTAAAAACTAAATGAAATATGGCCGTTTTTGAAAAAGTAAAACGGTTATTGAATATCTTTGTATATTACGATTATTAACAGAATAAAATATACCCATGGGAAAATTTGAAGTTAAAAAAGACAAAGCCGGAAAGCTAAGATTCAATCTTAAAGCATCAAACGGACAGGTAATTCTAAGCAGTGAAGCTTATAATTCTAAATCTGCATGTGATAACGGGATAGAATCCGTTAGAAAAAACTCACAAAATGATAAAATGTTCGACAAGAAAAAGGCAAAGGACGGACGCCCTTATTTCAGTTTAAAAGCGTCTAACGGTCAGGTGATAGGTGATAGTCAGATGTATGCGTCTGCTTCCTCTATGGCAAATGGGATTGCATCAGTCAAAAAAAATGCACCTAAAGCCACGATTCAAGACAACTCCTAAGAATTCTGTTTAATCACATCTTAGAGTGATTAGAATGAAAAAAACAGCCTATCGGGCTGTTTTTTTGTGCTTTTCACTCCTTGTAAATGGGTTTATTTACTTCTGTTAACACTAATTATTAGTCTTCTTTGCTTTAAAAGCGTCAAATTCTGATGGAGTCTCTACTTTAGGAAAGGTATTGTTTTTCATATCCGTATCGGCAAACTCAAAATTAGGGTCTAAATTCACTTTTGAAACTTCTTTTTCTTTTAAAAAAGTCTTTTTAATTTCGTATTCGTTCCTACGCCAAACTTCAGCTGGCAACGTATCAATCTCATTAGATCCATCAGTAAATATCCATTCTATGGTAACAGGCATTACCAATCCACCTATATTTTTAATAGTAATTTCATAAATATTTTTACCTGAAAGCTGTTTGCGAAGTTCGGGCTCATCTATTCTAGATAAAAACCCACCATAGCTTCCATCAGGGGTTGAGGTCATAGTTATGGCTTCGGGACCGCTTGAAAAATCCTTTGCTTTTCCACCGGAGTTTTCACCTTCAATCTTTAATTTGACGGTCTTTTTCTGATCCTTATTATTGAACTCTTCTTCATTTACTTTAAACCATTTTACATCAGTGAGTTCCATATCAACATTATCTGTTGTAAAAAACCATCCTCTGTAAAACCAGTCTAAGTCTACTGCACTTGCATCTTCCAGTGTTCTAAAAAAATCTGCAGGATTTGGATGTTTATATTTCCAGCGATTGGCATATTCTTTAAATGCCTGGTCAAACAACTCGCGTCCAACAATTGAGTTTCTTAGCATCTGCAATCCAACCGTAGGTTTCATATAAAAATTATTTCCGAACTGAGTCAGTAATTCGCTATCGGATGTTGTCATAATAGGGCGCAAAATATTTTTATCACCACTCATAAAAGGCACAATACTTTTTGGTGTTGTACTTCTAAATCCAGGGTATCTTTCTGCAACAGTTCTTTGATGAAGGAATGTGTTTAAACCTTCATCCATCCACATCCATTTACGCTCATCAGAACTCACAATCATGGGAAACCAATTATGACCCACTTCATGAACAATTGTACCAATCATACCCTGTTTTGCAGCATTACTGATCTTGCCATTTTTAGGTCTGCCGCCATTAAAACTAATCATGGGAAATTCCATACCTATATTGGAGGTGTTCACTGAAATGGCCACCGGATAAGGGTAATCAAAGGTAGCATCAGAATACACTTCGAGCGCATTTTTTATTGCTTTTGTAGATTCTTCCTTCCACACAGGCAACCCCTCTTTAGGATAAAAAGACATAGCCATAACTGTATTACTTGACAACTTTACAGCTTGTGCATCCCAAAGGAATTTACGAGATGATGCGAAAGCAAAGTCGCGAACGTTAGAAGCTTTGAATTTCCAGGTTTTCTGTTTGGCGGATTTAGTTTTTTCGTTATTTTCAGCCTCATCTTTAGTGACAATCATTACGGGTTTATCAAAAGACCCACGTGCTTCATTCAATCTATTTTGTTGTGTCTTGGTAAGTACATCACTGCTATTTTGTAAAATACCGGTTGATGCAATTATATGATCTTCGGGAACAGTTATTTCAATACTATAATCTCCAAATTCTAATGCAAATTCCCCAAGTCTTTGAAACTGTTTATTTTGCCAGCCTTCGGTATCATTGTAAACTGCCATTCTGGGAAACCAATGGGCAATAAGGTAAACAGTATTATCATCTTCAGGGAAATATTCATAACCTTCTCTTGATAAAAAATACATGCTCCTGTCTGTAATTGGGTAGGACCATGCAATAGAAAAACTTAAAGATGAACCAGATTTAAGGGGTTCTGTTAGCAATACTTTCATCATGGTATTATTAACCAATGATTTCATAGAGTTACCGTTAACATCCTTTATGTATTTAATAGAATAGCCTGCAGGAAAGTCAATAGCTCTGGTAAGAAACTGCATCTGGCGTGCATTTATAGAGTCTTTTATATCATTGTAAAAGGAACCAAAATCTTCATTTCCTTTTCTGTTTACATTCTGCTCCAATTGAATCCATATATAGCTTAAATCATCAGGGGAATTATTGTAGTAAGTAATAGTTTCTTCTCCCGTGATTGTATTATTTGATTCATCTAAAGTCGCCTTTATCTTGTAATCGGCACGCTGCTGCCAATAAGCTTTTCCCGGAGCCCCACTTGCGGTTCTGTAGCTGTTGGGTGGCGAGATCATATTATCAATGGGCTCAAATTTTCCCTGCCATGGTTGGGTTTGAGTATAAGATAAATTATGAAAAAGGATAAGAGTAAAAAGCAATACGATATTTTTTGTCATTGCCATATCAAATTTTTAAGGTGTATAATTTTCTGCCAGGTGCAGCTATGTTATAAGGATTAAATTTTAGTATGTCGAAGATACATATAAGATTTAAAAGATAGAGGACCCTATGCCTCTGTAGTTGTGCTTTATATTGATACCCCATGAAAATAATTTGGTGAATTATATGAGACACTCAAAGACGAATATGGTACAGGAGTATTAAATTAATTAGCTTTTTGTTTAAGATAAAGTGCGGTGGTATTTTCCAGGCCAGCCAAATATGGATTTTCAGAAGGATTTTGATTATAGATATGCGAGTAGCACATTGACGCCGCCAAAAAAGTACCCTGTAAAGATGGATGCATGCCATCAGCATTATATAAATCGATATTGGGGTTTCCATCCTGATTTATTGCCGTCCAAACTTCCCCTACAGGAATAATAGTTGCTCCGATAGCTTGAGATCCCTCTTCAAAAGTCTTTATTATTGGAATAAGCATTTCTGGCTGGTCCTTATAAGGCCAGGACATTAAAAGGTAAATTAAGGTTCCTTTATTGCCCACTAACTCTTGAAATGCTTTTATAGATTCTAAAGTTGCCATAGTATCATTTACGGCAATGTCTGTATTTTCTTGTAGTATAATAACATCCCAGGAGCGTTCATTTAATTTTGCCAGAGTCTGTTCATTTGTCAAATGCACAGCTAAACTATAACCGCTGAACGCAGCTTCTTGAATCAAAGGCTTATAGGACAACGAATCATTAGCCAGGTAAAGATTTAAGTGATATGAAATTCCCAGATTGAAAGAGGTGAAACTGTTGCCGATAAATAGAATTTCCCTAATCTTGGAAGTATGTGGTTCATAAGCTTGCACTGGCTCTGGTATGTTCACTTCCTTTGAGCAACAAAGCACAAAAATCATCAGAAGGGTTAAAAACCCTGATCTTTTAAGAAAATTGCTTGAGGCTTCCATTTAAAATTAAAGGTAGTGTTATTTGAAATAAACTGGAGGAAATGAATCCAATCAATGTCCTAAGCTTGACAAAATTATACCAGGGACTGATTGTAATTAGGAAGCGGTTTTTTGTTCTTACTAAGGTATAGATTTGTTATACAAAGTTACTGGGGCAAGTGAAAAAAATATACAGAAGCCATAAACTTTCTATGGTTTTTACTTAGTGATAAAATCATGAAATTACTATCTTGTAATGATTCCTTTTTTGTGCGTAATAGTAAATTAAGAACAACCTATTCTAGCGCGCTATATAGAACAAAATCGATTTATTTTTTATATATTTAAGAGAGTTCTCCTGTAAAACTTGTCTGTCTATGTCAGCACACGAAATTGAAATTATTTTAAGCAGGCAATTGGCAGATTGTCTTACCGTCCCGGTTTTTATAGTAGATCCTGAGGGGACCCTTATATTTTATAACGAACCCGCGGAACAAATTCTGGGCCAGCGTTTTCAGGATACAGGGGAAATGAGAGTGGGCGACTGGGGTAACGCATTTCAACCGCATGACAAAAACGGGAATGAAATTCCCCCGGAAGAGCTTCCGCTTGTTAGCACAATAAAAACGCATGTACCCGCTCATAAGACTTTCTGGATAAAAAGTCTGGAAGGTAAGTCTTTTAAAATCTCCGTTACTTCCATCCCTATCATTGGAAGATCTAAAGAGTTTGCCGGGGCCTTGGCTATTTTTTGGGATAATGATCTCAAGGTATGAGAATTAAACTACATGGAACCCGCGGGGCATATCCCACTTCCTCTAAAGAGACACAAAAACTTGGAGGCAATACCCCCTGTATTGAAATCATAGAGGAGAACGAAAGGCTAATACTGGATGCTGGTACGGGGATTTTGAATATAGATTTTGACAGCTATCATACCTCAGATCGGATAGATATCCTGCTAACTCACCTACATATGGATCATATTCAGGGGTTGGGTTTTTTTAAACCCATTTTTGATCCTAATAAAGAGATTCATATTTGGGGTCCCGGCGGAAGTTCTTATCCTTTAAAAGATAGGTTGAACAGTTTTTTGTCTCCACCTCTTTTCCCGGTTGTACTAAGGGATATCCCGAGTAAATTGGTCATACACGAATTGCCAAATGAGCCATTTCGGCTTGGGAAGTTTAGAATCACTTCCAAATTTGTTTGTCATCCCGGCCCAACTGTGGGTTTTAGAATTGAGCTTGAATCCAAATCCGTTGCTTATATCCCTGACCATGAGCCCATGTTAGGTAATCCGTATTTATTTAAGGAGGATAATTGGATTTCCGGATTTGATCTCTGCAGCAATACAGATTTACTCGTACACGATTCCCAATACAGTCGGGAGGAATATAAAAACAAAGTGGGTTGGGGTCATTGTTCCATGGAAATTGCCGCCGAATTATCGGAGAGAGCCAGGGCTAAACGTTTGATAATGTTTCATCACGACCCGGCACAAACGGATACAGACAGATCCCAAAAATTTAAAAAATTTATTAGCACCCATACCTATGATTTCCCCATTGAACTGGCTGTTCAGGGGCAAGAAATAGAGGTTTGATAAGACGCAGCCGAACTTTTGAAAGAAATATTAAATCTAATTGTATGAAAATCTGAAATTCTACGAATAAGAAAAATACTACTTTCAGACAATAAAAGTGCAGATTCATCCACGATAATTTTACCAAGTTGCTTAAATTCATTATATTAAGGATGGCGTTTTGACCCATGTGATATAAGACAATTGAAGTTGGAAAAGTAATCACGATAGTTCCCGAAATTCAGGTACTTTGAGATCTGATCAGAAAACTGAATAATTTTCATTTAATTAATCAACAAAAGAACACTATTATGAAAACAACTAATCAAATTTTAATTTTACTGGCAGTAATAAGCTTTATAGGATGCAAAAACCAATTGCATGTAGTAACCCTTTATGTCGACACCACGGCTAATATAACAAACGAAAACGTAAATGACCATGTTCATTTTGGGCAACCTACGGGGATTACCAACAAAGATTACACAACACTTGTAAGAAAGGGAGACCTGATTATCTGGCGGGGACAGTCTACTAGAAATCCTGATCATATTGTCAAGATCACCTCCATAGAACACAAAGAAGATAAAGAAATTTTTGAACTAAAGCCCTTTAAACCTATAAAGGTAAATGGAGATCCTGTTAATATAAAGGGTAGTGACGAATTGGTTAGAGGAAAAGTTACATTAGGGCCTGGTAAAGGAGAAGCGTATATAAAAGAAGAATATATTTTGAGGTTTACCGTATCGGGCAAAGGGGAAATATTTAAAATTGATCCTGAGGTCCAGGGGCATAAAAAAAAATAAATTATTAACTGTTTGCCAAGTCTGATGTCAACCCGTTTTTTTAGAATAAGATTATTCAAAATTAAAGCCTGCTTAACACTGGGCTTTTTTTGTTTTTTTGCCATTTCCATTTATGGGCAGAATCAGGTTATTGCTGATAGCCTCGAATTGATATACCATTCAGGACGCTTTGCAGAAAAGGACCGATTACAATTGTTGTCTGATCTTGCCGAATTTCATTCCGATCCAGAAAAGAAACTGCAATACGGTGATGAACTTCTGCGTAGGGCTAAAGCTACAGATTCTACTGAACGCATCATTGAGGCATATCAGGAAAGGGGAAGTGCCTTTAGGCTTAAAGGGGATCACAGTCATGCATTGGAAAGTTTCTTAGCAGGTGTGAAAATTGCCGATAAACAGAAAAATAAGGGGGATTTGGGAATTTTATATTTAAACATTGGCATATTGTATGCCCGTAGGGGTGATGATCAGAAAGCAATCTTCAACTATCAGAACGCTATTCCTATTCTTAAGGCAGAAAATGATTCTACCAACTTTGCAGCGGTGCTAGAAAATTTAGGAGATCTCTACAACCTGAAATTGGCCAAGCCCGATTCAGCTTTATTATTTTTCAAACAATCCGGAGATATTTATAGAGCCCTGGGCTATAAAACTGGAATTGCATACAACCTGGGTAATGTTGGCCTTGCTTATGCCTTAAAAGGAGAAAATGAATTGGCCGAAAAAAACATAAACCAGGCAACTGTAATGTTGGAGGAACTAGGCGATAATTATCCTATTAGTGTATATCTTACCTTTATGTCCGACATCTATGCGGATAAAGGTGATTGGCCTTCGGCCTTTGGTTTTGCCCAAAAAAGTTTGGACCTGGCAAAACAACATGGACTCAAGGAACAGATAGGGGATGCCTATCTAAAGCTTTCAGAACTCTATGAGAAGAGAGGAAATACCTCAGAAGCCCTTAAATATTTCCAGAATTATATCACATATAGGGACAGTGTAAACAATATTGAAAAAGTGCGTGAAATGGCCAATTTACGGGCAGATTTTGAAGTTTCACAGGCTCAAACTGAAGTGGATCTGTTGCAGAAAGAGTCAGAAATCCAACTTTTAAAGGATAAAAGACAAAGGATTATAATTTATGCAACTATCCTGGCCCTGGTTTTCATCTTTGTACTTCTTTTCTTTCTCTACAGGCGCTATAGTTTTGTAAAGGAAACCAATACTATCATTGAGGAGGAAAAAAACAGGTCGGATAGCCTGTTACTCAATATCCTTCCTAAAGAAACAGCCCAGGAACTTAAAGAAACAGGACAGGTAGAAGCCAAAAAATTTGAATCGATCACAGTCTTATTTACAGATTTCAAAGATTTTACAAGGTCCTCGGCAGACTTAAGTCCGGAAAATCTAGTTAGAAGCGTAGATTATTACTTTTCCAGGTTTGATGAAGTTATGGAGAAACACGGATTGGAAAAAATCAAAACCATGGGGGATGCCTATATGTGCACCGGAGGCTTACATTTGAATACAGAAGATCATGCAATCAGAATGGTGCATGCTGCTTTTGAAATAATCCAGATCACTGAAGAAGTCAAAATTAATGATCAAGACAATATTATGCCTTATGAGATCCGTATTGGCATTAATACCGGCCCGGTAGTAGCAGGCGTAGTGGGCACCCAAAAATTTGCCTATGATATATGGGGAGATACTGTAAATGTTGCTGCCCGTATGGAAACCAATTCAGAGACTGGCAAAATTAATATCTCTGAAAACACCTATGAACTGATAAAAGATGAATTTGAATGCGAATACAGAGGTAAAATGAAAGTTAAAAATAAGGGTATGATGAAAATGTACTATGTTAATAAGCCCAAACTCCAAGTAGCCTGACAACACAAGTTACTCTTCTTAGAATTATGGTCGTTTATCTTATTTGCATTTTGCGAAATGCAACTATCATTTAAGCCATTGGGTATGTAATCTATTTTATGTGTCTTCTTGGCTTAATTTTAATATGAGAGACGGTAATTCTTTCTTATATTGCCAAAGGTTTATAGCCTTCCCCTTTTCCTTATCATGCATTCTCATAAATCTGCTCTTGCATAAATAGTTTTTACCCTATTATGAGAAAAGCAGGAGTTCATAGCGTTGTTCGGGTGTTTGGCTTTCTTCTTTTAGTTTTTTTAGTTGAAGGATGTACCTCATCACAGACTAATTTTAAACGAGAATACAGGAAAATATGGAAGGAAACCATAAAATCTGAAGCGTGGAACAGATCTTTGGAAAAAGATGAGTTTTTGGCAGCGAATGAAACTAAAGAGTATTATTCAAGCGCAGAAGATACCGGAATTCTGGAAGGGGATAGTTATTCGGAAACCGTTAAGTATGCTTATTTTGAGGAAAAGTATAGTTCCTTAATTTCCCGGGCATATTTTAAGATAATAGCAGAGGCAGAAGCAGCAGATTATCGTATTGAACAAGAATTTCTAAGATTAGATTCTCAAAAGGGAGAAATTGGTAATCGTAATAATAAAAGTTTTAGAAATGATTTGGAGCTTGCAAAGAGAAGATATATTGCCCACAGGGAGATACTCGAGGGCCTAAGGTCCTGGAATGCCTTTAGTGATTATGGCTCAGATGATTTGGAATTTTTTAAAGAGGAGCAGGCTGCTTCCGCATTTACAATGTATCTCAATGGAGAAAGTGATGAGGACATCATTAATTTTCTGATCTATAAACTGGCCGATTTATACCAATATGAGGAATAAGACAAGAAAGGCCAGTAAATACAACACAATATGTTACCGAAATTGCAGGATTAGTTTATTAAAGTACTATACAAAGTATAACGTTTGAAGATCTCCGAAACATAATCATAGGTTTCAGTTCCACGCACATATCCGTATTGGACTACTTCATTGTTGTAGTTTTCAGGGTTACTGAGCGCAAGTATCATTTTATCTACATTACCATCCCAGGTGTATTTATCAAGTCCACGAAATTCTGCCAGACTTTGGGCATCCTTAACATGCTGATATCCGCAATTATAGGAAGCCATAGTAAACTTAATGCGTTGCACGGAATCCGTAACGGGTTCAAAATTTTTATATAATCGTTCCAGGTAGGCAGTCCCTCCATGTAAACTTTCCTCAGGGTTTTCCCTGTCCTTAATTCCGAGCTCTTTTGCTGTTGATGGCATCATCTGCATTAAACCTTTAGCACCTGCCCAGGAGGTATCCTTGGGTTGAAATTGAGATTCCTGATAGATTAAAGAAGCCAGTAAGCGCCAATCCCACCCCAACTCCTTGGCATGTTCTTTTATGAGCGTATCGTAGGCGCTGATCTGATTATTATTAAGACTGTAAAATTCACTTTTCGCCCGCCTCTTAAAGCTCCTTTTATTTTCAAAATACTTATTGTAGATAACATAATAATCAGAGCCCTTTTTTTCTTCTTCGATCCATTTATTTATTTCCTGCAGTAATACAGGAGAATTTTTTCTGACTGCCCAGGAAATGCGCTGCGAAAAGCTCACCGGGATACTTACGTCTAAAATGGGGTAATGTGAGGCATTGATCCTCGCCAGATTACCATCGGCGACAGTATATTTTATCTTTTTATCTACCACTTGCTTAATTATTTCATCAGTGGAGAGACCACCTTCAAGAGAATCTATAATGATGTTACCTCCAATTTCCTTGGATAAATTAATCATTCGCTTGAAATAGGATGAATTTGCTCTTACACTTACAGTATCTCCTATAAGTTCAATAGGATCCTGGATAATGGATGCCTTTATATTGTCAACAGTTAATTGACGCCAATTGTCGGGCTTTCTTTGCACCAATACCTGTTTTGTAAGATATAAATAACTGGTAAAAGCCACTTTCTTCTTTCTCTCTTGTGTAATAGCCAGTCCGTGCGCCACAAGGTCTACGTTACCATTTTTTAGTTCATCCAACATCTCATCCAGATTCCTGGACACCTTTAATTCCAGTTCCAGGTTTAATTGTTTGGCAAGACGCTTTAGCAAGTCATACTCATAGCCCATGGTTTGTCCGCGATACAAAAAGTAACTCGTGGCACTATAGGCAATCAACACCTTAAGTTTACCGTCTGCCACAATTTCATCAAAATCCCTGCTTATCGTAGCCTCTTTAAGGTCTGTTTTTTTCGTCTGGCAAGCGCTCAGGCAAAGGCAACAGATAATAAGAATTCTTATTCTTTTGGTCATAACGGGCTATCCCTGAATTGCCTAAATATATAAAAGAATTTGATCATGCGGAAGTAGGGCCTGGTTAACCTAATACTAAGAATTATTATATAAAGCTGCATTACACCTTAATTCTTATTAATAAACCCAACAGCACATTCTGTTAAAATGTTCTAAGAATAATTCTCAAAAAGACAACTCAAAAGAGGTATAATCAGACTGCACAGAGTGTACTTTTAAGTTGCCCCCGTGTAAATGCATAATTTGTCTGGAAAGACTCAGCCCAATGCCAGTCCCTGAATTTTTAGTAGTAAAAAAAGGGACAAAAATTTCATCTATTAATTCGGGGGGAATGCCAGGACCATTGTCCCATACTTCTATGTACTTGGTTCCTTTTTTATTCGTTCCTGTCGTAATTTTAATAAGACCGTTTTCCTGATTCCCAAGAGACTGGGCAGCATTTTTACCTAAATTGACCAACACCTGTGAAATTTGTTTTTCATCAATATATAGTTCCATTTCCTCCGGGTTTATAACGGTCTGTATCACAATACTTCCATTTTGACTCTCTTGTTCCAATAGGACCTTTACTTTATCCAACATTTTGTGGGCAGGAACGAGGGCCTTGTCAGGCGGAGGTACATTGAGAAAACTTCTGTACGATTGCACAAATTGCATTAAATCCCCACCCTGTTCTTTGATAACTTCAAGACCCCTGACCGTATTTTTAATGTGATCCTCATCAAATTCTTCCAGGCTTAATAGCTCGTTTTCTGATTTATAATATTTTAAAATGGATTCCGAAATAGAAGTGATTGGGGTAATCGTATTCATAATCTCATGGGTAAGAACTCTAATAAGACGCACCCACGAATCTGTCTCTTTCTCATCCAGTTCCTGATGAATGTCCTGTGCTACAACCAAAAGAAGTTCTTTTTCATTTAAGGTCAAGGCAGTTGATTTTAAAGCCAGCTGTTTTTTCTCCCTTTCATTGGATAGTTGGACCAGTTTTCGCTCAAAAGGTTTTAATTTTGAGAACAAATTATAAAGATCAGGATCTACCTGAGTCAGTTGTTTAATATGGTTCAGGGGCCTGTAACTTAAAAGCTCTTCAATTTTTTTATTGGCAAAAAGGATATGCCCTTTATTATTTATTGTCATAATACCAATATCTGACTGTCTTATAATTTCCTGATAATACTGTTCCTGGATTTGTTTTTTAATATGGATATCCTGTATCATGGAATTCAGCATGTTGAGGCTGTGGTTTAATTCTTCCAGTGATTTTAAACTCAATTTTTCAGGAAACCGAAGTGTAAAATCTTCATTCTTTATAGCATCAAAAAAATAGGCAATTTTTCGATTGGTATGGTTGGTATAATTAATCATTGAAACCGTCTGAACTATCAGCAAAACCAGGATCAAACCCGCTAAAATATAGCGATCTGAGAAAAATAAAAAGGCCATGAGCAAGGCTGTAAGGCAAATAAGGCAAATCCGCACAACCAACTGAAAATAAATGTTCCTGCTTACCATTACATATTTCTTTTTTTCATTTTGTTGTATAGTGTTTGCCTTGAAATACCTAACTGTTCTGCTGCCGCACTATAATTCCCATCGTTTTGATGAAGTGCCTTGCTTATCATCAGTTGTTCCATTTCTTCCAAAGTGTCGGGCCCGCTGTCATTAGTAATCTCTGTCTTCTCATTCAGGAGAAAATCTGTAGGCTTCAAAACGTTGCCATCCGCTAATATCACTGCCCTTTCAATAGTATGTACCAACTCACGAATATTTCCCGGCCACTTGTGGGATAGGAAATTATCATAAGCAGCCTGGTTTATTCGCAAACCTTGTTTGCCATATTTGGTCGCATATCTTTTCAGGTAAAATTCGGCCAGAATTAAAACATCGTTTTCCCTTTCCCTCAGCGGTGGAATTTCCATCCGAATAGTATTAATACGGTATAACAAATCTTCTCTGAAGAGACCTTCACTAACCATTTTATCCAAATCACAGTTGGTAGCGCATATTAACCGAATGTCTACTGAAATGGGTTTGTTAGACCCTACCCTGACAATAAGCTTATTTTGAATGGCAGATAAAAGTTTGGCCTGGGTTTGTAGAGACAAATTTCCAATTTCATCTAAGAATAGTGTGCCGCCGTCTGCAGCTTCAAACTTACCAGCCCTATTCTCCTTCGCGTCCGTAAAAGATCCTTTTACATGACCAAATAGTTCACTTTCAAAAAGGGATTCGGAAATGGAGCCCATGTCGACTGCGATAAAAACTTCATTTTTCCTTTCTGAAATACGATGCAATTCACGTGCAATTAATTCTTTACCGGTGCCATTTTCACCTGTAATTAAGACATTAACATCGGTTTTTGCCACTTTCCGGGCCAGATTCAGGACAGCGTTAAGTGCTTTGGAATTGCCAATTATATAATTTTTATTTTGGTTGATGAGCTGTTTTAAACTACTCTCCTTCTCTTTAAGTTGTTCGACTTCCTTCTGCGATTTGCGCAAAGAATAGGCGGTTTTTAAAGTTGTTATTAACTTATCATTGTTCCAGGGTTTGAGGATAAAATCGGTTGCCCCTTCTTTAAGAGCTTTTACTGCCAATTCTACAGCACCATAGGCTGTCATCATGATTACTGAAGTAGCCGGGGCAATTTTTTTGATTTCTTTTAACCAATAAATTCCCTCATTACCTGTATTAACACCGGCGGAGAAGTTCATGTCTAAAAGAATAATATCAAAATGCTTTAAATTAGGAAATGTAGAGATTTGATTCGGATTGGAAATACTGTCCACCGTTTTAAACTCAAACTGCAGCAAGATTTCCAAAGCGCTCAAAACACTTTTGTTATCATCTATCACTAAAATTTTTCCGTCGAGCACAAATCAAATTTTTAATTCAACGGTTTAAAGCTACGATTTCAAAATTAAATTAAAACAGGAGTGTCCAAAAAATGGACAAATACTGTATAAATATTTTACGATATATAAACTTGCTCCGAATAGACAAACCTAAAACTACTTGATTAGCAACACATTAGAATTTTGGCACAACTGTGGCTATAAAAAGGACATACCAATACTATATGAACTTGAAGTTTAGTGTAATAGTTTTATTTTTTTTGACAGTTTCATGGCAGGCATTTGCGCAGGAAACCTGGTCTTTGGACAAATGTGTATCTTATGCTATAGAGCATAACCTCTCCCTTAATGATTTTGAATATACAGAGTTTTCAAATGAAGAAACTTTCAAACAGTCTAAACGGGACTTGTTACCATCAATAAATGGCTACACTGATTATTTCCAAAGTTTTGGACGTGCAGCAGATCCAAATAGTAACATTATTGTTAATTCAGATTTTTTTGCGAACAACTATTCCCTAACAGCAAGCATAGATTTGTTTCAGGGTTTTCAAAAAATAAACTCTATACGGGCTTCGAAATTGATTTATAATGCCTCCCTGGAAGATGTAGAGCAGCAAAAATTTCTATTGGCATTTAGGGTCATGAAGGCCTATTACGACATCAAGTTCTTTGAGGGTTTATTGGTCATATCACAAGAACAACTGCAAATCTCAAGAGATAATTTTAATTTGGTTAAAAGACAAGTCGAACTGGGACTAAAAGCGGGAGCAGATGTATATGAGGCAGAATCACTTTTGTTAACAGATGAACTGGCACTGACTCAGAGTGAAAATAATTTTCAGAAAGCGCAGCTGCAATTAATTCAGGAAATGAATCTTATAGGGGAATCAACTATTTTTCTTGAACCCTTTTTTAGAGATAAGGTAGGAACTGAACTTGGGGTTACTGTGGTTCAACAAGATTCAGTATACAACAATGCCATGAGTTTCATACCCATAATTAAGGCAGAGAAATTAAGGGCAGTAGCCGCCAGGAAACAGTTAGCTGTGGCAAGAGGAAACCTTTATCCTTCCCTTTCTTTGGTGGCAGGATATGGTACCGGTTATTTTGAAACGTTTATAAATGATGCCGGAATTGTAATTCCATTCCGTGAACAGATTAAAAATAATGCATCCAAATATGTTGGACTCGCCCTTAATATACCCATTTTTAATGGATGGTCTGCACGTTCCAGAGTAAAGCAACAAAAGATAGAAATCCTTAGGGCAGATAACAACCTGGATCTTCAGGAACAGCAGTTGTATCTTGTTATTCAACAACTCATTCAGGATTATACTTCGCTGGAGGTTGAGAAAGCTCAAAGTGCAAAAAAAGTACAGGCACAGGAATTAGCATTTACAATAGCCCAGAAAAGTTATGACAAAGGATTGGTTAGTGTTCTGGATCTAACACAGGCTAAGAATCTTTTTGCTACAGCCCAGAACGAAAATTTGCAAGTTCTTCTGCGCTTTTATTTAAACAAAAGCACTTTGGATTTTTACAATGGATTGCCTGTATTTAATATCAATCAAAATAATTAGAATAACATGGATATAAAACTGGAGAAGAAAAAAGGATTACGACCCAAGCATTATGGCTACATCGCATTGGGCTTGCTATTGCTTTTTACGGGATGGAAATTGCTATTTGGCACTCAGGTATCCACCTTTAGAACTGAAAAGGAAAAGTTATCCATAGCTGAGGTTACACAGGGCAAGTTCGATGATTATATTACCATTAATGGAAATGTAGCGCCAATTGCAACTATTTATATGGATGCCTATGAGGGCGGGCGTGTGACTGAAAAATTGATTGAAGAAGGAGCAACGGTTAAAAAGGGCGATATTATATTGAAATTAGAGAATAGAGGTTTGTATGAACAAATTTTGGCTAGTGAAAGTAACCTGGCTTTAAAACAAAATGATCTTCGTTCCACTAAACTGGCTTTCGACACCAGACAGGTGGAGGGGAAGAAATCTCTCGCGACTGCTGAATATGAGTTGCAACGTTTAAAAAGAAATTTTGCGCAGAACGAGGCCTTGTACAAGGAAGAATTAATATCAAGTGAGGACTACCTCACCGCTAAGGAAAATTATGAGCTTTCCCAAAGGCAATATGATATTATAAAGCTGCAAACGGTACGGGATGATGAGTTAAGAAAGACTTCTTTAGCTGGTTTGGATACCGATATGGCTCGCATGCAACAAACTTTGTCCATGGTATATGAAAGAATAGACCAATTAAATGTTAGGGCCCCGGCAGATGGTCAATTAGGATTTTTAGATGCTGAAATTGGGCAAAGCATTGCACAAGGAGAACGAATAGGACAGATTAATGTACTGACCGATTATAAAATTGAGGCTATGATTGATGAGCATTACATAGACAGGGTTACCAGGGATCTGACCGCCATCCTGGAGCGTAATAACAATGAATATGCACTAAGGTTAAGAAAGGTATATCCCGAAGTACGGAACGGAAGATTTAAAGTAGACCTTGTTTTCAGCGGGGAGAAACCGGAAACCATCAGAACAGGTCAGAGCTATAACATTAAATTGCAGTTGGGGGAGTCTTCAGATGCCCTTCTTCTACCCAAAGGAAGCTTTTTTCAAAGCACAGGAGGACAATGGATATTTGTGGTAAACCCTGATGGAGGCGAGGCCATCAAAAGAGATATACGGATTGGGAAACAGAACTCCAGGTACTATGAAGTCCTGGATGGGTTGCAGGATGGTGAAAGTGTTATTACCAGCAATTATGACAATTTTGGCGAAGCAGAAAGGGTGGTCTTAAAATAATTAAAGAGCTAAGAACAAATAAATGTAACAATAGAACAGTAGGCAAGTCTTTTAAAATATGAAGATTTTACAGTTCAAAAAGATAACAAACGGGAGGATGCTTATTTGACCAATATAGCCAATTATGAAAATTAATAGTTCAATAGAAAAAAAGGAAATCATCATATTCTCGGTTATTGTAATAGCCCTGAGTTCATTAATATGTTTTATCTCGTATAAATTAGATAATTCAAATCTCTCGATATTAGCTGTTTTTACACCATCATTAGTTGCATTGGTTCTTACTGCCATTACAAAAGGGAAGAAAGGTGTTCTTGAATTGTTCGTTAAACAAACAGTGAAGAAAACAGCGTTCAAATGGCTTCTCCTTTCAGTGATTGGAATTCCTGTCCTTGTATCTCTAGCTATACTTACATCTTTAAGCTTCGATATTTCCAAATTTGGTTTAAGAACTACTCAATTGCTACCACAGATTGTTGTAATAGTATTGATTGCAATCGGAGAGGAATATGGCTGGAGGGGATTCTTACTCCCCAGATTGATGAAGAAATTAAATGTTTTTTATTCAAGCATAATACTTGGTTTGATCTGGGGGGTCTGGCATTTTCCAGCATATCTTATTGAAACAGGTGTTCCCTTGAACATGCATTTCCTGGTGTTTTTATTATGGGTTGTTATAGGAACACTATTTATGAGTTGGATATATTACTATACCAAAAGCGTACTTACATCAATACTGATTCATATCAGCGCTAATGCCGCATTTAATTATCTGCTTATTTTGCCAGAGTTTACCGGTAGTATGAATACATTCTGGTTGTTTATTCTCTATTTGTTGGTTCTGATGATGCTCGTCTACTGGTTTAGGAGAAAAGATTTAATAAAAGTTCATAACAAATAATAAACGCCATTTAAAATGCATCAATTTGAATCACTATAAAAAATAATAACTCAAAGTTTAAAATAAAATGACAAACAATCAAAAAATGATACAGATCCAGAATTTAAAAAAGAGTTTTAGAACCGAAGAAGTAGAGACCCTTGCCTTAAACAATGTAAACATCAATGTAGAAGAGGGAGAATTTGTAGCAATAATGGGGCCTTCAGGTTGTGGTAAATCCACCTTGCTGAACATCGTAGGAATGTTGGACAACCCTACAGAAGGCAGATATCAATTCGCCGGGCATGAAGTAGCGGGCTTAAAAGAAAGACAACGCACACAATTGCGTAAAGGTAATCTAGGCTTTGTATTTCAGAGCTTTAATCTTATTGATGAATTAACAGTTTATGAAAATGTGGAACTGCCACTTATTTATCTGAAAATGAGTAAAAGTGAACGCAGGAAAAAGGTGATGGCTGTATTGGAACGGATGAAAATTGCACATAGGGAAAAGCATTTTCCGCAGCAGTTATCAGGCGGGCAACAACAACGGGTCGCTATTTCAAGGGCCGTGGTCACTAATCCAAAACTAATTTTGGCAGATGAACCAACAGGTAATTTAGATTCCAAGAATGGCCTGGAGGTAATGAACCTGCTAACAGAACTAAATCAGGAAGGCACCACTATTGTAATGGTAACGCATTCAGACCATGATTCCCATTTTGCACATCGGATTGTGAATCTATTTGATGGTCAGATTGTTACTGAAAGTCAGAATAGAGCCGTGGGCGCCTTGTTATAGCATTATTCCCTTAGCCTGAGTTTATTCATCATCAAAACACAAATCATGTTAAAGAATTATTTAAAGATTGCCTGGAGAAACCTTATTAAGAACAAGGCCTATTCCATGATAAATATTGGGGGACTCTCATTAGGGATGGGAGTTGCCTTGATCATAAGTCTTTGGATGAAAGACGAGTTATCCCATAACGATTATTTTACCGATAAGGATAGAATTGCGCAGGTCTTTCAGTCGCAGACTTTTAATGGCGAGACAGGAACAGGGCCATCTATCCCAAGACCTTTGGAAAAAGCTTTAAGAGATGGATATGGGGATAATTTTGAGTATTTGATCATGTCTTCATGGACCAACGATCTGTATTTAAAATATGGTGAGACCAATCTTTCCAGGCCGGGGAATTACATGCAGCGAGAGGCACCCGAACTATTAGACCTGCAAATATTAAATGGAGAAAAGGATGGTCTTCGGGAGATTAACTCCATCATGCTCTCGGCATCTACTGCCCAGGCTCTTTTTGGTAAAGATGACCCTATTGGAAAGATCGTGAAGGCAAGTAATCAGTATGATTTAATGGTTACCGGTGTTTATAAGGATATTCCTTTCAACAACACTTTCAACGATACAGATTACATTATACCCTGGGATAAATATATTACTTTAAGTGAATGGGTCAAAGAGGCAGAGGACAGCTGGGGAAACAATTCTTTTCAAATGTTTGTCCAACTTGCTGATAATTCAGACATGAGCGAAGTTTCGGCTAAGATTCAAAATGTAAAAAAAGACTTAAACGAAGATACTGCTGAATTTAATCCGCAATTATTCCTTTTTCCAATGGCAGATTGGCATTTAAGGAGCAATTTCGAAAATGGAAAGCAGGTTGGAGGACGTATTAGATATGTTTGGCTCTTCGGAATTATTGGTGCTTTTGTATTGCTCCTGGCTTGCATCAATTTTATGAACCTAAGTACAGCGCGTTCAGAAAAGAGGTCTAAAGAGGTTGGCATAAGAAAGACCCTTGGGTCACAAAAAGGACAGTTAATCTATCAGTTTTTAAGCGAGTCATTTCTTGTTGTTGTCTTTGCCTTTATTGTAGCTCTGGGAATGGTGTTATTATCATTAAATGGTTTTAATGAGCTGGCCCGAAAAGAAATTGAATTTCCATGGGAAAATATCCAATTCTGGATGGCTTCGATTGGTTTCATAATTTTTACTTCGTTATTGGCTGGGAGTTATCCCGCACTGTATCTTTCATCTTTCAGACCTGTTGATGTTTTAAAGGGAACCTTTAATGTAGGCAGATATGCAGGTCTTCCCAGAAAGATATTGGTTGTGATGCAGTTTGCCGTTTCAGTGGCTTTTATTATTGGTACCGTCATCGTTATGCAACAAATCAACTTCGCAAAAAACAGGCCAGTCGGTTACGATAAGGAAGGCCTGATACAGATTCCCACCTTTAGCCAGGATTTTGAGGGTAAATATGATTTGATGAGGAGTGAATTCTTAGCTTCCAATGCAATTGTGGAAATGTCATCTTCCAGTAGCCCCACTACCCGAATATGGTCTAACAGGAGTGGATTTAACTGGGAAGGGAAACCTGAAGGTTTTCAGGAAGATATGGCATGGACGGAGGTTTCGCCCGAATATGCGAAGTCACTTAATCTTAAAATTGTAGAAGGAAGGGATTTCTCAAGGGAATTTGCTTCTGATTCTTTGGCTGTACTCATTAACGAAACAGCTAAGAAGTATTTAGGCATGCCTGACCCAGTTGGGAAGTTTTTAAAGGATGATAATGAGGAGGACCCTAAGCCACCCTTAAAAATAATAGGAGTAGTAGAGGATATAATTGCTCAATCTCCTTATGAACCGGTTAAACAAGGACTATATGTTTATGACAGGTTTAATAATTCAAGTTACTATAACCTAAGGTTAAACCCTGAGAAGAGCGCAAGCGAGAATATTGCGGTTATAGAAAGGGTTTTTAAAGGGCATTTTCCAGACATACCCTTTGAGTATGAATTTGTTGATGAACAATATGGAGAAAAATTTGCTTCCGAGGAAAGAATAGGAACCTTATCGGGGATTTTTACAGCCCTGGCCATTCTAATCAGCTGTTTAGGACTCTTTGGATTAACCTCTTTTGTAGCAGAGCAGCGCACCAAAGAAATTGGGGTCAGAAAAGTTCTGGGAGCTTCCGTGTTTAATGTGTGGAATATGCTTTCTAAAGATTTTTTAAAGTTGGTGGTCATCTCTTGTTTTATTGCGGTTCCGATAGCCTATTATGTAATGAATGGATGGCTTCAGGAATATCCCTATCGGGTAATACTCAAGTGGTGGATTTTTGCTCTGGCCATTGTCGGTGCTATGCTGGTTACTGTTGTGACGGTAAGTTTTCAGTCCATAAAAGCAGCTAGAGCAAACCCAGTCAGAAGTTTACGTATGGAATAAACTCAATAGCTTCTCCTTCGTAATGCTATGGAGAAGGAACTATCAGGAATCAATCAAAAATCAAAAAATCATGTTCAAAAATCACATTAAAATTGCCTGGAGAAGCCTTAAAAAACAACCTTTTTTTACCTTTTTAAACACCTTTGGACTTGCTATGGGTATAGCAGGGGCCCTTCTTATATCATTATATATCCATGATGAATTAAGTTATGATAAAATGTTTGCCGATGCAGATCGTATACACAGAGTTAATGCGGATATTAAATTTGGTGGTGAGGCCCGAAAATTTGCAGTAACTCCAGCTCCCATCGCGGAAACAATTGACAATGATTTTTCAGAAGTTGAATTAACAACGCGGTTCAGAACAAGAGGTAGCGCTTTAATCAGAAAAGTGGATACGGAGGTAAACATAAAGGAACAGGAGTCTACCTATGTAGATTCTACCTTTTTTGAAATGTTTGGAATTGATCTTTTGGTAGGGGATTTAAAAACAGCGCTTAAGTTACCGAATACGCTGATCCTGACTAAAACAGCTGCTGAAAAACATTTTGGTATCAATGACGCTATAGGTCAAAACCTTTTATTGAACAATTCAGAAACCTATACAGTGACTGGTGTAATTGATGACTTGCCTGATAATTCTTTCCTTAGGGAGCATACTGTTTTTATGGCAATGGCAGGTTATGAAGATTCGCGGGTAGTTAATTGGGGAAGCAATAACTACCAAACATATATTAAACTTATCCCTTCATCGAATATTGATGATTTACAAGAACCATTACGGAATTTTTTGGGCAAATATGTAATTCCCGGAGTACAGCAATTCATGCCCGGAATTACAGAAGAGCAGTTTAAGGCGGCGGGCAACCATTTAATATATAGCACTATACCTATGACGGATATTCATTTGAAATCTGACAGGGTAGCTGAAATTAGTGCGAATAACGATATTCAAAGCATATATATCCTTTCTTTTATTGCAATATTTATTATTGTTCTGGCATGTGTAAATTTTATGAATCTGTCAACAGCGCATTCTCTTAAAAGAGCTAAAGAAGTAGGTATTCGAAAAACATTAGGCTCCAATAAAGGAGAACTTATCCGTCAGTTTCTGATAGAATCTGGTTTGGTTTCCTTTGGCTCTCTTTTGCTGGCATTAGTATTCGCAGTAATTGCACTACCTTTTTTCAATGATCTGGCAGACAAAAGTATTTCCATGCCATATACCAACCCGTTTTTCTGGCTGATTTTACTGGCTTCAGGAAGTGTTCTGGGCCTATTATCTGGTAGTTATCCGGCTTTTTTTATGTCTAAATTTATTCCGGTAAAAGTACTCAAAGGTGATACAGGCAGCCTTGGAGGGGGGAAGGTTCGAAATGCCCTGGTTATTTTTCAATTTGCAATTTCTGTTTTTTTAGTTATTAGCACTTTGGTAGTTTATCAGCAATTGGAATATATTCAGAATAAGGACCTCGGTTTTTCCAAAGATCAGGTACTTATTGTTAATGACGTATATACCGTTGGAGGCAAAGTAGAATCCTTTAAGGAAGAGGTTAAAAAACTGGGTTTTGTTTTGAATGCCACGCTAAGTAGCTTCTTTCCAACACCTTCAAGCAGATCCGATAGCACTTTTGCGCCACAAGAGGGCGCAACAGACCAGGAGAATGCGGTTAGTATGCAAAGATGGGCCGTGGATTATGATTATGTCTCCACAATGGATTTCAAAATCATTGCGGGAAGAGATTTTAACCGGGAATTTAAAAATGATTCAACTAGCATAATTGTAAATGAATCTGCAATTGCAGTAATGGGGGTCACCCCTGATGATGCACTTGGATTACGCTATACCCCTGATTTTGGGGAGGAAAACCCCAGGTATTTTACAATTATCGGCGTTGTAAAAGATTTTCATTTCTCTCCCTTTAGGGATGAAATTGAATCCTTGAGTCTGCATTTAGGAGACGACACATATGCACTGGCCGTAAAATTGGAGGAAGGAAATTTTGCCAATGCCATAGAACGTATTGAGAATATCTGGAATAAGCTGGCTCCGGGTCAACCTTTTGATTATTATTTCATGGAAGATTCTTTTAACAATACCTACAAATCCGAGCAGCGATTGGGTCGGATCTTTATCATATTTACAATACTTTCCATTTTAATTGCCTGTCTGGGATTATTTGGTCTGGCAGCATTTAATGCAGAAAAGCGCACTAAAGAGATTGGTGTTAGGAAAGTAATGGGTGCCAGTGTAGGTCAAATTACCTTCAGGCTTTCTTCAGACTTCCTCAAGTTGGTTGGTGTGGCTATCCTCATTTCCCTTCCCGTAGGGTGGTTTGCCATGAATAAATGGCTGGAGGACTTCTCCTATAGGATTGAAATTGGCTGGTGGGTTTTTGTTCTGGCTGCTTTTTTAGCAGTGGCCATCGCCATCATCACAGTAAGTTACCAGAGTATTAAAGCAGCTATTGTAAACCCTGTAAAAAGTTTGAGGACAGAATAAAAGCTATATCATGTTAAAAAATCATATCAAAATCGCCTGGAGAAGCCTTAAAAAGGAGCCCTTTTATACATTTTTGAATACTTTCGGCCTGGCCATAGGAATGGCCGGAGGTTTATTGATAGCTCTGTACATTAATGATGAACTGAGTTATGACAAAATGTTTACCGACGCGGACCGAATTTACAGAATTGACACGGATATTAAATTTGGAGGTGCGGAAATAAAGGCCACTGAAGTTTCCGCTCCCATGGCTGGTGCCATGCAAAGCGATTTTCCGTATGTGGAAACGACCGTCAGGTTTCGGGATCGCGGAAGTATGCTTCTTAGAAAAAGCGATACAGACATGAATGCCAAGGAACTCAATGCTACTTTTGTTGACTCCACGTTCTTTAATATGTTTGGCATTAAATTACTTGTTGGTGATATTAATACCGCTTTAAAGCAACCCAATACCCTGGTGCTGACCAGGACGGCGGCAGAAAAACATTTTGGAATCCAGAATGCACTCGGCCAGAATTTGGTATTGAACAACACAGATAACTATACGGTTACCGGAGTTATTGATGATTTACCCAAGAACTCTTTTCTTCGCAATCATAGTGTATTTATGGCAATGGCCGGATATGCAGACTCTCGTGAGAATCATTGGGGTAATACCAATTATTATACGTTAATTAAATTGATCCCGGAGACCAATATCGAAGATTTTCATGAACCCTTACAAGGGATGTTCAAAAAGTATATGCTCCCCTGGGCACAAGATTATTTTCCGGGAATAACGGAGGAATCCTTCAAGGCGGCAGGTAACTATGTGAGATATCACACTATGGAGTTGACCGATATCCATTTGTACTCCAATCGTCAGTCTGAAATGAGCCCCAATAGTAGTATTCAAAATGTCTATATTCTTTCGTTTATTGGATTATTTCTTATTGTATTGGCAAGTGTAAATTTTATGAATCTTTCTACGGCGCATTCCCTAAGAAGAGCAAAAGAAGTGGGTATTCGAAAAACTTTGGGATCTAATAAGCTTGAACTAGTTCGGCAATTTTTGACCGAATCAGGTCTGATTGCCTTTATTTCACTTTTAATGGCCATGCTAATAGCCATTCTGACACTTCCATATTTCAATGAACTTTCGGGAAAGCTGGTAGCAATACCTTATTCAAATCCACTGTTCTGGTTAATTTTAGTCTCTTCTACAATTGTATTAGGACTTTTTTCAGGAGGCTATCCGGCATTTTTTATGTCTCGCTTTATGCCGGTTACCGTTCTCAAAGGCGTTGGAAATAGTAATGTTGGTGGAAGAAATATTCGGAACTCCCTGGTTGTTTTTCAATTTGCGATTTCCGTATTTTTAATAGTAAGCACTTTAGTTGTTTTTCAACAATTGAATTTCATTCAGGGTAAGGACCTCGGTTATACCAAAGATCAGGTTCTTCTTATAGATGATGCCTTTGCAGCAGGAAATCAAATTCAAGCATTTAAAGAAGAAGTAATCGGTTTGAGCCAGGTGGAAAATGCTACATTGAGTAGCTTCTTACCCACACCCTCTTCCCGTTCCAGCAGTTCTTACTTTAAAGAGGGTGCCATGAACCAGGAAAATGCACTTCAGATGCAAGTATGGGATGTTGATCACGATTACCTTTCAACCCTGGGGATGGAGCTACTCTCCGGACGCAATTTTAACCGTCAGTTTGTCACAGACTCAACGGCGGTGGTAATAAATGAATCAACTTTGTCCGTAATGGGCGTAGGGAGCGAAGAAGCTATAGGGATGCGACTTTCACAGGATCTAGATTTAGATAGAGCAGAATTCTATACCATTATTGGAGTAGTTAAAAATTTTCACTACGAGTCGTTGCACGAAAATATTGGAGCCCTTGCCCTTTTCCTGAACAATTCTACAGGCAATATGGCAATTAGGCTAAATGCCGGAGATTTTCCTAATACTATTGCAAATATCGAACAAATATGGAATGAAGTTGCACCGGGACAACCTTTCAGTTATCGTTTCATGGATGAATCTTTCAATACCACCTTTGAAGCCGAACAAAGATTGGGAAAAATTTTTATGGTATTTACCATCCTATCTATTTTAATTGCCTGCCTGGGTTTATTTGGCTTAGCGGCATTCAACGCGCAAAAGCGCACAAAAGAAATAGGTGTGAGAAAGGTATTGGGAGCAAGTGTAGGTCAAATAACCTATAGACTTACTGTTGACTTTCTTAAACTTGTTGGTGTCGCCATTCTGGTTTCTATACCCCTGGGCTGGTATGTAATGAACAAATGGCTGGAAGATTTCTCCTATAGGATCGAAATTGGATGGTGGGTTTTTGTTCTGGCTGCTTTTTTAGCTGTGGCCATCGCTATCATTACTGTAAGTTACCAGAGTATTAAAGCGGCAATTGTTAACCCTGTAAAAAGCTTGCGCACAGAATAAAATCAATCATAAAAAACGAGAACCATGTTCAAAAACTATCTTAAAATTGCCTGGAGAAACCTTACCAAGAACAAGGCCTATTCCATTATAAATATAGGTGGACTTGCTTTAGGTATGGCTGTCTCGCTTACCATAGGGCTTTGGATACAGGATGAGCTTTCCCATAATGATTATTTTATAAGTAAGGACAGGATAGCCCAGGTGTACCAGTCGCAGACCTTGAATGGCCAAACAGATACTTACCCAGCTATCCCTATACCTTTGGAGAAAGCCATAAGAGAAGGTTACGGAGATAATTTTAAGCGTTTGATCATGGCCTCATGGCCCAATGATCTTTATTTAAAATATGGCGAGACAAATCTCTCCAGACCTGGAAATTACATGCAAAGGGAGGCACCAGAGCTTTTGGAACTGCAAATATTAAATGGAGAAAAAGACGGTCTTCGTGAGATTAACTCAATCATGCTCTCGGAATCTACTGCCAGAGCGTTGTTTGGTAAGGAAGATCCTATTGGCAAGATTGTAAAAGTCAGTAATCAATATGATTTAATGGTTACAAGTGTTTATAAGGATATCCCTTTTAACAATACTTTCCACGATACAGAATACATCATACCATGGAATCAATACCTTGCCTCGAACGAGTGGGCCATGAGGGCTGCGACTGAGGAACAGTGGGATAACAATTCTTTTCAAATGTTTGTTCAACTTGCTGAAAATACAACTATGAAAGGTGTTACTGCCAAGATTAAGAATGTAAAAAAGAACTTGCACGAAGACACCGCTGAATTTAATCCACAATTGTTCCTTTTCCCTATGGCAGATTGGCATCTGAAAGGGCAATTTGAAAATGGAAAACAGGTTGGAGGTCGTATTAAATATGTCTGGCTCTTTGGAATTATTGGTGCTTTTGTGTTACTGTTGGCCTGTATCAATTTTATGAACTTAAGTACAGCGCGTTCTGAAAAGAGGTCTAAAGAAGTTGGTATAAGAAAGACTCTGGGGTCATTAAAAGGGCAGTTAATCTATCAGTTTTTAAGTGAGTCATTTCTTGTTGTAGTTTTCGCCTTTATTGTAGCCCTGGGAATAGTGTTATTGTCACTAAATGGGTTTAATGAGCTGGCACGCAAAGAAATCCAATTTCCATGGGATAGCATCAACTTTTGGATAATGTCTATTCTGTTTATAATTTTCACATCCTTATTGGCTGGCAGTTATCCTGCATTATATCTTTCGTCGTTCAAGCCTGTCCAGGTTTTAAAGGGGACCTTTAATGTAAGCAGATATGCAGGTCTTCCAAGAAAGATATTGGTTGTGACGCAATTTACTGTTTCAGTAGCCTTTATAATCGGTACCGTTATCGTAATGCAGCAAATTAACTTTGCAAAGAACAGGCCGGTAGGTTACAATAAGGAAGGCCTTATACAGATCCCTACTTTTAGCCAGGATTTTGAAGGGAAATATGATTTGATGAGGAGTGAATTCTTAGCTTCCAATGCAATTGTGGAAATGTCCTCATCAAGCAGTCCAACTACCCAAATCTGGTCCAACAGGTCCGGATTTAGCTGGGAAGGAAAACCTGAAGGTTTTCAGGAAGATTTCACATGGACCGTGGTTTCACCCGAATATGCAAAGTCACTTAATCTTAAAATTGTAGAAGGTAGGGATTTCTCAAGGGAGTTTGCTTCTGATTCTTTGGGAGTGCTAATTAATGAATCGGCCAAAAAGTATTTAGGGATGCAAGACCCTGTTGGCAAATTTTTAAAGGATGATTTTGACGAGGACCCAAACTCGGGTTTGAAAATTATTGGTGTGGTAGAGGATATGATTGCTCAATCTCCCTATGAACCTGTAAAGCAAGGACTTTATGCTTATGACAGGTTTAATTATTCTAGTTATTATAACCTGCGGCTGAATCCTGAGAAAAGTGCCAGCGAGAATATTTCGATAATAGAAAGAGTGTTTAAAGAACACTTTCCGGATATTCCCTTTGAATATGAATTTGTGGATGAGCAATATGGTGAAAAATTTGCTTCGGAAGAACGTATAGGAACCTTATCTGGGATCTTTACTGCTCTTGCTATTTTAATTAGTTGTTTAGGGCTGTTTGGCCTTACCTCTTTTGTAGCCGAACAACGCACCAAAGAAATCGGAGTCCGAAAAGTGTTAGGGGCTTCAGTGTTTAATGTTTGGAATATGCTTTCGAAAGATTTTTTAAAATTGGTGGTCATCTCAAGTTTTATTGCAATACCTATTGCTTATTATGTAATGAATGGCTGGTTGCAGGAATATCCTTATCGGGTTATACTTAAATGGTGGATTTTTGCTTTAGCCATGGTAGGCGCTATGGGAGTTACCATCTTAACGGTTAGTTTTCAGGCAATTAAGGCTGCAAAAGCTAACCCGGTTAAAAGCTTGCGCTCAGAATAAATCTGTACAATCCGATTTAGAATAATTATTAAAATATGCTATTAAAATTAAAGAACGTTTTTAAGTGGGTCCAGTCGGGAGGACAACCTATTTTTTTGCTTAAGGATATTAATATTGAAGTTGAACAAGGTGAGTTTATCTCTGTCATGGGCCCTTCAGGTTCAGGAAAATCTACTTTGTTGAACGTTATTGGCATGCTCGATCAATTTGATGAGGGAGAATACCATTTTCTGAATGAATCTGTCCATACTTTAAAAGAAAAACATCGCGCTCAATTGTACAAGCAATATATTGGCTTTGTCTTTCAGTCATATCATTTACTGGATGATTTAACGGTGCAGGAGAACCTGGAAATGCCGCTTTTATACAAGAAGTTTAAATCTATTGAAAGAAAGGCCATGGTGGCTGATATGCTGGACCGTTTTAATATTGTAGGCAAAAAAGACCTTTTTCCTGTTCAACTTAGCGGGGGGCAGCAGCAATTGGTGGGAGTGGCCAGAGCATTAATTTCCAATCCAAAACTAATATTAGCAGATGAACCTACCGGCAACCTGAATTCAAAACAGAGTGAGGAGATAATGGAACTTTTTAAGCAATTGAATAATGAAGGGGTGACCATCATCCAGGTGACGCATTCAGAAAAGAATGCTTCCTATGGTTCCAGAATCATAAATTTACTCGATGGTAGAAGGGTTTAGTTTTAAGTGAATATCTTATGAAACTAACTTATTAGCCTGTAACTCCATCCCCATCAATATCCTGGTTGAGATGAGTCTCAAGTGCTTCCAGAGTTTTTCTCAAGAGTAGTCGTGTGTTCTCCAATTCAGTCTCTAGAATAGCCACCCGGTCTTCAACGCTATCGGCCTGTGCCTGTTGTTTATCGAGTTCTTCCTGTTGCAGTAAATCCCAAAATATCCCCATGTTTTTTTTATATAGTTAACTGATTTTTAGGAATCCTCTTTATTGGAATCCTTATTTTTGTCTTTCTTCATTTTTTGATAGCCCATAAGTAAACGCACCCCCAGTCTTGCGAAAAGGATTATTGCAATTACCATCACTATATCAAATCCATTCATAGTCTAAGTTTAAAATATTTTGAACCTTTTAATTAAGCTTGGGTGTTAGCATAAACACTACAATTATTAAATTTAGCAGGACCTGCCAAACCTTTTTCATTTAAGAAATACCTTAACTTCTTTAAAAGGCATTTAATCATTCTTTCTTGTCCTCTTCAGATGGCGGTGGCATCACAAATGGCTCGGGTTGAGGGTCCAAGGGTTTTAAATCCTTTCCTTCCAAAGCAGGATGATCCGCCGGAATAAAAGTGGCCCGGAACGTACTATAGGTCATGGGCATCATATCTGTTGGATCCCCATTTGGTTTATGAATGTTACCGCGATATGGGACTAAATATTCCCAAACAACTTCCCTGTCCGGAGTCACTTCAAATAAACGGCCTTTAGGGCCCTCGTTAATGAACGTATTACCATTTTCCATACGATGTGCCCCTGAAATAAAACTCCCGTAAAATGAGATGGTATCTTTGGCCACATAGCTCCATACAGGTTCCTCTGGAGCAAAACGGTTGTTGGACATCATTTCATATGTACCATCTTCCTTTAATACAGGGTTAATTTCATATATAGCGGAATAATTCAGGCTATCGGGTCCCATGGGGACATCATTATTATAGAGGGTAAGATTTCCGGCACCGGGTTTCCCTTTTTCATTCCAGCGAATATCGTGCTGGTAATATAGCTTCCTATCCGTAGAGTCGCCTTGCATATAATTTTCAGGATTACCCCATCTGAACAGTAAATCTCCTCCTTTTCCACTTTTTCCACCCTGGTGACCCGCAGCTTCTTCGGTGGAAACACTGTGATCAATTATATAAACTTCACTCAATTCAGGAGAACTAAAAGCAATCAGATCCAGCTCTGCATTGTAATTTATAGCGTTAAAATGATAAATATCCGAATGAGGATTATCAAGGGTAAGGTTTCTTCCACCCCGTCCCATGGCTTTTAATATGTCCAAACTGTCCTGGGTTATACGAGCTGGTATGGAATCACCGAGATTAAAATTGAATAATTCAGGATGTTCTTGCGGGTTGCCATAATTGGGCTTGTTTTCATCGTAATCCTGAATCAAATGATCTTCCACACGCCACTCCCAAACAATTTTACCCCCGCTGAAACCTTTAGGTTCTATTTCTATAATTTTCTCCATCCATGGCCCGGATCTTGGAATCAGTTCTGGTTTACGGCCCAGGTCAAGAGCATATTCATAGGTAGAGGTTTCATAGGCAATCGCCAGGATATTGCCATTGGGCATTACAGCAAAATCATGATGTATAATTTGCGTAGTATCTGCGTATTCAAAGTTCCATAAAATTTTTCCTTCCCAGGTAATTTTCTGTATCCTCCCATAGGGTCCACCAAAACCAAAAACCGGATAATCGGGATCATTAGCGCCTTGTAGTATAGAGCCGTCATCCATGAGATAGGCATTAAAGGCGGCATAATTCCCCTTCCATTCATGTACTACTTCCCCATTTCTGTTTACAAGGTAGGTGAAGGGAGAATTTGCAGGTGAAAACATTGCATAACCCGGCATAAGGCTGTCAGAGCTTTTTGTCACTCCTCGTGGAATATGATGCCCGAACATATTGCGGTCCTTTTTATCGGCCGACTCGTCATCGGGTTTTTTGTCGCCACAATTAGAAAGAAGCAGAACAAAGACAATGACACTGAAATAGCTTAGAATTTTTTTCATTGGTTTGGTTGATTAATTTAAAGATTGACTAAAAGTAAGGCTTAATTTAAAATTTTTCAGGCAAATCAAGGTAAAGGTCTTACCATAATATCCTTATAATAAACAACACTTCCGGGATCATGCCCCTGAAGTGCAAAAGTACCAACACTAAGAACTCGGTGTATACCCTCTCCTTCCCGTAATGGATTCTCAGGTTCTGTATAATCAACAACTACAATTTCATTTATTTTAATGATAATGCGCTTGCCTTCCACTTTCACATATTCTGTATACCACTCATTGTCTTTTATGTAATTTTCTTTAATATCAACAATTCCATATAAGCTCCCGGTACGTTTCCAGTCGCCCTGTGTGTTATTCACCTGCACTTCATAGCCATAAGTGGGCCATCCGTCTTCCTGATATTTTGTATGGATATAAATACCTGAGTTGGCACCGGGCTTGGTCATCACCCTGGCCTTAAATTCGAAATTTTTAAACCTATGATTTTCAACATCGCCCGCATAAAACAAATGTGCTCTTTCGCCGGCAACCTTTATAGTACCATCCTCTACAGAAAAAGTAGAAGCGTTTACACCAACTTTCCAACCCTCAAGATCTTTACCATTAAAAAGGGAAATCCACTCACTGTCCTCTTCACTTTTTGTTTCCTGCCCCAAAATCGGGCTTAAATTTCCAAGACTAAGAAGGAGGATGATTGCGTGTTTTAAACTAAGTTTTATCATGATTTAAATTTAAATGTTAATTTATAAACCATATCCTGATAGCGGATGGATTATATATTCAGTTATTTGGTGTTTCATTGTTTTTGGTTATTAACCAATAAGCGATAAATAAGAGCCCCGGAATAATTGGTATTGTAATATAAAAACTATTGAGCAAATCTGGTCGCAGGCTAAATAACCCTATCATACCAACTGTAGTTATTATTCCTCCAAGTCCCTCCCATTTCCAGGCGATAGCTAATCCAATTACAGTGCTGATAGGGAACAAAAGAAAAGTGATTATTTCTTTCGAGTCACGAAATCCCTCCCCAGATTCGTTATTTCCAAAAACGTGAGCTACAAGAAAAAATAAAACAAAAGCTATGATGACAGAACCTAAAATTCGTGCGGTCCAGAGGATGATAGTTGTTAGCCTTTGATTTTTCATGGATCTATTTATATTTTCAGTCCTTGCCGGGACACTTCTTAAATGTCACCACTTGTAATTATCGCAGTCTTATAAAGTTTTTGCAAGCGCCTTTTCAACGACTTCATACGTTTTCTCATAGCTGTTTTTTAGCATGGTTTCAGCATCCATGGTTGCCCAATATTCTTTGTTAAAAAGCTCCACAGAAAAACCACCTCTAAAACCTGCATTATATAATTTAGGGATAACCACGTTAAACGGGCATACACCTTCTCCAGGCAATACCCTGTCTGAATCTTTTAACAATTCGTAAGCCGGACTTGAAGGGTAATCATTTATATGAATAACGGGTAATTTTTTTCCATTCAGGATATCGACGGTGTCCCAATCATTCCCTCCGCGGTAAACATGATAAAAATCGAGCAACATTGTTGCTTTGGGGTGCCCGGTGGCGATTACTATTCGGGCACAATCCGCCACCTTGTTTAGTGCACCCATACCCCAAAGTTCCAGTATTGGGGTTACCCCGGTTTCATCGCCCAGTTCAAGAATAGCATTGTACCTTTCAGAATATTCATCAAACTTTGTACTATCCAGCGATTTCAATCCTTGTACCGGCGCGGCAATAAATTTACCACCCATCTGGGCAATAATCATCATTTCCTCCCGCAATTGTTCCATTGCTTTTTTTCTTTCTTCAGGATCATCACTGCACCATTTGGAAAAGCCTATTATATTTTCCAGGATTAGTCCCCTCTCTTCCAATTTTCTTTTCAACTGTTCACTTGTACCGCCTTTTTCCAGATATGCCTTTATGTCTCGCATCCACAATTCAACTCCATCAAATCCGGCATCAGCCACCATATCAATTTGCACATCCACGTCCAATTTATAATGTAAAAGAGTGGAGGTGTTCAAGCTAATTCTTATAGGGAGTATCTTTTTTAAAGAGGTGTTTTCAAAGTAAGATTGATCCTGCACCCTTGCCTTAAATGCATACCCTCCCATTGCCGCCAGGAAAACCTTAAGACTTGTAGTTATTGCATTTCTTCTCGAAATTTTATTTTTCATTTTTCAGCTGCTTATTCGGTTATCTCCTGTTAACTAATTAAACTATTACTGGCTTATAACAAAAATTGGTATATTAGGTATTAGTAAATTATACAAGAGGATTAAGATAACCAATTTATACCTAAACATAAATTATGAGACTTATTTATATGCCTTTGCTATTGTTAACAATTCTTTGTTGTACTTCTGCTTTTGCGCAATCAATCACCACACTTGAAGAAAGAAATGAACGTATAAGACAACGCTGGAACCGTAGTCTGGTCGGTGATACTACTTATTCATTTAATAAAGAAGCGAATAATCTTTTGAGTCAGACGGCAAAATCTGTGAACCCGGGAAAGGCACTATGTGTGGCTATGGGGCAGGGCAGAAATGCGTTATATCTTGCAAGGAATGGTTGGGATGTTACCGGTTTTGATTTAGCGGATAAGGCTGTGGCCTTTGCAATGGAACAAGCTAAAGAGCAAAATGTAAAATTGACAACTGAAATAGCCAGTTTTGAAACATTTGATTATGGAACTGAGCAATGGGATATGATTACCTGGTTATATGGTGGCTGTCTGCAAATTGATGGAATAACTAAAAAAATAAAAACGGCACTCAAACCCGGAGGCCTGTTTGTTTTTGAGTTTTTTCACCGTGAAGCTGGTCTTGAAATGGGCCGCCCAAACTTTGGCTGTGAAAAAAATGCACTAAGAGAAATGTTCACAAAAGAAGGGGGCTTTGAAGTTCTATTGTACGAAGAAAAAGAAGGAATTGCAGATTATGGCATGGACACCAACAAATTAATTTACATGGTAGTCTCAAAATTATAATTATCCTATCAGGAAGATTTGGTAATCTTTTTATTGATAAAATAGGTGAGAACACCTATTGCCAGGATAAGCAGTCCGATCATACTTTCCAATGGTTTATCAATTATCAGATAAACAAATATCCAAATACTGAATAGGATAAAAACCAGGGGTAACAGAGGGTAAAACGGGGCCTTAAAGTAAGGTATTTGGGATTCTTTTTTACGCAGCACAAATACCCCGGCAACGGTAAAGGCCGCGCTTAGTTGTAAAATAAATCCACAATAAAGCAGTACACTTTCAAAGGTACCTGTAAGCACATAGACAATACTTAGCATTGCTTGCAGCCAAACCGCTGCCACTGGAAGATTGTTCTTGTTCTTCCTTTGTAAAAATTGCCAGAGCTTAAAATCCTTACTCATAGCAAGGGATACTCGTGGCCCCACCCAAATCATTGCACTAATACTGGAGATTAAAAAAAAAGAAATTAGGATATTAATAGTACTGGCACCCTGGCTGCCTAGTATGTTGGAAGCGTAGACATGTCCGATATCTAATTGTCCTTGCAGTTCTGCCAGTGTTCCATGCTTTAAGAAGACCAGTTGCATGAACACATATAACAAGGTCACAAGTAGTGTCCCCCGGATAAGTGCTTTAGGAAGATTAATCCTGGGTTTGTCTATCTCTTCAATGATATAAGAGGCAGCGTTCCAGCCGGTATATGAATAACTCACATAGACAAAAGCGATGGCAAATGAAGGAGTTAAGATCTCTACCATCCATGAATTGGAAAAGTTAAGTGCTGAATCACTTTGGGTATAGTAAAGTCCAATAAGGATAAGAGAAAGAATCAACAAGACTTTGAACCAACTGGCATAGGACTGAAATTTGCTACTTACATTAAGATTAAATGAGTGTATGATAGATATTATTACTATCACAGATATGGCCAATAAAGTGTTGTTAACCTGGAGCACGTTTCCTAAATATGCTCCCATAGCCATGGCGGCAAGGGCCACGGGGGCTGCGAATCCAACAGTAAGTGAAACCCAGCCCGAAAGATACCCCGCGAGTGGATGAAATAATTTGGAAAGAAATATATATTCACCGCCAGATTTATTTATGGCACTTCCTATTTCGGCATAACAAAATGCGCCGGCAATCGCCATGACACCTCCCAGGGACCAAAGCAAAAGAATAGACCATGTATTTGTAACATCCTGAAGTTGAAACCCCAGACTTGTAAAAACACCTGTGCCAATCATATTAGCTACCACCAGTGCAGCACCCACTATCCAACCAATCTTGTTCTTTGTCTTACTCAGGTTTTATCTGATTTAAGTTGTAATTCTAATGATTATTTTATTTTGGCAATTATGAATATAAAAAAAACCCCTTCAAATAAGGGGTTTTTACTTTAATATAAATCTTTTACCATTTGCCAAGAAGTATCCTGGTACCATTTCGGATCACTTCTACCCCTCCATTGGTTTCAATAAATTCTTTCCAGGCTTTCTGACGTGCTTCAACCTGATCCGGGCTAAGAAGAGCATCAATGCCTGCCATGGCCGATTTAAAATCTTTATAGCCCTGTAGAACCATATGGGTTTCACCATGTGGTGAACGACCAGAATTGACACTACCTAAGACGGTTAACCTAACATCTGATTTAAACTTGGAAAAATACTTTTCCCGGGCGGCTTGAAAGGCGTTATTATCTGAAACTTTAATGTAAAGATAATGCTGTATGGGCCAAACACCATTGGCTGCATCAGCCCCGTATGTTGCAATACCCCGCCCCATAGAAGAACTAAATGAGCTCTTGATAAGGCTATTCACTCTTGTCAAAAATAAGTCCCATGTATCGTTCTGTTCACCGGAGTACTGAGCTCCCATAGCTTCCAGGGAACCTGAAAACCCAATGGAATGCGTATAATTATTATCACTATCATTAAAGTGGTTTTCAAAAAATCGGACGGTAACACCATCCCGTTTATGCTCTTTAAAATAATCTTCGACTAATTTTAAAACGGCCGCCTCATCTTTAGGTTCTACGCTAAAATTGTAATAGGTCCAATAGAAATCCTGTGCATTTACTGAAAATGCAAAAAATAGAAATAAATAAAGCACTAAATTTTTCATTTTATTATGTTTTAGGTTAATAAATTGCGCTTAAGCGAAATCGAACAATTATATTGATATTTAACAAAGGATCATAGCAGAATGGGACGAAAGACTATTTTTATTGTCCGTATGGGCATATTTATTTATCGGTCTATATAGTTTAGACCTGTTTGTTTGCGAGAAGATGTTTTGATAAACCCCGGTTCTATTAAATTAATTCTTAAGTTTATATACTTTGAAAAAATCATTAATATGGGCACACGCAGAGAATTTGTACAGAAAATAACCACTTCAGCGGTCGGCTTACCAATATTATGTAGTTCAACCAATATTTTTGCCCAATCTGCCTCCTTCTATGACGGACCCGTTTTACGTGTTGCAATAATGGGACTTGGGAGTTATGGAACCCGGGTTGCCGAAGCAATGCAAAGTTGTAAGCGGGCTAAACTTGTTGGGTTAATTAGTGGGACACCTTCAAAAGTGACCAAATGGAAGGCAAACTATAATGTTCCTGATAAAAATTGCTATAATTATGAAAACTTTGATCAGATAAAAGACAATCCTGATATTGATGCGGTTTACGTAATTACACCAAATGGACTGCATTGTGAATTTACCAAACGGGTTGCCCTTGCCGGGAAACATGTAATCTGCGAAAAACCAATGGGCGTCAATGCCCGGGAAGGGCAGGAGATGGTTGACGCCTGTAGGGCCGCCAATGTTAAATTGCTGATAGGATATCGCATGCATTTCGAAGCCAAAACACTTGAAATCGTTCGGATGAGCAGGACAGGAGAATTTGGAAAAATTATTTTCTTTCAGGGACAATCGGGGTTTATAATTGGAGATCCCAATCAATGGAGATTGAATAAAAAACTATCAGGCGGTGGGGCAATGATGGATATTGGTATCTATTCCATAAATGGAGCACGTTATATGATAGGGGAAGAACCCATATGGGTTACCGCCCAGGAAACTAAAAACGATCCGGTCAAATTTAAGGAAGGGATAGATGAAACCATACAGTTTCAATTGGGTTTCCCGGGTGGCGCTGTGGCCTCCTGCCTTTCTACCTATGCCGTAAATCATCTGGATAGATTTTACCTTGCAGGTATAGAAGGGTGGGCCGAAATGCAGCCGTCTACGGGTTACGGACCAATCAAAGCCCGAACTCATAAGGGGGAACTCACGGATCCTCATATTACGCATCAGACTGTACAGATGGATGAAATGGCAGGCATATTATTAGAGAACAAACAGCCTGCGATTCCTGTAGATGGTGAAGAAGGCGTAAAAGACATGAAAATTATAGATGCCATATATAAGGCGGTAAAAACCGGAAAGAAGGTAGATTTGACCTCATCGTGATTTCTGAAAAATTAAATCTCCTCACAAAGGTTTTACATCAACTTGAATCACATAAAAAGAAAGTATTATTATATCTTTAATGACTGTAAATGCAATTATTATGTTCAAAACTGCACATGAATCATTTGATTTAAGACCAAAATTATTTTTTCTGTTGATTGCAATTTTTGCAATTTCTGCCTGCAAAGAGAAGCAGGAAAAATCAGAAAAGGCAGTTGTTTTAAATATAAGTCCTGATAACGAAGGTATAAACGTTCCCGATGGTTTTGGAGTAATAAAGGTAGCGGATTCTTTAGGGGCACCGCGCCATATCGCCGTTAACTCTAATGGCGGTATTTACCTGAAGTTAAGAAAACCAATTGATGGAGAAGGTATAATTTACCTTGAAGACCAGGATGGCGATGGGATAGCTGATGCAAAAAAAGGGTTTGCGGATTATGGTGGAACCGGGATGTATCTGGATAAGAATTATTTATATGCCTCATCAGACGAGGAAATTTTCAGGTATAAACTCGATGCCAGCGGTGAAGTAACTAACACAAATGCACCGGATACGTTGGTAGACAAATTGGTTTCTTATAGAACACACGCTACAAAATCCTTTACTATGGACGGGGATGGAAATATTTACGTAAATATAGGTGCGTATTCTAATGCCTGTCAGGAAACAGACAGAACTTTGGGTTCTCCCGGGGTGATGCCATGCAGCATTCTTGATTCGGCCGGAGGAATATGGCAGTTCAGGGCAGATAAAATGAAACAGTCTTATGCTGAAGGGAAAAGATATGCTACAGGATTACGAAATGTCGTAGGGCTCGATTGGAATTTCAAACTAAATAAGCTGGTAGTTACTCAACATGGAAGAGATCAATTGAACACACTCTATCCAGATCTTTTTGACCAAAAGACTTCGGCCAACTTACCTGCAGAGACAATGTATGTAATCAATGAAGGTGACGATGCAGGATGGCCTTATATTTATTATGATCAATTTCAGAATAAAAAGATTTTATCGCCTGAATACGGTGGGGATGGTAAAAAAACAGCCGGCGAAAATGCTATAGATCCAATAGCCACTTTTCCTGCACATATGGCTCCCAACGACCTGCTTTTCTATAACGGAGAACAGTTTCCGGAGGAGTATAAAAATGGTGCTTTTATTGCTTTCCACGGTTCATGGAACCGCGCACCTGAAAAACAAAAAGGGTATATGGTTGCCTTTGTACCTTTTAAAAATGGGGAACCCAGTGGGGAGTGGCAGGTTTTTGCTGATGGCTTTGCCGGCTTAGAAGAAGTTTCTTCCCCTAGTGAAGCTGAGCACAGGCCAACTGGCTTGGCGCAGGGACCAGATGGTTCTCTTTATGTGTCAGATGATGCCGGAGGTACATTATTCAGAATTGTTTACGGCAAAAAATAAATAAGATTGCAAAAAGAGCCATACCTTAAACATACAATTACAATTTTTCTTTTGGGACTTGCGGTAATTGTTTTATTGAATAGCTGTAATTCATCTAAAAAAGAAGACAAGGCAAGTTCTGAAACCGAAATCCAAACGCTTACAAAATCACCGCCAAAGGTGCCTGAGGCCGATCTGCCACGATATATGGCAGAAGGCAAGAAGGTATATAAGCAAGTATGCTTAACTTGTCATCAGGCAAATGGAGGAGGGGTATCCGGATTAAATCCACCCCTTGCCCAATCAGACAATGTGCTGGGTGACAAGAACAGGATGTTGGAGATTATTATTAAGGGCTCTGAAGCGGGATTGGAGGACAACAGATCTGAATATGCCAATGTAATGCAAGGTTTTGGAATGTTGGGAGACGAAGAAATAGCTAATGTGGCATCGTACATACGCAATAGTTTTGGGAATAAAGCCGAACCAATTACAGTCGAAGAAGTAACTTCTTTCAGATCAGCAAATAAAAAATAACACGAGTGTAATCATTTTAACCCCTTCCAATATATGGCATTTGATTGGCCATAACTGTAAGAAAAGGGACATTAGTATTTAGAGGTAAACCAGCCATATAAACTACAGTACGGCCCACGTCTTCAGGGTTCATTGTAGGTTCTATTTTATGTGAACCATCAGCCTGTAGTGTTCCTTTTTCTATCTTTTTTGTCATTTCACTTTTGGAATTACCGATATCAATTTGTCCACACGCAATGTTATAGGCCCGACCATCCAGGGAAGTAGATCTGGTTAAGCCTGTTACCGCGTGCTTACTTGCCGTATAGGGCGCAGAGCACGGCCTCGGTACATGAGCGGAAAGTGAACCATTGTTTATTATTCGTCCACCTATTGGATCCTGAGATCTCATAATTCTGAATGCCTCCTGCGTACAGAAAAAGACACCATTTAAATTAGTGTCAATCACATGCTTCCATTCTTCAATACTAAGTTCTTCCATTGGCTTTACAGGGGCACTTACTCCTGCATTATTGAAAAGTAAATCCAGACGTCCATAAGCTTTTAAAGTTTGGGCAAAAAGATTTTTGACACTTAGCGGATCTTTAACATCCGTTGGTACTACCAGCGTGCCGGCCGTATTGCATTTAGCTGCTGTTTCTATGAGGTTTTCTTCACGCCTGCCCGCAAGAATTACAATCCATCCATCCTTATTTAGTGCAATTGCTACTGCTCTTCCAATACCCGAGCCCGCACCGGTTACTATGGCAATTTTTGATTTCTTATTCATCTCTAATTTGAATTTAATACTTCAAAAGCTCTATTTTCCTAAAATCTATAGGATGACTGTTAGACTGCAAGGAAATATATCCGTCTTTTACCGAAACGTCACCATTAACAATAAGGGTTTTAGCTATCTCATGCTCATTGTTATAGGTTGGGTTGGAATAGCTCAAGATTTCTTCTCCATTGACATAGTGAGTTATTTCACCATCTTTTACATCTATTTCCAACGTCACCCATTGATCCCCATGTAAAGTTCTTTTTACCAGGGGAGGGGTGCAATAGCTTATATTTTGTTGCCCGTTTAATTCCACAAGCATACCATTTGCGCAAATAGCTCCAACCGGCCTTTCATCAGTTCCATTGCCCCCGTGCAGGTTATATTCCAGGGAAACCGGAAATGGTTGATCTGTTTTTAAAGAGGCCGGGGACTGAGAATGAAATTGAACACCACTATCTCTAAACCCCCATTCAGGTGCCCCGGGAGCCGTTTCTCCGACAAACCGATATTCCACTTTTAGGCGGTAATTTGCTAATTTCTCATTAAAATATAATGCACCAAACCTATTATTGAAATCTTCTCCATAAGCATCGTAACGAACACTCAAAATTCCACCTGAAACCCGAAATGTATTCCCGAAATTCTCTCCTAAAGGATACCCCATTATTTTCATGGTCCAGCCATCTAAGTTGGTACCGTTAAACAAAGGTTTCCAATTGTTTAGCGCCGTTTTTTGTTCAACAGGCTCAGATATTTCTTTTTGTGGAGTAGATTTCTTCTCTTTACAGGAGCTAAAAAAGAGGAAGCAAAGGAATAAGGCGTAGACAAAATTCTTCATTAGCATTTAATTTTGGGCTGGATATTTAAATGTACCAAAAAAATAAGGCAGGGTACCCAAAGCGATCAGGTAGGTTAAATACTATCGGGTAACTTATACTAAAATTAACACCTAACCACAGCTAAACTAAAATGACAATTATGCTTATTTTTTCTTACTAAATAACAAACGAATAAAATAAAAAATGCCGTATTGCTTTACTGAAGACAAAATAGGTCCAAACCAATTATAAGGTTGTATACTTTCTTTAAAATCTTCTTTAAGACCCTTCATTTCTTCCCAGGCAATCTGTCTTTCAAGACTCAGGCGTTTCAGGTCGTAATTTATTTCGTCTTTATTTTTATACTCTTTCATTTAATTGAAAAATTGTTTAGACATTCCCCGGATAATGAGGTTTTCTACTCGAGATCTTAAAGCATAGACAATAGCTCCAATACCACATAAAATGCCTGCGCTAATCAAACAGGCATGAATCATATTTCCAATTAGATTGCCTAATGCCATAGTACCGGCAACTATTAGTAATATTATTATTAAAAAGCTCAGGCTACCTACTATAGCTGCTTTACAAAACAAAGCCGTGGTGGCAGTGAGTTGCTGAAAAACTTTTAGCTCATAATACTCCTTTGTCTTCGATAAATACTCTTCGCCAAGGTTAACAGCTTTGTCTGAAGTCCGGTCAAGCGATTCTAGTACACTCATTTAGCAGATTTTTTTAATTTACTGTTTTTAACTTTTAATTCCTTTAGCTTTTTTTCCAAAGCTGAGATAATATCTTCCGCCTTAAAACTTGCATTGGAAATTAGACCCTCAATCCCATTTTCAAGGGCACTTGGATCTGAGTTTAAAGTGTCTCTAACCCTTTCTTTCAGGTCTGCAGCAGTTTCAGACAGATTGGCCTGGGCCGCAGCTGCTTCGTCTGCTAATTTTTTTCTTGTTACTTCTCCTTTATCGGGAGCGAAGAGTACCCCTAAAGCAACTCCTATAGCCGTACCGGCAATAAGGCCTATTAAAGTATTTCCAGAATTATCCATAATATAAATTTTTATGATGCTGATCGAGAATTAAAGATACAAAATTGGGTCCTAAACTTGTTAAGGTATAACTTAAATAATGCAGTAATTAACGAGCTTAACAATTATGAATTATGAGAAATTAACGCTTATTTTAGAAAAGAAGCTAAAACAATTAGTTATTTTGATTTGGAAGACAAATCCCTATTCCAATAAAAAGATTCGAAGTGTATTGCGATCGGTTATTTGGAGTCTGGCTGTCAAAAAAATAATAGAATGAGCTATTCACATTTATTGTTTTAGAAATTGGGATCTCAATTTTGAACTGTTCTGAGATGTTATAATTACCAATATCCTTATATAGAGGTTGATAATAGAGTATGTTGGTGATATTTATTTTACTCTTTGGCAGTACAATTGAAAGTGACATATACGTATTATTCCTGTGGTTGTAAAAATTTTGGTTTAGTACATCACTGATCTCTACTTCATACATATAAGAATTTGCTAAATACAGCCTTATGTGTTCTGTTGAAATTGCCTTAAAACGCAAACCTCCTGCAATTAGATGTCTGCCACTAACATCTAATAATTTATTGCTCTGACTTTGAACAAAAGACTCAATTCTTATTACACGGGTAAGTCTATAATTGAATCTAAAATGCAAAAGCCAGTTATTTGAAAAATCCTCGCCCTTGGAGCGAATAAGCCCCAGATTGCCCAAGAAAAAATATAATTTACGAAAATCTTTTGATTTTAACTGTGTGTATATTGCATCACTAAGTTCGAAGATATAGTTCCCGTCATTATCGTTATATCTGAATGAAAAATCGTTATTCAAAACAAACCTGACAGAATCTGTTTGCATTCTTGCGGACTCTATATTAACTATTTGTGAATAAAAGGAACTACTTACCAAACAAAAAATAATTAAAAGAAGGACATTTAATCGCATAGTGCAGTAAAGGTTGGTTGTCTAAAAATAATTGTTTTTTATTCATTTTTGCATTTCTTAAAAAGATATTAAAACAAATGAACTTAAGTCCGTTCATATGCAGAATATCAGCTATATATGAATTCACAAAAAGGTTAGGTATCTTTATTACTAATCAAAACTATAAGTATGCAAACACGCAAATTAGGCCTTAGCGACCTTTATCTTACTACTATAGGATTAGGTACCTGGGCGATGGGTGGCGGAGATTGGAAATTTGGTTGGGGACCCCAGGACGACACTAATTCTTTAAATGCAATTCATGCTGCACTCGATCAGGGGATCAACTGGATAGATACGGCTGCTATCTATGGACATGGCCATGCCGAAGAAGTAGTAGGCAAGGCAATTAAAGGAATCAGGAATGAAGTAATCATCGCTACCAAATGCGGACGCATTTGGGAAGGTGACAGCCGTGAGATTGGTAAATCGCTGAGGGCAAATAGTATCAGGCGGGAGGTAGAAGCAAGCTTGAAACGTTTGGCAATAGAAGTGATAGATCTTTACCAGATTCACTGGCCGGAGCCGGATGAGGAGATTGAAGAAGGATGGGGAACGATAGCAGAGCTGGTAAAAGAGGGTAAAATAAAGTATGGAGGAGTATCAAATTTTAGTCTGGAACAACTTAAAAGGGCCCAGGCTATACACCCCATAACTTCTTTACAGCCTCCATATAGTATGCTTCGCCGTGAAATTGAGGAGGAAATTATGACTTATTGCGGCACTAACCAGATTGGAATTATTGCTTACAGTCCTATGCAGGCGGGCTTGCTAACGGGTAAATTTACCAAAGAAAGAGCTGCTGGTTTGCCAGAATCTGATTGGCGAAGCAGGCATCCTTTTTATATGGAACCCCAACTGAGCATTAATCTTAGGACAATAGATCAACTCAGGAAAATTGCGAATGAAAAGAAGATCTCACTGTCCCAACTTTCCCTGGCCTGGGTACTGCGCAACAAAGAGGTGACTTCAGCCATAGTCGGAGCCAGAAGCCCACAGCAAATTGAAGAAACCGCCAAAGCCGGTGATATGTCAATGACGAAAACTGAGGTTGAAGCAATAGAAGAAGTTCTCACCTGGCGAATAAATAACTTATAAAAGCTCCTAATGGTAACTTGCTTTTTTAGGTGATATTTAATTCTTTGCCTGCTGTGAAATGAGATAATTGTCACGAACAATTTTTGCGGTTTTGTGTTCACCGCTATGATCCCATCCCGGAGGCATAATCACATATAATAATTTATTTTTTAGACCGGGAGCCTTATATACATCTTTGAATAAGGCAACAATTTCTCCAAAGTAGACATCAAGAAAATTTCCCGAATCCATCTTTCGTGTAATTCCATATTCAACTTTTACGGCCTTATTTTCATCCTGGTAAGTTCCAAAGACCCTGTCCCAGATATTCAGGAGATTACAAAAATTGGTATCCATATAAAGCGGGTTTCTGGCATGATGTACTCTATGGTGTGATGGTGTTAGGATTATCTTATTTAAAAAACCCAATCTGCCATCTTTTAGCAGGTTCTCGCCAACATGAATAAACGCCCCATAGGTACCATCTATAAACATGATTAAAAATAAAAGTTCAGGCTGCACACCCAGCAAAATACAAACGGTTGTACGAATAGTATCGGCGTAAGGGGCTTCTAAAAAGAAGTGGGCGTAAGTAACTGTAAGATTCATATTTTCCGGAGCATGATGCGTAGAATGCAGACACCAGAATAGTCTCACTTTGTGACCCCAGTAATGATAGAGAAAATGCCCGAACTCCCAAACAATGTATCCATAGATAAACCAATACCAGGTAAAACTGGTTTGAAAAGGAGCCAGGTGTTGGAAAAGGCCAATGCACAGGGCAACCATAGCAATGGCAATAAATCTGCCCACAAATCTATTAAAGATGTAAATAAGGAAGTTGACTTTATATACCTTGGCCTGAGGATTTTTATAGATAAGCCCTAAAATCAATTCCAGGAGTACCAGCAGTGGAATAATAGGATAGATAAGAGAAACAATTCCATCATAGGTCCTAAAGGCCTCGTAATCTCCTGCTTTTAAAAGTTCCAAAACCTGGGCTATACCAAGAAATCCAATTAACTCATTTAAAAGTGTTTCCAAAATCTCCATAAAATTATCTATTCAACCACATTTTAATGGTTCTATTTACCAGTTCAGGTTTATCATGGTGAACAAAATGTCCGGCTCCTGGAATTGTAACCAGGGTAAGGTCATTTTCCACCCATTCCCAGGTATGGTTAAGGGCCCCTGCAAGAAGAAACTTATCATCAAGTCCGTGAATAAGTAAAACCGGGGCTTTAACTTTAACTACAGGAGATGGATCTGATTTATAGGGTTCCCGGGGAAAATTTTGCTTATAGTAATTTAGCATAGCTTCAAAATCTGAACGGTTAATGGCCTCAATATATTCCTGTATATCCACATTATCACCTAACATCGATACTAATTTCTCAGCAGTGAGATATTGACTTGCTTCTTCCAATTGAAAGCTTCGGGCATACTGACTGTTTTTTTGCTGTTCAGGGTTCGTCGCCAATTCATGTCTCAAACCCCTGGGATGCGGAGAGTTTAGAATTATGAGTTTTTCTACTACTTGAGGCCTCATCATGGCGAGTGCCCAAGCAACAGCGCCACCCCAGTCATGTCCTACGACGATCGACTTTTTAAACCCTAAATGATGAACCACGGAGATAATATCACCTACTAAAAAGTTAATGTTATAGTTTTTTTCTCCCTTTGGTTTGTCAGAAAGATTATAGCCTCTCTGATCAATGGCTACAACATAATATTCGTTTGATAAGTCTCTCATTAGGTCTTTCCAGGAATACCAGAAATCCGGGAAGCCATGAATACAGACTATTAAGGGCTTCTCTTTAGAACCCAGGGCAGCATAGTGAATGCTAACACCATTGGAGTCCGCGTAACCATGTTCAACACTTTGGCTTATTCCCTGTTCCATATGCTTTGAAAGTTTGCGATAAGGTTTTAGTAGCTGTTTCTATTCTTTGTTCTTTAAGGGGTCTTTTTATTTGTTGCATTTATTTCTATCTGAGATTTTCGTTAGTAGCGGTTTTATATTTCATAAGGTCTGCTATCATTTTAGCCCTTTTTATTGCCTCAGATGCCCTGTCACCAGTAAAATTTTCATTAACCGTTTGATTCCAAAGCAATAGCCACCTTTCAAAATGCTCTGAAGTCATTGGTTCCTTTTTACTAAGCACAATATGTTTAGTCATCGGATTTCCTTTATACTTCATGGTATCGAATAAAATAGTTTCCCAGAAATCATACATAATTGGAAAATGCTTTCCCCAGTCTATATGGGCTATTTCGTTAAAGAAGTATCCTATTTTCTTATCTTTAAGAACCTTGGCATAAAACTCATTTACCAAAAATTCAACATCCTTCCTGTTTTCTATATCTTCCATTTGAACGACTTAAATTAACTGTCAATTTTAATTAGTGCCCGCCATTCTTAGCTGTGGCAGGTTTTTGTTTCTGCTGTCAATCAAATTTTCTTTTCTTAATTTGTTGATAATTCGGGCTGATGCATGCTTATACAATGCAAACCACCTCCACCTAAATTCACTGCTAAGGCATCTAACATAACCACAGTTCTATTTGGAAATACCCCCTGTAAAATTGTTTTGGCTTCCTCATCCCGTCTTTTGAATTCTACGGGCATTCCTTCACGCCAATACTTCTGACCCACGATAACCTTATTAGTAATGATAAAATTCAGATAACTGGCAGCTGCTACTACAGTGATGGTATCCCCGGAAGGGAATTGGCTGCCATCAAGATAATCAAGCGTTTTAATGTAATCGTAAACATAATCTCCGGGGCTCATAGTAGTAAGAATGGTTTCAGACAAAGGCATTCTTATTATGTTGAAGGGGTTGCCGTCCTGGTCTGTACTTTCAGATAGTATCTTAAAGTTTTCTTCCATGCGTTTATGATTCTCTAAGGCAATAGGGTCCTCCAGGTCCTTGCCGTCCACATTGGCTAAAAGGATGGTAGAATCATTGATAAAACGTGCAAATTCATCTACATGTCCATTGGTGGTTACTACCGTATATGCTTTTGCATTCGTATTTGTGTCTAAAGGGCCCAGAAAAGTATGACTGTCTTCCAGTAGCCCATGTTTAAGCCAGATAACCTTCTTAACACCAAGTAACCTATGGTATTCAGATTCCATGGCTGCTTTAGTCATATTGGGGTTTCTGCCCTGCTCAACAGTTTCGGAGACAAGCAGGGTACCTTTTCCGTTAAGTTCACGGTTTCCACCTTCGCTGATCATAGTACTTGAAATAATAGGCAAATTTAGTTTTTCAGCAACCCTTTCGTCAAACTTCTCTTCTGTTTTGGAAGCAATATCCAAAGTATCTGTGTAACCCCAGGAATTAAAGTTAAAATCCGCAATGGCGTGGTTTCCGTTTTCCAGTTCAACAAAAACAGGGCCCATATCTCTGGCCCAGATTTCTACTGATGGAATAACTTTAAAAATTAGGTTTGTTGTATTGGGATATTTTTCATTCAAAATGGTTTTCGCCTCTTGAAGTACTTCATCATCAGCACAACTGATAACAATTTTTAAATCGCTTATAAGTGATTCAATTATTGAAAGTGTAACTTTTTCCACAGATTCTCCAACCTTGTGGTCTGTGGTTGGCCAGATAAGCCAGAGCGCGTCAATTTTTTCAAATTCACCCATTTGCCTCGTAACTTTTAGGGGTACTTCATTACTTTCCGAGGATGAATTACAGGATAAAAACATACAACTATACACTATAAATAGAAAGGATATTCTCATTATAAATACAATGAAATTTGCTATTGATTCGCTTTGGCCATATCTACATTTACAATAAATTCTATCAGGCCTTTAAAATAAATTTCCGCGTCATCATACATGGCCAAATGACTTCCATTAGGGCAATGCAAATATTTTCCGTTCTGAACTTCTGAAGCAATCCATTCCATATGTTTTGGATCCATGGTGTCATAGGCTCCACCAATAGTCAAGGTGGGAACTGAAATTTTTGGAAGCTCTGCTTTAATATCCCAATTCTTCAGTTTGGCGTCTCCTACGACCCCAAATTCACTGGGGCCTTGCATGCTTACATACAAGTCTGTGTTTAGGTTTGCAAATGCCCTATTTACGGGATCTGGCCATTCTTCCAGGGGCATTCTCAATACATGTTCCGGATAATAGTTGGCATAGATTATCTCAGAATATCTCGGATTGGAATAATCACCTTTGGCTTCCATATCTCTAATTTCTTCCAATATTTCAGGAGGTAATTGCGGGCCTAGAACATCATTAGCATAGGTAACATAATCCGGGATAGATGCCATCATATTAGATACTATAAGACCTTTTAGATTTTGCTGGTATTTTAACGCATATTCCATACATAAAATACCTCCCCAGGAACTCCCCAGAAGATAAAAATTATCCGAGTTTAAACCAAGTGCCTTTCGTACTTGTTCCACCTCGTCCACATACCTGTCTACACTCCATAAGGTACTATCGTTAGGCTGGTCGCTGTAGGCAGATTCCAACTGATCATAATAGTAATACTCAATTTCGGCATTTGGGAAATACGAATCAAACACTTCAAAATATTCATGCGTTGCACCCGGCCCGCCATGGAGCAATAATACTTTCATCTTTGGATTGTTGCCAACCCTTTTTGTCCAAACCTTAAATTCTCCTGCAGTCGTTTGAACGGGAATTAGCTTCACCCCTCCGCTTAATTTATCATCCCGATCAGAATAATCTAAATAACTACTTGTTTGAACACTTGTGTTTTCCACTTCCTGTTTATTTGCGCAGCTTATAAGGACTAGAATTATGGAAATAATTAGGCTTAAATTTCTCATATGTTTTTGGGTTAGGTTAACTAATAATGTTCAGAATTCAATTAATAATCTATACGTGCTGATCAATAAGAATGGTATTTCCATCCGGGTCAAGTATGACAACACTCCCGGGTCCTGTGGTACTTTCATCTGCCTCACTTTCCAACTTAGTTCCTTTTTCTTTTAATTCCCTCTGAATTTCTCTCACATCATCAAAAGTTTTAAGTTTATTGGCATCTGTGTCCCATCCCGGGTTAAAAGTCAAAATATTATTTTCAAACATCCCCTGAAATAATCCAATAAGTGAATCTTCATTTTTCATTATCAGATAATTTTTCTCAATTTCACCTGCGAAAACTTTAAAACCTAAATTTTCATAAAATTCTTTAGACACATTAATGTCCTTAACACTAAGACTGATTGAAAATGCTCCTAATTTCATGATGTTTCTTTTTTATGCTAACTGTATTTAAATCTATTTTTCCTGCGGCCTTTCTTCAAATATAACCATCACTGGAATATGGGGCCTGCTTAAATTGGAGATGACCCATAAACACCATTTGAAAAGCTATTTTAAATTTTTAAAGTAATTTTCCATGGGTGTAAAATAGTGCTCAAGCCAACCTTTTTTATATTGCGTCTGTCCTTCGGGGATATTGCTGTGGTTTAAAATGAGTTCTGTCCCGTTTTCTGATTCTTTCAATCGTATTATTATTTTAGAATCTTCATCGTTTTCACCAAACTCTGAAGTTCGCCAGCTTTGTATAATTTCTGCATTGGCTTTTAGCTCAATATTTTTCCCTTCAATATAACTGTCCCAGGAAGTAAACGTGCCCCCAATTTTATCGCTGCATTCAGCCAATCCTCCAGTCATCTTAGTATGCTGAACACTATCCAGCCATGCAGTATAAATTACAGATGGTTTAACTTCAAAGTTATGCCTTAACTCCAATGATTCTTTCATGTTGAATTGGATTAATTTTTTTTATGCTTTAAGGCGTAATGATTGCCAGCGACCAGGCCGTTATCACCTGACCCAAAAAATCATACGGGTTATTCTATCTAAAATAGGGAAATTCTTTCAGATTGGTGTTTTAATACTATGAATTATGGCCATTGTTGTGTTTAGAATTTTTAGTACAATTATTTCCTGACCTGATCCAAAAATTACAATCTTTTCTTTGTTTAATAATTTATCATGAAAGCTTCTATAGTTAAAGTACATTAGGGCGTAACTATTTCCATGAAATATATACAATGTTATAAGCTGTTTAAATAATTAAAATTTGATATTTCATAAAATTCATTTTCTTTGAATATTTAATTGGCATATATGAACGGGAATTAGAATGGAATCATTCATCACGATAGTAATCTGGGCTGCGCTTATTCAAGGTCTTTTGTTAGGGGTGATTTTTATTGCCTCTAAGAAATACGATAGTTTTGCGAATAAATTATTGGGATTCTTTTTACTTTCTTTTGTGTTTGGGGCTTTGACGGATCTGTTACCCATGAGTGAATTATGGGGCTACTCACTTGAAGGTTTCTTCACCCTGCCCGAAGTAAAATTGCTTTTCCCTGTTTTATTTCTCCATTTTGTTCTGGAGAAAGTTGGGAAATCCTCCTCCTATATATTATACCTGAAAATTCATTATTTCCTTGCGTTCAGCATTATAGGAATTACTCTGATAAATATCTTACTGTTACTGTTTTCTGGTAATTCTTTATTGGATCTTTTAGGCTGGGAATTTCTTGATCATTTTTTCATGGGGCAACAATATTACGCCTTTATTTTAACTGTAACTGTCTTTGTCATTGCCATAAGAGAAACATTAAATTATAGAAACTTAATTAGAAATGAATATACAGATATGGCTCTTCTCAATATCAACTGGCTATGGCAATGTATCTTCGCTATAGCCCCTATTATTTTGTTTTGGGGAGCTGAATTATTACGTATCATATTAGGCGGGACGGGTCAATCCGATCTAACAATTTTAGCCTATTTATTCATTGCTATTTTTAACTACTTTGTGAGTTACAAGGCTTTTACACAGCAGACCCTCTTTGATGGATCTGGCGATACTTTCAATACATTGAAAGATAATGCACCAACTTCCCATAAAGTAAGTACGGCTATTGATCCTGAAATTTGTGGGAAGATCAAAAGCAAAATGGAGACCAATGAATATTACCTCGATCAAGATCTAACTCTCCATTCTTTTGCCAAAGAGATTCAGATTTCTGCACGAACAATCTCTACCTGTATCAACCAAAATCTGGGAATGAATTTTAATGAATGGGTAAATAACCATCGCGTGGATAAATGCCTGGTAATTATTGAAGCTGATACTAAGAATCAATTATCAATTGAAGGTCTTGGTTTTGATGCCGGATTCAAGTCCCGTTCCGCAATGTACGAGGCCTTCAAGAAAAAATTAGGACATTCCCCAGGTCATTTCAGGTAAAAAAATGTCCTGAAATCAGTTTTCAGTACAAGCAAAGTTTAAAAAAGCGTAACAGCCCTTATATCTTCAGGTCTTCTTGTTAAGTGTTCGAAAATCGGATGCAAAAAAACGTAATCATAAAACAAGATGAAAACATTTAAACCAATTACTAAATCCAGGATTGAAGTTGTAGATGCTTTAAGGGGATTTGCACTCTTAGGTGTATTATTTGCCAATGTTCCTTACAGTGATGACCCTTCAATTGTAAGTGTCTTTGATGGACCATTAAGCTTTTTGTCAGATCTTCTTATTTCCAAAAAGTTCATCACTATATTTTCTATCCTTTTTGGGTTTGGATTTTATATCCAAATGTCTAGAGCCGAGAAGAGTGGAGTGTACTTTAAAAGTTACTTTCTAAAAAGAATGGCTCTGCTATTTCTTATCGGTGCAATACATTGTTTTGCGCTGTGGAATGGAGATATCATCATGTCTTATGCCTTTGGTGGTGTCTTCTTGTTGCTGATCCGGAATTGGTCTATAAAAAAAACAATCATACTCGCCATTATATTTAATGTAGTACTTACCGGAATAGTTTTTATTGGGAACAGTGCTTTAGAGTGGCAGGTCTATGATTATGATTACGGATTAGCATTGGTGCAACCAACCACTACTTCCTATTGGGAATATTTAAGGGTAAATGCCATAATGGCTCCTTGGTTGAACTTTTTTAAAGATATGCCGATTACACTGGTTTATACTTTTGGTAATATGCTCATCGGGGTGATTTTAGGAAAGTTGGACTTCTTCAGACTTCCTGTAAAACTGAAAAGAATCACGAATGGAATGATTCTTTTGGGCTTCACGGTAGGCCTTACGGCAAGCTACTTTTTTCATCTGGTGATGTCTGGTGAACTGGAATTGGATATTCCTATGCTTTGGGTGCCTTTTGTTTTAGCAGCAGGAATGATTGTACAGGCCTTGGGTTATATAGCACTTTTTGTTCGTTTATATCAAAAAGGTTTTTTTAAGAAAATGTTACAATGGTTTAAGTATGTTGGAAAAACAGCATTGTCTAATTATATATTTCAGTCGGTATTTTATCTGGTAGTGTTTTTTCATTGTACTAATGTATTTCAGTTATTTGGTAAAGTATCCAAAATAGAGACGTATGGAATTGCATTATTGTTTTTCGTTTTACAATCGGTAATAAGTTACTTATGGTTAAAAAGAAAAGACCAGGGACCACTAGAGTATTTATGGAAAAAAATGAGTTATAAAATAAATAAAAAATGAAAACAAGATTAATCATCGTAATTGCCCTGATAATAAGCAGCTATGTGAATGGTCAGGAGAGATTGGCTTCTAAAGTATATTTTAAAAGTGGGGAAGAAACCATTGAAGGCATACTGATCAGACCCAATAATAATGAAAACACACCTGTTGTGGTTTTTCAACAAGGCTCCGGGAATCATTCCTTTGAAGGATACGAAAACGAAGCGTGGGGACCACATAAATTTTATATAGAAGATGTTTTACTCGAGCAGGGGTATGCTATTTTGTATTGCAATAAGAGAGGTTTAGGAAAATCTACCGGCAACTGGAAAAAAAATAATTTTTATGGGAGAGCTGAAGATGCCTATGCAGCTATAACTTATTTAAAGACATTGCCATTCATTGATTCTGGCCGAATTGGTATAAGCGGTCACAGTCAGGGGGGCTGGATTGCTCAAATTGTTGCTGCACAACATAAGGATGTAGCTTTCGTAATTGCACTGGCTGGTCCAACAGTTGGTGTAAAGGAGCAGACAAGTTCTAATGACAGTTTGCAATACATGTGCAATGGATTTTCAGGAGATAAACTGACAAAGCGGATGAAGAAAGATAGAAAGAACAAAAGGTTAGGTTATAATGTAGGTAAAATATCCGGTTTCATTGGCAGTGCTCGATTCTGGTACCTGATAGCCGATTATAACAATGATGAGGTTTTAAAATCAATTCAATGCCCAACATTGCTATTGTTTGCTGAGCACGATATAAATGTCAATCCCAAGCAGAATATCGAACATTTCAATAATCTTTTTGAAAATAGGCCACCTGATAATTTTATGATAAAAGTGATGAAGGGAGGCCAGCACGGATTCTATATAGTTACGGATAAATGTGTGGATTGGGATACTGCCAGCCAGCAGTCTTTTGATCCCTTGTTTCAAGACGAAGTCCGAAGTTGGTTAAAAAAACTGGATTAAAACGGAAACACCAATAATCACCAAAATTTTGTTCAAATGGAGCACAATGATTAGTATATGAAGTGTAGCCAGCCGATAGGCGGCTGCGCTTTTATATAAATTGTTAGCAGCTTGTTTTTATTCCGCTGTATTACCATTCAATTGACGGTTGTACTCTTCCGCATTAAAATAACCTTTAGACTCCTGGACTAATCCTTCTTTACTTAATGTCCACTCTTCAAAGCCACTAATTTTTACTTTATTTCCAGTTCCGCCAGCAACACTATTTGTTCCTGTTAGCGTCCAATAAAATCGTGTTTTATCCGATTTGGTTATTAAACTATCCATTGAAACAGTCAAATCAGGAAAAGCATCCATAAATCCTTTGGCAATATTTGTAATCGCTTCGGTTCCGACTGCGGGCTCACCATCATTAACCTGTAATGAGGCATCTGAAGCAAAAAATTCAGCAACCCTTTCAGGTTTTTGGCTACTCCAGGCATTTGCATATTTATTACCAAAATTCACAAGGCTATTTTGTTCCATTTTATTTTCTGTATTAGAATCAGTTTGAATTGAATTTGAATCTGATTTTTGAGAACTGTTTTTACAAGCAGAACTCAATAAAATCAATACAATAAAAGTTAGATATTTAGTTTTCATATGGGTTTAATTAAAATCATCAACTCTATCTTCTTCGATTTCAGGAATGGGCGACTTTGATTTATTCATGTTGATCCTATGAAACACCCTTAACCTGAATATGTTTTGAGCTACCTGAAGTCCGGTTTCCTGAGTTAACCTGGAACTTTGCCTAATATAGTGAATTTCATACCTCCAGTTTTTGGCAATGCGATGTCCAAGTGCCAGATGAAACCGACCTTGATTTATAAATAATTCGGTATTGTCTGACCCAAAGGTTAGAAAGCCTTCATAAATTGATTGAAAATAGATAGGTCTCTTAGCACCAAACCAAGTCAAATCCTGACTTTGAATGCCCAATAGCAGGCGACCTCTTACCCGAAATTCATTTGAGAGGTTTTCTTCTTGATATGAAAAGAATCGCTGCTCAATCCTGACCCGCCCAAACAGTGAAAACCGCTTGGTTTGAAGCCATTCAGCAGTAAAATCTTGATGGATTCTGAATTCTGTAACATTGGGGAGGAATTTATTGTTTGTTTGAAAAAGGGCAACTGCAAATGCACCGCTGAATGTTTTATTAAACTTATAATTAACGGTTGGTCGTACTACGAATTGACTCCAATCATAATCTGACAAATCGCCACGAATACCCATATCGCCACCATAAGAAAATTTGGTACCTGTTATAATTTTCAAGTTGTAGTCTGCCCAAAGCTGATTGTCTGTTTCCTGACCAAACAATTGTTCCTGAAGTGGCAAAATAAAAAGCAAAAGTATAAGCCTATAGCCTTTATTCATTGATTACTGCTATCGTTCTGGTTTTAAATGTACATAAAGTTGTGGAAGTGGAATAATAATCCCCTCGTCACCAATGTCAGCCACTGGATTTTTCAATTTAATTGTTTTTTGAAACTACAAAACAAGAAATTCTGTGTAGTATGAAATGGGGTTTTATGATCTTCTGTTACACAACGAATTTTGTCAAACCCTTTTTTAAATTCTGTCGCTAGTTTTTCTTCGTTGTATTGTTTAATTTCAAGTCCACTACATTTGGCTGGTCCGTTTACCGAAAATGTTGCGATTGCCAAAAACCCGCTCACAGAATTTCTTGCGGTCGTAATATATTTTTCAATTTGTTCAGCCGTTGTCAAAAAATGAAAGGTTGCCCGGTCGTGCCAAACATCAAAAGTCGTTTTCGGTTTAAATTCTGTTATATCACTTACCACCCAATTCACTTTGGTTGCTTGGTCTCCAAGTCGTTTTTGTGATTTTTCAAGTGCTTTTGCTGAAATGTCAAGTACGGTAATATTTTCAAAACCTTCGTCAAGTAAATGGTCCACAAGCTTACTGTCGCCACCCCCAATATCTATGATTTTAGCCGTTTTTTTCAGCCCAAATGAATGTATAAATTCAAGTGAAGTTTTCGGCATTTGCTGTGTCCAGCTTATCTCGTCGGGGTTTTTAGTTTCGTAAACTGTTTCCCAATGTTTCTTTCTGTCTGATCCCATTATTATTTCAGTTTTCAGCTTGTGGCTATCGGTTCTGAGTAGAATGAGTTTTCCTTGATCGCCGAAGCCTTTCAGCCTTCGTAGCCTGTCTACTTGTGCCTCCGTTAGAGCTTCAGCAATACGCGGTCAGCCAAGTAGGCTGGCAAAGGTGATAATTCATTTTATTTCTTTTTAGCAATCGTGTTTTTAGTTTTTCTATTTCGCCTAAAATGGTTCTGTACAAGCTGATTTACATAAACTTTTGATTCAACCAGTTCAAAATCCAATTCTTGAGGGAGTTCAGAAAATAACGGAGAGCCACCTCCTAATACAACGGGAAAGATTGTTACTGTCATCTCATCAATTAAGTCTTCCTTCAAAAAATTCTGTATTGTAATGCCGCCATCAATATAAAGTCGATGACATCCTTTTTTATGAATTTGTTCTAAAACTTCGGCTAATGTACCTTTTACCAGGTACGCCTTCCCTTTGTGACTTTCAGGGATTTCGTTTAATGAATTGCTCAACACGAATACGGGTTTTTTATAAGGCCAGTCAACATCAAATCCAAGGACTGTTTCAAATGTATTACGCCCCATCACCAGTGCGTCAATTCCTTCGGAGAATTTTACATAGCCCATATCCTCGCCATCGGGAATTGGAATGGAATCAAGCCATTCTATTCCACCATTTTTATCAGCTATATAACCATCCAGACTTAGAGCGATATATACACTATTCTTCTTTTCCATTAGTAGTTTCCTTGGTCTTATATGAATGCCCTTTATACAATGTGGCAAACGTCTACTATCTTACTATCAAATTAATCTTACCAACATCAACAGGTGAATCGAAATAGCTAAAAAATTTCTGAACATCTTCCTTTGACCCTTTATCTAATTTAATTTCACCACTATCAATTGCACTCATCATTATTACTCCTCCTGCTGGAGCCCCTTCGGCTATAGCAGCAGACATTTCCCCTGTAATATAGACATCACCCACCAGCATTTTGTTCATGAATGCTCTTGTCGAGGTAATAGCAACATCAAGATTATCGGGTAAAGATTCATGGAATTGAACTACTCCTCTTCTTATCTCTAATGCAAATGATTTATTCTCATCCGTGAATGTAATTCCTAACGTCAAGTTCGTACTTATACTTTTCTCAACATCGATTCTTGTAGTTATCATTGGTAACATTACATTGCTAGGAAATGATTGAATTACATCAGGAGAAGTAAAAGAAAATCCTTTTGAGATATCAATCTCACCTTCCAATTCTGCAACAGCAGTAAGCGTCCAATTTCTCCAATTAACATTGTAAAGGCCATAAGCAAAACCTTTGTATGCTTCTGCCTTAAGGTTTCTTGCCTCCATATCATTATTATCTATTCTTATTACGTTGGTAAGTATCTCAGCAGCCCAGGTATATTCTTCATCTTCAATTGCCTTTCTGGCTGCCGCCATAACTTTTTCCCGGCCTCCCATTAACTCAACATATCGTCTGGCTCTTTCCATATAAGGCAAAGGATCTAAAGTCCATGGATCCGCTTGAAACCAACCTAAGTAACCATTATAAATATTTCTTACTACATGCTTTACAGTACCATAATGTTCACCCAACCAAGGATGGTTTGCTAAATGATCAGGTAATTCCACGGCCTCCACTAATTCCTCTGGTGTATAGCCCTGGTTCATGTAACGAATAGTTTGGTCGTGAACAAATTGGATGGCATCTCGATAAGCAGTAAGCATATTCCTACACCTAGTATTAGATAATTTTTTAATTCATTTGAAATTTTCATATTGGAAGATTTATTTAGATTAAAATTATTTATTTCGGAAACATAAATTGTAATTGAACTCTCCATTGCCAGTCTGGCCCGAAACCTGGTTTTACTGCATTATAAAAAGCTTGTGTATTAAAATTCATGGGCTGTTTGCCAATTCGAAAAATTTTTCCGAAACCAGCACCAAATGGCACTATCCATCGATCACCTGGAGAAGATGCCGAGTTGGATGTAATTATTGGTGCGGAAACTAAATACCATCCATGGTCCATGTTATAATTCACAAAATATTGAGCAAGGAAAAAATTAACATCACCCCGATCGGTTTGTCCTGCGAAAGACCAAACATTGCTCATCAATAATCCAACGACCCAAGGCCCTTGTATGGTAAGTCCAACCACAGATGGGCCTGCGCTCCATTTTCCACTTCCAAGACTTTGATCTGTAGCCGATGGAAGAATAATGGCAGGACCAACTCCCCAAATTAATTTACCAGGTTTTGCCGGTGATAAAAAGGCAGTAAAATTTATATCACCTAATCCTGTAGTACTTCCACTCTCCGAAAAGAATTCTGGCTGAGTTATTACAGGAAAAATAGTACGGGTTATCAAGTTCCATTTTGAGCCCAAACTAATGGGTAAAACAGGCTGAATATTTAAAACATTTTGTGTACGATCAAAAGGTCCGAATCCAAAATTAGTATTATTTTGTAGTGGTACACTGATTAAATCTCCAACAGGGTTTTGTGCCGCCTTGGCCAAATCTTGTTCACCTTCTTTCTCTTGTGAAAATCCTGGCATTAAAGTAAATGAACAGAAAAGGAATATGATTATATATTTTAAATGTTTTGATTTAATCGATGTATTTTTTAATTGAAGAACTGTTATTATTGTTTTCATATTCCTATTTTATGTTTGTTAGCGGTTCCGTATTATCAATTTTTATTTGCCAAAGAGTTTATATTATCTATTAAAATTGCCCCAGCTTTTTCATCAATCGACATCCCTGTTAAGTATTCTGAATGTTTCACTTTGGGATTTTCTTCGTAAAATTCCGGTGTTAGAATATACCCTAAAGCATCCATCCCCAAACCGATCACAAACTTCGGACCTTGTTTG
>NZ_JBDVOC010000010.1:0-733297 GCF_039969275.1 Eudoraea sp.
GCCAGGATCAAACTCTTCATTGTTGTATCGTAAAATACTTCTACGCCTATATAAACTATGAAAATTGTATCCTAACCCTTGTTTGTATTCTTAATCTTAAAATAATTCAAATTCTCCTACCTATCATTTCCTAAAAAAAAAATAAGCAGAAAAACGCTGTCTGTCAATATGTCAATGAACTTCCTTAAATTCAGTAGCTCCTATTACTTATTCCTAACCTAACCGTTACTACTGCCCAGCTAAGCGGGTGCAAATATAAAGCACTTTTTTAAATTAAAAATAAATTTCAGGTATTTTTATGAAATAATTTTAACCTCAATTTTTAATGTACTTATAACTAGGTTTTTGCTCTAAGATTGAAAGCAAAAAAAGGCTTATAAAGCTACGTCATTTTAACGTTATCTGCAACTATTTTTTTTCCTTTTCTGTCTTGCTCCATTTATTAATTAATGAAGAATAATCATAATCCAAAACAGATTCCTGCCGCACCAGCTGATTAGCCGCAAAAGCCCTCTGCAAGATATCTTCAATTAGGTAGTCTTCATGATAGCTTTCCGGGTGGTATTCCGCTTTTAAGTTTATCTTAAACATTTTAGCGGTTGTATTGTACCAAAAGGCACGCCACCCACTTCGTAATTCTTTAACCAAACCATAAGTTGAAATCCCCGTTTGCCTATAGATCAATTTAACCAAAATCTGCCCCTCAGTGCGTGTCAACTTTTTTAACTCTTCAGAAAACTCTCCTTCAATATATTTTTGCAATTTTTTAGTATACTTCTTCTTTTTCCGTTTTGATTTAATTTTCATCAAACTATCATTGAGCTCTTCTAACCTTTCCGATGCCATTTTTGCATAGGGGTATACCTTAAAAGTCTTTCTGCGCAGAATATAATATTTCAATTTATCCTGGTAAGATGAAAACTCCAATCTTCCAAAAATGTATACCTCTTCCAAGGCAATGGATTGTTGAAAAATTGAATCCCCTTCAATGATTATCATTTTTTCAGCAATAGAATCCAATGGCTGCTCCTTTATCTGGGAAATCCCAATATAGCCAACAAGAGAAATAAGAATAAGATGAAAACACTTTTTCATTAAAATTTATATTTCAAATTTCTTGCCAAAATTAATGATAAACATTGGACTGTATTACTAAATAAAAGTGAATATTGTTAAGTTTGTATTCAAATTATAAATACATGAGCGAAAAGAAGATTATCACCAAAAAATCATTGGCTTTTTTTGAAAAATACCTTAACAATGCGTCCCCTACAGGGTATGAATGGGAAGGTCAAAAATTGTGGATGAATTATGTGAAACCCTATGTTGATACATTTATTACCGATACTTACGGAACCGCGGTTGCAGTTATTAATCCGGAAGCAAAATACAGAGTTGTCATTGAGGGACATTCCGATGAGATTTCCTGGTATGTAAACTATGTTACAGATAACGGGCTCCTATACGTTATTCGCAATGGTGGCAGTGATCATCAAATAGCTCCTTCCAAATGGGTAAATATTCATACTAAAAACGGAATTGTGAAAGGTATCTTTGGATGGCCCGCAATACATACTCGAGACCGGGCTAAAGAAGAGCCTCCTAAATTAGATAATATTTTTATTGATATTGGGGCAAAGGATAAAGAAGAGGTAGAGAAAATGGGAGTCCATGTGGGCTGTGTTATCACCTATCCGGATGAATTCCAGGTCCTGAATAACGATAAATACGTTTGCCGTGCAATTGATAATAGAGCAGGTGGATTTATGATAGCTGAAGTTGCCCGACTTTTACATGAAAACAAGAAAAAATTACCCTTTGGACTCTATATAACTAATGCAGTTCAGGAGGAAATTGGTCTTCGAGGCGCGGAAATGATTTCACAAACCATACGCCCGAACGCTGCGATTATAACCGATGTGTGCCATGATACTACGACACCTATGATCGACAAGAAGAAACAAGGGCATACAGAATTGGGTGCCGGACCTGTAATTTCTTATGCTCCTGCAGTTCAGAATAAACTTAGAGAGCGAGTTATTGAAACCGCCGAAGCCAAAAAAATACCATTTCAGCGTATGGCCGCATCCAGAGCTACAGGGACAGATACAGATGCTTTTGCATATAGCAATGGCGGAGTGGCTTCTGCTCTTATTTCTCTGCCTTTAAGATATATGCACACTACCGTAGAAACAGTACATAGGGATGATGTGGAAAATGTAATTCGACTAATTTACGAAACCTTATTAAACATTAAATCCGGGGAGACCTTCAGCTACTTTGATTAACTCAGGCTCCTAAATTAATGCACTTTGTGCTATCAGAATATGGATGAGCTAATAGACAGCCTAGATGAACAAGGGAAGTTTACCGGAAAGACTATTTTAAAATCCGTGGCACATCGGAATGGCGTCTTTCATCCCACGGTGCATATTTGGTTTTATACTAAAATAGGGGAAGTACTGATACAACAGAGAGGGAAATTCAAGGATACACATCCTCTACTTTGGGATGTTTCTGTTGCCGGACATATTGGTGCAGGAGAAGACATTTACAAAGCAGCAATAAGGGAGGTTGAGGAAGAAATAGGATTGAACATAACAAAAGAAGATCTTATTAATGTTGGAGTTTTTAAATCGAGTCAGCGCCACGGAAAAAATCTCATAGATAACGAATTCCACTATACATTTATATGTAATTTGAAGGTTCCTTTTAATACTTTAAAAAAACAGGATAGTGAGGTTGAAGCCTTAACAATGATTCCGCTTATTAGATTTGCTGAAGAAGTCTGGGGGTTAGCCAATACTGCAAAATATGTTCCGCATAGTACCGAATATTACAAAACAATTATAAAGTCAATTAAGGAACAACTTTAAATCCTTGAGAAATCCTTCAATATCTGAAGAGTCATAAGTTTTCTGATCTCCTTTGGACATATTCTTGACTACAAAAGAATTATCCGCCAATTCACGATCACCAATGATTACAACAAAAGGTACATTCCTTTTATTTGCGTACTTCATTTGCTTCTGCATTTTGGAAGAATCCGGATAAAGGTCGGCCTTCACTTCCTCTTTCCTTAGCTTACCAATTAATTTTAATGACGCCATGGCCTCCCGCTCACCAAAATTCAAAAATAACACGTCCAATGCCCGGCCGATGTTACCCGGAAAGAGACCCAATTCTTCCATAACCAGATATATTCTATCCAACCCAAAGGAAATTCCAATTCCGCTCATATCCTTTAAACCGAAAATTCCGGTAAGATCATCATAGCGGCCACCACCACCTATAGATCCCATACTTATTTCAGCAGGTGGCGCTACCTCAAAAATGGTGCCTGTGTAATAATTAAGTCCTCTTGCCAAAGTAACATCTAAAGTAAGTTGAGAAGATTTTAATCCCAATTCACCTATTGCCTCTAAAATGAAGGTCAGGTCTTCAACCCCTTTGCGGCCTTCTTCAGAATCTTTCAAAAAGTTTTTAAGTTGTTCTAATTGCTCAGAATTTGTGCCGGTAAGTGAAAAAAGTGGTTGGGCCTTTTCGATAGCTTTAGGAGAAATTCCTTTGCTCAGCATTTCTTTTACAACTCCTTCTTTGCCAATCTTATCCAATTTATCTAGCGTTACGGTAAAGTCTACCAGGCGATGTTTTTCTCCGATAACCTCAGCAATGCCTGACAAAATTTTTCGATTATTCAGTTTTATCGTTGCCTTTTTCAATCCTAAATCTGTAAAAACTGCGTCGTACAATTGTATGAATTCTATTTCCTGAAGCAGCGAATTTGCACCAACCACATCGGCATCGCACTGATAAAATTCCCGAAACCTGCCTTTCTGAGGCCTGTCTGCACGCCATACCGGTTGAATTTGATAGCGTTTAAATGGGAAATCTATTTCATTCTGATGCATTACCACGTATCTCGCAAAAGGTACGGTCAGATCATATCTCAAAGCTTTATCTGTAATTTTTCGGGTAAGGGCTTTTGAGTTTTTGGAGTTATAGGTATCGTCATCTACCTTGTTTATGAAATCACCAGAATTCAAAATTTTAAAAATCAACCTGTCACCTTCATCACCATACTTTCCCATAAGGGTTTCTGAGTTTTCGAAAGCAGGCGTTTCTATCGGCTGGAATCCAAAATTTTTAAAATGTTTTTGAATGGTTTGAACAATATAATTTCGTTTTTCGATCTCAGCAGGCGAAAAATCTCTGGTTCCTTTTGGTATGGATGGTTTTTGTGCCATAAATTATGCTAACTGCTGCAAATATAATTGTTTGTACAAAGCTGTCTAAGATGGATGTCAATATTATCCAATAATATTATCAAACCATTGGTATAATTCTCCTTTGGTAATAACCGCACCTTCCTGTATAAGTTTAAATTTATCCAGATTTTTATCCTCCGTATATGCTTTGGAAGCATTGAGGTATTCAACAAAATCTGATTGCCAGTTCTTTTTAAACCAATTAAAACCAAGAGAAGTATTTAAATCTATATCGGGATTCAATATTTTAACGGAAATCAGTTTCATTTCTTTATCTGCTAAATGGAATAAATGCATCTGCTGTCTGGAAATATTCTCCAAATAAGTGACTTTACCCAGCACACCCTCCCATACCAGATCACTAAATACATCCAATTCCTCTTCAACAACCTGAGGTTTATTTTTCTTTATAGTTTCCCATTCGTTTGCTGTAATAGACTGAGTTGCAAGAAAATTGATAAACTCATTATGCAATTCTTCAAATTGCTGTTTTGTTAACCTGTCATATTTCATTTTACAAAAAAATAAAAAGGCCGCACAAAATGTGCAGCCCTATTTAAATCAAATTTTGTTTAGTTAAATATATAACGCACCCCAATCTGCATTCTCCATCTGGAAATCTCTGCGGTAACAGCTCCAAAAGTACTATTTCTGCTTGGATCGAATGTATAGGTAGGAGTATTTGTATCATCAACACTTACACCCATTATCTGATCAAAATTGGGTGCCTGCACAACACCCCAATTAGAATTAAGAAGATTTCCGAAGTTAAGAATATCAAGACTTATTTGAAATTTGTTCTTATCATTAATATTAATATCCTGCAAGACCTTTACATCAAAAGTCCCTCTCCAGGGGGCTAAGGCACCATATCGCTCAGCATACTGACCCCTTCGACCACTCAGGTAATCATCTTGTTGAATAAATGCTTCAAAGGCTTCAGCCTGTCCGGTGCCGCTAAAGGCCATCTGCGTTACTTCCGATGCGGTTGGAATATAGAGCAGGTCGTTTATACTCGATCCATCATTATTGATATCTCCTCCATAAATATAATTATAACGCCCGCTTTTTGCATATTCAAAGAATGCCGAAACTGTAGTCCCTGAGGAGAATCCTTTTGAGAAAACCCCAATAAATCTGTGTGTGTCACCATATCTTGAAAAAGAAAGCACGTCATTGTTTGCATCACCAACTATGGCATTTCCGGCAAAGGCATCTCCCGTGATTTCAGCATCTATAGAGTTTACCTCTTTTGCGTTTAAAAAACTATATGCGGCCATAGCGTAAATACCATTACGCCATGTTTTTTGAGCTTTTAATGAAGCGTTCCAAATTCTTCCTTGATCGGAATTGGTAAATACATAAGCACTAGTAGGGCCTCCGAAAATTTGCGATTTATCATCGTTTGAGTAGACCGCTCGGTTATCTACTCCATTTAACGTCAGGGAAGGAGAACTAAGGCCCCAGTTTTGAACATGAGCAGCATGAATATCCTGGGTATAAGCTACGTCTGCTGTTAAAATTAAGCCATCCTCAAATTGCTTGTCAACACCAACGTTTGTTCTCCAAACCTGTGGCCATCTGAAATCAGGATCTACTAGCTGATAGAAGAAAAAGTCTACACCCTGTACCTGGTTCCCAAGCCATACGAAAGGAAATCTTCCTGTAAACATTCCTGTTCCCCCTCTGATTTGTAACGTTTTGTCACTTTTTACATCCCAATTAAACCCAACCCGCGGTGAGATCAATACTTTATTTGTAGGTAATTTTTCCGAATCAAGAAATATTGGTTCATTAGTTTCCGGGTCAAAATATTGGATTGTTGGAATATAAGTTCCCATTTCACCGCCTTTTCGCTCAATATTTTCCCTGATCTTCTGTGAAGTATCAAAATACAAAGGCTTATCAAAACGAATTCCATAAGTAAGTTTAAAATTTTCTTTTATATCCCATTGATCCTGCAGGTAAAAGGATAATTGACCCACATTGGTTTCCGCAAGTGCCCATCCACCGGGGTTTCCAGTTCCGGCAGCGTTAAACGCATTATTAGTAGCAATTGCATCATCAAAGGATTGTTGAAGTGCACCTGAACTTGCAAAATTTGGAAAATCTGTTATTGTTGTAGTTGGAAAGAATACTCCCTGGGCACCATATGCCCCCAAGTTAAATGAATTGTCAAACTCAAATTTTTCAAAGGAAAATCCAATAGTAAATGTATGATCTCCCTGAAAATAGTTTAAGTTGTTCGTTATCTGAAAAACTTTTTGGTCCAGCGTATTATTAATAGAGAAGGGCTCATGACCGGCAATAATATAATTAGAGCTTCCTGTATCATCCAAGATTACAATACTTGGTGCCGGCGTGGAGAAAGGATTCCTGAAATCATCAAAATGGGTGTATCCTACCTGTAATTTGTTAGTAGTATTATCGGTTAATTCGGTATTAAGTTCCAATTGAATAGATTGAATTTTATTATTTATTTCATAACCCGCATTTTCAAACTGCAATGTTTGCGTATTTGGTCCCCTAAATGCAATAGCATCTCTATTAGCAGGTTTACCTTTTGATGCATCGAGGAAATTATAAATAATTGCCAATCGGTTTTTATCATTAATATTCCAATCAAGTTTTATTATCCCTTTGGTTGATTCCTGATCAAAATTAAATCCTTGATATCTTCCCGGGTCATAGAAAATATCATTTCCACTGTTATCCTGACCTATTACTACCTGGCGGAGCAAATTATCTACTAATTGAAAATCGGATTCCAATACCCTGCTTTCATTTATTTCTCCTGTACCGGTATTAGGAACGAAACCGTCTGTTCCAAGCGATGTTAACTCATCGCGTTCAAAATTCACGAAAAAGAACAGTTTATTTTTTACAATGGGACCACCAATACTTAAACCATATTGTTTTTGTTCCAATCCGGTTTTAAATACTTTATCTCCATCAATTTTTCCTCCAGTAAGATCGTCATTTCGAAAGAAGCCATATACAGTACCATAAAATTCATTGGTTCCACTTTTAGTAACAGCATTTACAGATGCACCCGTAAATCCCGATTGGGTAACATCATAGGGAGCTGTTGTTACCTGTATCTGGTCTATTGCATCCAATGAAATTGGTTGAGCACTGGTTTGTCCACCCGGCGTTGCAGCATCCAAACCAAATGGATTATTAAAGATGGCACCATCCAGGGAAAAATTGTTGTATTGGTCATTTCTACCACCAAAGGACGTCCCGGAAGCACCTGAAGATGCAGAAGGATCAAGCCTTGTAAAATCGGAGGCTGATCTCGAAATGGTTGGTAATCTGGTTAATTCCCTGTTCCCAATACTGGTTGCTTGACCTGTTCGATCACTTCCAAAAGTTCCGCCTCTGTCAGAAGTTACGGTAACTTCGTCAAGTGCCTGGCTTTCAGCAACCAATTGGGCATCTATATTAAATGTTTTACCTAATGATAAATAAACATCACTTTCGGTTTGTGTTTTAAATCCAATGTAAGAAATTGTAAGCTCGTATGGTCCGCCTACCCTGAGGTTCAATAAGTTAAATCGGCCATCTTCGTTACTCACCGTACCATTCTTAGTACCGGTTGGCGTATGAATAGCAACAATATTTGCACCTAAAAGGGGGACTCCCTGATCATCAACCACAGATCCCCTGATGTTAGAACTGGTAACCTGCGCATTAAGACTAATTCCAATAAGTAGAAGTAAAAGACTTAGAAATGATGAGATTTTCATTGGTTTTGAGTTTAGTTGTTAGAATATCGAGGAATAAAAATAAAAATAAAAAAAGAGCTATGCAGGCATAGCTCTTTTAAGTTATCAACCAATTTGGTTTACTTCTTTTCAGGCACTACTTCGAAAGGAAATTCTACAACCACGTCTCTATGCAATCTTATTTGAGCTTCATAAGGCCCTGCACGCTTAATTGTTCCTCCTTTGATAATGATATACTTTTTGTCAATTTCATGACCTTCTTTAGCTAAAGCATCTGCTACATCCATATTTGAGATAGACCCGAATAACTTTTCTGCAGCTCCTACTTTTGCCGAAATTTTTATCTTCAGTTCTTTTAATGCATCTGCAGTTTTATTGGCAGTAACTACTACCTCTTTCTCTTTATGCGCTTTTTGCCTTATGTTTTCGGCAAGTACCTTTTTGGCCGATGGAGTTGCCAACATGGCTACTCCCTTAGGTATAAGGTAATTTCTACCATAACCGTTCTTCACTTTCACTACGTCATCTTTAAAACCAAGGTTTTGGACGTCTTCTTTTAAAATAAGTTCCATAATCCGCTGTTTTTTACTTTAATAAATCTCCAACATAAGGCATAAGTGCCAAATGACGTGCTCGTTTAACGGCCTGGGCCACTTTTCTCTGATACTTCAATGAAGTTCCGGTTAATCTTCTCGGTAAAAGTTTACCTTGTTCATTTACCAATTTCATCAAAAAATCAGGATCTTTATAATCTATATATTTGATTCCGGATTTTTTAAATCGGCAGTATTTCTTTTGCTTATTAGTCTCAATATTAAGGGGGGTCAAATACCTGATTTCACCGTCCTTTTTACCTTTTGCTTGTTGTTCTATAGATGCCATATTACCTACGCTTTAGCTTTTAGTCTTGTTCTTCTTTTTTCCGCCCATTCAATGGCATGTTTATCCAGTTTAACGGTTAGGAAACGCATAATACGTTCATCTCTTCTGAATTCTTGTTCATAGGGCGTAATTACCTCCCCGGGAGCCGTAAATTCAAATAAGTGATAAAAACCACTTTTTTTGTTCTGTATTGGATAGGCTAATTTCTTAAGCCCCCAATTTTCTTTAGCGACCATTTTGGCCTCATTTTTCTTTAAGAAATCCTCAAATTTCTTTACTGTTTCCTCTATCTGAGTATCTGATAGAACGGGATTTAAAATGAAAACAGTTTCGTAATTGTTCATATTGTTTTATATTTTTTAGGAGCGCAAAAGTAATAATAATTAGTTCTAATTACAAGAAATTGAAAAAATCTTCGTTATAGGTATCAAGAATCATAGAAATTAAACTTAACCTATTAAACTTAAAATGTATAATCATTTACCATTTACACGTAATTATTAACAATGTTTACAACTTTTATTGCAGTTAAACTTGTTTTTTCGGTACTTTGTCGATGATTTAACCCCACAAATCAACCCCTTTATGAAACTAAGAAGTATTGTTGTTGATGATTCGTCTATGCAACGTATGGCAGTTGCAAAATTAGTTAACAATCATCCTAACCTAGCACTAGTAGCCGACTATAGTAATGCTATTGAAGCGAAAAACGGTATCAAGAATAATGAAATCGATTTAATTTTTCTTGATGTTGAAATGCCGATTATTAGTGGTTTTGACTTATTGGAGTCCCTGGAGAACAGTCCTCAGGTGATTTTAATAACCGGTAAACCAGATTATGCCTTGAAAGCATTTGATTATGATGTAACCGATTATCTCCATAAACCAATTACAATGGCTCGTTTTGATGCTTCTGTTAAAAGAGCAGTAGCCAAGTATGAGCAAATGAATAAGGTAAATGAAGATGAAGAACATATATTTGTTAAGAGTAATCTAAAGAAAAGAAAGGTTATCCTTAATGAAATTAAGTGGATCGAGGCCTTAGGTGACTATATAAAATTAGTTACAGATGAAGCTAATATTGTAATTCTTTCGACAATGAAGGCTTTCGAAAAACAGTTGCCTGAAGACAAATTCTTGCGAATTCACAAGTCTTATATTGTAAATCTTGAAAAGATAGAGAAATTCAATAGCAAGAATGTTGAAGTAAGCGGCAGGTCTATTCCATTGAGTAGAAACAAGAAAACAGAACTGGCGGAAGCATTAAGCAATGTCTAATTACATATAATCTACATTGTAGATTATACGAACGCCTTTGAACTGAGAAACAGCATCAAAAGAATTTTGAATTCTTTTGATGTTTTTTTTTGTCTTTTGAAGAGGCACGCCTTTTGGAATCTTAATCAAAACATGTTTTAAGTATTGATTGCGTATTCGGGCAACAGGAGGAAATTCCGGGCCTAATACTTTAATTTCACTAGCATTATGCAGGGCTTTTGCAAACCAGGCAGAAGCTTCATTTAATTTATTGTACTCTTTATGCTTAAAGCTAATTCTTATGATCCTGTTAATCGGAGGGTATTTATACTGCTCCCTTTCATACAGTTGTTCCCGAAACATTCCTTCATAATCTCCAGTGGTAACCTGTTTAAGTATCTGATGGTAAGGGTTGTAGGTTTGAATTATTACTTTACCTCTTTTTTTAGTTCGGCCAGCTCTGCCTGCTACCTGAGTAAGTAATTGATAGGTCCGTTCATGTGCCCTAAAATCGGGAAAATTTAAAAGCGCATCTGCATTCATAATTCCCACAAGATTGACATTTCTAAAATCAAGGCCTTTAGTAAGCATTTGGGTTCCTACCAATATATCCATTTCCTGATTTTCGAAGGCATGAATAATTTTGGCGTGCGCATGTTTCCCCCTGGTAGAGTCCAGATCCATTCGGCCCACTTTGGCAGATGGAAAAATCGTATTTAATTCCTGTTCTACCTGTTCCGTGCCAAAGCCTTTAGTGTCCAATGTATTGCTTCCACAAGCCAGGCAGTTATTTGGAATAGCTATATGATGCCCGCAATAATGGCATCTTAGTTGTTTTCTTTGCATATGATACGTCAAACTCACATCGCAATTTGGACACTGAGGAGAATGACCACAAGTAGTACATTCTAAAATCGGGGCATAACCCCGTCTGTTCTGAAACAAAATTACTTGCTCTCCCTGATCTAGTGTTTCTGTAATTTCCTCTAACAGGCGCTCAGAAAAATGGCCCTTCATTCGTTTTTTCCGATGCTGCTCCTTGATATCTACTAATTCTATATCGGGCATTAAAACATTTCCAAACCTTCTGTCTATTTGTGCATATCCGTATTTAGTTGTTTGTGCATTGTTGTAACTCTCTATGCTGGGCGTTGCGGAACCCAATAGCACATTACAATTAAACAGGCCTCCGAGTACGATTGCAGCGTCTCTGGCATGATAACGTGGCGCAGGATCATACTGTTTAAATGAAGTTTCGTGTTCTTCATCTATAATTATCAGACCTAAATTCGCAAATGGCAAAAATAAGGCAGAACGAGCCCCAATAATTAGCTGTGCTTTTGACTTATTATTTAAAACATTCTTCCAAACTTCCACTTTTTCCTGCATATTGTATTTGGAATGAAAAACGGAAATAGCGGAGCCAAAATATTCCTGTAATCTTGAAATGAGTTGTGTGGTAATTGCAATTTCCGGAACCAGATATAACGCCTGTTTTCCCTCACTCAAACACTCTTCTATGAGTTGTACATATACCTCAGTCTTACCGGAAGAGGTAACCCCTTTAAGTAGTGTTACTTTATTCTTATTAAAGCTTTGTCTAATTGTATTTAATGCCTTGACCTGGTATTCATTCAATTCTTTAGGAGGCTCAAGCTCTTTTCCACCGCTAAATACAACCCGATCTGTTTGAATGAAATATTCTTCCAGGACTTCTTTATTTATTAATGCGCGTATTACGGCCCGGCTCGATTTACTTTCAATTTCTAATTCATTAAGCTTTATTGGCTTTTTTTTAGTCGCCTGAAGATGAAATAATGAAAGTACAACCTGGCTTTGTTTGGGGGCTCTGGTAAGTGAATTCAATAATACCTCTAGTTCAACTTCTGAATTATACCTTTGTCCCAATCGAACATAACGTACCATTTTTGGTTTGTACTGTTCATGAATTTCTTCCTTTAATACGATGGCATTAATTTTAATAAGTCTGTTGAGAATAGGGAGAATGTTCTTTTTTTCCACAATTTCCATAATATCATTAACATGAAGGATATTTTGGTATTTCAGAGCCTCATAGACCAAAAAATCATCATCTTTTAATTGATCTTCATCAATTATGGCATCTTTATTCGGTAAAATAAGTGTTTCACTTTCCAGCAAAAGTGCACTCGGAATTGCACTTCGGAAGACTTCGCCCAGTGTGCACATATAATAATCCGCTATCCACTGCCAATGTTTCAATTGAATTGATGTCACAATAGGTTCTTCATCCAGAATATCATGGATGGCTTTTGCCTCATATACCAATGGTGGCCTATTATGAAGTTCAACAACGAGAGCGGTATAAAGTTTAGTTTTTCCAAATGGCACGGCTACACGCATTCCTAATTTTAATTGCGATGCTTCGTTTTCAGAAATGCGATATGTAAAATGCTTTTCCAAAGGAATTGGCAGTATGACATTTATGAAGATTTCCATTATTCTATACCATCTATTTTTTAACCCTCATCCAGGTCTGTGTCCTATAGAAAAATGCAATGTAACCGCGAACTTTCAGTTCGTTTGGGTTTTTAGGATTTAACCAAATTTTACATCTGTATTTTTTTCCATTTTCCGGATCGAGGATTTCCCCTCCACTGTATTCATTCTTACTTTTATTTTTTAACCCGTTAATTATCAGCATTCCTACTACGGGCTTATCCTTAAGTTCGCCCTCACACTTAATACATTTCGCATTTTCTTTCCCTTTTTCAAGAATCCTTTGAACTTTCCCATAAATCCTACCGCCTGTTTCGTATACTTCAAGTATAGATTTAGGGTCTCCACTAATATCATCTATAGTTTTCCACTCGCCCAATATGCTCTGAGAATTTACCTTGCAGGAGACCAGAATGAAAATCCCCAAAATAAATAATTTGATGAGTCCATACTTCATTGCTGATGTTTTTTTCTAAGATAATTAAGAGTCGCATTTAGTTCAAATCCAAGTAGTAAAATATTGGAATTCAGCCATATATATACCATAAGAATTAATAATCCTGCCAGGGCTCCATATAATTCATTATATCTCGCAAAGTTGTCAATATAAACCCCGAACAAAAGGGACGTTAATAAAAACAAAAAGGTAGTCATTAAGGCGCCATAAGAAAAAAACTTGGCTTGTTTGCCTTCCCTTGTGCCAAAATAATATAAGATAGCAGTGGTAAGGTAGGATAGCAGGATAAAAAACAAGGTTTTCCCAATTCGTGCTCCAACAATATCACTTTCTGAAAGATTATAGCCTCTGGTTTGGGCTGCCCATTCGCTTAAATATTCCAGAATATAGAACTCAAAGTATACATATCCAACTGCACCTAAAATCAATAATACAGAAAGAAGAAATCCTACCATCATTGCGAAAGCATACTGTTTAAAGAAATTCCTGGTCAGATTTATATGGTAAGAATCTTCAAAGCCACCAAAAATTGCACTAACGCCATTGGTCATTAAAAAAATAGACAAAATAAACGCCGAAGATAGCAACCCTCCACTCTGCTGGTCTTTTATCTGATAGTAAATTACTTCAAAATATTCACCTGTAGCCGACGGTAAAAAAGACTCTAGAAAATCAAGAAATTGACTATCAAAATTTTCATTACCGACACTAACATAGGGGATGATAAAAGGGATTAATGTAAACAAGAAAATAAGTAAAGGAAAAAGAGCCATAAAAAGGCTGAATGCAATAGAACTTGCCCGGGTTGAAAGTGCACCCTGGACTATCCCCATAATGTACATTTCAACAAGATCATAAAGAGAGAGTCCTTCAAAGGCCGGAAGCTTAATTTTTTTAAGTACTCTCACCAACCATTTGACTATAGGAATCTTATCCAGTTTTCTTTCTATTTCCTCAGTCATCTAAATTGCTTTAAGGCTTAGGTCCTTGTTAAATACTGAATGTGTTAAAGCACCTGAAGAAATATAATCTACACCACATTCTGCATACTTTCTAATAGTATTCTCATTTATGCCTCCTGAGGATTCTGTTAAACTTTGACCCTCTATAAGGGCTACGGCTTTTTTGGTATCCTCAAAGCTAAAATTATCCAGTAGAATCCTGAAAACACCTTGAGATTGTAAAATTTCTTCCACTTCTATTAGATTTCTGGCTTCAACAATAATTTTCAAATTCCTTTTCGAATCCTTTAAATAGCGCTTGGTTTTTTCAATTGCCTTAGTAATACCTCCTGCAAAGTCTATATGGTTATCTTTCAGCATAATCATATCGTATAAAGCAAACCTATGATTCTCTCCTCCCCCAATGGTTACAGCCCACTTTTCAAGAGCTCGAATTCCGGGAGTAGTTTTCCGGGTGTCCAGGATTTTTGTTTTGGTCCCCTCAAGTAGTGAAACAAAATAATTAGTTTTTGTAGCTATAGCACTCATGCGCTGCATGCCATTTAAAACAAGTCGCTCTGCTTTTAAAATAGATTGAGATCTTCCTTCTACATAAAATGCCACATCCCCAAAATTTACCTGTTGCCCATCATTCAACAGGATTTCCATTTTTAAATCCTTATCCACATAATTAAAAGTCTGTCGGGCAAATTCAACGCCCGCTAATATGCATTCATCCTTTATTAATAGTTTAGCTTTACCCATTGCATTCGCGGGAATACAGGCAAGAGAACTGTGATCTCCATCTCCTACATCCTCCCTAATGGCATTTTCTATTATTAAAGATATCTCCTTTTGGAATTGTTCTTCTGATATCATTTTTGCAACTTGTAGAGCACTAAATTAGTAAAAACATATGCCAATAAAGAAATTCAATTTCCTTAAAATTATAACTTAGATATATGAGGATAAAACTTCTTACAATAGGAAAAACAGATAGTGGAGAGTTACAGAAGCTGATTGATGTTTATCTGAAGAGATTGAAACACTATGTAAAATTTGAATTGACGGTTTTACCGGACATTAAAAATACCAAAAACCTGTCTGCTTCTGATCAAATGGATAAGGAGGCTGAGTTAATCTTAAAACATATTGACAGCACGGATACGCTTTTTTTATTGGATGAAAATGGCAAGGAATACACCTCTGTGGGATTTGCCAATCAATTGCAAAAGCAAATGAACTCTGGTATTAAAGAATGGGTTTTAGTTATTGGTGGCCCTTATGGCTTTAGTGATGCCATTAAACAAAAAGCAAGTGGTATAATTAGTCTCTCAAAAATGACTTTCTCACATCAAATGGTTCGCCTATTTGTTGTTGAACAAATTTACAGGGCATTTACTATTCTAAGGAATGAGCCTTATCATCACAAATGATGGCATGCCCATGATTAATTAGCTATATACCAAAGAGAAGTTTAATATAAAACTCTAAACTTAATAGTGTTTTCTACTTTTTTCAGCGCCTTAATTACCTCTTTATTATAATCTCTGTCCAGATCAGTGATCACATAACCTACATCACTATCCGTAGAAAGGTATTGTCCGGAAATATTCATCTCATAAAAAGCGAGGACATCATTAATTTTAGCCATAATTCCCGGAACATTTCTATGAATGTGCAAGAACCTATGTGCCTTATTCTGTTTAGGCAATCGAATATTCGGGAAGTTGACTGCATCTACAGTATTACCCGAGTTGATATAATACATAATCTTGTTGGGTACAAAATCGGCAATATCTCTCTGAGCTTCCTCAGTACTACCTCCAATATGGGGGGTTAGAATAACATTTGGGATTCCCTGCAATTCAGAGATAAAGGGTCCATTAGATTTTGGTTCTTTAGGAAAAACGTCTATAGCTGCACCATGTAGTTTTCCATTTTTAAGAGCTTTTACCAGGGCTGGTATCTCCACCACAAAACCTCTTGAAAGATTTAAAAGCATGGCACCCTCGCGCATTTGGTTAATTTCGCGCTCACCAATAAAATTAAAATTAGCTTTATTGTCATCCAGATGTAAGGAAACGGCATCGGAAACATTTAATAAATCTTCAAGGGTTTCGCATTTTACCGCATTACCCATAGCCAGTCTATCCTCAATATCATAGTAATAAACCCGCATTCCAACTGCCTCAGCCAGGACTGATAATTGTTTGCCTATATTTCCATAACCTACAATTCCGAGGTTCTTTCCCCGAATTTCTTTAGAATTAATAGCTGTCTTATTCCATTCTCCATTGTGTATTTCCGTACTTCTAGGAAAAACATTCCGAAATAACATAATAATTTGCCCAATAGCCAATTCAACAACAGATCTGGTATTGCTGTAAGGTGCATTAAAAACAATCACCCCTTTTTTCTTGCAATAATCCAGGTCTATCTGGGCAGTCCCTATACAAAATGCTCCAACGACCAATAATTTATTGGCGGCATCTATAACCTTAGGCGTAAGCCTGGTTTTTGAGCGTATTCCTAAGACGTGTACTCCCTTTATCTTTTCAATAAGTTCGTCTTCCGACAAACTTTGTTCTATGAGTTCTACTGAGAAACCATCTTCCGAAAGATTATCAAAAGCAGCAGGGTGCACATTTTCCAGCAAAAGTATCTTAATTCTATTTTTTGGATAAGAAAGACTTCTTGGCAGGTCGTTTACAAATAAAAACTCATCCAAATTAGGTGCAACATGATCTGCATTGTCAGCAGCTTTATCGCGATGAACATTCTCCGTATAGGCGAAAAATTTATGCGCAATGCCTGCTTCCCGCATAACATAATCACTATAACCATCACCTATTACCTGTACTTCCCCTTCAAGATCGAGCTGCTTTAAACATTCAATTTTACCATTATGTGTAGCCAGGACGTTCTTCTCGTCAAAACCTATTATGCTACCTTCCTCGTCAAATTTAAACGTATTCGCATATACCCTTTCCGATGGAATATTATACTCCTTAACGATGGGATCTATAAACTCTTTAAATCCACATGAAATCACATAAATATCGTCAGAGTACTTTTCAAAAAACTCCTTGTTGGCAGCAATTGATTTTGAAATTTTTTGCCGTAACTCATCAACAAGAGGATCTAAATCATTCTTATTCGCTTTGAGGAGTTTAATTCTTCTTTCCAGAGATTCTGTAAAGGAAATATCCCCGTCAATTCCAAGATTGGTTATTTCCTGTATTTCATGAATGACGTCATCACGATTAGACTTGCCTTGCAAAGTCATTTCCGCAAGTACATCCAGAGCTTCAACTCTGGTTAATGTACTATCAAAATCAAAAACATACTTACGTCCCACTTCTTACCTGATTTATTAAAATTAGGAGTAAAATTATTAAATTAAATCGGTGCACAGTGGCTACCTTACTTAAAAATGAAGTTAATGCAAAGATAAATCAATTACACTGCTGATCTTCCCCAATTATGGCCATTTAAATTCGATATTCAAATTATTCGGTTTTTAATTATATTTATATACATCTAAAATTATCTTAAACACATAGTAATGAGAAAGCTTTTAAATATTCTAAAGTACTTGCTTCTATCAATTGTTGTGATCTTGCTTATAGGATATTTGATAGTATACTTTAGTAAGCGCAGTGATTCCAAAAAGAATATGGAACTTTTAGGAGTAGAGGCCCCTACCCTTAGTCAAAACGGAATCACTTTCAGGGATCTTAATAAAAATGGAAAATTGGACGTTTATGAAGATAGCTCAGCCAGTACAGAAGACCGCGTGGAGGATCTGACCAACCAAATGAATCTTGAAGAAAAAGCCGGAACACTTTTTATAAATATGATAGGCTCAACTTCCAAAGGGGAGCCTATGGAAACCCCGATATTATCAACGGACCCTCTAGTTCTTGTCTTTTCCATTGTTTTACCGTCAAACTCTGAAATGATAGCCAAAAAGAAAATGAATAGCTTTAATATTCTCACATCACTAGATGCTGATCTTATGGCAAAATACAGTAATACCATTCAGAAAATGGCGGAAAGAACGAGATTAGGGATTCCTATAACTATAGCTACAGACCCCAGACATGGGACTGAAAATAATCCAGGTGCTGCTCTATTTACGCCTGCTTTTTCGCAATGGCCAAGTTCACTGGGTTTAGCTGCTACCAGAGACACCTTATTGGTTAAAGAATTTGGTGATATTGCGAGACAAGAATACCAAGCAGTAGGTATTAGACTTGCCTTACACCCTATGGCCGATTTGGCCACAGAACCTCGATGGGGTCGTATTAATGGAACTTTTGGGGAAGATGCACAACTATCAGCAGCTATGACCAAGGCCTATGTCCTTGGTTTTCAGGGAGATACGCTGGGTAGAAACAGCGTGGCATGTATGACAAAGCACTTTTCAGGCGGAGGTCCTCAAAAAAATGGTGAAGACCCACATTTTCCTTATGGAAAAGAACAGGTATATCCCGGAGATAATTTTGATTACCATGTTATTCCTTTTACTGAAGGAGCTTTTGTAGCAAATACGGCCCAGATAATGCCCTACTATGGGATTCCGGTGGGACAAACCTCCGAAGACGTTGCTTTTGGTTTTAATAAGGACATAATTACAGGTTTACTTCAGGATTCATTGAAGTTTGAAGGAGTTGTTTGCACCGATTGGAATATTATCTCAGATTCTAAAATGGGAGAAGGACGCGCCTGGGGTGTTGAACATCTTACACCAAAAGAAAGAGTTAAAAAGGTACTAGACGCTGGCTGTGATCAATTTGGCGGTGAAAGTATTCCCGAATTAATCATTGAATTAGTAGAAGAAGGACAAATAACTGAAGAACGTTTAGATATTTCAGTAAAAAAAGTGCTGCGTGATAAGTTTACTATGGGGCTTTTTGACGATCCATATGTAGACGAACAAAAGGCTTCAAAATTTGTGGGTAATGAAAATTTTAGAGAAAAGGGAAAAGAAGCTCAGGGCAAGTCTACAATTGTACTAAAGAATGAAACCATTTTACCCTTAAAAACCGGGACGAAGATTTATGCGGAGGGAATGATAAACCCGGAATTGCTTAACAAATATGGCGAACTCGTAAAAAACCCAGAGGACGCGGATATTATCGTAACCAGAATTCGAACGCCCTATGATGAGCGCTCTGAATATTTTATTGAAAGATTCTTTCATCAGGGACGCCTTTATTTTACGGAGGAAGAACAGAAAAAAGTTCTGAGTCTTATTTCAAAAAAGCCCGCTGTGGTCATTATAAATCTGGAACGACCAGCAATACTTACTGAAATTGATAGGTCAACCAAAGCCCTGTTGGCAGACTTTGGCACTAGCGATGAAGTTCTGACAGAAGTTCTATTTGGAAAAATAATTCCTGAAGGAAAATTACCCTTTGAACTTCCTTCATCCAATGAAGCGGTAAAAAAGCAATTGGAAGATTTACCCTATGATTCTAAAGATCCTTTATACCCTTTTGGACATGGTTTGAGTTATTGAATTTTACCGGTTATTTCTTTTAAAAAGTCAACCTCCTCTTTGGAATAAGGTGCTCCATCTTGCCTCAGAATATCATGATGCCAGATTTTTGGTTCAGAAGTAAATGTAGAATCCCAGCTTTTCCATGGATAAATAGTATTGGTTTTACCCGCGACAAATCCCCAGTTAATAGCTGCAATTTTATCTCTTTTTAGTATTGGCAGGACTTTTTGAAAGGTATTCCCAGCACCTCTTGCAAGATACTCGGTACAAAATAAGGGTCTGTTGTATTTTTGTAGTTCGGTTATTTTTTTCTTTACATTTTCTATTTCTCCGTCATAAGCATGAAATGAAATAACATCGGAATTCATAAGCATATAACTATCCAAAGTTGGTAAACTATCAGGAGTACCCCAATGGGCAATATCACCCTTCCAAATACCAGTAGTCAGAGGTTGTCTAGGATTAACCTCTCTAGCCCAACTCATGACCTTTGTTAAGAGTATGAGCGAATATATATCTTTATTCTCCACTTCAAGTTCCCTTCTTCCTGGCTGGCCCGCAACATTGTCCGGTTCATTATAGACATCCCAGACCAGGACCCTGTCATCATTGGCAAAATGCCCCAATACTCCTTTAATGTATGGTTCCAATTCATGATGCCGGGTGGTATCACCCAGAATTTCTGCACCTGGCGATTGCACCCACCCTGAATTATGTACATGTGGAACAGGTTCTGGTTGAAAGCCTAATTTAGGAATAGGATGCCACACATCATCAAGTAATACAAACATGGTCTTTATCTTATGCTTCTGAGCTAAATTCAAATAAATTTCCAGACGATTTAAAAATCCGAGTGAATCTTGTTCCCAAAGCAAATTATGCAGATATACCCGATGCAGATTCATTCCCAATTCTTCAGACCATTTTAATTCCCTTTCAATTGTCTCAGGATCAAAGGTATCTTCCTGCCAGAACTCGAGTTGATTTATGGATGAGCTCGGATTAAAATTAGCTCCTATGTACCAAGGTTGTTTGTCGTACCAATCCCAGGCTTTTTCAGATGACCATCGATGGCCTGTTTTCTCAAGAAGTTGTTTTCCTTTTTCCTTTACCTTCTTCTCACTACAAGCAAGTGAAAGTAGCAATATCATAAAAAACCATAATATTTTCATAGAACGGATATTTTAGTAATTATAGATTATACCTGTGAGAATAGCTATTCCAAAACTCAATAGGGTCCTTATTAAAATATATTAATTAATATGCTAATATTATTAATTATAAATTATATCGCTAATATATAAAATGCTTGCTGAAAGCAACTTTTATAAAGTCAGAACCATCTTCTTACTTTTATACAATAATGTTTGTATTCTTTGCCAAACAAGCTGGCTAATGAGTCTTCTTCAGGTTGAATCTGAAAAGCGTTCATATAAGAAACAAAACCTGCAGCCAAAAGAACATTGAATGCATTGCCCCACCATAGTGCCCAAGCTAATAATATTAGCAGTAAACCCAAATACATTGGATTGCGCGAGTACTTATAAATACCATTTGAGACCAAAGAAGAGGCTTTAGAAGGATTTTTAGGATCTATGCTAGTATTAGCCAGGTAGAACTGAATTAACGCCATACAACTAATTCCTACCGCTAATATCAGTAATGCCTTAATTAGAACCCTTCTTCCAAAAAAATCAAAATATCCAACCGGCAAAAATTCAGCTAACAGGTACATTAGGATTCCAAATATCAAAAAAACGATTGCAGGTGGCAGTTTAAGCTTCATAATAGAAAAATAGCAGCAAATAAAATTACTACTTTTGGCAAGCTCAACAATCTTTTTTTGTGAATTCCTCTGACTTATGGATCTCGTTTTCGCCACACACAACACAAATAAATTAAAAGAAGTAAGTCTTTTGCTTCCAAAAACTATCCGACTTATCTCCCTGGAGGATCTTGGCTGCCACGAAGAAATCCCGGAAACCGAATCAACACTGGAAGCTAATGCACAATTAAAAGCAGATTATATTACCAATCGTTATGGAATTTCATGTTTTGCTGACGATACAGGGCTTATCATAGATGCACTGAACGGAGCTCCGGGAGTCCATTCAGCCAGGTTTGCCGGTGAAGAGAAGGATTCGAAAAAAAACATGGAAAAAGTTTTATTTGAGCTGAAGAACATCAAATCTCGCACAGCCAGATTTAAAACTGTAATAGCCTTAAATTTAAATAAAAAAAGAATCCTATTCGAAGGTGTAGTTGAAGGTACAATAACCAAAGATAAAATGGGTGTTGAAGGTTTTGGATACGATCCAATCTTCATCCCAAATGGCTATGATCAAACCTTTGCTCAATTGCCTATTCAAATAAAAAATGAAATAAGCCATAGAGGAAAGGCTCTTCAAAAGCTTATTGCCTACCTTACTAAGGGTTGAATATATTAAGTTTAGCAACCATCTAAATAAATAAGAGTATCTTTGCCGCTTAAATTGAAGCCGCTGGTATAGCATGTGTTGCGCTGAGTCTAATAAGTTATAAGGATAACCGCTCTATGCAACATACATATTTGCGATTAGGTAAATTATAACATATTATGACAAAATTTGAAGCATTGGGGCTCAATAGCGCCCTATTGAATGCTATAACCGATTTAGGATTTGAAACTCCATCGGAAGTTCAGGAAAAATCCATTCCCCTCTTATTAGAAGATGAAATAGATTTGGTGGCTCTGGCCCAAACCGGAACAGGTAAAACAGCTGCATTTGGGTTTCCTTTAATTCAAAAAATAGACAGTCAAAGCAGGACTACACAAGGATTAATACTTTCACCAACCCGAGAACTTTGTTTGCAAATCACCAAAGAAATGCAATTTTATTCAAAATATGTCAAAGGGTTGAATACGGTGGCCATTTATGGTGGTGCAAGTATAACTGATCAGGCAAGACAAATAAAGCGAGGTGCACAAATTGTTGTCGCTACCCCAGGTAGAATGAAGGATATGATTGGCCGTGGAATCATTGATATCTCCAAAATTGACTATTGCATTCTTGATGAAGCAGATGAGATGTTAAATATGGGGTTCTATGAAGATATTAAGGACATTCTTTCCAATACACCTAAAGACAAATCTACCTGGCTTTTTTCAGCTACTATGCCAAGGGAAGTAGCTACAATAGCCAAAAAGTTCATGCACAACCCAACGGAAATTACCGTGGGAACTAAAAATACTGGAGTTGATACTGTACAGCATGAATATTATGTCGTGGGCGGACGCGATAGGTATTCTGCATTAAAACGCCTTGCTGATGCTAATCCAGGTATTTTTTCTGTGGTTTTCTGCCGAACTAAACGCGATACACAAAGAGTGGCGGAAAAATTAATTGAAGACGGATATAACGCAGGGGCGCTGCATGGCGATTTAAGCCAAAATCAGCGTGACCTGGTAATGAATGCTTTCCGTAAAAAACAAATTCAAATGTTGGTGGCCACAGATGTTGCCGCCCGTGGAATAGACGTAGACGATATCACCCATGTAATTAATTATCAACTGCCTGATGAAATAGAAACCTACACTCACAGGAGTGGACGTACAGGAAGAGCAGGTAAATCTGGTATCTCGATGGTGATAGTCACCAGAAGCGAATTGAGAAAAATTCATGCTATAGAGAAAAAAATACAGCAAAAATTTATAGCTAAAAAAATACCTACCGGAATCGAAATTTGCGAGATTCAATTGTATCATTTGGCCAACAGAATCCGTACTACAGAAATAAACGAAGAGGTAAGTAATTATTTACCCGCTATTAACGACGTTCTGGAAGGCCTTGACAGGGATGAATTAATCCAAAAAATTGTTTCAGTAGAATTTACCCGTTTTTTTAATTACTACAATAAAACCAAGGACCTTAATTCTGCCGAACCTGATCGCGGAGAAAGACGGAAAGGCAGGGATAGTGATTTTTCGAGCAACGGATCTGTTCGTTATTTTATAAACGTAGGAGAGCGCGATGGTTATGACTGGATGTCTTTAAAGGACTTTTTGAAGGATACACTTCACCTGGGTAAAGATGATTTATTTAAAGTAGATGTTAAAGAGAGTTTTTCTTTTTTCAATACAGAAGCGGCGCTCAAGGATCAAATTTTAGAAACATTTACCGATTTTAAAATAAAAGGCCGATTTGTAAACGTTGAAGTCTCCAATAGTCCGGAAGGTGGAGGAAGAAGAAGGGATAGGGGACCAAGGAAGAGCAGAGACAGCAGAGACAGCAGGGACCGCAATAGAGGTCGTGGAAAAAAAGGAGAAGGTAGCTTCTCAAAAAGCGGTTCTAGAAGATCAGGATCCAAACAGGGTTCATCGTCCGGAAATAGACGAAGTAAGAAAAGAGATGGTTTCTATTAGTTAATTGTATATTAAAAAATGTGCCAAGGCATCTATTTTTGTTTTATTCGTATTATAAATTAGCATTGCACTAAATGAGGAAGTATTTATTGTGCTTGTTTTCATTAATCGGTTTTGCCGGAATATCACAGGAAAATGAAGCTGAGCAGAAAGAGGAAGAATTTCAGGCAGTAGTTATTAATGCACAATCCAGTACCCCTTTGGAAAGTGTCCATGTAATAAACCTAAACAAGGTTGTTGGTACTATAACCAACTCCAAGGGCGAATTTTCTATGAAAGCCTCTGTTAACGATACGCTTTACTTCTCATATTTAGGCTTTAAATCTCAGAAAATTCGTGTTACGAATGATATGTTTAAGTTTAAAAACACCAAGATTGCACTCACAGAGCTTGCATATGCTTTGGAAGAAGTAATTGTTAAGCCATATGAATTAACAGGCTATCTTGAAATTGATATAAAAAATCTGCCCATTAATACATCATATCAATATAGCATCTCCGGATTACCCACCAGCTATGAGGCTGGAAGTAAAAATCCCAGTGCGGTAACAAAGGTTTTAGGCTCCATTCTTAACCCTGCGGATCTTCTTCGAAATTTATTTGGTAAACAACCCAACCAGATGAAAAAATTGAGGCTGATAAAAGATGATGATGACATCAGAGATCTCCTTGCCTCCAAATTTGATCGGGAAACACTTACAGAACTATTGCAAATTGATGAATTTGATATTAATGATATCCTTTCTAATTGCAATTATTCAACTTCCTTTATTAAAACAGCCAATGATTTGCAAATATTGGATGCAATTAGCAGTTGTTATGAAGAATTCAAAGTACTTAACAGAAAAAAGTAAAGTAGATGTTAAGGATCCATTCTCGGCATAATTACTTGATGTAGGAATGGCCTTATGAAACAATTTACAGGCCCTTGAAATAAATTTTATTTTTCCGCATTCATTTTATAGCTTTAGACAAAATCTATGAACATGAAAAAACTGCTTATTGCAATCGCAGTTTCTGCACTTTTTTTGACCTGCAAAGAAGAAAAAAAAGAACCCCAAATTCCAGTTTCTACAGCTAAAGACAGCACGCAAATAGTTCAGAAAAAAGTTCCATTTGTCTGGCAGGGTGCCAATATCTATTTTTTATTAACGGACAGGTTCAATAATGGTAATCCCGAAAATGATTTGAATTTCGACAGGACAAACGAAACAGCTCCTTTAAGAGGTTTTATGGGTGGTGATATTCAGGGTATCACAGAGAAAATTGAAGAAGGGTACTTTTCAAAATTAGGAGTGAATGCTATTTGGTTTACACCCGTGGTAGAACAAATCCATGGCGATACAGATGAAGGAACAGGTAATACATATGCTTACCACGGATACTGGGCAAAGGATTGGACCGCCTTGGATCCTAATTTTGGCACTAAAAAAGACCTTGAAAATCTTGTAAAAACCGCTCATAAAAATGATATAAGGATTCTTATGGATGTGGTAGTTAACCATACGGGGCCTGTAACTGAACAAGATCTGGTATGGCCGGAAGATTGGGTAAGAACTACCCCTGTTTGTGAGTATATTAATTATGAGACGACAACAAGTTGTACTTTGGTTACAAACCTGCCTGATATTTACACAGAATCTGATGAAGTGGTTGAATTACCGGATGCATTATTGGCTAAATGGAAGGAGGAAGGAAGACTTAGTAATGAATTGGATGAACTTCAACTTTTTTTTCAAAGAACGGGGTACCCCCGAGCTCCCAGGTTTTATATCATTAAGTGGTTAACAGACTACGTTAATGATCTGGGTATTGACGGTTTCAGGGTAGATACGGCTAAACATGCCGACGAAAAAACATGGTTAGAATTATATACGGAAGCTTCCAATGCATTTGAAACCTGGAAAAAAAAGCACCCTGAAGAAGTTTTGGATAACTCTCCATTTTACATGGTAGGTGAAGCATACGGGTATGAAATTTCTATGGGTAGAAAATTCGATTTTGGTGATAAGAAGGTCGATTATTTTGAACATGGCTTTGAAAGTCTTATAAACTTTGAACTAAAGAATGATGCCAAAAAAACTTACGAGACAATATTTAAAAAATACAATCGCATCCTATCCACTAAATTAAAAAACAAGGGTGTACTTAATTACATGACTTCACATGATGATTCAGAACCCTTTGACAAAGATAGGGAGAGACCGTATTATATGGCGAACGTACTTTTCCTAACCCCGGGAACTTCACAGATTTATTATGGAGATGAATCTGCCAGAGATCTTACTATTGAAAACACTGAAGGGGATGCTACTTTGAGATCATTTATGAATTGGCAAGAAATTGATAGTCTCCAGGAAACTAAAAATATTCTCACCCACTGGCAGAAATTGGGGAGTTTTCGGCGTAATCATCCTGCCATAGGGGCCGGAAGGCATAAGCGCTTGGGTAAAAAACCTTATGTTTTCAGCAGAACCTATGTGAGTGGGGATTACAAGGATAAAGTTGTTGTAGGACTCGATTTACCGAAGGGCAAAAAATCGTTATGGGTTAAAGGCTTTTTTGGAGACGGAACACAACTTTTTGATACCTACTCCGAAACTCATGTTGAAGTGAAAAATGGAAAGGTAATCCTGGAAAATGATAATAATATAGCGCTCCTGGAATTAGCAGATTAATTGGTGTTCTTAAAGAATAGCATAGTCCATTTTTTGAATCCATAGGATTTATGCTTTGAATTAAGGGTTTTTATGAAGATGAATAGGAGAAATTTTATCGTTAAGTCCTTTTTAGTCCTGCTGGGATTATTTTTTTTTGACATTTTTTGGTTCGAGAAAAATGTAATTCAATGGACAACCTATGATCTTTCCAAATCGGATAGTAAAATAAAAATCGTTCAATTAACTGATTTACATATAAAGGAATTAAAATCTTTCCATAAAGCTATTGCCAATAAAATTAACCAAGAGCTACCGGACCTAATTTGCATTACGGGAGATTCCGTCAACAGCAACAAGGGATTAGCTGTTTTAAATGAATTTTTGGACCTTATCAGCAAGGAAATACCCAAGGTGGTGATCATGGGAAACAAGGAATATGAGGGGAAAGTAAATATAAATTCTTTCAGAACTTTAATTGAAAATCACAATGGCCAATTACTTATTAATGAAAGTTTAAAATTCTCAGCTGCCAACAGAAACCTTCTTATAATTGGTGTTGATGACTTAATTAGCGGTGATCCGGATTTCACAAATGCCTCAACAGAATATGATAGTTCTGAAGAAGCTATTGTCCTCAATCATTGTCCTGAGTACAGTGATGAAATAGCTCTTTTAAATGAAACTCAAAAAGTAAATATTAAGCTCATATTATCTGGCCATACTCATGGAGGGCAAATAACATTTCTTGGGAAAGCATTTTATAAACCAGGCGGCAGTGGCAGGTTCTTAAGAGGATGGTACAAACTCAATGATATCAGAATGTATGTCTCCAAAGGCATTGGAACAAAATATATTCCGATTCGAATGGGTTGCAGAGCAGAAGCTACTATTTTTTATGTTTAGTTTACCGCAGGGAATGTAAAGCTATTCTGTTTCCCTCTGTATCTTTCAGAAGTGCCATAAAACCATGCCCCCCTCCTATTTCTTTTTTCTGTTGAATTATAGATCCTCCGGCATTAATTACTTTGGACAATTCCATTGCAAGGTCTTTGCACGAAAAATAAAGAAGTGGACCTGCCGTATCACTTGGAACATACATCTCATGCTTAACTAAAGATCCGGAACTACCTGTTTTGTCCTGGACACCCGGGAACCAGCCCATGATAATTCCGCCCAAATCATGAACAGAAATTGAAATATCAAAAACTTCCTCATAAAACTTTCTGGCTCGTTCCATATCTTCCACCGGTATTTCGAACCATCCCACCATATTGTGATCCATTGTGCTAAGTTATTTTTCCAAGATATCTTTTAAACTCACTAAACCTTCCTCAAAATCTTTGCCTACAGTCTTATCCATGTTCATAAAAAGTATCATGATGCTCACTGGGAACTTATTCTTGCCAGAAAAACCCCAGCTAACTTCAGTCTCATTTGCACCCATTTCTTTTACCTTTAAATATAAAGAAAATTAATTTTCCTTCCGATATCTTTCTATTATTTCATCAATGCTTTTAATAGACTTTTTAGTCCAATCGAGTCGTTTTTCCAAAATTTCCTCTTCGGTTAGGGACCATGGTAAATTTGATCTTTTGAGTTGTAGTGTTAAATTATATAATATAATAGCTGCAGAAACCGAGATGTTGAGACTCTCCGAAAACCCTGACATGGGTATTTTTAAAGTACCATCAGCTTGCTCTAAAACCTCGGGGCTTAAGCCTTCTTTTTCGGTTCCAAAAAACAAAGCCATTTTATGTTCTAATTTAAAATCCTCTAGCAAAGTGGAGTCATTATTAGGCGTGGTAGCAATAATCTTATATCCATTGTTTCGTAAATTGTGTATGCAAGATTTTGCATTAGAATATCTTTCTATATCCACCCATTTTTGAGCTCCCATTGCTATATTTTTGTCGACACGTTCTCCAAATCGGTCTTCAATGATATGCGCTTTCTGAATACCAAAAACGTCACAACTCCTAATTACTGCGCTTGCATTATGCATCTGAAAAACATCCTCAATGGCCACAGTAATATAATTGGTGCGCTCTCTTAAAACATCATTGAATCGTTTTAGGCGTTCAGGTGTAATATAAGTTTCCAAATACGAAAGCAGATCAGGATCTATCATTAATCTAATTTAAGAAAAATGTATCTTTATAAGAGACCCAAAATCATGCAAAAAAAAATTGTTGTACTTACAGGAGCAGGAATGAGCGCAGATAGTGGAATTAGAACTTTTCGAGATGCGGACGGGCTTTGGGAGGGACACGACGTAATGGAAGTTGCCTCGCCTTTCGGTTTTGCAAGAAACCCCTACTTAGTATTGGATTTTTACAACCAAAGGAGAAGGCGGTTGTTAGATGTTATCCCTAATCCTGGTCATAAAATGCTGGTTGAACTTGAACAGCACTTCAATGTCACAATTATTACACAAAATGTAGATGACTTGCATGAACGTGCAGGCAGTTCTCATGTTCTCCATCTTCACGGTGAACTGCTTAAAGTTCGCAGTACGGGTGATGAAACGATTGTTTTAGATTGGAAAAAAGATCTAAACCTAGGTGAGACTTGCTCAAAAGGATATCAATTGCGTCCTCATATTGTTTGGTTTGGCGAGGAAGTTCCATTATTATCTGAAGCTGCACAAATTACTGTAACCGCTGATATTCTTATTATTATTGGAACGTCGATGCAGGTATATCCTGCAGCCGGTCTCCTAAATTATGCAAGACAAGGCACACCCATTTATTTTGTTGATCCAAAACCAAGTATAAATGCTTCAGATTTTGAAAACCTCACAATTATTCCAGCTAGAGCAGCAAAAGGGGTTCCTACCTTGGTAACGGACCTAATCCGTAAAGAGCTTTAGTACGCCTGGCCCATTCCAGAATGGCTTCGCGTTGTTCCGGAGAGAGTCTGGCTTCCTGGTGAACCCATGTATATTCCTTTAGAGGCATCTCAGCTTCTTCAATCACCTCAATCAATTCTTCTAATTTGTGGTTCTTTTGCCTTTTGGTGTAATTATCCCAATCAGACAAATTCAAATCTGCTTTAGCATCTTTGACATGTTCCGAAAGCCACCACGATACTGGTGCAATATTGTTGTACCATGGATATTCGGTATTGTTGCTGTGACAATCATAGCAACTATGCGTTAATATGGTTTTAACATTTTCAGGAGGATTAGTTTCATTTATGAAACCGGCTAAATGATTGCCCTGGTTGATGTTCTTTTCCGGTCTGAAAAACTGGATGGTAATAAAAAGAAGTAATAGCAATTTTGCTATTTTTTTCATTACTTTCATTTGGGGGTGCTTTTGTCGGGCCAAAATACAAATTTTTGTGACTAAATCTGAATTATTCAAATCATTAAATTATGTGGATGGCACTCGCGATAAACGCAATGAAGTAACGAACATTGTGTTAAATAAGCGTCATTCTATTTCACCATTGATGGAAATTGCATTTGAGGATAATGGGTTGATTTCTTCAAAAGCCTGCTGGATTTTGGAATTTGTCGCCAAAAAAAATCTACAGCTAATCCTAATTAACATTGATGGTTTTACCATGGGAATGTCTAAAGTGCAATTAGATTCGTCTGTAAGACCAATAGCTAAAATTTGCGAAATTCTCATGAAAGCTTTTTTTTCTAAATCAAAAAATGACGTCCAGACGAAATTAAAGGACTATCACCTTGAAAAAATAACTGCCTGTTGTTTTGACTGGCTCATAGGGGAAACTAAAGTAGCAGCTAAAGCGTATTCTATGACGAGCCTTTATTTATTAAGTAAAAAATTTGAATGGATACGACCTGAACTCCAAATGATATTAGAGCAAAATTACAGTTTAGGAAGCGCTGCTTATAAGGCGAGGGCCAGACATATTCTAATATTAATTAATAAGAAAATTAAGAACCATTAAAGAGTGACAAAAGTATTTTAAGCAGCTTACCTCAAAAATCTTAACTATCCTCTTAATATACTTTTAATCTCCCAAGCATATAAGTATCTTTACATCTTTCAAAAAATAATCAATCCTAAAACATATGTCGTTAAATCAGTTAAACGCCATTTCACCAATTGACGGCAGATATAGATCCAAAGTCGATTCCCTTGCGAATTTCTTTTCGGAAGAAGCGTTGATAAAGTACAGGGTTATGGTTGAAATTGAATACTTCATAGCGCTCTGTGAATTAGAACTGCCTCAGCTCCCTAAATTATCCGAGGATAGAGTCGATTCCCTACGAAATATTTTTGAAAACTTTAGTGTGGATGATGCTTTGGCTATTAAAGAAATTGAGAAAACCACAAACCATGATGTAAAAGCAGTTGAGTATTTTATTAAGGATAGGTTTGATTCATTGGGTCTGGAAAAATATAAAGAATTTATCCATTTTGGACTTACTTCACAGGACATTAACAACACAGCTATACCTTATTCCATAAAAGAAGCTATGAATGAGGTTTATGTGGCTGTATTTATGGAATTGACAGCGGTTTTAAGGGCTTTAGTCAAAAGTTGGGAGGATGTACCTATGCTGGCACGAACTCATGGACAGCCTGCATCCCCAACTCGTTTGGGCAAAGAAATTAATGTTTTTGTTGTGCGTCTCGAAGAACAGTTTAACCTTTTAAATGATATTCCAAGTGCGGCGAAATTTGGTGGAGCAACCGGAAATTATAATGCCCATAAAGTGGCTTACCCAGATATAGATTGGCAAAATTTCGGAGAAAATTTTGTTCAGAACAAATTGGGATTATCCCATTCCTTCCCTACTACTCAAATTGAGCATTATGATCATATGGCTGCTTTATTTGACACACTTAAACGTATCAATACCATAATTATTGACTTAAATCGGGATATGTGGACTTACGTTTCCCTGGATTATTTTAAACAAAAAATAACCGAAGGAGAAGTAGGTTCTTCAGCGATGCCACATAAAGTAAATCCTATAGATTTTGAAAATTCCGAAGGTAATTTAGGAATTGCTAATGCTATTTTTGAACATTTATCTTCGAAGTTACCTATTTCACGTTTACAGCGCGATCTAACGGACAGCACTGTGCTTCGTAACGTGGGAGTTCCCTTTGCGCATACCATAATTGCCTTTAAGGCAACTCTAAAAGGACTAAACAAATTACTGCTGAATAAAGTCAAATTTGAAAATGATCTGGAGGACAATTGGGCGGTTGTGGCTGAAGCTATACAAACCATCCTCAGGAGAGAAGGATATCCCAATCCTTATGAGGCATTAAAGGGTCTAACCAGGACCAATGAACGTATTAATAAAAAATCGATTGCAGAATTTATTGATCAGTTGGAAATAAAAGAAGAGCTAAAGACCGAATTAAAAAATATCAGCCCCAGTAATTATACCGGTATTTAAAAAACTCTTCTATAGTACATAGAAACCAGATCTATTTTACAGTGCCCTTTATTAAAGCTTCAATGCTAATATGTGCTATTCCTTTTTAAGTACTTGTAAATGCGGGTAAGGTATTTCAATTCCGGCTTTATCAAGAGCAACTTTACAACCCTCAACTGTACTAAAATATACATCCCAGTAATGCTCTGGTTTAGCGAAGGGCCTTACCGCTAAATTTATGGAACTGTCGGCCAATTCAGATACATTTACAGAAGGTGCGGGTTCCTGTAGCACTTTTTCATTAGAAGTAAGGACACTCATTAATACCTCTTTAGTCTTTTTTATATCTGCACCATAATCCACTCCAATTTCAATATCTACTCTTATTTTACCCTCAGCCGTGTAATTAATGATATTACCATTGGCCATAGCCCCATTAGGAACAATCGCTAATTTATTTTGAGGTGTAATAAGTTTTGTGGTGAAAATCTCAATTTCTTTAACGGCACCTAGTACTCCCTGTGCCTCAATTAAATCTCCTATTTTGTAAGGTCTAAAAATCATGATTAATACACCCCCCGCAAAGTTCGACAAGGATCCCTGCAAAGCGAGTCCTACAGCCAAGCCCGCAGCAGCAAGTACAGCAGCAAATGTAGTTACATTCACCCCTAATTGGGAGATGACAATTACAATTAGAAATATTTTTAAAGCCCAGGAAGCCAGATTTAGAAGAAATCTCTGTAAAGATTCATCATACTTACTTTGGGACATCGCTTTTCTGGAAGCCCCTATTATCTTCTTTATTACCCAGGAACCAATTACAAAAATGAGTATTGCTCCAATTAGTTTGGGACCATAAGTTGTAATGAAGTCTATACCTTTGTCAATCCAAATTTCTGCGTTTTCCATAGTGATTAATTTTTAGTATTATTTAGATTAGGAAGATATAAAATAGCCCAGAGAAAATTAAATCGAATTAACACTTTTAAATTTATTTTACTTTTTAATAACAAAAAACCCGTCCGGAACAAATCCGGACGGGCTTTATTAACTAAAAATATTTAAGTTATCCTTTAAGAAATTGGCCTATTTCGCCAAGTCCTTCGCCGTTGAAATCAGATTTTTGTATTGCATTCATTAGCTGGATAATGTGGCCGGGATTCATATCCTTACCCAGAACCCTTATGATTGCAAAGCCTTTATCATTACTGCTGCCATAAATAATTACCTCATCTATTGCATTTTCATCACCAAGGTACTTAATAACCCCTTTTCCGTACTCAGAATTCAGTTTCATAAGTTCCACAAAATCTTCATTCTTTAAAATAGCATTTACTTTTGCTTTTTCAACTTCATATTCGGCTTCATTCTCGCTCGTCTTTTTAAAAGCCAATAAATTCAATTTCTTCAGTGACTGTAATGCCTCTTGTTGCGTTTCTGATAAATCTTGATTTTCCAAATTTAAAATGCTCGTTGGAACATCTAATGAAATGAAATTAGGGTTTTCTGAATTATCCACATAATATTCCTGGAGACTTTGAGTGGAAGAACAGGCGAAAAAGGCTAGCAAGCTGATTACAGAAAGTACGTTTATTATTTTTTTCATTTTGTGATCTTTTTATTCAATCAAAACTTTTAGAAAGGGTAATTGACCTGTTGCGAAGTTAGTAACATCTCAACGGTCAACTACCACTTTAGTTATCTGCTATTCTGATTTGTTCTTTTTTTCTGCCTTGTTTAATTCCTCTGGTAAATTCATCTTTTTTGTAAGTGAACCAATTTTAGTAAGATCAATATCTCCAGTCAATGTAAGAAGAACAGTTTCAATTTTTCTGTCATTTATTTCCATATCTACATTATCGATACCGGTAACGAACATTAATAATTCGCTTACATGATCTTCGTCTTTGCCGTTTTTCACATAGAATTTGACATTGGTTTCTTTGTCCTTTACTCTCATCAGTTCTTCCAATGAAGAGGATTTAAGATACTTGTTTACAGTTGCCTGCATATCTGCGGAAACTGATTTATCTTCCGTAATGAATACTTTAAGACCACTTAAGCTCTTTGCAATATTCATAAAATCCTGAGCTTCCGGATCATCCACATCCACATCCATCTTAACCAAAAGGTTAAACATGTTTTTATTCACTATTACAGAACTTACCTCATCCGAATCCTCGAATTTATCAAAAATGGACTGTGAGAAACCACTAAGAGGTAAAACTGCCATTGCTACTATTAGAAAATACTTTTTCATCTTTTAAATTTTAATTGTTGTTGTAAATTTTTTGTTTTGTTTGTTCAAATTCATTTAAATAGGCTACTTTTTCGGTACCACGTTCCAAATTCTGTGCCAACAGATTTAATGCCTTCTTTGTTTCGTTATAGGCAAACTCTGCTTCCTTTTGTTGCCGGTAATCATTACCGAAATATATTCCAAAGGCCATAACTGCTACTGCTGCAATAGAAATCCATTTGTGGTAAGATACCCTAGGTTTTAATGGAACCTGCTTAGTAAACCGTTCGTCCTTGGCTATGGAAAAGTAAGTAAACATTGGAGTGTATTGTTCCAGATGCGGTGCAACCGAATCCTGTGAAAAATAGTCTCTCAATTGTTCCTCCTCAACTACCGTGGTAGTAGCTTCAAAGTACTTTTCCAATAATTTTTCAATTCTATCCAATTCCATAACTATGTTTTTGCATTAATTTTTCTCTAACTATTTTTCTTGCTCTGGAAAGTGCTACTCTTACTGCCGTAGGCTGCATTTCCAGTAAATCTGCAATTTCATTAAAATCATATTCCTCAACATCCCGTAATTGCAATACCAATTTTTGTTGTTCCGGCAAATCCTCCATAATTTTCTCAACCCAACTTACGCTATCTCTTGCCTCCAGTTGTTTTTGCAATGAAGTATTCCCATCTTCGTAATTGCTATGAACCAGTTTCAGGTTATTCGATTGTTTCGACTTTAACCTATCCAGGCAAAAATTCTTGGTCATTGTCATTGCAAATGCCTCAACATTTTTGTAATTCGCAATATTGTCATTCTTAGACCACAATTTCATTAGTATCTCCTGCGTGGCATCTTCTGCCTCTTCTGCGGATGTGAGTAATCTTTTTGACAATCTATATAGCTTGTCTTTAAAAGGCATAACCACATTTAAAAATTCTGATTGCGTCATTATTGGTTGTTCTGTTGTCGTATAAACCATTCAAGGTGTTTTACATAAGCAAGACGAAGTACATCGAGTTTTGTTACAAAAAATTTTATTTTCTTGCAGATGTAAGTAATTTGCACCCCTTAAAGCTACTATTTTTTATAAATAACAGAGTTAGTAACACAATAGGGGGAATAGTGTTAATGAATATTAAAATTGGAATGATAGTTGCTGAAACTATGTAAATTGCAAAAAAAATTAAATATGAAAAAGTTTCTCCTTTTATTTATGGGGATTATCTCCCTAAGTATTTCCTGCAGTAAAGATGATGACATTGGGGTGGATGGCCCGGATAGTACTTCTGTTAGCGTTCAGGATTTTATGTGGAAGGCCATGAATATCTGGTATTTCTGGCAATCGGATGTAGCTGATCTGGCAGATGATAGATTTAGCACTAATGAGGAATACAATGCATTTTTAGTCTCGGAAGCGGATCCGGCTGATTTTTTCGACAATAAACTACGCTTTACAGAAGATCGCTTTAGCTTTTATAGTGACGATTACAAAACACTTACAGACAATTTATCTGGAATCTCACGAAGCAACGGTCTGGAATTTGGTTTGTTTTTATATGGCGACAACGATACGGATATCTTTGGATATGTACGCTATATTGTTGCTAATTCTGATGCTTCTACAAAAGACATCTCCCGGGGAGAATTATTCACAGGGGTGGATGGCCAAAGTTTAAACGAAAGTAATTATAGGGATCTTTTATTTGGTGAAAATGCGACCTATACCTTAAATATGGCGGATATCGCTGATGGAGTAATTACGCCTAACGACAAAAGTGTAGAATTAACGAAGCAGGAAGGGTTAGTTGAAAATCCGGTATTTGTAGTAAATTCTTATGACATAAACGGCCAAAAAATAGGCTATCTCATGTACAATGGTTTCACAAACGAATTTGATGAAGATTTGAATGATGCCTTCGGACAATTAAAGGCTGACGGGGTTACAGATTTAGTGCTTGACTTGCGTTATAATCCGGGGGGGTCTGTAAATTCTTCCCGCTTACTTTCAAGCATGATTTTTAGTACAAATACCAATAATCTATATCTTAGACAACGCTGGAATGACAAATTGCAAGCCGTTTTTTCTGACGAAGACTTAACTGATTATTTTGCAGACGTAACAGGGGCAGGTACCGCTATAAATACATTAAACTTGAACAGGGTATATGTATTAACAACCGGGAGTTCAGCCTCAGCTAGTGAATTGGTAATTAATGCATTAAATCCTTATGTTGAAGTTGTTAAAATAGGAACTACAACCCGGGGTAAGAATGAATTTTCACTCACTATGGTAGATGATCCCAGCCGGGATGGGGCTCCATTTATTTATACCCCTTCCAGAGAAAACCAAATTAATCCTGATAACAGTTGGGCAATCCAACCCTTAGTTGGAAGAAATGAAAATTCTGTCGGCTTCTCAGATTATACCGCAGGTTTTGACCCTGAAATAGAATTGCCTGAAGATTTGGAAAACCTGGGAGTTTTAGGAGATGAAAATGAACCATTACTGGCCAGGGCCATTGAAGAAATTACAGGTATTTCAGGGAAGAGGGATTTTACCGTTAAGACGCCTGTTAAACTATACACAAGTTCTAAGATGTTTACACCTATGAAGGACAATATGGTACTGGATAAGCCTCTTCATCTGAATCTTGATTTGAAATACTAAAAACTTAAAGTTTTAAACTCAACCCTAATCTAAGGTTCCTACCTCTTGTGGTGAATCCTATTACCTCGGTAAAATTGGTATTAAAGACATTTTCTACGTTTAAAAAGAACTTGAGTTTATTTGTCATTACTTCCTGTGATATATAAAACCCAAAGGTTGAAAAAGGGTCGAGAACCTCATCATTAAATGTGTTAAAATCCGTATCCAGGCGTTTCCCCGTATAGGCATACGTAAGTGATGTATAGGTTTTGCCTGAAAAGTTATAGCTCAAAGCTGCATTAACACTATGCTTAGGTATTCTTATCGCATTATCTCCTTTTCTTTCGGTAAAAGTGTAGTTTGCGATCAAATTCATTTTCTCTAGAGGAACCCAGTCTAATTGGGCCTCCAAACCTTGTGCATTAATCGTATTTGTAGCATTAAAATATTGAAACAGCGTATTATCAAAGAATACGAAATTGTCTTCTTTTCTATTAAAATATAGAGCGCTTAACCTTAATGTCTCATTTGCTTTATACTCCAGACCTCCTTCAGCGGTCCTGTTAGTTTCAGGTTCTAACAATGGGTTTGCACCAAACATGCCAAATAACTGGCTAAGTGAAGGTGTGATATATGAAGTAGCATAAGAACCCATGAATTTTAAATAGCCCTCCTCTAAGGCTATTGAATAAGACGGATTAATATTATATACTACATGTGAACCATATTCCGAGTGAAGGTTTAGTCGTAGCCCGGCATTTATATTTAGCCCAAAAGATGAAATATACACAAGGTTTGCATAGGGATCTACCAGTGAGAATTCCTGCGTTCCTTCAACTTCAGCTCTATCCAGATTATAATTTACCCCCAAAATAGCATATATACTATCGTCAAACGTATATCTGTTAAACAAATCAACCACATAATTATTCCCTTCAAACATAGAAGGAAAAGCACTCCTGTTATCTGACTTATAATTTGTAAATGATCCGTTTAAATTTAAATCCCCTTTTTCATAGGTCCATTTGGAAGATAAGCCCAAACGTTTTTGTTCTGTAATAAAAGTATAGGGAGCATCAATTAAACCAAAAGATTCGTCATAAGCGCTGTTCAAATTCGTTTGATTGGCATAAATAGTAAGATTTACCCGGTCATTAAATGTATATCCGAATTTTAGATCAATATTATATCTTGAAAAAGGGTCTTCCTCGTTAGTTTCGGTAACAATTGATGATAAACCATTTGTATACACATTGGAAAAGCCCAAAGAATAAGTAAAGCTGTCTAGAGTTCCTGTAACCGAGGCAGTGTTGCTAAAATCTGAAATATTATAATTTTGTTCGGATGAAGATTGGTTTGTCCCAATACTGGATTGAAAATCACCGCTTATTTTTTTATTCGAAGCCTTCTTACTCCTTATGTTAATTACAGCAGTTGCTGCACTCATTCCATACAGCGTGCTGGCAGCTCCTTTAATGATTTCAATTGATTCTATATTCGATGCGGCAAGTAATCTAAGATCATATTCTTGGGAAAATGAAGATGGATCAGAAACTCTGATACCGTCAATCAAGATTAAAATCTGCCTGCCTCTTCCTCCACGAGCAAAAACACCTAACACCTCTCCCTGCCGGCCACGGCTCCCAGTGATTTCAATACCGCTTTTGATATTAATAATCTCCGCTACGGTTTTACCCTGGTTATTTTCCAGTTCCTTAAGGCCAATCTTAATTACTGTTTTGCCAGAGTTCTCCCTTTTTAAGGGAAATCTGGAATCACTTACAACAACTTCATCCAATTCCTGTAACTCCATGGAATCCCTTTGGCTTTGGGCAGATACCGTTGTTAACAATACACAAAGAATGCAAAAAAGAGAGTATCTTTTCATCATTTCAATCAAATTGTTTTGCGGGTAAATTGTACAGCTCTTCCTATACGCAAACCTTTATCCCGAAAGTTTAACATTGTTTGTTGAATTGGGCAGGTCTCCTGACTTGCATCTTGCCATCAACCTTCCCGTGGATGTTCAATTTAATTGAACACAAACAGTGGTATTGAAGTGGTAACAAGCATTCCTTATTAAAGGAACTAAGCTTACAGTTGCGGGAACAGTTCCGGAATTAAACCGGATTCCCTTTTAATTTCATTTCTAATTAAAGAAGTGAAAACCAAAATTCGAGGCTAATGTAGTACTATTTCTCTAGTTCGAGTCACTTTTCCTTCCCAGTTTTATGACAAGCCAGAGAATTCCAACAATGAAATGAAGTAATATAATACCTCCTATGATATAGACTATGATATTAGAATCTCTTCCCATATGAGAATTTTTAACAAATTTAGAAAGTATATAATTTTAGAAATGTGACTTTTGTTACCTTGCGAAAGTGTTTATGAATCTATTCGCAATTAAATATATAGCCCTACTTAGTTTGCTTCTAGCCCTTGTTTCATGTAAAAAGAAAAATAATATTTCTTTGCCTGAAACCTTAAATAGGGATATGGTTACCATAAATTATGCAAAAGGATTCTCAATTGAGAAGTTTGCTTCGGGAATTACCATAATCAAGGTATTTTCTCCCTGGCCCAATGCAGAGGAGGCTTTTACCTATGCTTTAGTGCCCAAAGAACTTAAAATAGTACCCGAACTAAACGAAAAGGATTTTGATGCAATTATTAATGTTCCCGTAAATCGAATCATAGCCACCTCAACAACTCATATACCGGCTTTGGAGAATCTGGGAGTTATAGACAAGCTCGTAGGCTTTCCCGATACGAGATATATTTCTTCAGAAGTTACCAGAAAAAAAATAGATAAGGGAAAAATAACAGATTTGGGTAATAATGAGTCTATTAATACTGAAATGGCCATTAACCTTAATCCTGATCTAATAATAGGTTTCAGTATAAATAATCAGAATAAGGCTTATGAAACTCTTCAGCGTTCAAATATTCCGGTTGTTTACAATGGGGATTGGACGGAAGAAACACCTTTGGGTAAGGCAGAGTGGATTAAATTCTTTGCACCTTTCTTTAGCTTGGAGGAAGAGGCTAAAGACATTTTTAAGACTCTTGAATCAAATTATTTGGCCGCCAAGGTTTTGGCGATGAAAGCGACTAACAAACCGACAGTGCTTAGCGGTGCGCTTTATAAAGATGTATGGTATCTCCCAGGAGGGAAAAGTTGGGCAGCCAACTTTATTAATGACGCCAATGCAGATTACCTATGGAGCGAAACAAACGCAACGGGAAGTCTTTCATTAAGTGTAGAAAGTGTACTTGCAAAAGCAGGCAATGCTTCATTTTGGGTTTCTCCTTCCCAATTTATATCTTATAATGAACTTGATGAGGCAAGCAGGCACTACAGCCAGTTTAAAGCGTATAAAGAAAAAAAGGTATACACTTTTGCCAATACGAAAGGAGATAGCGGAGGTTTGTTGTTTTATGAATTGGGGCCTGCCATGCCCGATTTGATCTTAAAAGACCTTATATACATTTTTCATCCCGAATTAATTCCGGAACACCAGCTTTTCTTTTTTAAACCCTTACAGTAGTGCAAAGATCAAATACATACCTGGTTCCTTTTCTAATCTTATTTTTGGTATTGCTTTTTTGTTTTGTACTTAATCTTAGCCTTGGATCTGTAGCTATTCCGTTCAAAGATACTATGAAAAGTATTTTTGGAGGTGCAATTGAAAACGAATCTTGGCATTACATTATATGGAATTACAGGATTCCAAAGGCATTTACGGCTATTTTGGTGGGCAGTGGACTGTCACTTAGTGGTTTATTAATGCAAACTCTTTTTAGAAACCCATTAGCAGGCCCTTTTGTTTTGGGAATAAGCTCAGGTGCAAGCCTGGGTGCAGCACTGCTAATCATGGGATCTACGCTTTTTTCTCATTGGTTTATTTTTGGAGTCATCAACGATGTTTCCCTGGCCATTGCTTCGAGTATAGGAAGTTTTTTAGTTCTATTGGCTGTAATTACAGTAGCTTCAAGAGTTAAGGATACCATGGCGTTACTCATAATTGGATTAATGTTTGGTAGTATCACAGCTGCTCTGGTAAGTGTCCTTTCTTATTTCACCGATGCCGAAAGATTGCAACAATATATCTTTTGGGCATTTGGCAGCGTAGGCAATTTATCTGGCGTACAACTGGCTGTGTTGACCGTATTTATCTTTGCAGGTGTTAGCTTGAGTATTATTTCCCTTAAATCGCTCAACGCCTTGTTGCTGGGAGAGAATTATGCTCGTAGTCTGGGTGTGCACTTAAAGAAGACTCGTTTCATAATTATTATTGCCACAGGTTTACTGGCAGGTGCGGTTACAGCTTTTGCCGGTCCTATTGCTTTTATTGGGCTTGCTGTACCTCACTTAACCCGTCAGATTTTTAATACCACAGATCATAGAATATTGGTGCCTGCAGTACTTGTATACGGGGCTGTACTTCTGTTACTTTGTGATTTGATAGCTCAATTACCCTCATCCTCCTATGTATTGCCATTAAATGCTATTACTTCGGTTGTAGGAGCACCTGTGGTAATATGGTTATTGGTACGAAAGAAGAAAATGATATTTTAATTACTTATAAAACCTCTCAATCATCTCGACTAAAAAAGAACATATCATCTTAGAGGCTAAAAAGTTGGCCATTGGGTATACTTCTGGTAGAAAGCAAACGGATGTAGCTGACCATATTAGTTTTGGACTGACCAAGGGTGAACTCGGGGCAATTGTTGGCATAAACGGTATTGGCAAGTCTACACTATTGCGAACTTTGGGACGAGTACAGCCCAAATTGTCCGGTTCAGTAATGATAAACAATAAGCCCATTGAATCTTTAAGGTCAGATGAACTCGCCACCCTTGTCAGTGTAGTTCTTACAGAGCCAATTGCGTCAAAAAACCTGACAGTATCACAACTTATAAGTTTAGGAAGACATCCTTATACCAACTGGATTGGGACTTTATCTACTGATGATCAATCAAAAATCCTAAAGGCTATAGAAATTTTAGAGTTAGAGAGTTTACGACATAATAAATGTTACGAACTTAGTGACGGGCAACTACAAAAAGTCATGATAGCCAGGGCATTAGCCCAGGATACCGAAATTATTCTTTTGGATGAGCCTACCACTCATCTGGATCTCTACCATAAAGTGCACATATTAAAACTATTACAAAGAATTGCTCATGATACTAATAAGGTTGTTCTTTATACCACCCACGAAATAGACCTTGCTATTCAGCTTTGTGATAAAATATTTATTATGAATAAGGACAATAATAATTTTGGCGCTCCCTGTGAACTTATTGAGAGCAAAAGCTTTGAGGATTTATTCCCCAAAGACACCATTACCTTTAACCCGGAATCAGGTTCATTTAAGATTAATAAGTAAGCTTTAATACTTCAGAAAATTTAATGTTAATCCTTTATCTTTACCTTACAAAATCAATAATCTATGGAAGCCTATTTGGTTTATAGCATCCTTGCCTTGGTTTTTTTGGTGGCCGGTTATTTTTTAGGTAACTACATCCAAAATCTTAAAACAAAATCGAGTCACAGCACCCTTCTCGAACGTGAGCAACAACTCAGGAATAACCTCACAGAAATGGAAAAAAGGTTAGCATTAGGTATTGAAGAAACTAGTGAATTGAGATCGCAAAAGGAACGATTAGGAATTCAGATCAGTCGATATGAAGCCGAAATGGACAACCTGCAGCAAAAAAATACAGAACAGAAGGCAGAGGTAGAAAAACTTCAGGAAAAGTTTACCAAAGAATTTGAAAATTTGGCGAATAAAATATTAGATGTAAAGTCTGAGAAATTTACCAAGCAGAATAAAGAAAATATTGAAAATATTCTTAATCCCTTAAAGGAAAAAATTAAAACCTTTGAAGACAAAGTTGAGAAGAGTCAAAAAGAAAACATCAGTATCCATTCCTCTCTTAAAGAACAATTATTAAACCTGCAAAGCCAAAATTTAAAAATTACCCAGGAAGCAGAAAACCTGACAAAAGCATTAAAGGGGGATAGCAAAATGCAAGGAAATTGGGGAGAATTAGTACTGGAAAGGGTCCTTGAAAAATCAGGTCTTGAAAAAGACAGGGAATATTCAGTTCAGCAAAGTTTTACCAGGGAAGATGGCAGCAGGGTATTGCCCGACGTAATAATTAACCTCCCTGATGGTAAAAAAATGGTTGTAGATTCTAAGGTGTCTCTTACTGCATATGAACGTTATATTAATGTGGAGGAAGAATTTCAGGAAAAATATTTAAAAGAACATATAAGCTCTATAAAGAACCATGTTGATCAGTTATCTTCAAAAAAATACGAAGATCTTTATGAAATGGAAAGCCCGGATTTTGTTCTGATGTTTGTTCCTATAGAACCTGCTTTTGCAATCGCAATTAACAATGATAACTCTATTTATAATAAAGCATTTGAGCAAAATATTGTAATTGTCACACCTTCAACCTTATTGGCAACACTTCGAACTATTGATAGCATGTGGAATAATGAGAAGCAGCAAAGAAATGCCATTGAAATAGCCAGGCAGGCTGGTGCATTATATGATAAATTTGAAGGATTTATATCAGATTTAACCAAAGTAGGTAAAAAAATGGATGAGGCAAAGATTGAGTATAAGGGCGCTATGAATAAATTGGTAGAAGGTCGCGGGAATATTATAACAAGCATAGAAAAACTTAAAAAAATGGGGGCTAAAGCGAAAAAATCTCTACCGGATAAATATCTTGAAAGAGCCCAGCAAGATGATTTTGATGAAAAACTAAATTAGTACGCATGAAAAAATATTTATTCATCGCGGTTACTGTTATAATTTTGGCTGTTGTCTCTTACTTTGCTTTTGTCTATTATGTGCCCTATAGTGAAGGTGTCCGATCCGGAGAATTAATAAAAATTAGTCACAAAGGCGTTGTTATGAAAACATGGGAAGGAGAACTAAGTCAGGGCATTACAGGTGCTCAGATATTTAAATTTTCCGTGTCCAGTAAAAGGAAGGATGTAATTGATAAGCTGAAAGAATATCAGGGAGCCTATGTTAAACTGAATTACGAGGAACGTTATACTACGTTCTCCTGGTGGGGTGATACAAAATATTTCATTACGGAGGTCAAACTGGAAAAATCACCCCATTTTAATAACTAATTTCTTAATAAAGGCTTGTTCTTAGCTTCAGTTGAGTTCAAAAATCAACTTCATTCAAGTAATTTTGCTGCTTCTGTATCCAAAAACCAGTTTAACCTGCCTGAAATAGGTTCAACAAGAGAAGCAGGGTAGGCACTATAGTTTCCCTTCCTCTCAATTATCTCAAATACTTTTTGCGCCTTATTTTCACCTGTTACTAAAAAAACTACCTCTTTTGCATTATTTATAATATTCCCTGTTAGAGTAACTCGTTTCTGCCCAGATTCAGGATGCTCTGCAACCTCACAGTACGCCTTAGAATTCCATAAATTGATCTGGTTTGGAAATATTGAAGCCGTATGTCCGTCATCTCCAAGGCCAAGGATGACAAGATCAAATTGTGGTTGCGTTCCAACGTTGGGAAGGTTTTTCTCTAAAAGATCTGCATATCTTTTGGCTTCTTCTACTGGTTCATTCTCCCCCTTAATTCGATGTATGTTTCCCAAAGGAAATTCTAATTTTGAAAATAGATATTCATTGGCCATTTTATAGTTGCTTTCCTCATCATCAGGTGGAACACAACGTTCATCACCCCAGTAGAATTGAACTTTAGACCAATCTATCTCATTTTTAAAATGTACTGCCAGTTCCTTAAAAACCTCCTTCGGAGTGCTCCCCCCGGACAGGGCAATATGCAAAATATTATTTTTGGCTATAAGACTAGCAAGATTTTCTGAAAACGACCTCGCCGTTTGCTTTTTTGATCCCGTTATATTGACTTCCATCCTCTAAACTTAACATATTACGCAGAAACCAGGATCATCTGCAAGGTTTTCCCCCGGATTCCGCCAACTATACAGACCTTCAAAAAGTTCGTCGGCATTTTGAGGGCCCCAGACTCCGGAGGAATAGCCATAGGTTCTAACGTCTTTCCCGTTCTTCCAGTATTCTAAAATTGGGTCCACAAACTCCCAGGCCGCTTCCACTTCATCTGCCCGTGCATATAAGGTTGGATCTCCCTGCATAGCATCCAATAAGAGTCGTTCATAGGCACTCATTACGTTTGTCTCTGCTAAGCCGGAATAGTAAAATTCTAGATTCGCTCGCTCTACCTTAAAACCCTGCCCCGGAACTTTAACCCCGAATTTTATTAAAATACCTTCATCTGGTTGTATTCGTATAATCAATTTATTGTCTTTATCAATAATACCTGATTCACTAAAAATATGATGATGAGGCGATTTAAAATGTATTACTACTTCGGTAACTTTTGTAGGCATTCTTTTTGCAGTTCTCACATAAAAAGGCACATCTTTCCATCGCCAGTTATCGATGTAAAATTTTAATGCCGCATACGTTTCTGTAGTAGATTCAGGATCCACTCCTTCTTCTTCTCTATAGCCTGGTACCGTTTCACCCATTATTTCCGAAGCCAAATATTGGCCTTTGATAGTATTTTTAAAGAGCGTTTCCTCATCTCTCATAATCCTCAGAGACTTCAGGGCCTTTACTTTCTCATTCCTTATTTCTTCGGCTTTATCATCAATAGGTGGTTCCATCACTACCAATGATATAATTTGCAAAAGGTGATTCTGGAACATATCCCGTAATGCACCCGATTTATCATAATAACCACCTCTTTTTTCCACTCCCACCGTTTCCGCATTAGTTATCTCCACATGATGAATATAATTTCTGTTCCACAAAGGTTCAAATATGCTGTTTGCAAATCTGGTTATCAAAAGGTTTTGAACTGTTTCTTTACCCAGGTAGTGATCTATCCTATAAATCTGGGGTTCATTAAAGTACTTTTGAAGCCCACTATTTAGGTTTTTAGCGGTTTCATAACTGTAACCAAATGGTTTTTCTACGATAATTCTTTTCCAGCCCTGTGACTCGTCAGCCAATTCTTGTTCAGCGAGATTCATTGCAATGGTCTCATAAATATTTGGAGGAGTCGACAAATAGAACATAAAATTGTTTTCCGTACCATGCTTTTCGTTTAGTGAGGAGATACGTTCTTTTAATTTGCTGTAGTCTGAATCGTAATCCTTTCCAATATCAGTATAAAAGATCTTATTGGCAAAGGCCTGAATATAAGCTTCGTCATGTCCGTTAAACATTTCCTTTAAATACTTGCTTTTAGTGACAACCTTCTCCCTAAATTCCTGATCACTTAAAACACTTCTGCTGGTTCCTAAAACGACAAAGTTTTCGGCCAGATGGTTTCCCTTATAAAGATCAAACAATGCCGGAATAAGCTTTCTTGCAGTAAGATCGCCGGAAGCACCAAAAATTATCAGTATTTGATTTTCTACTTTATTCATAGACAGTTAAGTTAATTATTTAGTTTTATATTTTGAGAGAAAATACAAAGAGACCCTAAATTGGATATTTTAAATTATTTTTGAATCTCGCCTTTGGCTAAGATAAAATTTATTTACTTCTCCATAAGAAGAAATTTAAGGTAGCCATCCCAGGTCGAATAAACATATAAAACCATAATTATGGAAAATAATACATATGATTTTGGACTGGTGGGCCTTGGTGTTATGGGTCGCAATTTTATTTTAAATGTCGCAGACAACGATTATAAAGCTTTTGGTTATGACCTTGATCCCGAAAAGGTGAGTGCGTTAATAAAAGAAGGGGGAGATAAAGGCAGGGTAAATGCGTCTGGTGATATTAGTTCTTTTGTTGATGCCCTCTCACTACCTCGCAAAATTATGTTACTGGTGCCTGCAGGAAAGATTGTGGATGCTGTGATTGAAAGTTTGCTGCCCTATTTATCACCAGATGATATTATAATTGACGGAGGAAACTCGTTTTTTACAGATACAGATCGCCGAGAAGAGTATTTAAAAAACAAGGGAATCCATTTCTTTGGAGCAGGAGTTTCCGGTGGTGCTAAAGGAGCCAGAAAAGGACCAAGTATTATGCCTGGTGGCTCACAAGAAGCTTATGCCCAGGTGCAGCCTATATTTGAAGCAGTTGCTGCTAAATTTAAGGGAGAACCTTGTGTAGCCTATTTAGGTCCAAAATCAGCAGGTAATTATGTGAAAATGGTTCATAATGGCATTGAATATGGGCTAATGCAATTAATTACAGAAGCCTATGATCTCCTAAAGAAAGGGGCAACTGTTTCCAATAATGAACTTCATGAAATATTTACAAAATGGAATAACGGCAGATTGCAGTCCTTTTTAATAGAGATAACAGCTGAAATATTTAAGAAAGAAGATAATTTGGGTGAGGGCCATTTAGTAGATAAAATTTTAGATAAAGCCAAACAAAAAGGAACCGGGAAATGGACTTCACAGAATGCTATGGATTTAGGAATTCCCGTCCCTACAATAGATATGGCAGTAAGTATGAGAGAATTATCTGCTTTAAAGGAAGATAGAATTAAGGCCAATACTATGTTTAGTAAACCTGAATCTATTTTAAAGAATAAAAAGGAATTAGAAGAAAAAACAGAGGCTGCGCTATTTTTTGCCTTTATAATTACCTATACTCAGGGTCTCCACCAGTTGGCAGATGCTTCTAAGGAATACGATTATAATTTAAAACTTAACACCATAGCTAAAATATGGAGAGCAGGTTGCATTATAAGAGCGGGTCTATTGGAAGATATTTCAGAAGCCTTTGATGTCGACATGGAATTACAAAACCTACTCCTCTCCCCTGTTTTTAAGGAGAAGATTACTTCATCTCTTCCGGCAGCTAGAGAAATTGTAGCCTATGCCGCTAATCAAGGAATCCCCATGCCCGGTTTGTTTAGCGCCCTTTCTTACTTTGATGCCTATACTTCAGGAAGACTTCCTTTAAATCTGCTTCAGGCGCAACGCGATCATTTCGGTTCTCATACTTACGAAAGAACAGACCGTGAAGGAATATTTCATACGGATTGGAGTTAATTTAGTCAAAACTTAATCCCTTTTTTATAGATGCAAGGAGTAGATGATAACAGAAAAAACCATTCTATAACTTTACAAAAAGATAATATAATTAACCAGTATAACTTATAGTTTTATAATTGAATAAAAAATAACATAGTGTAAATACGTCATGAAAATTTTAACACATTTAGCTCTCAGATAAAACTTAAACTAATGAAATTCCTTGCCACATATATATTCTTCCTAATAGTTTGGTGTGGAATTGCCCAAACCGAGCCTGCATACATTCAGGATATCACTGGTATGCACGCGGTAAAACCCGGAGAAATTTGGTTATCACATGAACACATATTGGTCGATTTTATTGGGGCAGATAGTATTAATTCCAGTTCCTGGAATAAGATAGATGTTTCAAAACAGGTACTCCCTTTTCTGTTAGAACTTAAGAACTTTCATGTGAAATACTTTGTCGATGCCACCCCGCAATATCTGGGTCGGGATATACACCTATTAAAGGAACTTGCAGATAAGACCGGTATAAGAATTATTACGAATACCGGACTTTATGGGGCTCAAAACAACAAGTTTATCCCAGACATTGCCAGGAAAAATACTGCTGAAGAATTAGCACAGCAATGGCTGGAGGAATTTGAACAAGGAATTGATGGCACCACCATGAAACCGGGTTTTATTAAAATAAGCGTAGACAACGCAGAATCACTAAGCCCGATGCACGAGAAGTTAGTTAAAGCTGCAGCCCTGTGCCACCTAAAAAGTGGTTTGACAATTGCCTCACATACAGGAAAGGCACTTGCTCTATGGCCACAATTGGAGATTCTTTCTGAACAGGGAGTATCGCCAAAAGCTTTTATTTGGGTCCATGCACAAGCTGAAGAAGAAGAAACAAGCTATCAAAAAGCAGCAGAAACAGGTTGTTGGATAAGCTTTGATGGTTTAGCCTGGGAGATGGACAAACATATTGAAAAACTGGTATATGCCAAAAGAAATGGTTTTTTAGATCAAATTCTGATATCACACGATGCTGGATGGTATGATCCACAGAAAAAATCTCAAAACATTCAACCCTATACACCCATCTTCAAAACACTACTCCCACTCTTAAGGTCCAAAGGATTTACCGAGGATGAAATTAATCTTCTAATTTCAGTTAACCCTTCTAAGGCCTATGCCATTCATAAAAGGAGCATAGTCACAAAGCGAGAAAATCCATAAATATCAAATTCATTCTGATTTGAGAATCCTGTTCTTTCAACTTATTTGCTCAAATACATCTTTCGTTTAGAATACAGTTCGTAGAACTCATCATCCTTCAAATTATCTATAAACAAGATACTTTCACCGGTGCTTTTCATTTCGGGCCCAAGGTTTTTATTCACATTCGGAAATTTATTAAATGAAAAAACAGGTTGTTTTATTGCAAAGCCCTCCAGCTTGGGATTAAAGGTAAAATCACTTACCTTCTTTTCCCCCAACATTACCTTTGTCGCATAATTAACATAAGGTTCTCCATATGCCTTAGCTATGAAAGGTACCGTTCGGGATGCTCTTGGATTGGCCTCAATGATATATACCATGTCATCCTTTATAGCGAACTGAATATTGATTAAACCAACTGTATTAAGGGCAAGAGCGATTTTTTTTGTATGGTCCTTAATTTGTTGCATTACAAATTCGCCCAGGTTGAATGGAGGTAGGGTAGCATTAGAATCCCCTGAATGTATCCCGCATGGTTCAATATGTTCCATAATGCCAATTATATATACCTCTTTTCCATCACATATGGCATCGGCCTCGGCCTCTATGGCACCATCCAAATAATGATCCAGTAAAAGCTTATTGTTAGGTATTTTTCGCAGCAGATCTACTACGTGCTCTTCCAATTCTTCCTTATTGATTACTATTTTCATTCCCTGTCCACCCAGCACATAGGAAGGTCTTACCAGTAGTGGAAAATCAAGTTCATCTGCTAAATCCAAAGCTTCTTCTGCACTTTCTGCAACTCCAAATTCTGGATAAGGAATATTATTAGCCTGCAATAATTTTGAAAAGCTTCCCCTGTCTTCGGCAAGGTCTAAAGACTCGAAACTGGTTCCTATTATTTTAATCCCGTATTTATCTAACTTTTCTGCTAATTTAAGAGCGGTCTGTCCGCCTAATTGAACAATTACACCCTCTGGATCTTCATGTCTGATAATGTCGTAGATATGCTCCCAAAAAACCGGTTCAAAATATAATTTATCTGCAGTATCAAAGTCTGTAGATACGGTTTCCGGGTTACAATTAATCATGATAGTTTCATAACCGCATTCCGCAGCTGCAAGCACTCCATGCACACAGCAATAGTCAAATTCAATCCCCTGACCTATCCTGTTGGGTCCTGAACCAAGAACAACAATTTTTTTTCGATCTGTTACGATGCTGTCATTGGACACAAACCTCTCCCCCTCAGGGGTTTCAATTTCCTCTTCAAAAGTAGAATAATAATAAGGTGTCATTGCCTTAAATTCAGCAGCACATGTATCTACCAATTTGTAAACCCGGTTAATCTTTAGTGCTATTCTTTTCTTATGCACTTCACTCTCATAGCAGTCGAGCATATGCGCAATTTGTCTATCTGCAAAACCCTTCTGTTTGCCTTCGAGCAACAATTCCCTAGGCAGGCTTTCAATGGTATATTTAGATATTTCTTTTTCCAGCAGATTCAATTCTTCATATTGTTTTAAGAACCACATATCTATTTTTGTGATTTCGTGTATTCTGCTAAGAGGAATCCCCAGTTGTATGGCATCATAAATTACAAAAACCCTGTCCCAGCTGGGAACAGTTAGTTTACTTATAATCTGGTCATAATTTTTATATCCTTTCCCATCAGCTCCCAGGCCATTTCGTTTAATTTCAAGAGACTGAGTAGCTTTGTGCAGGGCTTCCTGAAAAGATCGTCCTATTCCCATAACTTCTCCAACAGATTTCATCTGGAGACCAAGGGTTCTGTCTGACCCTTCAAACTTATCAAAATTCCATCGGGGTATTTTAACAATTACATAATCAAGTGTTGGCTCAAATAATGCGGAGGTAGATTTGGTTATCTGATTTTCCAATTCATCCAAAGAGTAACCTATAGCCAATTTAGCTGCAATCTTCGCAATAGGATAACCTGTGGCTTTTGAAGCCAGGGCAGATGATCTGGATACCCTTGGGTTGATTTCTATGGCAATAATATCTTCTTTTTCATCAGGACTGACTGCAAATTGAACATTACATCCTCCGGCAAAATCTCCAATACTTCTCATCATGTGTATTGCCATATCACGCATTCTTTGAAAAGTGCGGTCAGATAAGGTCATGGCAGGTGCCACTGTAATAGAGTCTCCTGTATGGATACCCATTGGGTCCATATTTTCAATGGTACAAATAATGACTACATTATCATTATTATCGCGAAGTAACTCCAGTTCATACTCCTTCCATCCCATGAGAGCCTTGTCTATCATGACCTCATGTATAGGTGATACTTCAAGCCCTATACTTAAAAGATCATCAAAATCCTCTGGTTTATATACTATTGAAGCCCCGGCACCGCCAAGTGTATATGATGCTCTGATTACGAGAGGAAAACCAAATTCTTGGGCAATCTCCTTTCCCTCAAGAAAGGAAGTTGCAGTAGATTGGGGTGCCATTCCAATACCTATTTTGAGCATTAACTCGCGGAATTTCTCACGGTCTTCAGTTATATTTATGGCGTCTATATCAACACCAATAATTTCAATACCAAAGTCATCCCAAATACCTTTGTCTCCAGCCTCAATACACAAATTCAGAGCAGTTTGTCCCCCCATTGTTGGTAAGACCGCGTCAATATTCGGATGCTGTTTTAATATATGAATAATAGACTTGGTGGTAAGTGGAAGAAGATAAATATGATCTGCCATAGAAGGATCTGTCATAATAGTAGCGGGATTACTATTTATCAGGACAGTCTCAATACCATCTTCTTTTAATGAACGCAGCGCTTGTGAACCAGAATAATCAAATTCACACGCCTGTCCTATTATTATTGGTCCGGATCCTATTATTAGTATTGATTTTAAGTCTTTACGTTTTGGCATTTCCTTATTATTTAGCTCTTTTTATTAGGTATTGGATAAAAAAAAGGTGCTACTTTTAAAAAGTAACACCTAAGTATTTTAAAAAATTCAATCATTATTTTTTATGTCTCGGCTCTGAAGATACACTAAGTTTTTTTCTTCCTTTAGCTCTTCTTCTCGAAAGAACTTTACGTCCGCTTACTGAAGCCATGCGCTCCCTAAAACCATGTTTATTTCTTCTCTTGCGCTTGGATGGCTGATATGTTCTTTTCATTACTGCTTTTTTTACTTTGGTTTCCCAAAATCTGCGGGCAAATATACGAAGAGTTTTTGCTTTGGCAAATGGAATTAAAAAAATATTTCGGATAGTTTTAGTACTTTTGCGGGAACTTAAAAATTCTTGCGTTAAAAGTTGAAAAAGTTATCATTTTTACTGATTTATCTGCTCATTAATACAACGTTATTTGGGCAATCGATGATGCAATACAACCTATCCTTGGGTGATGTTTTTACAATTAAGCAAGACGCAAATCAAATTATAACTCAGGAAATAGACGGAGCTACCCATGAAATAACTAATACGCTTCAGGGGATAATGGAATTTAGAGTTAAGGGTGAAAATAATAATACTTTTAATATAGACGTCATGTTTAAAGACCTGAACTTAAAAATGATATCCAGTATTCAGGGAGAATTGATTAACATAAACGCCAAAAATTTTCAAGAAGATGATGCGCAATCTAAAATCTTTAATAGTCTGCTAGATGTTCCCATACACATAATTTTAGCCAGAACAGGAGATATTTTAGAAGTAAATGGCGGTGATAGCCTAGTATCAAAAATGGCAAATGCCTCTGGTTTAGAAGATGAATTTTCATTAAACATGATGAAAAAATCTCTGGAAAAAGAATTTGGCTCAGAAGCGCTTTCCGATAGTTACAAACAACTGACATTCATATACCCTGTCACTCCTATCGAGGTAGGTGATAGCTGGAAAAATGAATATGCGGGTAAACTTCAGGCTCAAAACACATGGACCCTAAATGAGATTACGGAGGCCAGTGCCAATATAGAGGGGAAAGCCCTGGTGGTAATGGATGTAGTTGAACCTTCTTCAACAATGCAACTGAATGGTACTCAGAACTCATCTGTAATAACAGACATCACGACTGGTTTTGTAAAAAAAATGACGGTCCATGGATTAGCTGAAGGATTTACAACTATGACACAGATGAGTGATCAGGAAATCCCAACAATAATAAAATCCACAATTATTTACGAATTAATAGAAAACTAAATATGTTTAACAAGAATATTAAACTGGTTATAGCAGGTCTTATCATTGCATATGCTGTCTACCAATTCATAGAGGGCAATATTGGAAACGGTATTTTTCTTATTTTACTTGCATCAATTTTTGTATTTCTTTATTTCAGGAATGAATTTATTCTTCTGGCATTCCTTAGGATGCGTAAACAGGATATGCAAGGAACAGAAAAATGGCTACAGAAAATAAAGAATCCTGAATCTTCTCTTACCAAAAAACAACAAGGTTATTACAATTACTTATACGGTATTATCTTTTCCCAAAAGAATCTTACTCAGGCGGAAAAATATTTTAGGAAAGCACTAAAATTGGGTTTAAATATGGACTATGATGTCGCCATGGCTAAACTTAGTCTGGCTGGTATTGCGATGCAAAAAAGACGGAAAAGAGAAGCTACTACACTCCTTCAGGAAGCCAAAAAGCTTGATAAGAATAACATGCTTACTGATCAGATAAAAATGATGCAGCAGCAAATGAAGAAAATTTAAAGGCTCACCTTGATACTTTATAATACCCCTTATTAGGAATTTCTAAAGTATAGGTTTTACCGGAAGCATTATTAAGATGAGGTTCCCTTAACCAGGGATTATGGCGTTTAAGAATTTTGTAGTTGATTTCATATTGTTGAGCGAAATCCGCAAAATTTTGTACTGGTTCTTCTACCACCACATTAAATGTTGGTACTGCATTATAAAGGTCATCACTTTCTATGTCAAATCCGTATTTTTCCGGATTACTGAGTATTTCCTTAATGGCCAGTATCCGAAAAACATAGCGGCCCGTTTCCTCTCCTAATAGCAAATCATAATAATCATTAGCTTTCTGTATACCCATATACTTGTTTATAGAACCCGGACCGGCATTGTAGGCAGCGGCAGCAAGGGTCCAGCTACCATATTTTTCTTTGTATTTCTGCAAATATCTACATGCAACTTCCGTAGACTTTTCCAGGTGATACCGCTCATCAACATTACCATTTATTTCCAGCCCATATTCACGGCCAGTGGCCTTCATTATTTGCCAAAACCCTGTAGCTCCGGCATGGGACACCACATTTTGTAAGCCACTCTCAGCAACTGCCAAATATTTGAAATCATCTGGAATACCATTTTTAGAAAGTATAGGCTCAATTACGGGAAAATATTTATGTGCGCGTTTCATCAACAGCAGAGCATTTGACTGCCAATAGGTATTTACCAAAAATTCTCTGTCTACACGTTCCATTATTTCAGGATCTTCCTGAGGTACTATTTCGTTAGCAAAATTTAAATCCGCTGGAATTTCAATAGCTGAAATTCGATATTCACTTGAAACATTTTTGTCCTTTATTTCAATGTCTTTCTCCTGATATTCATCACCAAAATTATCCCCTTGTTGTACGGCAAAGATTAAGGTGCTTATTACAAAGACAACCCCTAAAATCATCAACATATTCTTAATCAATCTCATATTTTATAATTTAGTGACCTATCAAAGGTATTAAATACAACTCCTTTATTCCAAAATAATTGTGGGCAATCGTTCATTGAACCATTTATATCTATGAATAATCATAGTATGTGTTCCATTTGGAACTACATGACAATTCTTAATGTGTTGAATGGGAAAAACCGCATCATTTTCTCCATGGATATGAATTAAATTTGAATCATAACCACTTTGATCCCAATGAACTATTTGATCTATACACCAATCAATGTAGTATTTATCACGTACAGCCAGGTATTCCTCATATAATTTCAGACGTTTTGTAACCATCTCCCCAAAAGCATATTTAACTAAAAGCTCAACATTATTTACCAATCCGGTTGGCAGCAATTTGTGGATTTTGGTGTATTTAGCAAATAGCAGGCGTTTAGGTAATTCTGATTTTTGTTTGATGCTCGAAATGATAATTACTTTTTCTACTTCTACAAGTTTTGCCATTTCCTGCACAAGGAGTCCCCCTAGAGATACTCCTATAAGCACTGACCTCTTATGTCTGATTTGCCTGCACATTGCAGCTGCATAAGCTTCAAAAGTAACTCCGTATTCCGGAACAAACCACTCTAATAAATGTATTTCAAATCTGTCTTTTGGTAATTCAATGTTTTTAAAAATAGCAGAGCTTGCGGCCATTCCCGGCATGAAATAAACTGGAATTTTAGTGTTGCTCATTTTATCTAAACTATTGATTTTACTAGGAAATTAGCAATTTTTTTTTTAATTTTGTGCGCTGATTGTTAAATTCCCAACTCCCAATTGAAGAATTAAACATCGGCCGACAATATAGATAATTACGATTAATGCAAGATCGTAATTTTTTTATCTGAAACCATTTTAAATCATACTATATGAATGAAGTAGCAATTAAGGATAATAGTTTCTTACGTCAATTTGAAACTAAAGTTGATGGTCATCTTGCCAAGATTGAATACTCTTCGCAGGAAAGAAAAGTTTTTTTAACCAAATTGGTTATTCCTGAGGAAATATCTCAAGAAGGGTTTAAAGAAGAATTTATTAAGTCGGTTTTGAATCACATACAGGAACAAAACCTCAGAGTGGTTCCAACAAGTCCTCAAATTGCAGGTTTTTTACGAAAGAACAGACAATATAAGGAAATGCTTCCGGTAGGTATCCGGATTTGAAAATTTACAAACCTCCTTTCTGGGGGTTTTTTTATACCCGGACTTCATTTAGCACAAAATTTATTTGCACTAATCCGTCATCATAGATATCAGTAAGAGTTACTTCGTGTAAAGTATTTACTAATTCAGGATTCCAAGGTGTTTTTACTTTTATGTAATTATCGGTGAATCCATGGATATAACCTTCCTTATTCTCACTTTCAAACAATACAGTTCTTTTATTACCAAGTTGGCTCTCATAAAATGACCTCCTTTTTTTAACAGACAGGCCCCGTAACATTTTACTGCGCTTACTTCTGACATTTTTTGGCACTACCTGTGACATACTTGCTGCCGCAGTTCCATCTCGTTCTGAATATGTAAAAACATGCAAATAGGAGATTTCTAACTCGTTTAAAAAATTATATGTTTCCAAAAAGTGTTTATCCGTTTCACCGGGGAACCCCACTATAACATCTACACCAATGCACGCATGAGGCATCACTTTCCTGATTCTTTTCACCCTATCTACATAGAGATCCGTGAGATAACGCCTTTTCATTTGTTTAAGAAGTTCATCGCTCCCACTCTGCAAAGGGATGTGAAAATGAGGTACGAAAGTATTACTGCCTGCAACGAAATCGATGGTTTCATTTTTCAATAGGTTGGGTTCTATAGAAGATATTCGAAATCTGTGAACACCTTCAACCCTATCCAAAGCTTTTACCAGGTCAAAAAAAGTATGCTCGTGCTTTTTATTCCCGAATTCTCCTTTACCATAATCCCCAATATTTACCCCGGTAAGTACAATCTCCTTTATGCCTTGTTCTGATATCTCCTTTGCGTTTTTCAATACATTTACAAGGGTGTCACTTCTTGAAATACCTCTGGCCATAGGGATAGTGCAATAGGTACATTTATAATCGCATCCATCCTGGACCTTCAAAAAAGCACGGGTTCTATCACCAATAGCATAACTGTCAACATAGAAATCCGCCTCTTCAATTTCACAGGAATGAACTACACCAAAATCATTTTTAGAAAGATCATTGATATAGTCTAATATTTTAAACTTTTCTGAGGCACCTAAAACCAGATCCACGCCATGAACATCTGCCAGGTCTTGCGGTTTTAGTTGGGCATAACAACCAATGGCTGCAACAAAAGCTTCGGGATTTATCTTTTGTGCCTGTCTTACAATAGTTTTAAAGCGTTTATCAGCATTCTCTGTTACCGAACAGGTATTTATAACATACATATCTGCACGATCCGTGAAATCTACACGGTCGTATCCTTTGTTCTCAAAACTCCTTGCAATGGTCGAAGTTTCAGAAAAGTTTAGTTTACAGCCCAGCGTATAAAACGCTACTTTCTTCTTCATAAAATTACTATGAAACTAAATTAAAGACCGCAAAGATATCAAAATTTAAGGCAAAACATCCTGGCGATAGTTGCTTAGAAAACACTTATGCACTTTTATTGAGTTTAAGATTGGGTATTTTGAATATGACAGGGTTTTTGATTAGTAATTCCGATAGTTCTTTGTCAACTCAAAAACATGGTTCATGATATCTGCTTCCTGTTCATCAAAAATAACTCCTCTTCTAGCCATCATTACCTCTGCAGCTTCAAAAGCCTTCTTAGGCAAATAGGTAGTAAACCCGGAAGCCCCACCCCAACTAAAGCTGGGTATAAAATTTCTTGGAAAACCCGGAATGTAGATATTTGCGTTTACTCCGATCACGGTTCCCGTATTAAACATTGTATTAATAGCTGTCTTGCTGTGATCACCCATCATAAGGCCGCAAAATTGTAGCCCTGTATGCTCAAATCGCTCGGTGGCATAATTCCACAAACGCACTTTTGCATAATTATTTTTCAAATTTGAATTGTTGGAATCCGCCCCAATATTACACCACTCTCCTAAAACGGAGTTTCCTAAATAACCATCATGTCCTTTGCTCGAATATCCAAAAATCACTGAATTATTTATTTCTCCACATACTTTACCATAAGGACCAACTGTCGTCGGACCATAAATCTTTGCTCCCATTTTTACAACTGCCTTTTCACATAAAGCAAATGCTCCGCGAATCAGGTTTCCTTCCATTATTTCCGAGTCCTTTCCCAAGTATATAGGGCCATTACTGGCATTCAAAATACTGTATTCCACTTTGGCACCTTCCTCAAGAAAAATATGCTCAGCATTGATTAAATGATTGGTAGGAGATATTGGAGCGCTTTTCCTTCCCTTAGTAATCATATCAAAGTCCTGCTGTAAAGCAATCCCATTTTTAGAAAAAATATCCCAGGTATTTACAACCCTAAGTAAGTCCCCTTCAAAATTTATTATATTAAAATTGGAAATATTAACTTCTTGTTCGGCATCCTCAGTGAAATAAGCAATTACAAGATCTTCTTTAAAAACCGCTTCGTTCTTTTTTAAATTAGATATAATCGAGACAAGTTCTTCGGTTGGACAAAAAGATGCGTTAAGTAAAATATTAGCAGGGCCATTAACTAAAGGATACTTTTTAGAAAGATATTTTTCCGTCTTCGTACTGATAGTTGTATTGAGGTGTTTCTCCCATTTTTCCCTAATTGTAAAAATGCCGATTCTAATATCGGCGACAGGTCTGGTAAAAGTAAATGGTAATAACGAATTCCTGACCTCGCCATCAAAGAGAATATAATTCATCTATTTAAATTTTAAATAAAAATAAAAAAATAACGCCCCCGATAGTAATCGGAGGCGCATCTTTATCTGAAATTTTAAAAAGTCTACTTTTCTTCGGTACCAGGCTTAGTATCCTTAGCCTCCGGTGCAGAAGGATTTGCCTCCTTTTTAAACTTTTTATATTTACTCTTAAATTTATCAATTCTACCTGCCGTATCTACCAACTTAGCCTTACCGGTATAGAAAGGATGCGAGGTTCTTGAGATTTCTAATTTAACTAAGGGGTATTCCACGCCCTCAACTTCTAAAGTCTCTTTTGTATCTGCCGTAGATTTGGTGATAAACACCTCATCATTGGACATGTCCTTAAATGCTACCAATCTGTAATTATCCGGATGTATACCTTTTCTCATTTTATATTCTTTTAAACTTCTGAATTTTCAGTTTTCAGCGTGCAAATTTAATTAAATTTCTCAGAAACAACAATTTTAATTTCCCAAAAAAGAAAACTCAAAATATTGTATCTTTAAATGTAACAAAAACCAAACAATTACAACTAACTATCCTAAACACTAAAATTATATAAAAATGGAAGAAAATCAGCCTAAAACCGGGAAGTTTTCATTGAACTACGGAGTAATCCTGGGAGTAATCGGAGTAGTTTTTGGCATTATGTTATATAGCATGGATGCCCATTATTCACAGGACCCTAGTAATACAGCTATAAGTGTACTTATTATGGTTGGGGTCATTATTTGGGGGATTTTTAATTTTAGAAAGGCCAATGGAGGATTTTTAACTTTAGGTGAGGCCCTAAAACTAGGAGCTGGAATAGCTTTAGTTGCTGGAATTATAACAGTTATTTATACCTTGTTTTTATCTAATGTACTGGACTCTGAGTTTGCAGTAAAAATTGCAGAAACCACAAAAGCGGCTAATGAAGCGGGGGGTCAGATGTCAGATGCACAGATACAACAGCAATATGATGGGACAATTAATTATTTCTGGATTACTTATCCCTTTATTTTAATATTTAATATCATAGCTGGTTTAATTATTGGGCTAATCGGAGGATTAATACTGAAAAAAGCTAAACCGGATTATTAATTATTAAAAATTGTACTTTTGGAAGGAATTTCCCTTAGAACTCAATGAACCTATCTATAGTTATTCCTTTACTTAACGAAGAAGAGTCTTTAGAAGAACTCCATGATTGGATTGCAGCTGTTATGCAATCCAATCATTTTTCATACGAGATACTTTTTATTGACGACGGCAGTACAGACCATTCATGGAAAGTAATTGAACAGTTAGTGAAAAAGAATGAAAATGTAAAAGGCATACGTTTTCATAAGAATTTCGGAAAATCTCAGGCACTTCATGCAGGATTTAAAGTGGCGCAGGGTGATGTGATTATCACCATGGATGCAGATTTACAGGATAATCCTGAGGAAATACCACAACTTTATGACCTAATTACAAGTGAAGGATTTGATCTGGTTTCGGGCTGGAAGAAAAAAAGATATGATTCCTTGTTCTCCAAGAACATTCCTTCAAAACTTTTTAATTGGGCTGCAAGAATTACATCCAAAGTAAAATTACATGATTTTAATTGTGGACTGAAGGCATTCAGAAGCGATGTCGTTAAAAATATTGAAGTCTCCGGAGAAATGCATCGATATATACCAGTTTTGGCTAAAAATGCAGGCTATTCCCATATAGGTGAAAAAGTTGTAAAACATCAAGCCCGTAGATATGGAAAAACAAAATTCGGAGCAGAGCGATTTATAAATGGATTATTAGATTTAATTACTATCTGGTTTGTTTCCAAGTTTGGTAAACGTCCTATGCACTTATTTGGGGCATTAGGTGTTCTGATGTTTATTATTGGTTTTGGTTTTGCTCTTTATCTTGGAATTGATAAACTTTTTATTAATCCCTTTGGGCGATTGCTGTCTGAACGACCGCAATTTTATGTTTCACTTACTTCAATGATCATTGGAACGCAATTTTTTCTTGCTGGGTTTCTCGGAGAAATAATGGTTAGATCAAGAGTAAATGTGCAACGCTATACCATTTCTGAAGAATTAAATCTTTCAAGGCCTTAAAACAGATATTCTTTGTAATTTTAAATTTTCAATCGAAAATTCCGCGCAAATGGACGACATTATTTCCAATGCCAAAACATGGCAAACCGACTTTTTTGATCCCTCGGTCAAAAAAGAAATTCAGAATCTTATAGCCAATGATCCGGAAGAGCTGAAGGACAGATTTTATAAAAACATGGAATTTGGTACGGGAGGTATGAGGGGTATAATGGGAGTTGGCACCAATAGAATTAACAAATATACCTTAGGAAAAAGTACTCAGGGACTCAGCAACTATTTGAAAAGAGTTTATCCTGGTGAAGACTTAAAAGTAGTAATTGCATATGACTGCAGACATAACAGTGATACCCTGGCAAAGACAGTAGCCGATGTTTTTTCGGCGAATGGAATAAAAGTATTTCTTTTCTCCCAATTGCGGACAACTCCGGAACTTTCCTTTGCGGTTAGATATTTAGGCTGCAATGCCGGAATAGTTTTGACGGCATCACATAATCCGCCTGAATACAACGGTTATAAGGTTTATTGGACAGATGGTGGACAAATCGTGCCTCCGCAGGATAATGAAATCATTGAAGAAATAAATCGGCTGAACTACGAAGAAATTAATTTTAATGCCAATTCTAGCCTGATTGAATTAATTGATAGCGAAGTTGATGAGGCTTTTATACAAGCATCTGTAAAAAATGGAAGCTTTGGCGCTAAGGAGAAGGACAATTTTAAAATTGTCTTTACATCTCTGCATGGAACTTCAATTACAGTTATTCCCGAAGTGCTGAAACGAGCTGGCTACAATAATGTTACCATTATAAAAGAACAGGCTGTCCCAGATGGCGATTTTCCTACGGTTAAATCACCCAATCCAGAGGAACCTGAGGCTCTTACACTGGCAATGAAAAAGGCAGAAGAAATTGGGGCCGATATGGTCGTAGGAACAGATCCGGATAGTGATAGATTAGGAATAGCAGTCCGAAATCCTGAGGGAAAAATGGAACTGTTGAATGGAAATCAAACCATGCTTCTGATGACCAAATTTTTATTGGATCAGAGAGCAAAACAAGGATTTACCGGAAATGAGTTTATAGCCACTACGATAGTATCTACCCCTATGATGGATGAAATGGCCAAAAGCTATGGAGTGGAATGCAAAACGTCCTTAACCGGATTTAAGTGGATTGCGAAGATGATCAAAGATTTTCCCGATCAATATTTTATAGGTGGTGGTGAAGAGAGCTTTGGTTATATGGTTGGTGATTTTGTAAGAGATAAGGACGCGGTTACAGCCACCTTACTGGCCTGTGAAATAGCTACGGATGCCAAAGCTAATGGCAGCTCTTTTTATAATCAGCTGATTGAGTGTTATGTTAATTATGGTTTCTACAAAGAAAAGCTGATATCAATAACCAAAAAAGGAATGAGCGGTGCAGAAGAGATAAGCCAAATGATGATAGATTTTAAAGAGAATCCGGTAAAATCAATGGGAGGCGCAAATGTGGTTATCGTTGATGACTATAACACTTCTACTTCTAAGAACCTGTTAACTGGTGAAGTAAAACAAATTGATATCCCGAAATCTAATGTCTTAATCTATACCACCGAAGATGGAACCAGAATGGCTGCCAGGCCCAGTGGCACAGAACCAAAAATTAAATTTTACTTTAGCATAAATACCAGATTGGATTCTGCAGAAAACTTTAAAAAAGTAGATAAGGAAATGGATGCACGCATAGAAAAGATTCTTACAGAACTGAAGCTTCGTTAATGGAATATTTTAAAAAAATCCTGCGTTTTGCCATCCCGTATCGCAGGTACGGATTCTTAAATATTTTTTTTAATATTCTTTATGCGCTTTTTAGTGCGCTTTCCTTTGCTGCCCTGATTCCGATGCTGGATGTACTTTTCGACAAAACCCAAAAAGTGTATCAGGCACCTGCATATAGTGGATTTGGAAACTTAAAGGACTATTTACAGGAGTATATAAATTATAGAGTTACTGCTTATTCGGGAGATGATGAGATGAAGGGCTTGGTTTTGGTCATTGGTTTGGTACTGATTCTCTTTCTCCTTAAGAATCTATTTAATTATATGGCCATGTATTTCATTACATTTTTAAGGAATGGTGTCCTGAAAGACTTAAGAAACAGCATGTACCAAAAAATTGTGGACCTACCCCTGTCGTATTATTCAGAGAAAAGAAAAGGCGATGTTATGGCGCGAATATCGTCTGATGTTCTTGAAATTCAATATTCTTTTCTATCTATCCTGGAGCTGATAGTTAGAGAACCACTTACGATCATTTTCACAATAACTATCATGTTTTTAATAAGCGTGAAGCTTACCCTCTTTGTCTTTATTTTTATTCCAATTGCAGGTATGATAATTTCCCGAATAGGAAAATCTCTTAAAAAGAGTTCAGATAGTGTGCAAAAAGAACAAGGTGAATTCCTTTCAATAATTGAAGAAACTTTAAGCGGACTGAGGGTTATAAAAGCATTTAACGCAGAATCTAAATTCTACGAGACGTTTAAAAGTTCTACGGAACGCTTTTTTAAATTTTCTAACAAATTACTAAACAGACAAAATCTCGCATCCCCTACTGGTGAATTTTTGGGCATACTTGTAATTGGTGTCCTTTTATGGTTTGGAGGAAAAATGGTACTTATAGATAAGACTCTGGGCGCATCCGAATTTATAGCATATATGGGATTAGCGTATAATATACTTACTCCGGCCAAACAGATTAGCAAAGCCTTATACGGGGTCAAAAAAGGCAATGCGGCTGCCGAGCGAGTTTTAGAAATTTTAGAAACAAAAAACCCCATCGCTGAAAAGAAAGATGCAATTGTAAAAACTGATTTTAATACAGGGATAACATTAGAAAATATAGCTTTCAAATACGAAGATGAATACGTTTTGTCTAATTTTAATCTTTATGTTCCAAAAGGCAACACTGTCGCTTTGGTGGGCCAGTCCGGTAGTGGTAAAAGTACAATTGCTAACCTGGTTACCAGATTTTATGATATCAATGAAGGTGAAATTAAAATAGATAATGCGAATATTAAGGACCTCACTAAAAAATCACTAAGAGATCTAATAGGGCTGGTAACGCAAGACTCTATTCTATTTAATGATTCGGTAAAGAATAATATTGGGCTTGGAAAAGAGAATGCCACTATTGAAGAAATTAAGGCTGCTGCTAAAATTGCCAACGCTCACGACTTTATAATGGAATTGCCACGAGGCTATGACACAAGTATCGGTGATAGTGGTAATAAGCTAAGTGGAGGGCAGAAACAACGTCTTTCTATTGCCAGAGCCGTTTTAAAGAACCCTCCGGTTATGATTATGGATGAGGCCACTTCCGCCCTTGATACTGAAAGCGAACGGCTGGTACAAGATGCACTCGAAAAAATGATGCGTAACCGCACCTCTATTGTTATCGCTCACAGATTATCTACCATACAAAATGCGGATACCATTGTTGTGTTACAGAAAGGCAAGATTGTAGAACAGGGGTCCCATAAAGAACTGCTAAAATCGAGTGGTATGTATAAGAACCTGGTAGATATGCAAACACTGGGTGTAATATAAATTTAAAATGTAATTAAACCTTTTAAATTCAACGCAGTCTTAAATAAATAAGTATTTGCTTTGATCGCCGAAGAAACCTTAATAGAAAATTTAAAGCAGAAAGATACCCAGGCCAAGGCCTTTGAGGTGCTAATTAACACGTACAAAGAACGGCTTTACTGGCATATTAGGCGAATAGTGCTCAATCACGACGACACAGATGATGTATTGCAAAATGCTTTTATCAAGGTTTTTAGAAATATTGATAACTTTAAAGGAGATAGTAAATTATATTCCTGGATGTACAGGATTGCTACTAATGAAGCGCTTTCATTCCTTAAGGTAAAGTCCAAAAAATTAGGGGTCAGCAATGACGAACTACAGGAAAGATTGGCTAATAATTTACAGGCAGATGTTTACTTTGAAGGTGATGAAATACAATTGAAATTACAAAAGGCTATTGCTCTATTACCAGAAAAACAGAAATTGGTTTTTAATATGAAGTATTTTGAAGAATTAAAGTACGAGGAAATATCGGAGATATTAGAAACTTCGGTAGGTGGTTTAAAGGCTTCTTATCACTTAGCAGTTAAAAAAATTGAAGCCAGTTTAAAGGAAGAATAATTAAAGTAATGTTTATTCAATATATTTAGGTTTAAGGTAAATTGAGAAAATATTAAGTAAAATGATATAAGACCTGTTAAATTAAACCTTTTATGACATTGAGAGTCAAACCATAAGGATGGGTGAAAAAAGAAAAAATAGTGGATTTAAGACCCCGAAGGGGTACTTTGAAGGCTTTACGGATGATCTTTTGAACAAAATGTCAAAAGAAACTTCGGGTCTTCCTAATAAGGACGGATTTAAAGTTCCTGAAGGCTATTTTGATAATTTAAATAAAGAAGTACTAGAGAAAGTAACTGAAAAGGAATCAAAAGTAATAAGTCTCAGATCCTATAGAAAATACTTTTATGCAGCAGCCTCTGTAGCCGCAATTTTGTTATTAGTATTTAGTATTCAATGGAGGGATAAAAGTAGTTTTACTTTTGATGATCTGGCCAGAACGGACATTGAAATTTACCTCGAGGAAAACGAACTGGGAATGAGCAGTTACGAACTGGCGGAGGTACTACTAACAGAAGAATTGGAAGTAAATGATATTCTGAATAGTGAACTCGATGATGAAAACATCATAGATTACCTTGAGGATAACATTGATGATATTGATGAATTAAATTTGGAGATCGATGAATAATTTCAGCAAAATATGGGTGTTTATAATGCTGTTTTTAACAGTTGTAAGCGTGTCGGGACAAGGAAGGCCCGGAATGGACAAAATTAAATCCCTGAAGGTTGCATTTATAACAGAAAGGGTGGGTCTTACCAGTAAGGAGGCCACAATGTTTTGGCCCGTTTACAATGAGCATGAGGAAGCGCTAGCACAAATTCGCAGAAAGGAACGTGTAGAAATAAGAAGCAAAATGGCCGATTTTGAGAACTTAAGCGAGAATGAGGCCAGTAAACTCTTAGATCAACTTATTGAGCTTGAGCGAGAGAAACAAGAGCTTAATATAATTTTCATATCAAATATTCGGGAGGTTATTTCACCTAAGAAAACCTTTCTTTTAATTAAAGCCGAAGAAGATTTTAAGAGGCGTCTGCTGAAACAAATTCAGCAAAGGAGGCAGGGCGGAGGATAAATTAACAGAGCTTATTGAATTATAGAGGAAACCTTTTGGTTTCCTTTTTTGTTTATTAAATCAAAAATGAAACACTTTCATTCTAAACTTCAACTACTAGTTTATCAAAAAATAAATAAGCTTTAATTAAACCTTTACTTTAATTCAAAGTCTTATCTATATAATCAATAAAAAAGAAGTTATGAAAAGTTTAAAACTATTAGTAATCATTGTCTTATTAGTTGGTGCTACTTCAACAGTAGCCGCTCAGCGCACAGTAAAGGTATATCCTAGACAAGGTACGGTTGTTACAACTGTATACCAGCCCAGACTTGTTGTGCACAAAGGAGTAAATTTTCATTTTTCCAAAGGTGTCTGGTACAAAGCAAGAGGAAGAAAATACGTTGTATGTGCAGCTCCTGTGGGAGTTAAAGTGAGACAGCTTCCTTTAGGAAATAAAGTCGTTGTTCGCGCAGGCAGGAAGTATTATACATATAATGGAGTTTTTTATAAGAAAAAGGGGCGTAACTATATAGTAGTTAGTGTATAGTTCGTTTGGTTTTGATTTGGTTACCACGATAAGTGGTTAGGTTGTTGGTGATTAAAAAGGGAAGTACTTATGCTTCCCTTTTTATTTAAAAGTAAGTTTGGCAATGCGATTTTTTCCTGCAGCATAGGCCACTGAGTCATTCTGGAATCGTATAGTGTAGAACCCTTCGTTTGAAATAGCCTTCCAATTCAGCCCCATATCCTGGGAATATGATATTCCTGTAAATCCAATAGCCACAATCTCTTTGCCTTCAGAATTAGGAACAAATTGGATGCAACTCTTGTATCCAGGTTCTTGATTATTAGCAAGTAGCTCCCAGCTCATACCTCCATCACGGCTAATCGCCTTATTAGCTAAGCTTTTATCGGGATCTGTATAATCTCCTCCAATAGCTATTCCCAATGAGCTATCGTAAAAATCCATCGAATAAATACCTTGTGTAGGTTTATCTCTAAGGATGGGGGTTTGTACAACGTTCCATGATAACCCCTTGTCATCAGTATAAAAAATGCGTCCTTTAGTTGTTCCTATCCAGCCTTTATTTTCCTTAAGAACAATATTGGTATTACTGGCAGCAAAAGCGCCCTCTCCTTCAAGCGCTTCAGGTAATTTGTCACAAGAGAGTTTTGTCCAGCTATATCCACCATCTCTGGTTATAATAATAGAAAGACAACCTCCAACATTATCCCCTATAGCTATACCTTCTTTATCATTCCAAAAAGTCATGGCATCATAAAAAACATTCTCTCCTTCTTCTGTGTAAACCAATTCCATACTTCCCTTTTCTCCTGTTTTATATAACAGAGCAGGATTTGCAACGGAGAGCATAAAAAAATCGGTTGATGTGTGTGCTATTGCCCTAAATTCGGGTAAAATGCTATCGTATTCTTGACTGTTGGTCCTAACCGTTTTGGTCTGCAGGTCAATTGTGCCAAAAACACCTTTATTAGCTGCAAAACCTAAACTACCGCCCATTAGTTCAATTGCTCTTATACTTAAGGAATCCTCATAAAGAACTTCGACCCTAACCTCTGTAAAGTCCGGTCTGTTAATAGGTTTCTTGCAGGAATGAATTATAAATAAAGTAATGAATAAGACAAAATAGCGCATGTGTAAATGTAGGAATAAAACCGGGTTTTGAACCAATAGAAAAAGACGATTATTCCGTTGCTCAATAGTACTATCTCGAAAATTGTGACGGAATTTAGCAATTAAAAAAAAACAAAAAACTATGTTTAGTTGCTATGGTGTAATTGATTGGTTAAAAATTAAAAGCAATACCTTTGCCTACTAAATTTTGCAGATGCGGTTACATAGAAATTTGGTGTTTGCAGTGGTAGACGCACTCAACCTCATATTTAACGAAGGAGAATATGCCGATAAGGTGGTGGAAAAGACCTTGAAGCACGACAAACGATGGGGCTCGAGAGACAGAGGTTTTATTGCTGAAACCACCTATGATATAGTCCGTTGGAAACGTCTTTATTCAGAAATTGCAGAGGTAAGTGCTCCTTATTCCAGACCAAACTTATTTAGGCTATTTGCCGTATGGGCGGTACTTAGGGGAATACAACTACCAGATTGGAAACAAATAGAAAAGACTCCAACCAGGAGAATAAAAGGGAAATTCGATGAGCTTTCGAAAATCAGAAAATACAGAGAATCTATTCCAGACTGGATAGAACAACTGGGTTTAAATTCATTGGGAGAGGAGTTATGGACAAGGGAAATTGCAGCATTAAATAAACAGGCTCAGGTAATTCTAAGGGTCAATACACTTAAAACAACTAAAAATAATTTAAGAAACATTCTTTTAGAAGAGGGCATTGAGACCGAAACTATTGAGGGTTATCCCGATGCCTTGAAATTAAAAGAGCGTACAAATGTTTTTAGGACAAAGGCATTCGCTGAAGGCTTTTTTGAAGTGCAGGATGCCTCATCACAAAAGGTTGGATATTTTACAAAGGCTGAACCGGGGTTACGGGTAATTGATGCCTGCGCCGGAGCTGGTGGTAAAACTTTGCATTTAGCCGCTCTAATGAAAAATAAAGGGCAACTTATTGCCCTTGACATCTATGAAAATAAATTAAAGGAACTAAAGAGAAGGGCTAAAAGAGACGGGGGCCATAATGTAGAAACAAGAGTGATAGTCAACAGCAAGGTTTATAAAAAATTATATGCAAGTGCTGATAGAGTGCTAATAGATGCCCCGTGTACTGGACTGGGTGTACTGAGACGCAATCCGGACGCCAAGTGGAAATTGCAGCCGGAATTTCTGGACAAGATTACCAAAGTACAACAGGAAATACTGAAAAATTACAGCAAGATGGTAAAAGAAGGAGGCAAACTTATATATGCTACTTGTTCTATTATACCACAGGAGAATACAGAGCAAATAAAGCAATTTTTGGATTCTGAAGAAGGAAAGGTATTCTCTCTGGAGGAGGAGATGAACATTTATGCGTCAGAAAGTGGATTTGATGGTTTCTATATGGCTCGAATGATCAGGAAGTAATGAACAATTCCGTTTGAAAACTGTTAACTTTTCTCTTGAAAAAACCCATATTAATAATGTAAATTTGTGCTTTCGTAATCCTAATTTGTAATACGTTCCATGATTCAATTCTTTGGAGACCTCAGCACTAAAGTTTTTGCAGTACAAACTAAACAAGAACTTTCTGAAAAAGACATTGAGAAACTTAGTTGGTTATTTGGGAATCAATCCAGAATAAATGTGGCGTCTATAGACGCCTTTTTTGTTGGACCAAGGGCTGCTATGATTACCCCCTGGAGTACTAATGCCACGGAAATAACTCAGAATATGGGTGTTTTCGGAATTCTTAGAATAGAAGAATTTACACCCGTGGATGAAAACTTTAAAGGTTTTGATCCAATGCTCTCACAAAAGTACCAAGAGTTAAATCAGGAGATTTACAGCATTGAGACGGAGCCTCATCCAATTCTTGAAATAGATAATATTTCTAAATATAATAAAGAAGAAGGATTGGCCCTAAGCCCGGATGAAGTAGAATATCTCGAAGGATTATCAAAAAAAATAGGTCGGAAATTAACAGATTCTGAAGTCTTTGGATTCAGTCAGGTAAATTCTGAACATTGCAGGCACAAAATTTTTAACGGGACTTTTGTTATTGATGGTCAGGAAATGCCATCCTCACTTTTCAAGCTGATAAAAAAAACAGCTAAGGAAAATCCAAATGAAATTGTATCGGCATATAAAGACAATGTAGCTTTTGTAAAAGGTCCTAAAGTGGTTCAATTCGCTCCAAAAACTTCTGATAAACCAGACTTCTATCAGGAAAACGAGTTTGAATCTGTTATTTCACTAAAAGCCGAGACTCACAACTTTCCTACTACCGTAGAACCTTTTAATGGGGCAGCCACGGGTTCTGGAGGTGAGATACGGGATCGATTGGCAGGAGGTAAAGGTTCATTACCCATAGCAGGAACAGCCGTATACATGACCTCTTATTCACGCCTGGAAAAAAACAGGCCATGGGAGAATGGTATGGAGGAAAGACCATGGTTATATCAGACCCCAATGGATATTCTTATAAAAGCTTCCAATGGTGCTTCTGATTTTGGCAACAAATTTGGTCAACCTTTAATTTCAGGATCTTTATTGACTTTTGAACACGAAGAACACTCCAGAAAATTGGGTTATGATAAAGTTATTATGCTCGCAGGCGGCATTGGTTATGGTAAAGCGGACCAGGCCCTAAAAGGAACTCCAAAAAAAGGAGATAAAATAGTAATTCTTGGGGGTGATAATTACCGCATAGGAATGGGTGGTGCTGCCGTTTCAAGCGCCGATACCGGTGAATTTAGTTCATCTATAGAATTAAATGCAGTGCAGCGATCGAACCCGGAAATGCAAAAACGCGCGGCTAATGCAATACGGGGCCTCGTAGAAAGTAAGGAAAATCCCATAGTTTCTATTCATGATCACGGTGCCGGCGGGCATTTAAACTGTTTATCAGAATTAGTGGAGGAGACAGGAGGCAAAATTGATCTGGATAAGCTCCCTATTGGTGACCCCACGCTTTCTGCCAAGGAAATTATAGGGAATGAATCTCAGGAACGCATGGGGCTCGTTATGGGTACCGAAAATATGGGGTTATTACATAGAATTGCCGATAGGGAACGCTCTCCAATTTATGATGTAGGGGATGTTACCGGAGACAATAGATTCACTTTCGAATCTGAAACAAAAGGAATCAAGCCAATGGACCTTGAACTTTCCGACATGTTTGGCAGCTCTCCAAAAACTATCATGGATGATATTACAGTAGACAGGAAGTATCAGGAAACAAATTATAAAATAGAATTTTTTCACGACTACCTCGAACAAGTCCTTCAGCTCGAAGCTGTTGCCTGTAAGGACTGGTTAACAAATAAGGTAGACCGATGTGTTGGTGGCAAGGTTGCCAAACAGCAGTGTGCCGGTTCTTTGCAATTACCCCTTAATAATTGTGGAGTCATGGCATTGGATTTTAAAGGCCGGGAAGGTATTGCGACTTCTATTGGTCATTCGCCGATAAGCGGATTAATTGATCCAATCGCAGGTAGCAGGAACAGTATTGCCGAGGCCCTTTCAAATATTGTCTGGGCACCTCTAAAAGACGGCTTAAAATCGGTTGCTCTCTCAGCTAATTGGATGTGGCCATGCAGAAACGAAGGAGAAGATGCCAGATTGTATGAAGCAGTTAAAGCTATATCGGATTTTGCTATTGAACTTGGGATAAATGTCCCCACCGGCAAGGATTCATTATCCATGAAACAAAAATACAATGATGAAGAAGTTATTGCACCGGGGACAGTAATAATTTCAGCAGCAGCAAATTGCACGGATATTACCAAGGTAGTTGAACCTGTATTTCTAGATAATGCAGGAAGTATTTATTATGTAAACATCTCGCAGGATGCATATGAGTTAGGTGGTTCATCTTTTTCACAAATCCTCAATAGAATTGGTGAAAAAGCCCCTACAATCAAAGAATCGGCATATGTGATTGATGTATTTAACACACTTCAGGAATTAATAAAAGATGGACAAATTGTAGCCGGCCATGATGTCGCTTCAGGTGGATTGATAACCACGCTTTTGGAAATGTGTTTTGCCGATGTTAATCTGGGTGCTTCTCTGGATCTTTCAAATCTGGCTGAAAAAGATACTATCAAATTACTTTTTGCAGAAAATTCCGGACTGGTCTTTCAAGCCAAAGATGATTCGGTAGAAGTAAAAATGCAGGAGGCCGGAATAGATTTCAAGAAAATTGGGGAAGTTATCCAACAACCGCACTTGAACTTAAAAAATCAAGAAGTTGAAATAGGTTTGAATATTAACAGTTTACGGGATATCTGGTATAAAACTTCTTATCTCTTAGACGAAAGACAAACCTCTGATAATCTTGCTAAATCAAGATATGAAAATTATAAAAAACAACCTCTGAATTTTAACTTCCCATCATATTTTCAAAATCAGTATCCTGAAAGAAGTGCTGAAAATATAAAACGTCCGAAGGCAGCAATATTAAGAGAAAAAGGCAGTAATTCTGAACGTGAAATGGCCAATGCAATGTACCTTGCCGGATTTGATGTCAAGGACGTCCACATGACCGATCTCATTTCGGGGAGGGAAACCCTGGAAGACATACAGTTCATAGGCGCTGTGGGCGGATTCTCCAATTCAGATGTTTTGGGAAGTGCCAAGGGCTGGGCAGGGGCATTTAAATATAATGAAAAGGCAAGGCAATCACTTCTGAATTTTTTCGATAGGACAGATACGCTATCGGTTGGTATTTGCAACGGATGTCAGCTTTTTATGGAATTGGAATTAGTGAATCCTGAACATAAAGTTCATGGAAAAATGACTTTTAACGATTCGCATAAGCATGAAAGCAGTTTCACCTCAGTGAAGATTGAAGACAATAATTCGGTAATGCTTGCTTCTCTTTCAGGAACATCTCTTGGGGTATGGATATCACATGGTGAAGGGAAATTTAGTCTTCCATTGACCGAAAAAAATTATGATATTGTTGCTAAATATGGTTATAGTGACTATCCCGCTAATCCCAATGGAAGTGATTTTAATACCGCTATGATGTGCGATAAAACAGGAAGGCATTTGGTAACCATGCCACATATAGAACGTTCTATTTTTCCATGGAACTGGGCATATTACCCGAGGGATAGAAACGATCAAATATCACCCTGGTTAGAGGCGTTTGCTAACGCCAGAAAATGGATAGAAAAACAAAACGAAGATTCTTGAATATTCGCAGGGCCAATAAAAAGGACGTACCAGCCATCGTAGGACTCATAGCCAACGATGAATTAGGCAGGTTAAGAGAAAACTTCAAAACTCCTTTACCTCAGCAGTATATAAATGCATTTGACAATATTAATTCGGATCAAAACCAGGAATTAATAGTAATGTTAAACGACTCCGGAACTGTAATTGGCACCTTACAACTGAGTTTTATTCAATATCTAACTTATCAGGGAGGCATAAGAGCACAAATAGAAGCCGTTAGAGTCCATGAGAATTACAGGAATAAAGGAATTGGGCAGGAGCTTATAAAATGGGCCATAGATCGCGCTAAAGAAAAAGGAGCACATGTAGTGCAGCTTACTACGGACAAAAAAAGAGATGCGGCCGTTAAATTTTATGAAAAACTAGGGTTCATAGCGTCCCATGAGGGTATGAAACTTCATTTGCACTAAATAATTAATTGACCTTTTAAGATCATATTTATTATTAGATCATATTTTATTATCAAATTATTAGAAATTAAGGTCTTTTTTTAGTAATCCCGCTTTATAAAACCGTTCCCTTTTCTTATTTTGCAATTACCATTCAGAAACTGAGTATGCAAAATATAACCCGTCTTTTTGATTTTCCTTATTACCAATTAGAAAAATTTGATCTCAAGAATGCCCTTGTAACAAAATATAATGGGGAGTGGATTGCAACTTCTACCAGAGAGTATATAGATAAGGCAAATACAGTGAGTAGGGCTTTGCTAAGATTAGGCGTAAAACCAAATAACAAGATTGCTCTGATTTCCATGACCAACAGAACAGAATGGAATATTATGGACATTGGGATTTTACAATTAGGTGCACAAAATGTGCCAATTTATCCCACAATTTCAGAAGAGGATTATGCCTATGTTCTCAACCATTCAGAATGTGTTTATTGTTTTGTATCCTGCAGTGAGGTTCATCAGAAAGTTAAAGCGGTAAAGGAAAAGGTTCCTTCCTTAAAGGAAATATATTCTTTTGATGAACTAGGGGACTGTAAGAACTGGAAAGAAATATTGCAACTAGGAAAAGACGAGTCAAACCAGAGTGAAGTAGAAAAGCTTAAAGACTCCGTAAAACCCGGGGATCTGGCTACATTAATTTATACATCCGGCACAACGGGAAGGCCAAAAGGAGTAATGCTTTCTCATGATAATATTGTAAGTAATACATTGGAAAGTTCAACAAGATTGCCAATTGCTGACGGTGCAGTCAAAGCGCTTAGTTTCTTACCCGTTTGCCACATTTATGAACGAATGCTAATGTATTTGTATCAGTATAGAAGTGTTTCTATCTATTTCGCTGAATCTCTGGAAACGATTAGTGAAAATTTAAAAGAGGTTGAGCCCCATGTCATGACAGCTGTTCCCAGACTTTTAGAAAAGGTTTACGACAAGATTATTGCAAAGGGTGCTGACTTAAAGGGCATTAAGAAATTCTTGTTTTTTTGGGCGGTAAAAGTTGGCCTTAGATATGAACCATATGGTCAAAACGGATGGTGGTATGAACAACAACTCAAACTGGCTCGTAAATTAATTTTTAGCAAATGGAAAGCCGGGCTTGGGGGAAATCTTGATCTTATTGCATCGGGAAGTGCGGCCTTGCAGACCAGATTGGCCAGAATTTTTAATGCTGCCGAAATGGGTCTTATGGAAGGTTACGGACTAACGGAAACCTCCCCGGTTGTCTCAGTAAATGACATGCGCAATAATGGCTTTAAGATAGGAACTGTGGGTAAACCTATAGGACGTACTGAAGTAAAGATTGCCGCAGATGGTGAGATTTGTATAAAAGGTCCACAGGTAATGATGGGCTATTACAGAGATGCCCACAAAAGTGCTGAAGTACTAAAAGACGGCTTTTTTCACACAGGCGATATTGGTGAAATTGATGCCGATGGTTTCCTAAGGATTACAGACCGTAAAAAGGAAATGTTTAAAACCTCGGGAGGTAAATATGTAGCACCTCAAGTATTGGAAAACCGATTTAAGCAATCCAGATTTATTGAACAAATTATGGTTGTTGGTGAAGGAGAGAAAATGCCTGCTGCACTCATCCAACCCAATTTTGAGTTCTTAGAGGAATGGGCGGTAAGGCATAAGCTAAGTCTGGGAACCAATACCGAATGTGTTGTTAATCCAAAAGTTTTGGTCAGATTTCAGGAAGAAGTTGATCACGCCAATGAAAAATTTGCCAAATGGGAAAAAATTAAACAGTTTAGACTTACCCCAGATGTCTGGGGTGTTGATACAGGTCACCTCACCCCTACTATGAAACTTCGCCGGAAGATTATTAAAGAAAAGTATATGGACCTCTACAATCAAATATATGGGCATTAATAGCAGATACTTCTTATTAAGGGGATCAGAACTACTTGATTTGACCTAAATTCCTTTTTAAAATCAACAGTTATTCTTAAAAATTTATTATGCATGCATAATAAATTTTTATATCTTTGAGGATCAATTGAAGATTTTATGAAGGATATAACCATAGATTATGCCTTGCGTGCTACCTGGCAATCCGTTGCCAAAATGTATAATGAAGAAGCCAAACATTTTGGCACAACAATGGCAGTTGGTTTTACACTGCTAAGTATAGATCCTAAAACCGGTACCCCATCCACATCCCTGGGTCCTAAAATGGGAATGGAGGCCACTAGCTTGTCCCGAATACTAAAAAGTATGGAAGAAAAAGGGCTAATTATTCGTAGGCCTAATCCGGATGATGGCCGTGGCGTTTTAATACATCTTACCCCTTTTGGTCTTGAAAAACGTGAAGATTCCAAAGATGTTGTTTTACGGTTTAATGATGTTATTAAGCAAAATGTTAATGAGGGGAAGTTGAAAAACTTTTTTGAGGTTATGGAAACCATAAACAACCTTATTACTGAGAAAAAAATATATAGAAGGAATACAAAATTAAATAATCACCATCAATGAATAAGCACATTAAAAAGGTAGCTGTCATAGGTTCTGGTATAATGGGTAGCGGAATTGCCTGTCACTTTGCAAATATTGGAGTTGAAGTACTATTACTAGACATTGTTCCCAGGGAACTTAGTGAAAAGGAAAAATCAAAAGGACTTACACTTAAAGATAAAGCGGTAAGAAATAGAATTGTCAATGATTCCCTGGCAGCGGCTTTAAAATCAAAGCCATCCCCTATCTATCATTCAGGTTTCGCCGGTAGAATTACTACAGGTAATCTTGAAGATGATATAGCGAAAGTAGGACAGGTAGATTGGATTATTGAAGTGGTTGTGGAACGCCTGGACATAAAGAAAATGGTATTTGAGAACCTCGAAAAGCATAGAAGTCCCGGAACATTAATAACGTCCAATACCTCCGGTATTCCCATTAAATTCATGAGCGAAGGAAGAAGCGATGATTTCCAGGAACATTTTTGTGGGACTCACTTCTTTAATCCCGCTCGTTATTTAAAGCTATTTGAAATCATTCCGGGGCCGAAAACGAAACAATCTGTGTTGGATTTTTTAAATAGCTATGGCGAAAAATTTCTCGGAAAAACATCTGTAGTAGCAAAGGATACCCCTGCTTTTATAGGTAACAGAATTGGGATCTTTAGCATTCAGAGTTTATTTCATATGGTCAAAGAATTAGGGCTCACTGTGGAAGAAGTAGATAAGCTAACAGGTCCGGTAATTGGTAGACCAAAATCTGCAACTTTCAGAACCGTGGATGTAGTAGGACTAGATACTTTAGTCCATGTGGCCAATGGTATCTATGAAAATTGTACCGATGATGAACGACATGAATTATTTAAGTTACCGGAATTTATCCAGACCATGTCTGATAACAAATGGCTGGGAAGTAAAACAGGTCAGGGTTTCTATAAAAAGGTAAAGACAAAAGAAGGGAAAAGTGACATTCTTAGCCTGGATCTGGATACTATGGATTACAGACCCAAAAAGAGAGCAAATTTCGCCACCCTGGAAATTACCAAACCCATAGATAAAGTTATTGATCGTTTCAAAGTTTTGGTAAATGGCAAGGATAAAGCCGGCATCTTTTACCGTAAAAGCTTTGCGGCACTTTTTGCATATGTTTCCCACCGCATACCTGAAATAACAGATGAATTATATAAAATTGACGATGCTATGAAAGCCGGTTTTGGCTGGGAACATGGGCCCTTCCAGATATGGGATGCCATTGGTTTGGAAAATGGTTTAAAAATGATTGCAGAAGAGGGTCATAGTCCGGCAACATGGATTCAGGAGCTTAAGGACTCAGGTGTCTCTTCATTCTACAGTATAAAGGATGGGGCTACTTATTTCTATGATATTCCGCAGAAGGCCATGACTAAGGTACCCGGCCAGGATTCATTTATTATTTTAGATAACATAAGAAAATCTAATGAAGTATTTAAAAATAGTGGCGTCGTCATTGAAGACCTTGGTGATGGAATACTAAATGTAGAATTCCAATCTAAAATGAATACTATTGGCGGAGATGTATTGTCTGGTTTAAATACAGGAGTAGACCTTGCTGAGAAGGATTTTCAAGGGCTTGTTATAGGTAATCAGGCGGCTAACTTTTCCGTGGGAGCCAATATAGGAATGATATTCATGATGGCCGTTGAACAGGAGTACGATGAGTTGAATATGGCTATTAAATACTTTCAGGATACAATGATGCGCATGCGTTATTCTTCTATCCCAACAGTCTCAGCGCCACATGGCATGTGTCTGGGCGGTGGTTGTGAGCTATCACTTCATGCTGATAAAGTAGTTGCTGCCGCTGAAACCTATATTGGGCTGGTCGAATTTGGAGTTGGAGTCATCCCGGGTGGTGGTGGTTCAAAAGAAATGGCATTAAGGGCATCTGACATATTCAGAAAAAATGATGTAGAATTAAATGTGCTGCAGGAATATTTTCTGACAATTGGAATGGCCAAAGTGTCTACTTCAGCATATGAAGCATATGACTTAGGTGTCCTGCAAAAAGGAAAGGACATCGTTGTCGTAAATAAAGACCGGCAGATAGCAACAGCTAAGGCCCAGGCGAAACTTTTAGCTGAAGGAGGTTATACCCAACCCATCAAAAGAAAAGATGTAAAGGTTTTGGGAAAACAGGCTTTGGGCATGTTCCTGGTAGGCACGGATTCTATGGAAGCAGGTCACTACATTAGTGAGCACGATAAAAAAATCGCAGATAAATTAGCTTATGTAATGGCTGGAGGAGATTTATCAGAAGCAAGTCTTGTAAGTGAGCAATACTTATTGGATTTGGAACGAGAGGCCTTTTTATCGCTCTGTACGGAGAGAAAGACTTTGGAACGAATTCAACACATGTTAAAAACAGGTAAACCACTTAGAAATTAAAAAAATGAAAACAGCATATATCGTTAAGGCTTACAGAACAGCAGTTGGCAAAGCACCAAGAGGATTATTTCGTTTTAAAAGACCTGATGAATTGGCGGCAGAGACCATCGCATTTATGATGAACGAGTTGCCACAGTTCGATAAAAAGAGAATTGATGACGTTATTGTAGGTAATGCAATGCCAGAAGCGGAGCAGGGACTTAATATGGCTCGCCTTATTTCCTTAATGGGATTGGAAATAGACGACGTTCCCGGCGTTACGGTAAACCGTTATTGTGCCTCGGGGCTAGAAACCATTGGTATTGCTACAGCCAAGATACAGGCAGGCATGGCCGATTGTATAATAGCCGGAGGAGCTGAAAGCATGAGTTATATCCCAATGGGAGGATACAAGCCAACCCCCGATTACGAAATCGCCAAAGAAGGTCATGAAGATTATTACTGGGGTATGGGATTAACAGCAGAGGCTGTAGCAAAACAATTTAAGGTTTCAAGAGATGATCAGGATAATTTTGCATACAACTCTCACATGAAAGCCTTAAAAGCACAAAAGGAAAACAAGTTTCAGGAACAAATCGTGCCAATTGAAGTAGAACACACTTTTGTTAATTCTTCAGGCAAAAAAGAAACAAATACCTACACTGTAAATAAAGATGAAGGCCCAAGAGCAGATACTTCCAAAGAAGTTCTTGCCAAATTAAGGCCTGTATTTGCAGCAGGTGGCAGTGTTACTGCAGGTAATTCTTCACAAATGAGTGATGGTGCAGCTTTCGTAATGGTGATGAGTGAGGAAATGGTAAAGGAGCTAAAGTTAGAACCAATTGCCCGTCTGGTGAATTATGCAGCTGCCGGTGTAGAACCGCGAATCATGGGAATTGGGCCTGTAAAGGCAATCCCTAAAGCATTAAAACAAGCAGGTTTAAAACAGGATGCTATTTCCCTGATAGAGCTAAACGAGGCTTTTGCCTCTCAATCCCTAGCAGTTATAAGGGAATTAAACCTCAATCAGGATCTGGTTAATGTAAATGGAGGAGCCATTGCACTGGGTCATCCCCTGGGTTGTACAGGAGCCAAACTTTCCGTCCAATTATTTGATGAAATGCGTAAGCGCGATATGAAAGGAAAATATGGAATGGTAACCATGTGTGTAGGAACGGGCCAGGGTGCAGCTGGCATCTACGAGTTTTTAAATTAAAATAAATTAAAGAAATATAAAATGAGTACGGATACAATTAACAAAGATATCTTACGTGGCGGTCAATTTTTGGTTAAAGAAACAAAATGCGAAGATATTTTTACACTTGAAGATCTGACCGAAGAGCAAAAAATGATGCGTGACAGCACCAATGAGTTTGTAGATCGTGAACTATGGGGGCATTGGGAAAGATTTGAGAAAAAGGATTATGCCTATACCGAAGAGTGCATGCGCAAGGCCGGTGAACTTGGTCTGTTAAGTGTTGCTGTTCCTGAGGCATATGGGGGTCTTGGCATGGGATTCGTTTCCACAATGTTGGTATGTGATTATATTTCCGGCGCTACGGGTTCATTTAGTACGGCCTTCGGAGCGCATACTGGAATTGGTACAATGCCAATCACTCTCTATGGAACAGAAGAACAAAAAAAGAAATATGTGCCCAAACTGGCATCAGGTGAATGGTTCGGAGCTTACTGTCTAACTGAACCAGGTGCAGGATCAGATGCAAATTCTGGAAAAACCAAGGCTGTATTATCCAAAGACGGAAAGCATTATCATATTAGCGGGCAAAAAATGTGGATTTCCAATGCGGGCTTCTGTAAATTATTTATTGTTTTTGCCAGAATAGAAGACGATAAAAACATTACGGGCTTTATAATTGAAAATGATGCTTCAAATGGAATTACTCTGGGAGATGAAGAAAAAAAATTAGGAATTCACTCCTCCTCCACCCGCCAGGTATTTTTTAGTGATACCAAGGTCCCTGTTGAAAATATGTTGTCTGAGCGAGGGAATGGGTTTAAAATTGCAATGAACGCTTTGAATATTGGAAGAATTAAGTTAGCTGCAGCTTGTCTGGAAGCTCAAAGGAGAGTGCTTGGTGAGGCAGTTAATTACGCCAACGAAAGGATTCAATTTAAAACTCCAATCATAAATTTCGGTGCTATTAAAGCAAAGATTGCGCAAATGGCGACGAATGCCTATGCGGGAGAATCTGCCTGCTATAGGGCTGCTAAGAATATTGAAGATAGAATAGCCATACGTGTTGCTGAAGGTAATTCACACCAGGAGGCCGAACTCAAAGGTGTCGAGGAATATGCCATAGAATGTTCTATTCTAAAGGTTGCAGTATCTGAAGATGTTCAACAAACAACAGATGAAGGTATCCAGATCTTTGGCGGAATGGGGTTTAGTGCAGATACGCCAATGGAATCAGCATGGAGAGATGCTCGTATAGCACGTATTTATGAAGGAACCAATGAAATAAACAGGATGTTAGCGGTTGGTATGCTGGTAAAAAAAGCAATGAAAGGCCATGTTGATTTATTGGGCCCTGCAACTAAGGTGGCTGATGAACTTATGGGAATACCGTCTTTTGATACACCTGATTATTCTAAGCTCTTTTCGGAAGAAAATGATATAATCACGAGACTGAAGAAGGTATTTCTGATGGTAGCCGGAAGTGCAGTACAAAAGTTTGGTACTGATCTGGAAAAACACCAGCAAGTGTTATTGGCTGCATCAGACATATTGATAGAAATATATATGGCCGAATCTACTATCCTCAGAACTGAGAAAAATGCCCAAAGATTTGGGGAAGAGAACCAAGCTACACAAATTGCAATGTCCAGGCTGTATTTATACAATGCAGTTGATATCGTGATTCAAAAAGGTAAGGAAGCAATAGTATCTTTTACAGAGGGTGATGAACAACGTATGATGCTTATGGGACTAAAGCGTTTTACAAAATATTCCAATCAGCCTAATGTTGCGGAACTCCGAATGCAAATTGCGGACAAGGTAGCTTCAGATAACAGCTATAGTTTTGATTAAGTGAATTCAATTTATTTTAGAATAAAAAAACCGCTCAATTGAGCGGTTTTTTATAAATAAGAATATCCTTAAATAGCTTTTTGTTTAATTCTGTGAATTTAGAACACCATAACTTGCCGAATAGTTTAACATCTGCTCTTCAAAACTTTCAGGTTGAATTAAATTAACCTCAAGAATCTCACCTTCATCATTAGCAGTTGGGACCAATACAGGGTTAACAAACCCACTATATGGTGCAGACGTAAATTGGGCATTTCTATCCAGTACTTCAGCGTGTAATGCCTGATCTACTTTAACTCCATAACCTTCTACCAATTCCTGAGCAGCTTTAAAATCACCTTCAGACTTTATTCTTTGAGTTTCACGCAATAATTCTCCAAATAATTCACGGAGTGCCTCGTAATCATTGATATTGTAATATGTTTTATCGTCCCTGCTTAGTTTTTCTATGACATTGTTAGGCTTACCTTTTTCAAATGCCCAGGCTGATACCCACTGTCTGTTCACCATATGATCCTCTTCCACATCATCTCCTAATTCTAATCTTATCAATTGGGTAACCATTCCATTTCTTATATACTCATCGTATGAGGCTTTAGCCGTTTCTTCCCAGTTATCCACCAGACCCAATTCCTCTAGCTTAGGATCCATAACAAAATACAGTCCTACAAGGTCTGCTCTACCCTCTTCTATAGTTGATCTATAATTCTTTAAGGTCTCCTTAGGTTGACCTACTCCCGGATTTATTTGTCCTGAAGCATGACCAATTACTTCGTGTAAAGCGGTATGTAATTTATCTGCAAGTTTACCGTATTTTTCTTCAAGCCTGATCTCCTCTTCATCATTGGCAAACTCTTTTAATCTGCCACTACCTCCGGCACTACTATACGCATCAACTATATTTCCCAATGACACAGACTTACTTCCATGTTGCTGCCGTATCCAATTATTATTAGGGAGATTTACACCGATAGGCGTACTTGGGGAGGCATCGCCCGCCTCTCCGGCAACATTAACTGTCTTGTAAGAAACACCAACCACATTGTCCTTTTTATGCTCTTCCATTAAGGTAGAATTATCTTCAAACCATTGCGCATATTCTGAAAGTACAGCCATTTTTCTGGACATATCAAAATCATTTATTTGAATGATACTCTCATATGATCCTCTATAACCCTTAGGGTCGTTATACACTTCTATAAAGCCATTTATCCAATCTATATTTCCCTGAGTGGAAGTTGCCCATTCAATAGCGTACGCATCCCATGCGTCAAGGCTTCCAGTTTTGTAATACTCTACCAGTAATTCTAAAGTTTTAGCTTGTTTTTCGTTTTCGGCAACAGTCTGCGCTTTTTCCAGCCATTTTATTACTTCGTCTATAGCAGTTCCATACAAACCGCCTGATTTCCATACCTTCTCCACCAATTTACCGTTCTCTTTTACCAGAGTAGAATTTAAACCCGTTTCTATTGAACGACCCTCGGGCCCTTTATATGCAGTTTTATAGAATGCATCCACATCCGCATCGGTAATATCCTGACCATAAAAATTAACTGCTGAGGAGGCCACATTATCCACTCCTTTTTTCTTGTTCACCTTTTTGCTATCCGCTTCATTAAATATAACTTCAAAAGCTTCTCCTTCCAGTTCCGTATTTGTTTCTGTAAGTAAATAATTTAAATACTCTTTAGAAAAACCAGGTTCTATTTTATCATTTGAATAATGATGATGAATTCCGTTGGAGAACCATACTCGTTTTAAATACACTTCAAATGAGTTCCAGTCATAGGTAGATTTATCTCCCGTAAATGTGGTGTAAATGCTTTCCAGTGCCTCTCTTATTTTAAGGTTATGCCTGTAATTCTGATCCCATATAATGTCCCGACCAGCTAAACCGGCTTGTGTTAAATAATAAACCAATTCTTTTTCTTTTAAGGTAAGTTCCTCAAAACCCGGAACCTGATAACGGAGTACTCTTAGATCTGCAAACTGATCTACTACGTATTCAAATTCCGTATCAGTGACCAAAACAGTCTCCTCTGGCAATACTTTTTCTTTACAAGACCACAATACTAATATTACAAGAAAACTACCTAGAACATGTTTCAATTTCATGATTTTATACCTTTAAATTTAACCCTGCAAATTTAGCGAAACATTACCAATTTGTAATACTTGTTAGACACAAGTTTCGATGTCTTTTATCCATTTTCTTAACTTGTGAATTAAAAAAGTAAGTCTTGCTTAAAAGGAGCTAACTTTCTAATTTTAAAGAATGGACAAACAACTTTTAAAGGCTGCTTATTCCCCGGAGGATTTTAGACAAAACGGGCATCAATTAATTGATCTTCTGGCCGATCATCTGAATAAAACATTGAATAAATCTTCAACAAAAGTTATCAATTGGGATAACCCTTCGGAAGAATATCAATTCTGGAACAACTTTCTTTTAAATGGAAAACCATCCGATCTGAATAATGAAATCTTAAAGCGGAGCATACACCTGCATCATCCTCATTATATGGGACATCAGATAAGTCCGGTAGCACCAGTTACAGGCCTGACAAGCCTCTTAAATGCGATATTAAACAATGGTATGGGGATCTATGAAATGGGAATGGCCCCAACTGCAATAGAGCGCGTTGTAGTTGAACAATTATGTAAGGAAATTGGATACGATAAAAAATCCGGTGGATTTTTAACATCAGGTGGGACATTAGCAAATCTTACAGCCCTTCTAAGTGCCCGTAAAAAAAGAGCTGGGAATGACGTATGGGAAAATGGCACTTCCAATAAATTAGCCATAATGGTCTCAGAGGAAGCACATTACTGCATAGACAGAGCTGCGCGAATCATGGGATTAGGCGAGAAAGGTATTGTGAAAATACCCGTTGATGAAGGTTTTGCCCTAAAAACAGAGCTATTAGAGCAATCCTACAACAAGACTATTCATGAAGGGTATGAAGTTATAGCTATTGTGGGAAGTGCGCCTTCGACTGCTACAGGTATTTATGACGACCTAAATGCTGTTGGGGATTTTGCTTTGGAAAAAGGAATTTGGTTCCATATTGATGCGGCACATGGAGGCGGAGCTATATTTTCTTCAAAATACAAATCATTGCTAAAAGGAATGCAGAAGGCAGATTCTATTGTTATTGACGGCCATAAAATGATGATGATGCCTTCTATTACAACAGCTTTGTTGTTTAAAGAAGCGGTTGACTCACATAACACCTTCAGACAAAAAGCAGATTATTTGCTTCAGGAGTCCATGGAGGAAGATTGGTATAATCTTGCAAAGCGAACTTTTGAATGCACTAAATATATGATGAGCCTGCATTGGTATACCTTACTTAAAATTTATGGTAAAGATTTATTTGATGAGTTCGTCACAACACTTTATGATCTGGGACAAAAGTTTGGTGCGATTTTAGAAAATGACTCATTCTTTGAAATAGCGGTAAAACCAATGTCCAATATAATTTGTTTCAGAATTATAGATAAAGACTTAGATCTTCCAAGCCTGAATAAGATCAATGTAACAATTCGGCAAAAACTTCTGGAAGAAGGTGAGTTTTATATCGTGCAAACAAAAATTAATGGAATTATTTACCTGAGGGCAACAATAATGAATCCATTCACTACTGAAGAACACTTTAAGGAATTGCTTAATAATATAAAAAGAAAAGCTATTCCTTTATTAAATTCATAAATCATATAACTCAAAAGCACATAGCACTTCAATCTCTGGCTAATTCTTAGCGCATAGACTCTAAAACTTTCTCCTCAGCGGCCTTATTTGCAAAATTAACAGCACATTCTATTAAGGCTAAATGTGAGTACGCCTGTGGGAAATTCCCAAGCAATCTTTTTGTCTTGAAATCAATATCTTCACTAAAAAGGCCTAAATGATTACTGTAGCCTAATATTTTATCAAAAAGCTTTTGTGCCCTTTCTTCTTCTCCTATCTTAAACAGGCTATTTATAAACCAGAACGTACAGATTGTAAATGACGATGAAGGTAATCCAAAATCGTCCTCATTTTTATATCTGTACATCAATCCATCATTGCTTAAATCTTTTTCAATGGCCAATACCGTACTAACGAATTTAGGTTCCCTGGCATTAATAAATCCATAAGACTCCATCAGCAGAACAGAGGCATCCAGATGTTTCGATCCATAAGACTGGGTAAACGCGTTTACATCGCTGTTCCAGGAATTCGAATAAATATCCTTCTTTATTTCCTGTTCCAATTTCACCCATTTTTCAAGTTTCCGGGTTTTTTTTAGTATCCTGGCAACTTTTATTGCCCGGTCTATAGCCACCCAACAAAGCACTTTAGAAAAAGTGAAATGCTTTTCTTCTGTTCTTAACTCCCAAATCCCCTTATCAGCCTCTTTCCAGTGCCGCTGTACGATCCAAACAATCCCTTTGGTAATTCCCCATAGTTCTTCCCCATTCTCTATGTTGGTGCTAAATCTTACCAACTGGGCATGAATTACATCCATTAGAATACCATATATATCATTTTGTTTTTGTGCGTAAGCAGCATTACCTATTCGAACCGGCTTAGAACCTTTATATCCACTTAAATGATCAAGTGTCTCTTCAGTCAGATTTTTTTCCTTATTAATCCCATACATTATTTGGAGTTTCTCGTCTTTATCCGGAATTAGATCAATAACAAACTGTAAATACCTCTTGGCAACGTTTTTATGCCCTAAGTGAGCCATTACTTTAATAACCATTGAAGCGTCCCTTATCCAACAAAAACGATAGTCCCAATTTCTAACTTCCCCTATAGTTTCGGGAAGGGAGGTTGTGGCAGCAGCCAATACAGCACCCGATTTATCATAGCTAAGCAATTTGAGTGTTATGGCACTTCTTGTAATTTCCTTATTATATTGATTGTATTTTGGCGTTCTGTTGGTCCAGTTCAACCAATATACTTTAGTGTTTTCCAGGTCTAAATAAATCTTCCTCGAATCGGGTTGTAGTATCTTCTCATTATAAGTCAGTAAAAAGTACCCGTTTTTTGTGACTTCTATTTCCCTTCCTTCCATGACGGCATTTTTGTTGAAAGAAGTGTACAAAAAGACAGTATCAAATTTTTTGTTGTCTGTAAGACTAACAATAAAGTTTTTTTTTACATAAGACCGGGTCTCTCCCAGGGCATACTCCAGTTTTGGGTCATAGAGTACTTTAAATCTGGGCTTCCCTTTTATGTGTCTCACATGGCGTGCTAATTCGGGTGGTGCATGATAATTTCCATTTTCTGCATAATACCTTGGCATAAAATCGTGCAGTTCAAACGTATTATCTCCATCAGTAAACCTGGTAATCAGGACAGCTGTATTTTTCTTATATCGCTGGCTTATTGAGTACTCTTCTGAAACATGAATTTCAAAGCTGCCCCCAATTTTCTCATCCAGTAGCTTAGCAAAAACTGAAGACGAATCAAATTCAGGTAAGCAACACCATTCCAGGGAACCGGTTTTAGAAATTAATGCTGCACTCCTGCAATTTCCGATAATACCATAATCCAAATTGTCCATAATTAAATTATCCGCTAAAAGTTTCTTTTTAATTGTTATTGCACTGCAATTTGCCGAAATTTAGAAAAATAAAAATCAATACCCCTTAATTTTATCCAATACATGAGCAAAACTATCATAATCTCAAATAGACTGCCTGTTCAATTGCAAATTGGCAATGGAAGTATTAATGCGATACCAAGTGTGGGAGGCCTGGCTACCGGAATGAAATCTGTCCATTCGGGTGGAGATAGTCTTTGGATTGGATGGAGCGGCCTTACAGATGAAGAAATTCCTAAAGAACTAATCCCAAAAATAGATAAGGCACTCGCCAAACATGGTTCTTCCAAAGTAAATCTCAGTGAAGACGAGGTAAACGGTTTTTATTTTGGATTCAGCAATCGTGCGATCTGGCCATTATTTCATTATTTTTTGCAGTATGCTGAATTTGAATTAGATAACTGGTTGACCTATAAGTCAGTAAATCAAAAATTTGCTGATGCCATTATTGAAAAGGCAGATGAAAATGACACCATTTGGATACATGATTATCAATTAATGCTGGTGCCAAAAATGGTTAGGGAAAAACGCCCAAATTTGTCGATAGGATTCTTCCTCCATATTCCTTTTCCCTCCTATGAAATATTTCGAACCTTACCCTGGCGGGAAGAAATTCTTGAAGGACTATTAGGTTCAGATTTAATAGGTTTTCATACGTATGATTATGAACGTCATTTTTTAAGTTCTGTCAGAAGGTTGCTGGGAAACGAAGTTAGTTTTGATGATATTTACGTTGATGATAGAATTGTAAAGGTCGATTCCTTTCCCATGGGTATTGACTATAAAAAATTTAATGAGGCTGCCAAAGTACACCATCAGCAAAGTGAAGCACAACAATCCGATTTACAGCGCAGGCTCGATCTTCATAAAAAATCAAGTCCGGATGCCAAATTAGTAGTTTCTATTGATCGTCTGGATTACAGTAAAGGTATTGCCAAACGCTTACATGCATTTAAATACTTTCTGGATAAATATCCTCAATACAAAGAAAAGATCAGACTTATAATATTGGCAGTACCATCAAGATCTAACGTCCCTCAATATCAACTATTAAAAAGGGAGATTGATGAACTTGTAGGGCGAATTAATGGAGAATTGGCAACGGTTAGCTGGACCCCTATCTGGTATTTTTACAGATCACTTCCTTTTGAGAATTTAATTGATTTATACACTTCGAGTGATATTGCCTGGTTAACACCCATACGGGACGGAATGAACCTGGTTGCGAAAGAATACATTGCCACAAGAACAGATAAAACCGGGGTTCTTATTTTGAGTGAAATGGCCGGTTCTGCAAATGAAATGAATGAAGCTCTGCTCATAAATCCAAATAATTTTGAACAGATTGCAGACGCCCTATATAAGGCAATAAATATGCCTGAATTAGAACAGCAAAGGAGAAATACCATACTGCAAAGACGCCTTGAGCGCTATAATGTTGAGAAATGGGCCAATGACTTTATGGGTTCTCTAAGGGAGCAAAAAAACCGCGATGCCACCAATGTTTCTAAACGCCTAACTGAAAATCTCCTAACAGCTATTCTAAAAAATTACAACAAGGCAAAAAAACGAGTTTTCTTTATTGATTATGATGGCACATTAACTGGCTTTAAAATTGATCCGCAAAAAGCAAGCCCGGATCAATCGCTATTTAAATTATTGGATCAATTGAACGAAAAGGAAGGAAACGATATTTATTTGATTAGTGGACGGGATAAAGAGACGTTTGGTCGCTGGTTTTTACCGAAAAAGTATAATATGATTGCGGAACACGGCGTATGGATTTCAGAAAATGGCGAAGAATTCAGAATGCTTGAAAATGTTAATAAGGACTGGATGGAAAAAATTTACCCTGTATTGGAATCATTTGTGGATAGGACGCCTGGATCATTTATAGAAGAAAAAAATTATTCTCTGGCCTGGCATTACAGAAATACAGATCCCGACTTTGGAGCCAACAGAGCTGCTGAATTGAATACTGTACTTACCAGTCTTATTGGCAATGATGATATAAGTGTATTAAATGGAAACAAAGTAATGGAAATAAAAAGTAGCAATGTGAATAAAGGCAGAGCAGCAATGAGAGTACTACCACAAAAGGATTATGATTTTATATTTGCTATCGGGGATGACTGGACAGATGAGTTTATGTTCCAGGAGCTTCCTGAAGAGGCCGTGACCGTTAAAGTGGGGATGCAAAACACAAAGGCTAAATATTATATTGAAAGTGTTTCAGGAGTGCGGGGTTTCCTTGAAAAATTTATTTAGTAATTATTGTAGTTTTTTGGTGTTAACTTGTTAAACCCTGTTATTTAAGTAGATTCTTAATAAAATAATAATCCAATAAATCTGGTTTTTAAATTCATCCCTTCTCTTTGATCAGTTGCAGGTCAGATAACAATCTTATCTTTTCTGAGTAAATTCTAGATTTGAGAATATTGAGGTAAGCAATTTGTAAAAGTTCCTGATCCTAGTTGTATTTTTGTTGAATCAATTTGAACATAATCTCTTTTTAATTTTATAGTCCATGAGAAGTTATTCTGCTTTATTCCTTTTATTAGTATTGCCGGCCTTTTCCTATTCCCAGGTAGATTCCCGCTTATACGAGATCATTGACAATGTATCATCTGAACGTTTAAGAAATGATGTAACAACACTTACGAACTTTGGTACCAGACATACGCTAAGTGATACGATTTCGGCAACGAGAGGGATTGGTGCAGCCAGACGCTGGATAAAAAGTGAATTTGAAAAAATCTCAGATAATTGTAATAGTTGCCTGGAGGTGTTTTATCAAAAAGATTTAGTTAAAGAGGGTGAGAACCAACGTATTGTCCATGATGTTTGGGTAGTAAATGTTGTGGCAATCCAACGAGGCAGTAAGTACCCCAATAAGTTTATTATAATGAGTGGTGATATTGATTCCAGGGTTAGTGATCCTACTAATTTTACTTCAGATTCCCCCGGAGCAAATGACAATGCCAGTGGTATGGCAGGTACCATAGAAGCTGCCAGAGTTCTGAGTAAGTATAAGTTTGAAAGTAGCATTATATATGTTGGCCTATCGGGTGAAGAGCAAGGACTATTTGGAGGTAAAGGTCTTGCAGCCTATGCCAAAAAAAGCGGATGGGAAATTTTAGGAATATTGAATAATGATATGATTGGCAATATAAGTGGTGTAGACGGTGTGGTTAGTAATCGTGATTTTCGAATTTTTTCTGAACCTGTACCTCCCACGGAAACAGAACAGCAGCGTAAAGCAAGAAGATTCTATGGCGGAGAAGTTGATGGTATTTCCCGGCAACTAGCCAGATATGTTTTTAAAACTACTAAAATGTATATGCCGGAAATGAATCCAATACTAATTTACAGACTGGATCGTTTTGGTAGAGGTGGACACCACAGACCATTTAATGATGCTGGTTTTGCAGGTATCCGGATTATGGAAGCACATGAAAATTATACCCAGCAACATCAGGATATCAGAATGGAAAATGGAATAGCTTACGGCGATGTATTGGAACATGTAAATTTTGAGTACGCAAAAAAACTTACAGCGGTTAACGCTATAAATTTGGCATCAATTGCCTCTGCACCCCCAGCACCGGAGGAAGTGCAAATAGGTGGTATTGTACAGGCTTCAGTAAAATTAAAATGGAACAAGTCTGAAGGAGCCACTGGCTACAAGATTTACTGGCGTGATACCACATCACCTACTTGGGATCACAGTCGTTATGTTGGTGATATTACTTCCTTCACATTAGATGGAATAGTAATTGATAATTCCTTTTTTGGCGTTGCGGCCGTTGGAGCAAATGGACATGAAAGTATTATTGTATTTCCAAATCGAATTTTTAGAGAATAACAAAACATCATGAATAGAAGAAACCTTCCCCGAGTCTTTATCTTCATCATTTTGCTTACAACTTTTTTAAATTCCTGCCAATCTGGAAAGGAAGCAGAAAAAGAAGCACTAAACCGGCTTTATTTACCCAATTTAAACCAGCTCTATGAAGATTATGAGCAACTAGACAGTACTGGGGCATACAATACTTTTGCATATAAGTTGGTAAACGCCAATAGAGATTTGAATTCTTCAGAATTATTTGTAGAAGCAGCATCCCTATATGCGCAGGCCGGAAATTCAGATTCGGTGGCTATTTTATTGCATAAGGCTATAGATAATGGTATGGCCAATCCAAAAATAATCTCGAAGCTTCAGGGTGTGGAAAATAATATGGATACTCCATTATGGCAGGAACTGCAACCGAGATTAGACTCCATACAATTGCAGCTTCAGGACGTTTCTCATTACAGTATGGAAATAGGTTCAATGACTCTTTTTTGGGACTACTTTGAACGAGCTGCAAAAGACACGGCCAATGCCAAAGATATCTTTAAAGAATTTATTTTTAAAGGTCCCAGAGAGCTGCGTGATTTTTATGTAGTGCGCTATATAAATTTGAACAATATGTATGGACAAATGATAAATGCCTCACCGGATTACTTCCATTACTTAAAAAATCAGTTTGACCCGGATAGCATTAACGCCTTAAAATCAAAAACTGCCGGATGGATGCGTAATTTTAAAAATATTTACCCTAAAGCCGTTTTTCCAAAAGTATATGTGGTACCGGGCATTTTAAACTCTGGTGGAACAGCAACTGAAATGGGCATGTTTATTGGAGGTGATATGTATGGCAGATCTGACTCAATGCCTACTGAAGGATTAACCAGTTGGCAAAAAGAAGCTATCATGGAGGTTTCAGACCTCCCGGGACTTACCATACATGAATTAATGCATTTTCAACAAAATTATCAGGATACTAAAAATAATGAAACAGTGCTTGCTCAGGTGATCGGTGAAGGTGTATGTGATTTTCTTGTTGAATTGTGTTCGGGGGAAGAATTAAAGAATTCCAATCTTATGTATCTTAGTGATGAAGAAAATGAGCAGAGAATAATGAATGACCTAAAAAACGATTTGTTTTCGGAGGACAATTCCAAATGGCTATATAACGGAGGTGCAATTGATGACAGGCCGCATGATCTGGGATATACAGTAGGATACCTGATTTCCAAATCATATTATCAACTTGCATTAGATAAGCAGAAGGCTGTATTTGAACTTTTAAATACAAACGACTTTTTATCTATTCTTAAGGAAAGTGATTATGCTTTTCTCCTGGAAAAGAACCTTTAAATGATTAGATTTTTACTTCTTGCCGTCATACTTTTTATAGTTTTGCCTGTTTACTCCCAGGCACCACTTTTTACTGCGCAAGACACTCTTAGAGGAAGTATTACTGCTGAAAGGGCATGGTGGGATTTGAATTATTACGACCTCAACATTGAAGTTAATCCTGATGAGAAATCTATTTCGGGAAGCAATACCATCAGATACAAAGTATTAAGTGAAAGTCAGGTTATTCAAATAGACCTGCAATCACCTCTGGTTATAACAAAAATAACTCAGGACGGCTATGATCTTATTTTTAATTCCATAGGGAATGCACACTGGGTAACTCTTTTAAAGCCGCAAAAAATTGGTGAATACAATGAATTAATCGTTTCCTATTCCGGGCATCCGAAAGAAGCTGATAATGCTCCATGGGATGGAGGGTTCTCCTGGAGTACAGATTCAAATGGCAATCCATTTGTTGCAACTTCCTGTCAGGGTCTGGGAGCTAGTATCTGGTGGCCCAACAAGGACCATATGTATGATGAAGTGGATAGTATGGCAATAAGCGTAACTGTGCCAAAAAATCTAATGAATGTTTCCAATGGCCGTTTAAGAGAAATTGAAGAAGGCCCGAATTCTATAACTTACCATTGGTTTGTGACCAATCCTATTAATAATTACGGTGTAAATGTAAACATAGCGGATTATGTTTATTTCGGAGAGACCTATGAAGGAGAAAATGGGAAGTTGAGCATGGATTATTACGTATTAAGAGAGAATCTCGTTAAAGCCGAAAAACAGTTTAAACAAGCTGGTCTGATGATGGAAGCCTTTGAATATTGGTTTGGCCCCTACCCTTTCTATGAAGATGGATATAAATTGGTAGAAGTCCCTTATCTGGGGATGGAACATCAAAGTTCTGTGACCTACGGAAACAAGTTCCAGAATGGATATCGAGGAACTGACCTTTCAGGGAGTGGATGGGGGCTAAAATTCGATTTTATAATTATTCATGAATCGGGCCATGAATGGTTCGCCAATAATATTACCAATATAGATATTGCGGATATGTGGATTCATGAAAGTTTTACAGCCTATTCAGAAAACCTCTATTTGGATTATTATTTTGGCACCGAAGCTTCAGCAGCATATGTCATCGGAACCCGAAAAAGAATTCGAAACGACCGCCCTATTATTGGTGTGTATGGAGTTAATTATGAAGGATCACCTGATATGTATTATAAAGGGGCCAACATGTTGCATACTCTTCGGCAACTCCTGGAAGATGATGAAAAATGGAGGCAAATTCTTCGCGGGTTAAATAAAGAATTTTATCATCAAACGGTTACAACACAACAAATTGAAAACTACCTCAGTGAACAAACAAAAATAGATCTCACTGCATTTTTTAATCAATATTTACGGACAACAAAAATACCGGTTTTAGAATTTAGACTTAAGGATAATAAAATTAGATTCAGATATACAAATATTGTAAAGGATTTTGATATGCCTGTAAGAATTAAAGTTAATGATCAGGAGAAATGGCTTTTTCCTGAGGCTGAATGGAAATCAGAAAACTTACCTGCCAAAGGCACAACCCAAGTTCTGGTAGATGAGAATTTTTATATTTTGGTAAAAAACCTGTCCAAATAAATCCCTTAAAATCTATTAAATATAAAATCGGAGTTAAGAAAACGCTTTTAATAGTGCTTAACTCCGACTTAATTGATACTCTTAAAAATAATTAATTGGCGGCAAACCTAACGTTCAGTGCTACAGCAATACCAGATCTTTTCTCCTCCTGCTCTTTCGGCACATAAACAAAATATAACTCCTCTGCTTTGACATCAGAATCTGTTACAAGTTTAATAGCCACTTCTCCGCTTCGTTGCCCTGCAGCAGGTTTCGGCATGCTTCCCTTTCCTAATAACTTACCATCCGGAGCATTTAATCGCATTTCAAAACCCAGTCCGGACGTAGGTAATTCCTGTCCTCCAATGGCTATATAAACGTTCTTTACCCCCTTCAAATCGATATTTTCCAGTGCAAACCAAGCTTGTTTTGAGGGAATCACAAGCAAATCCATTCCATTAAAAGAAACAGGCGTAAATCCTTCTGTTTTGGTTTTATCTGAAAAAGGTACAGTACTACCCATTAAATAAGCCTTTTCCATACCTGTTAGCGGTTTGGCTTCATCTGTTCCGGCATCGGTATAGCTGGCTGTAAGAACAAATACATTAGCCCCTGGTGTTGGTTCAGGTACTATTATACCCTTTGCAGGAAGTGATTTTTTTGCCGCTCTTCCTTTTGCCAGCGATTGGATGTACATAACAATTTGTCTGGATTCTACATTCGTAATATTGGGATGAGCCGGCATCGTTACTTCACCCCATACACCATTTCCGCCTGATTTGATTTTACCTTGCAAATAGCTAAGTATATTTTCATCGTCTTTGTATTTTTCAGCTATCTGCAAATAGGTTGGTCCAATTGAAGCCTCGTTCACCTTATGGCAGGTCTTACAATCCATTGATAAAGTAAGGGCCTTACCTGAAACAGAGGCAGAAATTTCCTTATGACCTAATGAAAGATTTACCTCATCCATCCCTTCCATATAATCAACTGAAACAAAAATATTTTCTTCATCAATTTTCCCTTTACCATCCGGATCGTCCACAGTAACCTTGTATTTAACAGGTAAACCTGGTATGAAGAACGAGGTATTGCTGCCACTAAGATCTATAGTTACCTTAGGCCTGGAATTTCCTGCAACCACTGTTATCACTTCGCTGGTAGCTACAGCATTTTTATCATCCTTTACCTCTACAGAAACCCTGTATTCGCCTACTTTATCATAGGTGTATTCAATAGAAGGCTCAGGTGTCTCCATAGTAGTTCCATCTCCAAGATCCCATATATAACTTACTTTATCCTTCTCCCTATCCATTGCCACAACTTCTGCCGAAATATTCAGTGGCAAACTACCGGAGGTCTTATTCACGATCATGTGATCAATAACTGGAGGCCTGTTTCCGCTATTGTAGTCGATATAGCTTAATCCTGAATCATCATTTTTTGAGTACCAACCACTCCCATATTCAAGCAGGTAAACTCTCCCGTCTGCACCTACCTCCATATCTATTAGGCTATTGACTTCAATATCTGAAGAAAAAGGTTCCATTTTATTGAATGTTCCGTCTTCAAAGAGACTAACTGCTTTCATCCAGCCCCGCATCCAATCATAGATGAGCACTTTTCCATTAAAGTATTCTGGAAGCGCATTTTGACCTTTGTAAAGATCTGAATAATAAACAGGTCCGGCCATGGCATTTCTTCCTCCAGTACCTACCTGGGGAAAATCTGAAGATTCGACATACGGGTAATAAGCATAGGCAGGCATCGCTTTTGGAAGTTCTTTTAAGCCCGTATTATTTTTAGAATTATTAAGGGGCTTCTCAGGATCAAATATTTCTCCGCTAACTCCTGTTTCATAATTGTATTCGAAATAGGCTTTATTATCCGCAATAAAAAGTGGCCAGCCAAAATTACCGGCTTCCCTGGCCTGATTCATTTCATCATAACCTCTGGGGCCTCTTGTTAAAAGGCTGTCCTCCCTGGCATCCGGACCTACATCACCCCAATAAACATAACCTTTTTTAGGATCAACCGAGATTCTATAAGGATTTCGATGACCCATAGTGTAGATCTCAGGCCTGGTTTTGTCCATTCCTACCGGGAATAAATTACCCTTTGGAATGTCATAAGAGCCATCTTTATTGACTTTTATCCGCAAAATCTTACCTCTTAGATCATTTGTATTTCCGGAAGATCTTCGTGCATCATACTGTTGTTTCCCGGGAATATCATTTATTGGAGCATATCCGCTATGCACATATTTAACATCTTTTTCATCAAAGGGTGTGGAGTTATCTCCCGTAGACAAGTATAAAAGCCCTCCAGGTCCAAAGGCGATTGATCCTCCTGTGTGGCAACATATCTCACGCTGGCTATGGACATCCAGAATTTTTTGTTCAGAGTCCAAATCAAAAACTCCATCTTCAAACTTAAATCTTGACAATCGGTTTACAGATTCATTCCCGGTTGGAGCGTAATAAACATATATCCAGTGATTTTGGGAATAATTCGGATCTTTTTGCAATCCCATGAGTCCTTCTTCGGCATTAACATCAGGGTTAGATAATGTCTTATGATAAACATCCAATAATGCCACTTGTTTTAATTCTTTGGAATCTGCGCTGTAATGCATAACTTCTCCTCTTCGCTGACCAATAAGCACATCATTATTTGGTAAAATGGTCATTTCCGTAGGTTCAAAAAACTCTCCTCCACCTACCAGAGAAACTTTGGAAAACCTATCAATATCCGGAGGTATCTGCGAGCTTACCTTAGAGTAATCAAGTATTAGATTATCCCCAATAGCGTATTGGATACCACCTAGTAAATGTTTTAAATACAGTTCCTCGGTAAAGGATTCTGAAGTATGACCTAAAGCAGTGTAGAAAGCTCTGCCACCATCGTATTCATGGTACCAACTCATTGGGTGGAAATCACCATTAATACCCCCATCGTAGGTAGTTTCATCAATGGTAATAAGGACGTTTATATCCGGATTTATTTTTTTAAAGTTGTACATTTCGTCGGTCCTGTGCCAGATGGTATCTGTAAAGAAGCTGGTTGCGGCAAAAGCCTGATCCTTTATTATAAAATCTGCTTCGGGCGTACCAGAAGGATGGCTATGAAAATAGGCTCCAACTAATTTCCCATACCAATTCCAATCATACTCTGTATCCGTAGCTGCATGTACGCCAACAAAGCCTCCCCCAGCCTGAATATAACGTTCAAAACCAGCTTCCTGTTTATGGTTCAAAATATTCCCAGTAGTACTCATAAATATGATAGCCGAGTATTGCTGTAATGAATCTTCTTCAAAGATGGCCACATTTTTTGTGGTATCTACTTCAAAATTATTCTCGGCACCTAGTTTTTGAATGGCGGCAATTCCATCAGGGATAGCTGTATGCTTAAATCCCATGGTTTTGGAGAATACCAATACTTTCGGATTCCCCTCTCTTTTTTTGGAATCACAACCAAAAAATAAAAGACAACAGAAAACTATCGCACAGCTATAAATATTTTTCATTATTTTCAAATATGTTTTTAAATTAAAATAGAAAATGTTCTAAGATAAGTATTGTATACGATTTAATCCAAAAAGCATTCAAGAGTTATTAATTTGAATATAAGAAGATGGTAACTGTAAATTCTACACCGGAATTGTATTTTAGAAACAAGAAAGAGTGGCGCGATTGGCTTGCCAAACACCATGACTCTTATCCCGCAGTCTATCTTACTTTCTATAAGGTGGAATTGAAAATAGCTGGAATGCGCTGGGAGGACGCTGTTAAAGTTGCACTTTGCTACGGTTGGATAGATAGTAAAGTTAAAAGTCTGGGTAATGGAAAAAGAAAGCAATATTTCTGCCCACGAAATCCTAAAAGCGCTTGGAGCAAACTCAATAAAACATATGTAAAGGAGCTTATAGAAAAGGATTTAATGCATGAAAGTGGTTTAAAAAAAGTTGAACTTGCCAAGCAAAATGGATCGTGGTATTCTCTTGATAATGTTGAAAATGGCATTATTCCAAAAGATCTACAAAATGCTTTTGACAAAGACAAAGCCGCCTTCAAAAATTATAAAAGGTTTAGCCGGACCTATCAGAAGAGTTATTTGTCTTGGCTTAATCAGGCAAAAAGAGATGAAACCAGAAAAAAAAGAATTCAACAAATCATTGAACTCTGTGCTAAGAATATTAAATCGAGGTAAATGATTTATTAAATAGAAACTGAATTAATCCATTATCATTAGGGATTATGTGGATATTAATTGATATTGTTAGCCTTAAAGATTCAATTTTAAACTCTAAAGAGTTGCTCATAATAATGAAAGAATCGGAAATAGAAAAAATATAAACCCATGAAAAAAATATTTATTGTCAGTGCTATTTTAACCTTTATTTCATGCAATCAGGCTCAGGATAAAATAAGTGATACGGCCATTTTAATTACCAATGTTAGCGTCATTGATGTAAATACTGGGGAACTTCTCCCTGGGAGGCAAATGGTTATTGACTCCGGAAAAATTAAGAAGATTGTAACCAACATAGAAAATGAAGGAGTATATAAAACCATAATAGATGGTCAAGGGAAATATGCCTTACCCGGCCTCGCCGAAATGCACGCTCATATTCCTTCACCGCCTACATCTAAGGAACGAACAGAAGAAACCCTTTTTCTGTATCTCTCAAATGGTATTACAACTATAAGGGGAATGTTAGGTCATTCATCTCATTTAGAGTTGCGAAAAGCGGCAGAACAAGGAGAACTTCTAAGTCCGAGAATATTTACTTCAAGTCCTTCCTTAAATGGAAATTCGGTAACCTCAGCTGAAGAAGCCAGAGAGAAAGTCATATCCTATAAAAATGACGGATATGATTTTTTAAAAATTCACCCTGGAATTAAGCGTGATGTGTTTGACGAATTAGTTAAAACTGCCAATGAATCGGGGATTTCATTTTCCGGACATGTCCCTGTTGATGTCGGTATTGAACATGCCTTGGAGAGTAGATATGCCTCTATAGACCATGTAGACGGGTTTTTAGAAGGTTTGGTGCCTAAGTCAGAGAATGTTAATCCAAATGACAATGGATTTTTTGGCTACAATTTCACAAAACTGGCTGATACTTCCAAGATAGATGAACTGGTTGAGCTTTCAAAAAATAACAACGTCTGGATAGTACCAACTCAAAGCCTTTTTGAAAGATGGTTTGCACCGGTAGATGGAGAGATACTTCTTCAGCAACCCGAGATGAAATACATGCCCGCATCAACCTTGTCAGAATGGAGAAAACGTAAAGATGCATCAACAGGTCCGGGCACAAATTTTGAAAAATCGCAGTGGTTTACCTTTATAGACATAAGAAGAAAACTAATATATGAACTGAATAAAACTGGGCATGGCTTGCTTTTGGGTTCAGATGCTCCACAATTATTCAATGTTCCCGGATTTTCCATCCATCACGAAATGGATGGATTGTTGAAGTCGGGCTTATCTCCACTTGAAATAATACAAACCGGAACAGTTAACCCAGCTATCTTCTTTGATATGGATAGTGTTTTCGGCCAATTAAAGGAAGGAATGGCTGCAGATATTCTGCTGGTTAATTCTAATCCCATTGAAGACATAAATGCCTTAAAAGACGTGTCTGGCGTAATGGTCAGGGGGAAATGGATAAGCAAGATAGATATTGATCAAAAACTTCAACAAATAGCAAAAAACGCTTCCACTAACTAGTTGCGCTCATTTTTAACTTATGTAATGGTAGATTTATTGTTATTTTTGTATTAAGCCTTTACTTCATATTAAGCCAGCGTGTCATCGTTATTAATATCTACAGAGGTAGCAGGCATAAACGTAATGTCTAAATTACCTAAGGAATATCAATTTATAGACCTTTCAGACTATGGCAGGCCCATTGCACGAATCATAGCAAACTATTTAAAAAATACAGCTTTTAGGCCGGTTCATCTAACTATCGGATTTGTGATTTCGGGGCTTCTTGCCATCCTATGTATCCTTAATCATAATTACCTGGCCACTGCGTTCTTCCTAATATTAAAATCAATTTTAGATGCTGCAGATGGAGAATTAGCCCGTATTAAAAATCAGCCCTCTTATACAGGCAGATATTTAGATTCTGTTTCGGATATTATTCTTAATCTAATGATCCTGATTACCATTTGGTACGTTACTGATGGATCAATAATGTATACCATCCTGGCTTTTATTGGACTTCAGCTACAGGGAACACTCTATAATTACTATTATGTTATTCTGAGAAATAAATACAATGGTGATACTACTAGCCGGGTCTTTGAACGCAAGGCGCCAAAAGCCATGAACGGAGAGAATCAGCGCACGGTTAATTTCCTTTTTGGACTTTACAGCATCTTATATGGACTATTTGATAGGATAATTTATGAATTGGACAGAAGGGCTGTAGCAAGTCAATATCTTCCCAATTGGTTTATGACGGCTGTTTCTACTTTTGGACTAGGATTTCAACTTTTAATAATAGGTATAATGCTTATGTGTAATCTGGAATCCTATATAATTCCGTTTTTTATTGGTTATTCCCTATTCATTTTTTTATTTATTGCAATTAGAAGGATACTAAATCGGTAATTATCTTTATTTTCAGGACTCAATCTTCAATAATAAAACCAGAAATGAAAAAGTTGTTTATCATATTTTTGTTGCTTTTAAGTACCGGAATACAAAGTCAGTCAGTATTAATTCCTGATAGGGTATTTGATGGAGAAAATTTGTTTGCTAATTGGATCGTTGTTGTGGATGGCAATCGTATTGATTACACGGGCCCTCTTGATAAATGTCCCATAAAAACTATAAAAGATACTATTTGGCTTAAGGGGATGACACTTCTACCAGGAATTATAGAGGGTCATTCACATCTACTGCTTCATCCATATAATGAAACCAGCTGGAATGATCAGGTACTTAAGGAATCTCCTGCAGAGAGGGCAATCAGAGGTTCCGTTTATGCCAAAAGATCCCTATTGGCAGGAATTACTACAATGCGGGATCTGGGCGCAGAAGGAGCCGGATATACTGATGTTTATCTAAAAAAAACTATTGATGAAGGTATTATTCCCGGACCTCGCTTACTGGTTGCAGGCCCGGCAATTGTTGCTACAGGAGCGTATGGCCCAAAAGGGTTTCATGACGGGGTAGCCGTCCCCCTGGGAGCGGAAACAGTAAGTGGAATTGATGAAGCCATTCGAACGGTGCGCAGGCAGATAGGCAATGGATCCGACTTTATTAAAGTATATGCAGACTACAGATGGAAAACTGGTGAACCGGCCCAACCTACTTTTTTGCAGAATGAACTTGAAGTTATGGTGGCTACCGCTAAAAGTGCAGGAAGATATGTAGTAGCTCATGCTAGTACTCCTGAGGGAATACGCAGGGCAGTTCTTGCAGGAGTAGAAACGATAGAACACGGGGATTTGGGAACAATTAAGGAGTTTAATTTAATGAAGGAAAACGATGTTGCCTTTTGTCCCACACTTGCCGCGGGCGAAGCCGTTGAGCAATATAGCGGTTGGATAAAAGGTAGAGGTCCCGTGCCCAAAAGAATTATTCAAAAAAAAGCTTCATTTGAAGAGGCAATACAATCGGGGGTTGAGATTATTTTTGGCGGGGATGTAGGTGTTTTTAGTCATGGAGAAAATTATCGGGAAATGAAATTAATGGTAGAATACGGGATGACCCCTTTGACCGTTCTGCAATCTGCAACCTCCATAAATGCACGTGTATTTCACCTTGACAAACTCGGCCAAATAAGGAAGGGGTTTTTGGCAGATATCATAGCCGTTCAAGGTGACCCTACTAAGGATATTTCGGTTATAAAATCGGTGAAATTTGTAATGAAAGATGGCGAAGTCTATTTGGCAGAGCATTAGATCATTAGAGCATTACAATTGATGCAAATTTTACAATTTAAATAATTATCGAATGCTATATATCGACTTTTCTTCTTATAAACATTTCTAATTATAAATTGGAATCTGCCATTAACAAGCTTTTAAGATTTATAGTTCAACTTTTTGGTATATTTAGCAACTAAATTTAAGCACCTTTATTTAATGCAAAAATGGCCATTCCTACCCGCAATAATTAATGCTCATTCTTCTTTATTTTCTGGGCTAATAGCTACTTAATCATCAATCTTAAAACCATAGTAAAAATGAAAAAACTGATCTTATTGCTGGCAATCACAATGATATGGAGTTGCAAGGAAGAAAAAATGGGAGAAAAACCAAACATTGCAGAAACTCTGGAGACTTACACCATAAAGCAAATGATGGACAATGAGAGTGTGTTTGGTGGAAGCTTTTCACCGGATAAATCAAAATTATTAGTATCCAGTAACCGTTCAGGTATTTATAATCTGTATACCGTTGCTTCCTCAGGTGGAGATTTTATCCCGGTTACTGCCTCTGATAGTTCTTCTGTGTTTTCCATTTCCTATTTCCCTGAAGACGAACGTATGTTATTTAGAATGGATAATAATGGGGATGAAATTTATCATATTTATCTGAGGGGCGAGGATGGAGCGCACAAAGATCTAACCCCTTATGAAGGTGCCAGAACAATTTTTTACGGATGGGCTGAGGATGACAAAAGCTTTTACTTCACTTCCAACAAAAGGGATAAGAGGTATATGGATCTGTACGAGATGGATTTAGAGAATTTTACCCCTACCCTTCTCTACCAAAATAATGAAGGATATAACGTTAGCGGAATCTCACATGACAAACAATACCTTCCTTTAAGCAAAGCTATTAACACGAATGACAGTGATTTGTTCCTCTATAGTTTTAAGGATAAGTCTACAACAAAAATAAATCTCAATCAATGCGCTAATAGTAGCGAGGACTTTGCTAAAGACAATTCGGCATTATATTATACTACAGACGATGGCGCAGAATTTGCTTACCTCATGAAATATAATATTACTGATGGTTCTCGTGAAAAAGTTATGGAACGCGATTGGGATATAGTTGGTAGTTATTTTACTGAAAATGGCACGTACCAGGTGACTTATATAAATGAAGACGCCAAAAATGTTATTGAAGTAAAAGATATGGCTTCTGGTGAAAATATTGAACTTCCCAAATTTGATAATACCAGCATTACTAATGTTGGTTTTTCAGAGGATGAAAAAACCATGAGGTTTTATGTTGGTGGTTCAAATACTCCTTCTAATTTATTTGTATATGATATAGAAACCAAAGGGCAGAATCAAATTACAGACGTTTTAAATCAGGAAATAAAAGGTGAACATCTTGTCACTGCAGAAGTTATACGCTTTAAATCTTTTGATGGCACTGAAATACCAGCCATTTATTACAAACCTCATCAGGCCAGTACTGAAAACAAAGTGCCTGCTCTGGTTTGGGTGCATGGTGGCCCTGGAGGACAATCAAGACAAAATTTTAGTTCCTTAATACAATATATGGTAAATCATGGCTATGCCATCCTGGCGGTAAACAACAGAGGAAGCAGCGGTTATGGTAAGACTTTTTATCAGATGGATGACTTAAATCATGGGGATAAAGATCTAAAAGATTGTGTGGAAGGGAAAAATTGGCTCACACAACAAGCAGAAATTGATGCAGAGAAGATTGGTATCATAGGTGGTTCTTATGGCGGCTATATGACTATGGCTGCGCTTACCTATACCCCTGAAGAATTTGCAGTAGGAGTAAATTTATTTGGTGTTACCAACTGGATTAGAACCCTTAGAAGTATTCCGCCATGGTGGGAATCATTTAAAGATGCGCTTTACAAAGAATTGGGAGACCCAAATAGCGCAGACTCTGTTCGTCTTAAAAAAATATCCCCTTTATTCCATACTGATAAGGTAACTAAACCATTGATTGTTTTGCAAGGCTCACAGGATCCCAGGGTTTTACAGGTTGAATCTGATGAGATTGTTGCAGGGGTTAGAAAAAATGGGGTTCCGGTGGAATATGTCCTATTTGAAGACGAAGGTCATGGTTTTATTAAAAAGGAAAATCAAATTGAAGCTTATAGTAAAGTTTTGGAATTTTTAGATGTATATCTAAAGCAGGATAAGGGTACTCCCATTAAGGATGGTGAAACCATGGAAATGAATTCCGATTCATAAGTTTTAATAAAATCTAAATTAATTGAATTTAGATATTTTAATTCAATAAAGAAGCTCGCTTGAATTGACTTTTGGCAATCAAGCGAGCCTGTAATTTTACACTGGTATAAAGGATATTACTTTATGAGAAAATTGGTAGCCATTGTTATATTTTTTATTGTTGCCATTACTCAGGCTCAGGAAACAGGAGAAGATAAATTAGGGGCATGGTATATGTACTTTGGAATGAATAAAGTTTCAGAGCGATTTAGCATTCATTCCGAAGCTCAGTTCAGATACTATGAAACTACCAGTAATTTCAATCAATTACTACTTAGAATTGGCCTCAATTACCATATTAGTCCTGAGGCCATTGCTACTATAGGTTATGGCTACATTGATACCGATACAAGTTTTGAAGATATCCCTAATCAAAATAAGCTCTTGGAAAACAGAATTTTTGAACAATTTATCCTCAAAAACAAAGTTTGGGAACTATTATTTGAACACCGCTTTCGCTTCGAACAGCGTTTTTTGAATTCAGGAAATTCTTCTGATACCCAGCACAGAGCCAGGTATAGATTACAAATAACATTGCCACTTACCAATACTTTTTTCCTTAACTTCTATGATGAGATATTTTTGAATCTTCAAGACGAAATTTTTGGACAGAACAGACTTTATGCTGCCCTGGGTTTAAATATTGTGGAAAATTTAAGTTTGCAGTTAGGGTATTTGAAAAACCATTTTAGTACTACCAATTTCGATCGTTTACAGGTGGGTGTTTTCTACAATCCGGATTTACGTCGAAAAAAGAGTGAGGCAAAATAACCCGGTCATACTAAGGTTTCGTTGGTATAGTTGCCTTTCATAAAAATACCCAACTTTCAATTAAGGATCATCCAGAATGAAGGCTTACGACCTTAACTTAAGAATATTCAAATTGCTCAACCCTAAAGAGTTATTTCTATATTTTTAACAAATTGATCTAATAATTACAATTTCCATCTGCAAGAAAGTTTAGTACCTTTCATTCGACTATCAATTAATTAAAAAGCAATATGAGCCTACAAAAAGTAATATTTCATAATAAGTCGGGCCAGAAATTGGTGGGAAGAATAGAGTTACCCGCAAATCAAGTACCGCATAATTATGTGTTATTTGCCCACTGTTTTACTTGCAACAAAAACCTGTTAGCAATAAAAAATATAAGTAAATCACTTACCTCCAATGGTTTTGGTGTTTTACGTTTTGATTTCACTGGTTTAGGTGAAAGTGAGGGTGATTTTGCCGATACTAATTTCTCAGGGAACGTCGAGGATTTAATCGCTGCTGCGGATTATCTCAACGCCACTTATAAAGCCCCAACCCTCTTGATTGGACACTCTTTGGGGGGCGCAGCAGTGCTCCTTGCTGCATCGGAAATAACTTCGGTAAATGCCATAGTTACAATAGCTGCGCCCTCAAATCCTGTGCATGTAAAACATCTGCTAAAGAGTAATCTTGATGAAATAAACTTAAAAGGGAAGGCCCAGGTCAATATCGGAGGTCGGGATTTTACTATTAAAAAGCAATTTTTGGATGATTTGGAGAATAGGACTCTTCCACAAACAGTTAAAGAATTACGCAAACCAATTTTGATATTGCATTCTCCACAAGATCAAACCGTTGCTATTAAAAATGCGGAAGAAATTTATATTGCCGCACATCACCCGAAGAGCTTTATTTCTTTAGATGGCGCTGATCACCTCCTCTCAGATAAAAAAGATTCATCATATGCAGGTAAAGTAATATCAGGTTGGGCACAACGTTACCTCGAAATTCCTCAGGACAAAAGCATTAATTCCAAACACCAGGTGGTAGCGAGCCTGGATGGAAATGAAGGATTTTCAACATCAATGAAAGTAGGTAAACATTATATGATCGCTGATGAACCAGAAGAATTTGGTGGCAATGATTTCGGGCCTTCTCCATATGAGTTGGTCTCTGCAGGTTTGTCTGCCTGTACTGCCATGACTATTCAGATGTATGTAAAACGGAAAGCTTGGGACCTGCAAAATGTTGAAGTGCACACTTCATATAGTAAATCACATGCGGAGGACTGCCAGGATTGTGAGTCACCCGGGGCAATGATAGATACTTTTCACAGGGAACTTAAACTAACCGGCAATATTGATGAGAGACAGACTCAACGTATCCTGGAAATAGCAAATAAATGTCCTGTTCACAAAACCCTGTACAGTGAGACACAGGTCGTAACTAAACTAATTAGTTAATTATAAACGATCCTTTTAGAATGGAAAGGTCTACCGATGGAAAAAAGAGGTATTATTTAAAAACTAAGAAGAAATAAGTTCCCGAAGCAAGCATAGAAGAATCCATTTTCCAGTCTGATAACCTTAAACATGGTAAGAGGTCCCAAGGCCTTATTTAAATCATTGTAATTATTGTATTGACTTACCAGCGATTATTCCGTAACTTTCCTATGTAACATAAAAAGATAAACAAATGAAGAAAATACACATCATCGCTTTAAGTATGATTCTTGTACTGGCATATAATTGTAAAGATGGTAAAAAGACTGAAAAAGAGGGCAAAGATGCTACGGACCAACCTGTAGAAAAAATTGTAGAGGAAGTAAATGTAGAGGTTATAAAATTTTCTATGCAACCCAAAAGTGACAGTAATGTTCAGGGTGAAGTTGTTTTTACAGAAGAAAATGGAATGGTAATGATGAAAGCCACTTTAAGCGGCCTTAGTGCTGGAGAACACGCAATCCATATACACGAAAAGGCAGATTGTTCTTCTGATGATGGCAAGTCTTCCGGTGGGCATTGGAACCCTACACATGAACCACATGGAAAATGGGGCGCAGCGGAGGGATATCATAAAGGTGATATCGGTAATTTTACCGCAGATACAGAAGGAAATGCTATTGTTGAATTTAGTACAGATCAATGGTGCATAGGCTGTGATGATGCAAATAAGAATATTTTAGGCAAAGCTGTCATTGTACATCAGGGAGTTGATGATTTTACCTCTCAACCAAGTGGTGCCGCTGGTGCCAGAGTAAGCTGCACCGGAATCATTGAATAGTATACCTGTAATTTTATTAAAAAATGGCTGCTAAATTAGCAGCCATTTTTAGTCTTAAGAGGTCTATTCGTTTATGGTTTTTTCAGTGAATCTCGAATAGCAGTAACAGTCTATCATTTTTGAAATTTTGATAGCTTAGTACTTATAATATTTAAATTATTAATGATTAATTTCTCTACCCTGATTTTTTCTCAAGGAATAATGGGCTTTAAAAACTTTGAACAAAAGAAATGACATCACTAAAAACCAAACGGAGAAAATATAGTATTCCATAACGAGGTTGATTTGGGTTAAATTCTCGAAAACGTACTAATAAATAAATTCAGATTTCTGTAATACTTGGGGCATTGCAGAAATGCTCTGATAGCATTTGAACGTTAAACATAAGCATTTCATCCATAAAATCCTACAAAAAAGTTAAAAATAACCAAAATACTAACTGGATTTAGCACTGATTAATAGCGAATATTTAAATCCAATTTACAGTTTATAAAAAAATAAAATTATGTTGAGAGCTGTTACTACCGCCCTATTTTCCATTTTAATAACAAGGACAATAAAGGGAATGTCCCATATTTTGTTTTACTTTGAATTTTTAAAAGATTAAGCCAATGAACCCATCCGCATCCGGTTGGATTGACAAATTCGGGTACGACGTAAAACATAATCTTGAAGTTTTTACCGATTTCAGAGATCTTTACGGGGGGCTTAAAACATCCGGTTTTGTCTACGGTTTAAATATCAAGATTCCCCGTTTTATTAGTCCTGAGCACACTTTGTCTGAAGATGAAAAAGCAAAAATCAACCTGTTAACGTCCTTGTTTTTTACTTTTAAATTAGAACACAACAATTCTAATTTTGATGATTTTGTTCAAATAATTTTTCAATTTTATAAGGAACTTAATATTAGTAATATTTCTTTCCTCAATAAAATCCTTGCCGGCAGTAAAACCTCTAAGCAACTTGAAAAATTGATTGAATCAAGGGTTTACCTGGGCGATAATGTATTTAGTAAGACTTTCAACAGAATTATTACTAACTCACTATTATTTATTGACGTTCTTACATTCAAATATTACCTGAACGGAGGTAAAAACATAAGGGAACACGCCCAAACACTAGAATACCTGACCGTAAATGTTACCTCACACGCACTAAACTCTAAAGAGAAAAACAAAACGGACGAGCGTTTAGCGCAACTTTTTGCTTCTTCTATGACATTTATTGATGGTGAAAAGCAAGAATTTGACGGTTCATACAGAGTCCAGCTACTGAATAACTCAGCAATCTGGGAAAATCATTATTTTCTGGATGTGGCATGTCTTACTGTTTGGGAAGATAAAACACTGGAATATCAGGAATCCGAATTTATCTTTGGTATTGGCAAGGATCTTGGTTTTGAGAGAAAAGAGATTTCCCGATCATTGGAGGAAATTACATCCTTTTTTGAAAAAAATTCTGCAAATATTCCTTTTCTGAAAGACCCAAACATGGCAATTCAATTTTATGATAGCATGTCCAAAGTGGTCAATAAACTGATTTTAAGAAATAATAAAAGACTTCAAAAAGAATTATCAGAGAGTAAAGAATTGATGCAGCTACTTTCCAAGTCCACGGTCAAGGACCTCAGTCCGGAAGAAAAGAAAAAAGTTCAAAATCAGCTTATAGATATTTTTAAAAGCATACCTTCCCTGGCGATATTTTTATTACCCGGAGGAGCAGTTTTATTGCCAATTTTCATTAAATTAATCCCTAAATTACTTCCCTCTGCTTTTGATGACAACAGAGTGAATAAAAAGTCCTGAAAAGCTACAAAAAACCAACTATAAGAAAAATCTATAGTTATACTTAAGTGTTTTTATGTCAGATATTTAATGGCTATTACTCTAACCATAACTTAAAATCTCTAACCCTCTCCCTACTAACAATTATTTCCTGCTCATTATAGTGATTTAATTTGATTATTAGACGAGAATTGGTGTAAGAAATAATGTCTTTTATGTGATTGATATTGACATAGAACTTTCTGCTCACTCTAAAGAATATTTGTGGTGATAATTCATTCTCAAGGTTTTCTAGTGTAGTATCCAGAAGATAGTTTCTTCCTTCTGCAGTTGCAGCATATGTACCTTTGTTTTCACTATAGAAACATTCAATTTCATCGGCAATGATAATTTTCAGATGCTGTCCAAGTCTAATAGTGAATCTCTTTTTGTATTCTCTTTCGAGGGGGTTGACAAGTAATTTTTTTATATCCTCAAAATCCAGACTTATTTGATCATGATCCGGTTTAAGGTTTTGATATTTTCTAACTGCACTTTCCAACTCTTCATCGTCAATTGGTTTTAGAAGATAATCTATACTGTTAAGTTTAAATGCCTGTAATGCATATTCATCATAAGCCGTGGTAAAAATAATAGCACTATTAACCTCAACGACATCAAAAATTTCAAAGGATAAGCCATCCGACAATTGAATATCGAGAAAAATCAAATCGGGATGCTCATTATTCTGAAACCATTCCACTGCTTCTTCCACAGAATGAAGCATAGTAGATACCCTGACATTAAGTTCAGTGAGCAACCTTGCCAGTCTCCTTGCAGCGGGTTTTTCATCTTCAATTATCAATACATTCATCCTAATGATTTAATCAATTTCTATTATTTTGAAAATAATCGAATACTTTACCAAAATACTTTTACTATTTAAATTTATCAGCTTCGCGTTTGTCTTTTTCAATATATTTCTGAATTTGGCGTTCTTCCCATTTTTTTCCAAATAGCGGGTTATAATTAAATACGTGCGCCCCGTGAAATGCCAATCCAATTCCCCAGAAAATCAAGGTAAAAAACGTGGGAAATTGCCAGAAACTTTCCCCTTCAGCCATAGTCCTTATATAAATATTCACAAGAATAAAGGAGTTGATCACTATGTAAACAGCCAAATGTATATAAAATCCTTTTATCTCTCCCACTCTCTTCTTAGCCCTTTCGAGCTTATTATTATTGTCAATATCCATTAGTATCTTATTTAGTATAATTTTCTATAATTAGTTTACTCCCACCTGTTTTGATGTTCATCTTCCCGCATGATCTCCTTAATCTTGCGCTCTTCCCAATCCTTCCCAAAAAAAGGATTTAAATTAAAAGTTTTAATGGCGTGAAAAATTATCCCAATTCCCCATCCGAATGCGGCCCATAAAAACCACATATACCGCCACTCATTCGTCCAGTAGTTTATTATCGCCAAAAAAGAAATTACCAGTGTATATGACACTAAATTTCCGTAGAATTTCTTTAAGCAATCTACACGTTCTTTCGCTCTTAGGTATTTAGTTTCTTTATTAAAATCTTCCATGATATTTTTGTTGTTAGTTGTTAATATTTTAGTGTTGTCCTAAAAATAGGCAACTTAGAGAATCGGTTTCAGAGTAGCTCAAAAACCTTCCTTATTCATTAATTCCTGTATTTTTCTTTGCTCCCATCCCTTACCCCACAAAGGGTTTATTCCATAGGCAGCCATACCTGTAACTACAAGGCCAAAACCCCAGCCAAGAGCCGGAAACACCGCCCAGGGAAAGCTGGTAGTCTGATAATTTATCCATATTAGGATAGGGATAACTATGCAGTACAAAATACTACTGATATAAAATTCCCTAATAGCTTTTACTTGTTCCTTTGCCTTTAAATAACCGGCTTCTTTTCTATTATTTTCCATGAGTCCTGTTTTGTAAATGATTCTGTTATTAATTACAAATCAAAATTCCGAAATGTTGGACAACCTTCTAAATTTAAGTTTCTCAACCGTATTATTAAACCGATGAATTGTAATTTTGAGTAGACCGAATCCCTTCCTAAAACTTATCGTTATCCATTAGTTCTTTTATCTTCTTTTCCTCCCAGTTCTTACCCCATAGAGGATTATAGCCAAAGGCCTCCATTCCGTGCATTAGAAGTCCAAAACCCCATCCCAGTGCAGGAAAGATTGCCCACGGAAAACCTGTTGACCTAAAATTTAACCAAATCAAAAAAGGGATTACAATGCAATATGCAGTAAGATTTCCATAGAAACCCTTAATTGCCTCTACTCGTTCTTTAGCTTTCTGATATCTCTTATCACTGATATAGATTTGCTGTGATTCCCTCATACTAACCTTTTTGGTAAGCATAGGCAATAAGATTGTAAAATCTTTCGAGGTCTTTTTAATTTGAACTTCTTTGTCCGAAAGGATACTATATCGTTGTTGAATATTCCTGAGTCCTACACCACTACTCTTCTTGACCACCTGTTTCTCTTGCAAATTATTTTGAATGACCAGTGACTCCCCTTCTTCGAAAACCTTAATATGCAAAGGTCTTGTACTCGTGATTACGTTGTGTTTAACCGCATTCTCCAGCAAAAGTTGCAGGGAAAGTGGCACAATCTTAGCTTCAGGATTACTGCACTTTTCTGGAATATCAAATACAATGCTGTCTTCAAATCTCATTTTTAACAATCGTATATATGTTTTTGCAAACTGAAGTTCCTCGTCAACGGTAACCAGGTCCTTGTTTTTTTGTTCCAGAACGTACCTGTATACTTTTGATAGAGACGTAGTAAATTTTTGTGCCTGATCGGGATCCTCCTCAATTAAACTTGTAAGTACATTAAGACTGTTAAATAAAAAATGAGGATCTAGCTGATTTTTTAATGCATCGAACTTTGCAGAAGCTGTCCCGGCAATTATTTTTTGCTCCTTGACTTTTTTATCCTGTAAAGCCCTGTAAAAGTAAAAGGCATGAAAAAAGACACTAATTACAACGGTGATTATTAGTGCTATAAGGTAATGGATAACCCTTTCCTCAGCGAGAAATTCCTCCCAACTGGCGCTTTCGAACCCCATGCGAATCAATATTCTTATCCAAAGAATGCCAATCATGGTTAGAACTATTCCACCAACGGCTCCTATAACCAGTCTATACCTGCCATATTTTTTCCAAACGACCCGATGATTTAAATAATCAAAAAAAGAACTGTTAATAAGGGTCAGTATCACAGAATAAAGTAGATTATAACCCACTCCTATGAAAAATTCTCTATCAAATTGAACTGAGCCGTTTGCAAAGAATTCAATACCAATAAAAATAACAGATAAGACCAGCCCAATAAATATGCCTATTAAAAATGTCTTAAACAGATATCTCATTATTTAAAGCCTTAATTATTTATTAACTTTCTGATTATCACAATTATTGAGAATCATTACAGCTCTTTCTTTTCCCCAATTAGGATAAAATGGTCCTTCAGGTTTAAAGTTAGCAAAAAGTTCCAATGACCGCTCTACATCTTTACAATAAGGAGCCGTGTCTTTTCCAAAGTATTTGGCAGAACCCATGTCCCATTCGGCTTTAGACAAAACCACTCTTGGATTATTAGGAGCCAGGCCCAATGCCTTTGTATAAATCGCAACGTTTTTCGCTGAGAGGGTCATTCCATAGGTGGCACCGTCAAAAGCTATCCAAGCAGTATGGATCATTGCCTGCTGTATCAGTATTTCCGGGTTTTCAGGTGATATGGCCATAGCAAGGTCAATAGATTCCTGCGCCTTTTCTAGCTGTTGACCTATCTTTTCTTTATCTGTTTCGCCAAACGAGTGAGTGGTATTTACCTGAGCAACATAATAATATGGCAACCAATTATCCAATTCCGCCATGGCAATTCGTTCAAAAAGATTGGACGCTTCTGTTGTCTTTTCCTCACCCCAAAGTGAAAAAGCCTGTTGCATCCCTTTGGTATATTTATCCTGTCCAAATACAGATACCCCTATAAAGAAAGATATTAGTAATAAAGTGTTTTTCATTTTTTGGAGTTTTAAAGGTTTATGGCTCAAAAATGGCCTAAAACCCGTTCCCATATAAAAAAGACTTACTGAATTGTAGTTTTTGAGCGACTAATTGTAATTTAGACCCTCCTTTGGCGGAGAATAAGTAAGGTAAACCTATGTATATCCCACAACACTACAAAAATGAGAACCTTAAAGAAGTTAAGGAATTCATTATTAATAATTCCTTTGGCATTTTAATAAATTCCATAAAGGGTAAACCTTGGGCCACACATATCCCACTAGAGCTAGATAAGGATAGTAATGGGAATGACATCCTTGTAGGGCATATTGCTAAGGCAAATCCACAATGGAAATATTTTATTGAAAATAAGGAAGTACTTTGCATATTTAACGGGCCACACACTTATGTCTCTTCATCCTGGTATGCAAAAGAAGAAGTTCCTACCTGGAATTATATTGCAGTACATATCTACGGATTATTAAAAATTCAGGACGAGAAGGCGATGATGACCTCTCTTCATAAACTGGTAGACAAATATGAGAGAAAATCAGAAAATCCCATATCCCTGAATAATTTGTCCAAGAATACACTCAGGCAAATTAAAGGCATTATAGGTTTTGAGATTGAGATAAAGGAAATACAGGCAGCTTATAAGTTATCGCAAGGTCGTGAACAGGATCATCCCAAAATAATCGAGGAGCTAAAAAAAAGAGATAACGGTGGTGGGCATGCAATTGTAGAAGCCATGATAAAAAGTACAATCAAAAAAACTAAATAAGATAAGTGTATTGTTTAAGAAAGTTGTTCTTTTAACCCTTAAATGGTATGCAATCTTCCAAGTAAAACTTCCTTATATGACTTACTTATTGGAATAACCTTTCTGTCTATCTCTAGATGACTATCTGCTACAATATCCAATTTACATATGTTAACGATAAATGACCTGTGGACTCGTATAAAACAACTATCTTTTAATTCATTTTCAATTGTTTTTAAAGTGCTTACAACCAGGTATTTACCTATTTCGGTTATAATATTACAATAGTTTCGTTCGGCCTCAATATAAAGAATTTGGTCTATTAATATTTTAACCATTTTCCCATTATGCCTCACAAAAATCTGATCAGGTAAAACCTGTAAATTAGTTTGAGCCCTGTATTGTTTTAAACTTCCGTTATCCTTTATTTTCTCAACAACCAGTGCAATCGTTCGCTGAAGATTTAATTTATTAAACGGTTTGGAAATAAAAGCATAAGGTTGCGTTTCTTTTGCCCTGGAAAAAGTGCCGTCATCATTATTGGCAGTTAAATATATTATGGGTATTTCATTTTGCAGATGAATAGCAATAGCCGCATCTATGCCATCTATGGCACCTTTAAGATTAACATCCATCAAAATGATATCAGGTTTATTTTGATTTGCATTACTAATTGCATCTTCACCCCCGGACACAATACCAATGACTTCGTAGCCTAACTTTGTTAATTGTAATGAAAGATTCGCTGCGATAATCATATCGTCTTCCACTATTAAAATTCTAATTAACTTATTCATATTTAAGCTGCTCTATGATTTTGAAATTCAAAAGAAACTGCTGTTCCCTTCTTAACATTTAAGGACATTTTGCCTTCTAATTGCCTGGTAAGTAATTCAATTAATTGAGTACCAAAACCCGTACCCTCCATCTTTTCATGATAGTTTTTCCCTATGCCATTATCTGACACTTCGAGTTGTAACTGATTCCCCGATTCTATAAGACTAATCTTTATAAGTCCATTACGATTATCTGGAAAGGCATATTTTAAAGCATTGGTAAACAACTCATTCACTATCAGACCAATTGGAATAGCAGTATCAACATCCAATTCCATTTTCTTCATCTCACATTCAATATGAATTCTTTCTGAAGCCCCGTAAATATCTACAATATAATCTCCCAGGCTCTTAAAATATTCCTTCATCTCAATGGATGAAAAGCTTTTACCCTGATAAAGTTTTTGGTGAATCATACTCATACTATGTACCCGAAGTTGACTTTTCTGCATAGCGTCGGCTACCTTTGAATCCCCTACCTGTTCAGATTGCAGAGATAATAAACTGGATACAACTTCTAAATTATTTTTTACCCGGTGGTGTATTTCTTTTAGTAAAAATTCTTTTTCGTCATTTTGTTTTTTAAGCAATCTGTTTTTCCTTTTATTGGTTTCTATGCCATTATATAGGAGTAATAAAATCATAAGCAAAAGCCCTCCAATAAGAATCATTAGCGTCTGCGTTGATCTTTGTTTTTTAATTTGATTTTCCTGTACTATGATAGTACTCTCTTTTTGAGCCACGTCAAACTCAGTAAGTAATAATGAAATATGCTGATCTGCCTCGGCCGTAAATATCTCCTTTTTAAGTTTATCATACTCTGCATAGGCCTGATATGCTTCTCGATAATTGTGATTACCTGCATAAGCCTTACCCAATGCTTCATAGGCCTGGCTAAGATAAAAATCATCTCCAAAATCCTCAGTGGCAATGTAAAGACTTCTCTCAAGACTCTCGATTGCGGAAATGTATTTGCCCTGCAGGTTTTGTGATTTACCAATAGACAGCCAGGAACGCATTAACATGAAGTTATTATCCAACAATTGCCCATATTTTACTGCATTCTCACCTGCAAGATCTGCTGCATCAAAATCGTTCAGATAGGCCTTCAGATATACCATAGATATATATACGTCGCATAAATTATTATAAAAGCCATATCGCTCACCAATTGCAATAGAATGTTCGTAATAATTAAGAGCTTCTTCATGTTTATCAAGTGCCAGATAACAATTCCCAACAACATAGAGCGTAAAATCATAATCCAGATCGTTTAATCCTCTTTCTTCAAAAAGAACTAAGGCCTTTAATCCATATTCCAAAGCTTTTTCAAAGCGCGATTGTTTCCAAAATAAATTACTCAAATCGCTAAACGCCACCGCCATGGCTCTTTTATCCTTTAATTGATCTCCTAAAAGCAGGGTTTCCATAGCAATATCGGCCGCCTTATCTAGTTTTCCCTGTCTTTCATATACATACCCCAACTGAGTATAGACCAATGGCAGGTCTTTTTCTAAAACTTTTTTCATTGAGGATTCTAAAGTAAATCGCGCACTATCCAATTTCTCCATCCTTAAAAGAATAGCCCCCTCAGTAATTTGAAACCTGCCTTCCCATAGGGTATCTTTCCTTTCACGGGTTAGTTGTAAGCCTTCATTTGTAAAATTTAAGGCTTTTGTTAAATTCCTGGTATGCCAGTAATAGGCTAGGTCATTTAGAATATTGAATTGGATGGTATCTGTTTTGGCTAATGGGTATGCACCCTCAAGGATGTCCAGGTAGGAAACACCAAAATTATCTGTATCAACAAATACTCTATTGTAGGAATTTTCGCTTTGAAAGTCAATAATCTGGGACTGCAAAAGTTTAGGGCTCAAAAATGAACATATGAAGAAAACCAAAACCGTTAAAAATCGGCTTACCATGATATTTTATAAATAGTCGAGGGGGGCACCTAATTCTCTAAATATACAAATTTTAACATAATAATTGCTTCGTTAAGTGAAAATAGACATTCGGACAGTAAATAGGGCTGTTCGTCCATACATACTTTTATTTGTACCAATATATTGCTTCTTTAGCATACCGCATAGGTATAATGAACGCTTATCGGTTAATTTGTGCGGAAAACCATGTCCAAATCTGTCATTTATATTTTTATTTTATTCGTTGTAATTACAGCATGCAGACCAGAGAACAAAAATGCGGAATTGTCTATGAACGATCGACTTTCCAATAATTTAACTGTATTTATTGATTCGTGCTGGAATGATCAAAATGTCTCTAAATTAAATGAATTGGTAGCGAAGAATTTTGTTAGAATGCTTAATGGTATCAATGTTGCCGGGAATGAAAATGAAATGGCGGCTCACATGAATGTTTATTTTACAGGTTTTCCTGACCTAAATATTCAATATAGTGACGCGTACATTGAAGGCAACAACATTTTTATGAATTGGGAATGCACTGGCAGTAACACGGGCGTGTTTGGTGAGATGCGGGCTACGGGTAAAAAAATTAAGATTCAGGGACTTACGCACCTTTATTTCACAGAAGAAGGAAAATTATATAAGGAAGACGTCTATTATAACGAGCTCGACCTTCTGCAACAACTGGGTTACTCCCTTACTGCGCCTGTGCTTGAATAATTTAAATCCAATACATTAATTAGTTTAACATAATTTGAATCAATGATGAGAACATTAAAGACAAGATTAACAAGTTTAATTTTACTATTACTTACCGGGGCTATAGGCCTCGCCCAGGGAGAAAGTAACACCCAGGCATATTGGGTACATGAGGATGTTGTAAAACCTTCTAAGGTAGCCGACTACGAATCAATTTGTAAAGAATTTACAGAGAACCTGAAAAAACATAACATTCAGGAAATTAGTACCATAGTTACCAATACAGAAGATGACCGCTATCTCTGGGTATCCCCTATTGCAAATATGGCGGCTATCGACAAACCCTTGTTCCCAACTTTGATGGAAAAAATGGGTAAAGAGGCCTTTTCCAATATGTTTAACCGAATGGATGAGTGTTATGATGTTGAACAGGATTATATCATACATTTAGACAAGGCACTGTCTTACATGCCAGAAGGCATAACACAAACACCTGAAGGTGAAAATTATCGTAAATTCTTCTATTTCCATATTACTCCGGCCAGCCGGGCTATGGTAAAAAAGAATATGGAAGCTATAACAAGTTTATTTGCCAGTAAAGGCTCGAAATTCTATTACAGGGTATACAAAAGTGGTTTCGGTACCAGGGGTGAGTTTTATATGGTAGCAGCTGCTGCAAAAAATGCTACTGACTATAGTGCGAAAGTAACCGTAAACAATGAACTCTTAGGTGCTGAATGGCCTAAATTATACAATGAGCTAAGAAGTAATTTGTTGAAATTTGAGGTGTTTACAGGAAGTATGAGACCAGATATGGCATATAGTCCATCTAAATAAATATTAACTACTACCCCCAATAGTCTAAACCTATTGGGGTTTTTACTATACACTAACTATTAAAAATTAAAATCATGAAAAAAATTCTTTTAATCTGCCTGGCAACTACATTTTTTATAAGTTGTAAAAATGCCGAGCCAAGATACTTCTCTTCTTCACCGGAAATAGATGTGGCAAAAGCTCATATAAAAGCCTATAATGAAGGAGATTGGACTACCTGGATGTCTCACTACGACGATACTGCTAAATTATCTCACAATACCCTGGACGAGAGCTCACCGGCTGAAGTATTGGAAGCACTTAAAGGTTTGCTCGCAGGTGCATCTAGTTATGGATTTACAGATAAGGACATATTTTACGAAATGGTAATTGACGATAAAGCTGAAAAATGGGTGAATTTCTGGGGTACCTGGGAAGGAACCATCGCAGCCAATAATCAGAAACTTATAATACCAGTTCACCTCACGGCTCAATATGTGGATGGCAAAATAGTGGAAGAACATGCCTACTACGATTTATCTGAGTATATGGCAGTGATGCAACAAATTGAATCAGAAATGGTGGAGGAAGAAGAAGTTATGGAAGAATAATCTGTTAATAAAATTTAATATAAATGAAAAAAATATTTTTGATAGGACTTGCTGCAATTCTTTTTATAGCATGTGAGCAAAAAGCTGAAAGGTACAGCACATCAGGACCTGAAGTGGATTTAGTAAAAGCTTTATTAGCCGATTATGAAAAAGGGGATTGGGACAGTTGGACGGAAAAATATGCAGATACCGCAAAAGTCTACTACAATCAATGGGATGACAGTATAACCGTAGCCCAATCTTTGGAAGGGCATAAAAGTACTATTGCTTTGTTAAGCTCATATGGTTTTGGTGAGGATGTCATTTATGAAAAAATAATAAGTGATGGTGGGAATACATGGATTAATTTCTGGGGAAGATGGGAAGGCACCCTTAAAGAAAATAATAAAGTACTTGTATTACCTGTGCATCTCTCCGTCCGGGTTTTAGACGGTAAAGTAGTGCAGGAAAATGGTTTTTGGGATAACTCCATTATGCAAACGGCTCTCGAAGAAATTGAAGAGATGAAAAATACGCCTGAACTGGAAAAAACCATTATGGCCAACCATGATAAAATGGTTGAAGCCTGGAACAAAAATGATACCGAAGCCTTTAAGGCAATTACCGCAGCTAATGTTATTAGAAACTCTAACGGCGCACGGCAGGCGAACAATCAGTCTGAATATGCAGCTATGATGAAACAATTCCATACCGGTTTCCCGGATTTCAAAGTAAAAATGGAATCCTATTTTCTAAAAGACGGAAAATCCTATCTAAACTGGACCTGCACTGGCACCAACACTGGACCATTTATGGACAATCCTCCAACCGGTAATAAAATGGAGATCCATGGATATAGTGTATGGGCATTTGACAGCAACGGCCTCGCCGTTCAGGAAGATTCCTTTTTTGACAATATGGATATGTTAAGTCAATTAGGATACACACTTACACCCCCCAAGGCCAACTAACAGTAAAAATGAAAATAAATTTCTAACCTTTAATTATAATCAAAATGAGAAAATTTCTTTATCTGATGTTACTTATTCCCTTTTTTGTAATATCTCAAGGAACAGAAGAATACATGGTCATGGAAAATGTCATGTTAACCGCTATTCCGGCAAAAACTGCGGAATTTGAAGCAGGTTTAGCTGCACATAATAAAAAGTACCACGCAGAAGGTACGCATGGCGCCCGTGTTTATTGGATTTCAAATGGGAAAAATGCCGGAAAATATATTTGGGCAATGGGACCTTTACCCTGGAGCGCAATGGATAGCAGACCGGCCGCTGACGGGCATGATGAGGATTGGAGTAATAATGTAGTTCCTTATACCACGGCAGAAAGTGACGTTACTTACTGGAAGTTTCATCCACAATTCTCCAATTTTCCCAGCGATTTTAACTTAAAATATTTATCTGTTTTTATGGTAGATTTTAAGCGATTTAAATACCCTGAAATGATAAGTATTCTGGAAAGAGTTAAGAAGGTGAATACGGAAAAAAATCCTGATGAAGCCTATGGAGTTTACACTAATGAAATGCCAGACACCGAAGACGGCAGAGATATGGCCTTTGTAAATTTCTTTAGTAATTCAGGATGGATGGGGCGTGAAGATAACTTTCCTAAAAAGTTTGATGAAGTACATGGCGAAGGAAGTTTTATGAAATTTCTTAAGGATGTGGAAGCAGCTACTAACGGAGATCGTTCAGAAATGTGGACATTTAGGGAAGACCTAAGTGGACTTAGCGGAACTGTCAATGCTCTTGAAAGACAATAATCTAAATAAAAACCATTACTGAAGTTTTAAACTGAAGCAGACTTCAAACCAACGAATCAAAACCCGGTAAATACCGGGTTTTGTTTTGTCTATTACTTTTCTGTGAAGTATAAGACTTTAAAAATACTTTAAACCCTTTATTAGGGCATTACAACATTCTTCATTAATTTCCCCTCCAATCCAAAATACAAATCATGCAAAAAAATCTTTCATTTCTTTTCATTGCATTCTTCATAGGCCTTACTGCTTACGGACAGCAAAAAACCAATCTTGAGCTCACAGATATTTTTAATATGGAATTTGTCTCCGATCCTCAGATATCCCCGGATGGAACAAAAATTATTTATGTAAGGAATTTTAAGGATATAATGACGGACAAGAATCTATCAAATTTGTGGATCGTAAATTTTGATGGTTCCCAAAACAGGCCCTTAACGACTGGAAACCAAAATGATCTTGCCCCACGTTGGTCACATGATGGCAATAAAATTGTATTTAAATCGAACATGCAGGATGATAAAATCAAACTTTTTATGATGTGGATGGACACCAAGGAATATGTTGCACTTACAAATACAATTACATCCCCTGGAGGAATTAGTTGGTCTCATGATGATAAACATTTGGCATTTACAATGTTTGTCCCTAAAAAATCTGAGTCCATTATTAAGTTACCTCCTAAACCTGAAGGTGCTAAATGGAACAAACCGCCTGTTTACATTGATGAGATGAACTACCGTGGAGATGGCAAGGGTTATTACAAAAGCGGGAATCAACAGCTTTTTATTCTATCCACTGATGGAGGCACACCACGGCAACTCACTTTTTCAGAATACGATCATGGGGCTCCTATTTGGTCCAAAGACAATCGAAAATTATATTTTTCGGCAAACCTTCACGAAAACCGTGAATTTGAACCACGTAATAGTGAAATTCAGGAACTAACGTTAGGGAATAATTCTATTAGAGCCCTAACCGATAGATTGGGACCAGATAATGGACCGGCTCTATCAGCAGATGGAAAATTTATTGCCTATACCGGCTTTGATGATAAATATCAGGGATATCAGCTTACTCAATTGTATATTATGAATGCGGACGGAACCAATTCCAGGACGATTTCCGGCAATTTTGACAGGAACATTCAAAGTATTAATTGGTCTAATGACGGTAAAGGTCTATACTTTCAATATGATGATAAAGGGGATACAAAAATTGGTCATATATCAACAGCAGGAAAGGTGTCACAGATTTCGGAAAATTTAGGAGGCCTTTCTTTGGGCAGACCATATAACTCGGCATCCTATACAGTCTCAAATAACAACAAATTTGCATATACCTTGGGAGGTACAGAACATCCTGCCGATTTAGGGACGTTTTATAAAGGAAATAATCAAAGAATCACCAAACTTAATGATGATCTGTTCTCTTATAGAAATGTTGCTGAAGTGGAAGAACTGTGGTGGGAATCTTCTTTTGACCAGAGAAAAATACAAGGTTGGCTGGTAAAACCACCTAATTATGATCCTTCCAAAAAATACCCTCTCATACTGGAAATCCACGGCGGGCCTTTTACAAGTTATGGCACGGTATTTTCAGCTGAAATCCAGTTATACGCGGCTCAAGGCTATTTAGTATTATATACAAATCCCAGAGGAAGTACCAGTTATGGCGAAGAATTTGGAAATCTCATCCATCATGATTACCCCAACCATGACTATGACGACCTGATGTCGGGCGTTGATGAAGTAATTAAAAAAGGTATTGTAGACGAAAATAACATGTTTGTCACAGGGGGTAGCGGTGGAGGTGTACTATCTGCATGGATTGTTGGTAAAACTGATAGATTTGCGGCAGCGGTTGTAGCCAAACCGGTCATTAACTGGTATAGTTTTGTGCTTTATGCAGATGGGGTAGGGATTTTCTATAAATACTGGTTTCCAAATAAACCCTGGGAAGATCCAAGTAGCTATCTAAAACGGTCACCCCTCTCATATGTTGGAAATATTTCAACGCCCACAATGTTGCTTACAGGAGAAGAAGATTACCGTACCCCGATAGCCGAGTCCGAACAGTTTTACGCGGCACTTAAACTGGAAAAAGTAGAAACAGCAATGGTGAGAATTCCAGGAGCATCACATGGTATAGCCAATAAACCAAGTAATCTGATTGCCAAGATAGCGAGTGTACTGGCCTGGTTTGAAAAATATAAAAAAGACTAACATCACTAATATTCTGTTGCTGTTTTTACAAAATTCTGTGAAATTATAACTAACTTATAGAACTATAAGTCAGACAAATGATACACAATAAATATTGGCAGGCTTTTTTCGCTCTATCACCCATAATTATTTTCTTTATTATAATGCTGGGTTATTTCGGCTTTCTATTCTCCATGTTAAGTAATATTCCGGAACTGGAACAAGCTCATGATGGGCCACCTGAGCTAATTATGGAATGGATAGGCTCTTTCTTTATTGTGATTTTTTTAGTGATACTGCTTTCTGTTGCAAGTTTGGTGTTCTTTATTGTACATGCCGTTCAAAATCCGAATCTCAAGGAGGGGCATACGTTACTGTTGTGGATCTTATTATTCATTTTTGTTAGCGGTTTGGGAGAATTGATCTATTGGCTTGTGGAGATTGTAGCAAAACGAAACCATAATAAACAATTAGAATAATCTTATAATGGTTAGCAGAAGGTCCTTTATTAAAAAAACAGTTCTTGGCAGTACGGCACTTTCGTTACCAAATACCAGTTTATTTGGCTCAAATCTATTAATGAAAACCTCCTACCCAAATATATCTTTGGCACAATGGTCATTGAACCGGGCATTTTTCAAAGGGGAATTAAAGCCCATAGACTTTCCGGATATTGCCAAAAATTCTTTTGACCTAAATGCAGTTGAATATGTAAATGCATTTTATAAAGAAGTTGCAAAAAGTGAGAAGTATTGGAATCAACTGAAAAGTAATGCGAATGCAGCTGGCGTTAGAAATCTCCTGATCATGGTTGATGATGAAGGAGAATTGGGAAATCCAAATAATAATGAACGAACTCTAGCCATTGAAAATCATTATAAATGGATCAATGCCGCCAAACTACTAGGGTGTCACTCCATTAGGGTGAATGCCTTTGGACAGGGAGATAAGATAACATTGAAAAATTCATTAATAGATGGTTTGGGAAGGTTAAGTGATTATGGTGCCAAGGTAAATATTAATGTTCTGATTGAAAATCATGGCCTGCATACTTCAGATGGTAAGTTTATGACTTCAATACTAAAAGAAGTTAACAATAAACATTTGGGAACCTTACCTGACTTTGGCAACTGGTGCCTTAATGCCAAATGGGGAAGCACACAAAATAACAAATGCAGTGAAATGTATGATCCCTATCAAGGAGTTGCCGATTTTTTACCATATGCAAAAGGAGTAAGTGCAAAATCTTACAATTTTGACACTAATGGTAATGAAACTTTTTTGGATTACAGAAGGTTACTTAAAACGGTAAAAGATTCGGGATTTGATGGTTATATAGGGATAGAATACGAGGGCGAAAAACTAAGTGAACCAGAAGGTATCAAAGCAACCAAGTCGTTGATTGAAAAAGTATGGCTCAATTTAGAATAAGGCAGTTTTTAGCTTCTTATTTAGTCAAAACTAAACCAATATTCATTTGAATTATTCAAAATTAATCGCAAGTAATTGAATGGCATCCTGTTTTCCCCGTAGTATCAGTTTGCTAATTTCGGTATACGAAAAAATGGGGGCCGCATTTAATTTTATAACCAGATCTTCTGATATCAAAGCCCTAACCCCATAATTATTACATTCCGACTGGATTCTGGCTGTGGTGTTCAAGGCATCACCAGTATATATTATATCTTTTTTAATAATTCCAATTTCTCCGGTTGTGACCTCCCCAATATGGAAACCCGCTTTAAATTCCGGTACCAGTCCAAAATTTTCAATATAATGAGCCTTTTTAACCTTAAACACTTCGGAAATCATTTGGAAACAAACAATACAATTATTATTAAATAATCCCTTTTTCTCTGGCCATGAAACCACGATTTCATCTCCTACATACTGAAATATTTCCCCTTTGGTTTCCAGGATTGCATCAGTCATGTCTGCATAGTAAGACTTTATGAGGTCAAAATATTTTCTATGTCCTATCTTTTCTGCTATAGTTGTAGAAGACTTCATATCAAGAAACATAAATATTCTAACTTCTTGTTTAGGTTTTATGTATTTTCCAAAGGAGTAATTATAGAACACCTCGTTTCCCAAGTATGTAGTTATTTCAGAATAGAATAATGCGATATCTAATATTAATCCCGCATATAGGATAATACTCCAAAAAGAGAATTCCTTCATAAAGACTATCAAGCTGTTATAAACTACCGGATCAAAAACGGTACTATTAAAGCGAATTGAATTTGTAACTAAAGTGAGAATACTAGTAAAAATGATTAGCAGGATGGTATAAAAGGTTCCTTTGATGAATATCTTGTTCCAAAACGATTTGTCCTGATATCGCTTTCTTAACCAGGTCACCTCTATCCAACCTTGTGCCAATCCCATAAGAAAGCTTCCAAGACTCGTATATATCAGGGCATTCTTAAAATCATATTTGTTGCCCGTTGCAGGGTATATTGGAGAATCACCCAGTAATCCATATTCAAGAATTACATAAATAAGTCCGAATAGTAGCCAGATAATTCCAAACGTAAGCGTCTGTCTTAAATAACGATAATTTTTCGGGCTTAACATAGGAAGGTAAATATAAGAAATCCAAAGTGACTCCGTAAAATAGTATCATTAGAACCGATATTACAATTTCAGAACATACTTGGTATTTAAAAGTCCTTCCCTGGATAGATAGAGGTGGTGTTCAAATAAATCAGTTTTATAGCTGGATGTCAATAAAGTCCGTAATCGGGTAGATTCATAAAAAAAAACTACTTTTAATACCTTACTAGATCAATCCAAACTAAACCAATTAATATGTCGCAAATTTCTATTAGCTCGGTTAAACCCCGATTAACTTTTTGGCAAATCTGGAATATGAGCTTTGGTTTCCTGGGAATACAATTCGGATTTGCATTGCAAAATGCCAACGTAAGCAGGATTTTTGAAACCCTGGGCGCATCTAAAGACGAATTGCCTATTTTATGGTTAGCAGCGCCAGTTACAGGTCTTCTAGTGCAGCCCATTATTGGCTACTACAGTGATAGAACCTGGCATCCTAAATGGGGAAGGCGCAGACCTTTTTTTGCCATTGGTGCCATTCTTGCCACAATCGCTCTTTTTGCAATGCCTAACTCAACCGCGCTTTGGATGGCAGTAATTATGCTTTGGCTGATGGATGCTTCAATTAACATAACCATGGAACCATTCAGGGCATTTGTCGGTGATATGCTGCCCAATGAACAGCGGACCAGTGGATTCGCTATGCAAAGTTTTTTTATTGGTTTAGGAGCTGTAATTGCTTCTGCCCTGCCCTTTATAATGACTAATTGGTTTGGAGTAGAAAATATAGCTGCAGATGGCGGTATCCCGGATTCTGTAAAATGGTCATTTTACATTGGGGGCATTGCCTATTTCACTGCCGTAATGTGGACTGTTTTTAATACCAAGGAATATCCGCCGGATGACATTGAAAAACTTAAAAGTGAAAATGCAGAAATAGGAATATTTACCGGACTCAAAGAATCCTTTATGGGTATTTTTAAAATGCCCAAAACCATGGTACAGTTGGCATTTGTACAATTTTTTTCCTGGTTTGCATTATTTGCCATGTGGATATATTCTACCTCAGCTGTGACCAGCCATATTTATGAAACTTCAGATACCACCTCAGCAATATATAATGAGGGAGCTGATTGGGTTGGAATTTGTTTTGCTGTATATAACGGAATAGCCGCTCTGGTGGCTTTTCTTTTGCCTTTAGTGGCCAAAAAACTTAGCAGAAAAATGACACATTTAATTGCTCTTATCCTGGGAGGCATAGGCTTGATTTCCATTTATTTTATATCCGATCCAAATTTATTACTGGTATCTATGATAGGAGTTGGTATTGCCTGGGCAAGCATTTTGTCAATGCCCTATGCCATGTTATCCAGTATTTTACCATCTAATAAGATGGGATATTATATGGGGGTTTTTAATTTCTTTATTGTTATTCCGCAAATTGTGGCGGCGGGTATCCTGGGCTTTTTATTAAAATCATTTTTTGGTAATATTTCTATCTATGCATTGATTATTGGAGGCGTTTCAATGATTATTGCCGGCTTTTTATGTGTTTTTGTTCAAGACAATGAAGCTAATTCTGATTTAGCAAAAAAATAAGTGATCCATGATCTTATTTTTGGTTTTGGACCGCTTATAAATTATCTAATTGATTGCTTTTTTTATCGGTACTAATTGTCCAAAAGAAACCTACGCTTACCCAACTGTCTTTTGTTTAAGATGAATTGAGGTTCTAAAATATGAACACAATTCAATCCTTATTTTCTACAGTTGGGTACGGAATAATTTAGAATGATTGCGAGAATTAAGAGTTTTGAGCCATCATTAACAATTAAAAAACAGAAGCATGAAAACATTAGCACTTATTTTAGGTTTATTTATAACGGGAATTGTTGCAAACGCACAGGATATAAAAGGCATCACCGTTAAAGTCACTATTGAAAATGTTCTAAGTGATGAAGGTCAAATCCTTGCAGCACTACATACCCAGGATACCTTTATGAGAGGTCTGGGAATTCAAAATTTTCAAAGCAAGGCAAAAACCGGCAGCATTAGCTTTGTATTTGAAGATGTAAAACCCGGCGCTTATGCTATTTCTTCATTACATGATGCAAATGAAAATCAACGTATGGACTTCGAGGATAGTGGTATGCCAAAAGAAAACTATGCGATGAGCGGCAATGAGATGAATCAGGGACCTCCCACTTTTCAGGATGTCAAGTTCGAGGTAAACGGCGAAGATCTTGAATTAAATCTTCGTTTTTAAATAAGTATAAAAACAAAAAAATGCCCGCTTAATGCGGGCATCTTTATTTTATGTTTTGTCTAAAAGAAAATAAATTATATCCTGAATGTCTAAACTATCATTCTGTAGCACAAAACAGTATATCTACTCTGCCAGGCAGGCTTTCATCATCCAAACTGTTTTTTCCTGTTCCGTTATAAAACCACAATTCATGGTATTAGTTCGATCATTAATATTTTTCAATTTATCATCAAATTATTAAATATCTATCTCTTATAGTATAAATTTTATTGATAGTTTTTATATTTGTAATTCACATATCTATCATAAATGACCATTACCCAATTGCAATATGTTTTGGCTGTTGCGGAGTACCAGAACTTCACCCTGGCTGCCGAAAAAAGTTATGTTACACAACCTACATTGAGCATGCAGGTGCAAAAGCTTGAAGACGAACTGGACGTGCTTATTTTTGACAGAAGCAAGAAACCGATCCGTATTACAGAAGCGGGTCAAAAAATCGTTGCTCAGGCAAAAAACATTGTAAATGAAGCCGAACGAATAAAGGATATTGTTGATCAGGAAAAAGGGTTTATTGGTGGTGAATATACACTGGGTATTATTCCAACAGTCATGCCCACTCTGCTGCCCATGTTTCTTAAAACATTTATCAATAAATACCCGAAGGTAAATCTGATAATTAAAGAACAAAGTACAGAAACCATTATAAGGAACATACAGGAAGGGCATTTAGATGGTGCTATTGCCGCAACGCCTCTTGAAATAGAGTACATAAAAGAAAGACCGTTGTACTACGAACCCTTTGTTGGATATGTGCCAAAGAATCATAGACTTAGAGAAGCAGATAAACTAAATCCCAGTGATTTGGATATTAGTGATATTTTATTGCTAAAGGACGGGCATTGTTTTAGGGATGGTGTAATAAATCTTTGTAAAACACCAAAAAAATATGAAGATGAACATTTTCAGTTACAAAGCGGTAGTTTTGAAACATTGGTAAATCTGGCTGATGAAGATATGGGAATGACCTTATTACCTTACCTCAATACCCTGGAACTGGATGAGAAAAAAAAGAAAAATTTAAAATTTTTTAATAATCCCTCTCCTGCCAGGGAAGTAAGCCTTATTTATCACAAAAGTGAACTTAAGATCCAGATTACAAGGGCAATTAAAGAAGTTATTTCGGGGATTGTGCGCGGTGCAATCGCGTTTCAGGATGTAAAAATAATTAGTCCAATCAATAAAAATTAAAAGCCACCTTTTTGGGTGGCTTTTACGTTATGCTTTTAGATAAATTAATGTGGGTTGTAACTCTGGCTTATCTGTTATAAAATTTTGTAACCAGGCTTTCAATTCTTCAATTTCGTCAGGCAATAGTTTAGTTATTGCTTTTTTGAGTTCTTTACTAAAGAGTTTTACATCAAAACTTACTTTTTGGAGTACTGTTTTATAATACTCCAGCATAGCTTTTGCCATATTGAGAGTTTAATTTAATTAGATTGTTATTCCAAAAATAACCAAAAATAGCTTTATATTATTGTATACATTTCGTTAAAAATTAAACAAATTCATGTTAAAATCAAAATTTCACTATTGAAAAAATTCCTAAACATCTGCTATCCAATCCTTTTCTCACTTGTTCTTGGGGCCTGTGCATCTGGCAAAAAGTTAGACAAAACCATCACTACCACATTGAACCTTGAATCTTTCAGAAATCATTTTACTGGAATTTTGATTTACGATCCAAGTTCCGGTGATACTTTGTACCAGCTCAACAGCGACAAATATTTTACTCCGGCCAGTAATACAAAAATTTTTACCCTTTATACCTCGTTATTGCTTCTGCCCAAACAGATTCCCGCATTAAAATATTGTAATGTGAACGACACCCTCTTTATAGAAGGTACGGGTGATCCATCCCTCTTGCACCCATATTTAAACGATAGTTCTGTTACCCGGTTTTTAAAGGGCTTTAAAAACATATCCCTAAACCAGAATAACTTTTCTGATAGCAAATTCGGACCTGGTTGGGCATGGGAAGACTATGATGGATATTACTCTGCAGAACGCAGTGCATTACCTATATTTGGAAATGTGGTAAGAATCTCTAATCCGGATACCTTGCGTGTTATTCCCAACTATTTTATTTCGAATGTAAACCGGATAAAAAAGACAGTTAACCGAGAGATAGACGCCAATACTTTTTATTTCGATCCATCAAGAAAAGACACTCTTGAAATTCCATTTATTGCAGATGGTAATATTGTAAAGGTACTTTTGGAAGCAGAGCTCGACCGGGAAATATCGGTAGTTCAAAAAATGCCTTGCGAAGAGAAAATGATACTCTCGGGAATACTAACCGATAGCATTAATAAAAGAATGATGCAGGAAAGTGATAATTTTTTAGCCGAACAATTACTGCTACTCGCTTCCTCTACCCTATCAGACTCTTTAAACACAGGAACAGCCATAGAATATATACTTAAAAATCACCTTAAAGATTTAAAACAACCACCTAGATGGGTAGATGGTTCGGGACTTTCGAGATATAATCTTTTTAGCCCTGAGGCTATTGTATATGTTTTGAACGCAATTTATAGAGATGTTCCAAAAGAGCGACTATTCAATCTTTTTGCAGTAGGAGGAGAATCGGGTACAATAGCTGATTGGTACCCGGGAAATCCCCATCCATATATCTATGCTAAAACTGGCACCCTGGGTAACAATCATAATATTAGTGGGTATTTAAATACTAAATCTGGGAAAACCCTAATATTCAGTTTTATGAATAATCATTTTACGAATTCCTCTTCAGACATAAAAAAACAAATGCAATATGTTTTCGAATGGGTAAGGGACAACTATTAAATTATGTTATTTAAGCTTGCGTATTGTAGGAGCATAATGGTTTTTGCATCTTTTATTTCCCCATTTCTAATCATCTCCAGTGCCTTATCACTAAAAACTTCCAGTACTTCTATATTTTCACTCTCATCTGCAGCGCCCCCACCTTCTCCTACTTTCATTTGCTCTTCGTATTCCCCAATAAAAAAGTGAAGTATTTCAGTTACGGCGCCCGGTGACATATATGATTCAAATACCTTCTTTACATGATGTATTTTATATCCGGTCTCTTCCTCTACTTCTTTTATGATGCACTCTTTCGGATCAGCCCCATCCAGCAATCCGGCGCATACCTCTATCATCATTCCGGAAGGATTACCATTTACATAGGTAGGCATCCTGAATTGTTTGGTAAGAATAACTGTTCCTTTCTGTTTGTTATACAACAATATTGCAGCTCCATTTCCACGGTCATATGACTCGCGAATCTGAGTTTCCCAATCTCCATCATCCTTTTGATATTCGTAAGTGTATTTATATAAGGTGTACCAATTATCTGATAAAACTTCTTTTCTTATATTTCTAATCCTGCTTTTATTCACGTTAATCAGGGTTTATATTATTTGAAGTATTAAATATAATAGGTTTATACGGTAAGTGCATTATTTAAATATCTTCTAAAGGGAATCATTTCTTGGTAAACATTGATCACAGTTTCTTTAAAATCTTTGCTTAATACCTGATCTATTGAAAGCTGGTGAACTACGGCATATGACTTATTTTTCAACAAATCAATGTAAGGATGCTCCTTTGTAAAACCTTTGGGAGCAGCTTTCAACTTTTCATCAATATATAGCGAGCCAAAAGTTTCTTTGAATGATTCTTTATTGATAATTTTTATTAGTTCTTCACCATTATAATCTATAGCATCTCTTATACTTCGAAGTGATTTCGGATCCGGCCTCCAAATACCACCTGCAAGCAAAGATTCATTTATACCAATCTGAATATAGAAATCCCCTGTCCCTGGTGCTTTATCCAAGCCCGCGCCAAAGTGATCTTTATAGACAGGTTTGTGCGGGTGAAACATAAGATTATTGTTAATCCTGTTTATGCCCTTTTTTCCCGGAGTGGGGTAATAATTCTTATCAATGCCCGCCAGGGTATTATCCAAATCATCTAACCAGCTAATAAATTCTGCGCGAATTTCTTTGTATCTTTTTCGGTTGATATCCATCCAAGCCTTTGAATTGTTTTTCTCCAATTCACTTAAAAAATCTAATAGCTTTTTAAAATTCATAAAGACATCAGGTCTGGTACTAAAGCTTTATAGGTGTTATTTAGAAACGATTATCGCCATCCAGTAGATCCCCTATTCCTCCCAAAATACTTCCTTCACCTTTGTCTTTTCCTCCCCCTTTTGGTGCTGCAGCCCATATCCTGCCGGCCAGCCTGCTAAAAGGCAGGGATTGAATATAGACCGTTCCGGGTCCTCTTAAAGAAGCGAAGAACAAGCCTTCACCACCAAATACAGTGTTTCTGATTCCTCCAACAAATTCAATATCGTAGTCTATATCCTTGGTAAACCCAACAATACAACCCGTGTCTACTTTTAAAATCTCACCCGGCCCTAACTCTTTCCTGGCCAGGGTACCACCGGCATGAACAAAAGCCATCCCATCACCTTCCAGATTCTGCATTATAAAACCTTCACCTCCAAAGAGGCCCCTACCAAGTCGTTTAGAGAATTCTATACCTATAGAAACTCCTTTGGCAGCGCAGAGAAAGGCATCTTTCTGACAAATAAATTTTCCTCCTTTTTCAGATAAATCAATGGGCAAAATCTTACCTGGGTAAGGAGAAGCAAAACTAACTTCCTTTTTACCATGACCCACATTTAAAAAAGCAGTCATAAATAAGCTCTCACCGGTAAGAACTCGTTTTCCTGCGGAAAATATCTTGCCAAGTACACTGTTATCCTGATTGGAACCATCCCCAAAAATGGTATCCATCTTTATATCCGTATCCATCATCATAAAGCTACCGGCTTCGGCAACAACAGCCTCTTGCGGATCCAATTCTATTTCCACATATTGCATTTCTTCCCCATATATGTGGTAGTCTATCTCGTGTGCATTCATTGTTAATGTTTTAAGTTATCAATAGTTAGTTGATTTAGAAATGAAAATGTTACAGTTACTACTTAAATATAAAAATATCAGGTTCTTAATTTTACTGTCCATTCAAAATTAAAAGTAGAAACCACTAGTCCCGCTTCATTTATCCCAACAGATTTCATCCAAAATGTTTGCCCCTCTCCTGTGGCAATGGTTTGGTCTAATGCTTCTTTTATCTTCTGCCCATCCTCGCAGGTGAATGTAATTTTACCGGTCGCTTTTTTAGAAAAATTAGCATTATTACTGGCAACAAGCATGGAAATGCTTTCACTGCGTTCTCTAATCTGTGAACTAACCATAATCCCGGTACTAAGTTCGGCTGCCATCCCCTGAACAGCCCAGAACATAGATTTAAATGGGTTCTGATTAAACCATTTATGTCTTACACTAACTACAGCTTTCACTTCATCACACGATCTGAGTCTAACACCACACCACCAGGCCGACGGTAATTTAAAAAAGGCAAAGACATTGAATTTACTGGGACTTAGGCTCATTGGATTATAAATATAGGGTAAAAATAAGTATTCTATTTTAACTTATAAATGTTAATTCTTTGTTAAATATTAGTACTATGTTTTGCATAATACCTTCTTTTAGCCATATATTTGCATAAGAAACTAATATGCCATGACAGAGACATTGACCAGACACGAAAGAAATTTATCCGCAGTTATTCATGCGTCTACCCTTAGCAAGTACTTTATTCCCTTTGGTAACTTCCTTTTACCACTGGTTTTATGGATTGCAAATAAGAAGGAACACAGCTTTGTTGACTACAATGGAAAACAGGCTTTAAATTTTCAAATTAGCCTTTTATTGTACTCTGTCATTCTTGGAATCATATCTGTTCCTTTTATACTTGGATTTATACCAAGCATTTTTGATGGAGGGTTATTAAATATTCGTGATTACAACGAGTTCAACAATATCAATTTTCATTTTATAGGTGAAAATTTACATTTTGGATGGTGGCTTTGGCCTATTGGAATTACAGGTATGTTGCAGGTTGCGCTCTTTATTATCAATATAGTTTACACCATTTTGGCGACTTTAAGGACAAATGAAGGGCAGTATTTTAAATATCCAATTACGATCAATTTTATAAAGTAATAAACAGCATTAATCAGGCTGTATAAATAGGAGTTATTCATCAATTAAAAAAAGAGTTTATTTATCAATCATCATCAAATGAAAAACAAAAAAACGAACAGTTAACCAGATGCTGAAATAAATCCATGAGACTAGGAACAGCACAAAACAGAATTATGAAATTATGAACATAGAAAACACAAAAGCGCAGATGCGAAAAGGGGTTTTGGAATATTGCATACTCTCCATTCTAAGAGGAGAAGATAAGTATGCTTCTGAAATTCTTGGAACCCTTAAGGACGCAAAGATGCTGGTGGTTGAAGGCACTATTTATCCTTTACTAACCAGGCTAAAGAATGCCGGTTTACTCAATTACCGCTGGGAGGAATCAACCTCCGGTCCGCCCAGGAAATATTATGCACTTACAGAAACAGGTAAAGTGTTCCTGAAAGAATTAAATATTACCTGGGATGAACTCAGAGGAGCAGTTAATTTGGTTACCAATACTAAAAACAACTAATAATGAACAAAACAGTAAATATAAATCTCGCAAATATACTTTTTCACATAGATGAAAAAGCATTTAACAAATTACAGCGCTACCTGGAATCAATTAAGCGCTCATTTTCCGGAACTGCCGGAAGCGATGAAATCATTGCTGATATTGAAGCCAGAATAGCTGAACTTTTCCAGGAGAAAATGGAAAACGACAGGCAGGTTATAACTCTTAAGGAGGTAGATGAAGTCATCAACATTATGGGACAACCCGAAGACTACATGGTAGATGAAGACATTTTTGAAGATGAACCAAGAAGAACTAGTGAATCACGTCCAAGAATTAAAAAACTCTACAGAGATATTGACAACAAATATATTGGAGGAGTTTGCGCCGGGCTAGAACATTATCTAGGGTTCGATGTCATATGGATACGCCTGATATTCATTGTATTGGGTATTTTTACAGGTTTTGGTTTTATTGCCTATATCTTACTGTGGATTTTGGTACCAGAAGCCGCAACCACTTCTCAGAAATTGGATATGAGAGGTGAGCCTGTAAACATCAGTAATATTGAACGAAAAGTAAAAGAGGGTTTTGATGATGTTGCAGATAAAGTAAAGAGTGTAGATTATGAAAAAGTAGGTAACCAGGTAAAAAGCAGTGGCAAAACATTTTTTGATGCCCTAGGCGACATTATCATGTTCCTATTCAAAGTTTTTGGAAAATTTATTGGGATCTTATTAATTATAATAGGAGCTGCAACCTTAATTGGTCTCTTTGTAGGATTATTCACTGTTGGAATTTTAGACATTGTACATATCCCTGGTATAGACTTTTATGATATGGTAAATTCCACCTCCGCCCCGGTATGGCTTGTTTCTCTACTATGCTTTTTCGCAATAGGAATTCCATTTTTCTTTCTGTTATACCTGGGATTAAAAATTCTTGTGAATAACCTTAAGTCTATCGGCAACATAGCTAAATTTTCATTGCTGGGATTATGGCTACTATCTATTATCGGACTGAGTGTATTAGGAATTCAACAAGCTTCTGCTCACGCTTTTAACGGGACAACCACTGTTAAAGAAGATTTGAATTTTGATCAAGGAATTGACACCTTACGCATTAGCCTAATATCTAGTGATCTTTATGAAAATCAGGAAAATGTAGGGATCAATGGGATGACTATTACCTATGATGAAAATGGGGACAAACTGTTATTTGCCAACGACGTGCGTTTTGATATTAAGAAGTCTGAGGACTCCATTGCTCATATTCGAATCAGAAAGGACGCAGACGGAAATTCTTTTGCAACTGCAAAAGAACGGGCAAGTGCAATCGATTACAGTTATTCCGTTGTTGATAATACCATATTACTAGATAATTTTCACACAACAGATGCTAAAAATAAGGTTAGGGACCAGGAAGTACGCGTTACGGTTTTTGTTCCGGTAAAAAGCGTCATAAGGTTTGACGAATCTGCCAAACGCCACATTGGGAGAGTAACCCGATACGACAAGGATATTTATCGTAGCGAAATAATAGATTACCAATGGCTTATGAAAGACAATGGTGTATTACAGTGTTTGGACTGTCCCGAAGATCTGGAAGAGGAGGAGAATGAAGATGAAGATGGTCGTATAATTATTAATGGGGAAGGAGTAGATATAGACATTAAAGACAATGGGGATTCCTTTAAAATGAAAATCGATGAGGACGGAGTAAAGATCAAAACCGATGATAATAATTGAAAGTTTACAATTCATCATTGCTATTCAACAACTGAGTAATTCATATTCGATTTTTCTAACAAAAACATGGAATTTTAATCAATCAAATTAAAACAATAATCACTAAATCAGAGTCCAGCTAAAATTTGGACAATAAAAAAACGACTATCATGACAACATTAGCAAGAATTACAATCGCATTTATCCTGGCACTATTTCTTTCCTCTTGTGCCTTTGACATTAATATTGGTGACGGCAAAAAAGGAAACGGGGTTGTTGCCGAAGACCGAAGAGAAGTAACTGAAGAGTTTACCGTTGTGTCTGCCCAGGAAGGCCTGGATGTTTATGTTACGCAGGCCAAAGATTTTGAAATCACCGTGGAAGCCGATGACAACGTTATCGATTTAATTGGTACGGATATCAGGGATGGTAAGTTAAAAATCCATGCTATAGAAAATATTGGCAGAGCAACTAAAAAAGTATATGTTTCTATGCCCGATATTACAGGATTGGAAACTTCAAGTGGTGCTGATTTAATTGGGAAAAGTGTTATTGAATCTGATAAAATATCATTGAATGCCAGTAGTGGATCAGATCTGCAGGTAGAACTAAATGCCGATGAGGTTGATGCCAATACCAGCAGTGGGGCGGATATTAGATTATCCGGCGAAGCCAATATGTTATATGCCAATGCCAGCAGTGGCTCAGATATTAAGGCCAGAGATTTTACCGTACAAACCTGCCGTGCCGATGCTAGCAGCGGAGCAGATATTTCTGTAAATGTATCTGAATCTCTGACTGCTGACGCCAGTAGCGGTGGTGATATTTCCTATTCCGGAGAAGCAACAGTTCAAATGAAAAAATCTGTTTCCGGAAGTGTTCATAAAAATTAAGATTCTATATTCAATTTTAAATAACATATATTTTCTTTAAACTAATTTTATAACCCCGGTATTCTTGCCGGGGTTTTATTTTATGATAGTTGGGATTTATTTATATTCGTATTAAACAATTGGTTAATGAATCTCACTCTAAAGAAGTATACTTTATCCTTGAAACATACCTTTAGTATTTCAAGGGAATCCTATGATTCACAAGATACTTTAATAGTTACTCTTTCGTCTGAAAATTGTAACGGTTATGGAGAAGCAACTTCCAATCCGTATTACGGCATTAGCTGTGAAAGCATGATCTCTGAAATAGAAGGAATTCGTCCAGAAATAGAGGCCTATAATTTTCATAATACTGAAGACTTTTATTCTTTTATTGCCTCCAGAGGATTGAGCAACTTTGCCTTATGTGCTTTAGATCTGGCTGCTCATGACCTCTATGGTAAAATCATGGGAAAACCACTTTATGAGATTTGGGGTACTTCTATTGAGAATTATCCAATTACCAATTATACGATTGGTCTGGATACCGTAGATAAAATGGTTGCAAAAATGAAAGAAAAACCCTGGCCTATTTACAAAATTAAGTTAGGAACGGATAATGATGTGGCCATTATTAAGGAGTTGCGAAAACATACAACATCTATTTTCAGGATTGATGCCAATTGTGCATGGACGGCGACGGAGACTATTCATAATGCACCCTTGCTAAAAGACCTGGGCGTTGAGTTCCTGGAACAACCCCTAAAAGCTGATAATTGGGAGGGAATGGAAAAAGTAATTCACCAAAGTGTTCTTCCGGTAATTGCCGACGAAAGCTGTATTGAAGAGGGTGATGTAGAGAAATGCTATCTCCATTTTAATGGTATAAATATTAAGTTAACAAAATGTGGGGGGCTTACACCAGCTCTCCGTATGATAGATAAAGCCAGCGAACTAGGGATGAAAGTCATGGTAGGGTGCATGACCGAATCTACCGTTGGGATTTCCGCTATTGCCCAGTTATTGCCAAAATTGGATTATGTAGATATGGATGGGGCAATGTTATTAGCTGAGGATATTGCAAAGGGGGTTCAAATTAAAGAAAAAGGCCGTGTAGTTTTTCCTGATATTAATGGCAGCGGAATAGAATTGTTCAAATGACCTCTAATATTGATTCTTTTCCGGGACGCGAAATTATAATTGAGCGAAAGAAATTTCTTTACTTTGGTGGAACCGCCTATTTTGGGATGCAAACTGATAGGGAATTCCAGAATGTTTTTATCGCAAATATCAAAAAATATGGCACCAGCTACGGCGCTTCCAGAAAGTCCAATGTTCAGCTATCAGTTTATAGAGACGCTGAAACTCATCTTTCAAAATGGGTTGGTAGTGAAGACTGTGCAGTTCTATCATCAGGATATCTTGCGGGTCAATTGATTTGCAGCTTATTCAGCGGTAAGAAATATCAGTTGTTCTATACACCAAACAGTCATTCCGCCCTTTACCAATCTAACGTTAAACCATATATCACTTATTCGGCTTTGCATATTGCATTAAGGGACCATCTGTCATCAAATAAAGAAGCAATACCTGTAATTCTTTTAGATTCCATAGATTTCTCGGGCTACAACTACCCAGAATTTCAAGGGTTAATGTCACTACCTTTAAATAAATGCATTCTTGTGGCAGATGATTCACACGGTATTGGGCAAATAGGCCCGGCAAATAGTGGAGTTTTCCAAATTCTCTCGAATTGCAAACCAAAAGAACTACTAATTTGCTGCTCTTTGGGTAAAGCGTTAGGTATAGATGCAGGAGCAATCTTTGGTACCAGTAAAAGGTTAAAACAAGTAATAAAAACCGATTTTTATGCCGGAGCTTCACCCCCGTCGCCTGCAAGTATGGCCACATTAATTGAGGTCGAAGAAATATATAGATCTAAAAAAAGGATTTTGGATTATAATATGAGTTTTTTCCTAAATCAAATAAATGATAGTAAGAAATTTAGCTTTATAAAAGGATTTCCCGTATTTGGTTATTCCGATCCTGAATTAACAAAATTTCTGTATGAAAACGGAATTATTGTAACTGATTTCAATTATCCCTCAGAAGAGGCCAGCTTAAAAAACAGGATCGTATTAACTGCCTTACATACTGAGAAAGACATTACAAAACTGACTTCGCTTATAAATTCTTTTTATGATTAACTATTAAACTGGTAGCCAGTAATTTACAATTCATAATTTATTGCCCTATAATCCGTTGGTTTCACAAAAAAATTGTAACTTTTAAGATCAATTTAAGAATCACATTAAAATACACTAACATGAAGAAAATACTGGGAATGGTTTTATTGATGGTGCTCCTGATCATTGTTACTTCAATCACATCGATGAAACCTAACACTATGCATAGCATTCAAGGCAACTGGGAACTCCAAAGCTTTTATAACTATGATGGCGAAAATATTACTGATACTGTACCTCTTGCTGAAGGTTACAGACAGGTCAAAATGTATTATGACGGCAAGGTCATGTGGTCTCGTACTACCTCTAGTGATACTAAGGACGCAGATGGTAATGACGTTATAGGGAGATTTGGCTTTGGAAGCTATAAATTAACAGATGACGAATTAATAGAAACCATAGAATATGGTGATAAAGGTATGATGAGAGATTTGGAGACTTTACGAAAATTTACTTTTGAATTAGAAATGAAGGATAATACCTATAGTCAGATAACAACTGATTCTGAAGGTAACAGGACTTTCTCAGAAAATTACAAAAGAATAGATTAGGATCTGGCATCCTTGAAAAATGAAAAGACCACTAGGAATAGCGGTCTTTTTTTTATTGCAACAAATATATTTATTATATACTTCAGGATACTACTTGCGGGGATTCTATAGTAGCCAAATAGCGTTCTGCATCCAAAGCAGCCATACAACCGGTTCCTGCTGCCGTTACGGCTTGTCTGTATTCCTTATCCTGAACATCACCACTTGCAAAAACCCCTGGCTTGCTTGTTTTAGTGGATTTACCATGTGTTATAAGATATCCAGTGTCATCCATCTCTAACTGACCCTTGAAAATTTCCGTATTGGGTTTATGACCTATGGCAACAAAGAATCCTGTAATCGGAATTTCCTCTTTTGCACCAGTTTTATTATTCACAATTCGTAAACCTTCAACGACCTGATCCCCTAATATTTCATCCACTTCCGAATTATATCTTAAATCAATGTTTGGCAGACTGTCTACCCTATGTTGCATGGCCTTGGAAGCTCTCATATAATCCTTACGAACCAACATCGTAACTTTATTACAAATATTAGCAAGATAAGATGCCTCTTCTGCCGCGGTATCTCCACCCCCTACAATTGCTACATCTTGTCCTTTGTAAAAAAATCCGTCGCAAACAGCGCATGCCGAAACACCACCTCCTCGTAAACGTTGTTCACTTGGTATATTCAAATACTTTGCAGTTGCTCCTGTGGAAATAATTACGGTTTCAGCCTCAATTACTTTAGAATCATCTATGGTTACTTTGTGAATCCCTCCGACTTCGTCACTGAAGTCAACTGCAGTTGCCATACCAATTCGAACCTCTGTTCCAAAGCGCTCGGCCTGTTGCTGCAACTGGACCATCATTGTAGGTCCATCTATACCTTCAGGGTAACCTGGAAAATTATCGACTTCCGTGGTGGTGGTTAACTGCCCTCCGGGCTCCATCCCGGTATACATAAGTGGTTTTAAATCTGCCCTGGCTGCATAAATAGCAGCCGTATAACCTGCAGGGCCTGAACCCAATATGAGTGTTTTTACACGTTCAATTTTTTCTGACATGATTAAATATTAAACTATAATTATTATGCCATAAAAGTAGGATTTTCAGGATAAACCTTACTTTAAAAGTTATAAAAAGTTATTATACTTATATAAGTAGATCTATGTTGTCTTTCCAAGGTAGTTCAAATCAATTATTGAAGTATAATCGAAGTATTTACTCCTTATGATAGACTGGCACCTTACTTATAAATATATCAGGCCGGAAAGAATTTAGCTAATCCTTTACACCAAATTTGGATAAAATATCCTCCATTAAACACCATTTTGTGAATGATGACTGTAAGAGGTTTATGCCCACGAAGGCAGTAAACCATAACCAATTAATATTTACGTAAATGGCTAGTATTAAGCTAATTAAAATAAAGGTTCCGGCAACAGCCCTAACAATTCTGTTTTTCATATTAATAATCTTTTAAATTGATCTTTCTATGGGAACTACAATCGCTTTTATTGGATTGTTGGTTGCCAAATTTTCATTAAACTCTTTTATCAAGCTAAAGAGCGAATCTATTTTTTCATCTTTGGTGAAGGAGAAAAACAGAGTGGATTCGACACCTCCTTTTACACCAGGAAACCAATTTGAGGTCATTAAAATGGATGCCTTTTGTTTATATCCTTCGATTTCTGAACCGCTAAAATTTTCAATATCGGCTTTTTTAAAAAGTTGCAGTATGATCTCTTCGTACTGCTCGACTACGGTAACAATAAGTAGTTTCATATTTTGTGATTTTTACGTTCTATTAAGTAATATACCAGTGGTACCACTAACAGAGTAAGCACTGTTGAGGCAATTGTCCCACCCATTAGTGAAATAGCTAAGCCCTGAAATATCGGATCAAAAAGAATAACAAAAGCACCAATGACAACCGTTCCTGCAGTTAAAAGAATAGGGGTCGTTCGAACTGCCCCGGCATCTATAACAGCTTGTTTTAACGGAACACCTTCTGCAACACGAAGATTTATAAAGTCTATTAGCAGCACGGAATTTCTTACCATTATTCCGGCCAAAGCTATCATTCCAATAAAAGAAGTAGCCGTAAAGAATGCATCTAATATCCAATGGCCAAATACAATCCCTACTAAGGATAGAGGAATGGCTACCATCATCACAATAGGTGCCTTAAAATTTTGAAACCAGCCTACAATTAAAATATAGATAATGACAATTACCCCTAGAAATGCAATCCCTAAATCTCTGAATACTTCCAGAGTAATCTGCCACTCTCCATCCCATTTTATAGTGTAATCATCTTCAAAATTTGGCTGATTAATGTAAAGTTCCTCAAGCTTATATCCTTCCGGAATATCAATTTCCTTTAATTTATCTGTCATGCCCAAGATAGCATAAACGGGGCTTTCAAGTTCTCCGGCCATATCAGCAATCACATAAACCACCCGTTTTTGATTTTTTCTATAAATGCTTTTGGCAGTAATGGTTTTATTAATTTCCGTTAAGTCGCCTATAGTATTCATAGTTCCCATTCCGGATTTAACTTTGAGTTGAGAAATATCATTCATGGTGGATTTCTCTTTTTCATCCAGGGCGAGTATCAAGCTTACCTGGTTGGATGCGTCTTCATCATACAAGTTAGTAATGGGTCTCTCAGAAAGCGCCAAATTTAATGTTTGCGTAATTTGCTCTGGTGCCACTCCATAAAGCATAGACTTTTGTTTGTCAATGATAAATTCATATTCGGTTTGGTCCGCTTCTACCATCCAATCCACATCCACTACATCTTTGGTATTGTTTAATAGACTTTGCACCTGACTAGCGACGGCAATCTGCTTGTCATAATCCGGCCCATAAATTTCCCCCACAATAGTGGATAACACCGGTGGTCCAGGGGGTACTTCCACTACTTTTACGTTCGCATTATATTTTTTTCCAATTTTTCTTATTTCGGGACGCAAAAGGCTGGCAATTTGATGACTTTGAGCACTTCTTTCGTGTTTATCAACCAGGTTTACCTGAATATCTGCAACATTACTCCCGGCTCTGAGATCATAATGCCTTACTAATCCGTTAAAGGTTATAGGAGCTGAAGTCCCAACGTAGCTTTGATAATTAACGACTTCCGGACGAGTAGATAAATACTGAGAAATTTCTTTTGCAACAACTGCAGTCCTTTCAAGAGTAGTACCTTCAGGCATGTCTATGACCACCTGAAATTCGTTTTTATTATCGAAAGGAAGCATTTTTACAGCTACCGATTTAGTAAAGAACATGGCCACCGAAGCCAGTAACAAAATGAAAGTTATTCCCAAAAATATCCAGCGTATCTTTTTATTTTCTAGCAGAGGCTTTTCAAATCTCTCATAGATCCTATAAATAAATGTATCCTCTAGTTGTTTCTCTTCTTTTTTCTTACCCACTTTTTCTTTTTCACGTAGAAAAATAAAACCGAGGTAAGGAGTAATTGTAAGTGCCACAAACAAAGACAAAATCATTGCAATAGATGCTCCAATTGGCATAGGGGACATATATGGCCCCATTAACCCAGAAACAAATGCCATAGGTAGTACCGATGCAATGACCGTGAAAGTTGCCAAAATTGTTGGGTTTCCAACTTCATTAATCGCGTATAGAGCAGCTTGTTTGAATGGCAAACGCTTCATTTTGAAATGGCGGTGCATATTCTCGGCAATGATTATGGAATCATCAACCACAATACCTGTTACAAATACCAAAGCAAAAAGAGTAATTCTATTTAGCGTATAGTCCAGCATATAATAGCTGAGTAATGTAAGGGCAAATGTGATTGGAACTGATAAAAACACCACCAAACCACCTCGCCAACCCATGGCCAACATCACCACGAAAGTTACCGCTATAATTGCCCCTATAAGGTGCATTAATAGTTCTGATACTTTTTGAGAAGCGGTTTCGCCATAATTTCTTGTTACTTCCACATGTACATTGCTGGGAATCAGGTTTTGTTTTAGATGTTCAACCTTATCCAGAATAATATCTGAAATCTTCATGGCATCTGCTCCTTTTCGTTTGGCTATTGAAATGGTAACAGCTGGATACTCAGAGTTATAAAGTTGTGCATTTTCACTTGCCTGGCCATAACCAAGAGAAACATAATTTTTTGGCAATTCAGCTCCATCATGTATTTCGGCAATTTGTTTCAGATATATTGGTTGATTTTGTTGAACGCCTACAACCAAATTTTCAACATCTTCCGTAGTTTCCAAAAACCTCCCGGTTGTTACAGTGAACTCTGTGTCATACTTATCAAAAGTACCGCTACGAAGCTGGCTGTTGTTGGCCTTTATCATCTGGGCAACGGAAAGGAAATCCACACCGCTTTCTGCCATCTTATCTTTATCAAGAACTACCCTTAATTGCCTGTTCCTGCCACCAATTTTTTGAATAGCCGAAACATCACTTATTTTTTCAATTTCGTCTGTAAGCTCCTGTGCAATCTGCTTCAGCTGGTAATCATCATAATTCTCACTCCACAAGGTTAAACCCAGCATTGGCACATCATCAATAGCCCTGGTTTTTACTAATGGAAAGGTCACACCCTGCGGTATGATATCCATATGCTTGTTAATCTCATTATATAGTTTAACAAAAGACCGCTCAATATCCTCACCCACATAAAACTGCACAATAACCATGGCCTGTTCATTCATGGAAGTAGAATAAACATATTCAACCCCTTTGATATTGGAGATAAGTTTTTCCAGAGGCTTTACCACCCTTGACTCAACTTCGGTAGGGCTGGCTCCTGGGTATCCCACAAAAATATCAGCAATGGGAACATCAATCTGAGGTTCTTCCTCCCTTGGAATTAAAAAGGAGCTGTATACCCCAATGATCATAAAAACTATCATTAGGAGCACTGTTAGCTTTGATCCTATAAACAACTTTGCAATTTTCCCTGCTAATCCTTCTTTCATATTTTTATTATTGCTTTATAAACTTCTTTTCTTGATGGGTGGTAAACAAACCTAACCCGGATCTATTGTATAGATATTTTAGCTCCGTTATATAATTTTCCATTTGATGAAATAATAAAACTTTCATCTGTTGTTAAGCCGGATAAAACCTCAACCTTATCACCATAGGACCGTCCCAAACGAAGCCATCTGAGAAGGGCGGTGTTACTCTCACTTACTGTATATACTCCGGATAATTGTCCTTTTTGAACAACTGCCTCAAGTGGTATTAAAGTTGCTCTTGATTGATTATCTCTTGCTATAGAAAATTTGACTGTGGCATACATCCCGGATAGGATAGGCGCGCTTGTTTCCGATAAGGACACTTTAACATGATACTGACCACCTGTATTTTTAGATGAGCTACTTACCTCAACAACTTCTCCCGGGACATTCTCATTCAAGGAGTTTAAACTCACCTGCACTTCCATGCCCTGTTTGATTTTTGTTATTTCAGATTCGGGTACTAAAGTCAGTACCTGATATTTCCCGGGAGCTTCTACTTCAAGAAGAGGCTTTCCAGGATTTGCCATATCACCGGGGTTTATGAACTTATTGGTTACTACTCCGTTAAAAGGAGCACGAATATCTGCATAAGAAAATTGTGCATTTACTTCATTTTTCATTTGCCTTGCGCCCTCCAGTCTCGCTTTGGCCATATTGAAATTAGCAGTTATATCATCCAGTTCCTTCTGGGAAGCGCTATTTTCGTTAAACAATGCTGTAAATCTTTTCAGGTCTTTTTCTGAATTGTTATAGGCTGCTGTAGCTTCAGCAATTCCGGCATTTACCTGAGCAAGTTTCGCGGACAGTTCCGTGTTGTTGATGCTCAATAGCAGTTGTCCTTTAGTAACCTTATCCCCTATCCCGACATGAATCTTGTCTACATGGCCCATGATTCGGGTGCTTAAGTTGGCACTTTTAACGGCTTCTATCGTTCCGCTGGTGGAAATCATATTCGGGCCATCAATCTCGCCAACCATTCTTACTGTTACCGGAATAACAAGCTCATTTGCCTGTTGTTCTTTCTTCTCTTTATTACTACAACTCCAGACAAGAAATATCAGAAGTATCACGTATAATTTTTGCATATTTTGGTTTTTAATCTTCATTATTTAATTACTCTTTTGTTAAAAATTCCATGTAAGCCACCGCAGAATTATGCTGAAAAATGGTGAAATAATATTCCAGTTGTTTCTGTGCATATTGCGTTTCGGCCAAGAGCAGATCCGTCGTTTTTTCCAAACCTTGTGCAAAACGATTGCTGCGAATTCTCAACGCTTCTTTGGATTGATTTAAAGCGAGGATTGTAAGCTCCAGATTATTTTTTGTGTCCTGTAGCATACGCCTGGCTTTGTTGAGCTCTAGCTGACTTTCTGATTTGTATTGCTCTAATTCCAATTTGGCTTTTTCAAATTCTGCCTTACTTTTATGGGCTTTACCAAATCGCTTAGTCCCGTTCAGGACATCCCATCTCAATTCTGCCCCAAAGAGATAGCCACTGGCACTTCCCCGAAACACCTGTTCATCATGTAATTCATAGGTCCCGAAAGCATTCAGCTTAGGTAAAAAACTCATTTTATCAGACCTATATGTTTGATAATAGGCCTCCTTAGCTGATTCCATAGCCAAAATATCTTTTCTATTCTCCGATACACTTTTCAAAGAAAATTGGTTTGCAAAAACCTTAAGTGAATCGACAGGAGTCATTAGCTGGTAGGTGGAGTCATTCATCATAACCGATAGGTAATTGGAGGCATTTTGAATATTACTTTTTGCATATTGCAGTTGATTATCAATTTCTGTTACCCGTACTTCCACAGCCAGTACATCAGATCTTTGAAGGTATCCCTGTTTAAAGCTGTTGTCTGCCAGCCTTTTATTTTCCATTGCAGCCACCTTTGTTTTTTCCAAAACTTCTACTGTTTTGTAGGCCAGCTGCAACTGCATGTATGCTTTTTCAACCTCCAGCATCAGGTAATCCCGAGTGCGCCCGGATTGGTATTCCGAGGCTGTCAATTTGGCTTTTGCCGCTTTGCGTTGGTAGAAGCCATCAAAATTTAACAAAGGTTGTTGAATCTCAAACCGGGTTGCATAATCTTCAATTTGACTTGGATTATTCAGGCGGTCTGGATTAAAATCGGCTTGTGTTACAATTTGCTGATTTAATTTAATTCCAAAAGCCATCAACGGATTGTTCGTAGCTATCCCCGTATGTGAAAGACTAATATTGGGCAATAGTACTGCATTGGTTTGTCTAAAATCACCTTCAGCAGCCATAATGTCTTTTTCTGAGATTTTTAAGGTTGCATTGAACTCCATCACCTTGTTCATAATCTCTCCCTTGGTAATCAGTACGCCTTTTTGGGCATTTACAAAAAAAACGCTTAACATGATCAGTATTTGCAGTGTATTCTTCATCAACTAATTATTTTGAAGCAAAATTAACCTTAGAAGAATGTGCAGGCAGTAACATATGTTACCGAAATCTGGTAACTTTTGTTACAGAATATGTGAACAGAATTGCATATATAATGAAAGAACTCATTACTTGTTTCTGAGAATGCAGACGGCTGGTTGATAATCTTGGGGTGATTAAATAGAAACTAAAGTTTGGTCCCGTAAGCAAGATCCCCGGCATCGCCCAATCCGGGAATGATATATCCTTTGGCAGTCAATTCATCATCAATGGCTGCGATCCACAGATGCGTATTTTCCGGGAAAACACTTTTTACATATGCTATCCCTGTTGTAGAGCCAATTACAGAAATTATGTGAATCTGCTTGGGTTGGCCATGGTTTTTTAAAGCCTTTAATACATTCTCTAAGGTCTTACCGGTTGCCAGCATAGGATCTGTTAGTATCAAGGTCTTACCCCCCAAAGCCGGAGCCGCAAAATATTTTACGATTACATCAAATTCATTACCCCCTTCCGGATGATGCCTGTAGGCTGAAATAAAAGCGTTCTCAGCTTTGTCAAAATAATTCAAAAGTCCACGATGTAAAGGCAAACCGGCCCTTAATACAGAACACAAAACAAGATTATTTAATGGCAAGGCCATGGTTTTATGCCCAAAAGGCGTTTGAATCGTACTTACCTTATAATTTAGCGTTTTACTTAATTCATAACACAGAATTTCACCAATCCGTTCAATATTCCTTCGAAAACGCATGGAATCCTTTTGAATATTTATATCCCTGAGTTCAGCAACGAATTGATTTAGTAAAGAATTTTCAGTTCCGTAATTATGAATGATCATATATTGAAATTTTGAACGGAATCTGATCCCGTTTGATCTAATCCGCGAGAAAGAATATTTTCTTTACCGAGGATAATAATGTTGATTTTAAATATAAGAAAAAATGAATATACAGTTTGCTTTACTTTAGAAGTGTGATGTTTTACAATAAAGGGACTGTAATCATAATTCCGGCAGCTCCTCGTCCAATAATCAGAATTTGATGATGAGATTTTATTTTGAAAATATTTTTACGATATCCTAAATATATTTACAAATATTTCAAGCATAGTAACATTTGTTACACTCACTTTATTAAATAAATTCTTAATTTAGAATCTTTAGAAAGAAACAGACTCAATGAAAAGACGAAACTTCGTTAAAAAGGCGACTATAGGCACCATGGCCTCCGTAATAGGTGCGGATATTGTTTTTGGTTCGGTTATGCCCGAAGGATACAAACCACTGGCCTTCCAGGACCCCGACCCCTTCAAAATGTTTGACAAGGATAAAGGGATGGTCGTGCTAAACGACAAACCCTGGAATATTGAAGCAAAGGCTCACCTTTTGGATGATAAAATAACGCCTAACAAGTTTATGTTTATTCGTAACAATGGATTAATCCCGGAAAACATAGACGCTGACAAATGGACCTTAACATTTGATGGAGAGTCGGTAAGGCAAGAGAAAACATATACCCTGGCAGAGTTAAAATCAAAATTTCCGCAGTATACCTACCAATTAACCCTGGAATGTGGCGGGAATGGCCGAAGTGAATTTGACCCGCCCGCAAAGGGAAATCAATGGACAATTGGGGCGGTTTCCTGTGCTACCTGGACCGGAATCAGGCTAAAAGACGTTTTGGAAGATGTTGGAATAAAAGATGACGCAGTTTATATTGGATATCACGCTGCGGATGTACATTTAAGCAGGGATCCGGGGAAAGAACCAATTTCACGTGGTGCCCCTATGATAAAGGCACTGCAGGAGGAAACCTTACTTGCTTTTAAAATGAACAACAAGGACATTCCATTAGCTCATGGTTACCCTTTACGGCTGATTGCCGGGGGCTGGCCCGCTTCGGTTTCCGGGAAATGGATAAATAGAATCAGTATTCGAAATAAGGTACATGATGGCACTAAAATGACCGGCACGGCATACAGAGTACCTTGTAATCCTGTGGCTCCAGGCGAGAAAGTTAAAGATGAGGATATGTGTATAATTGAATCTATGCCTGTAAAATCATTAATAACCTATCCAAAATCAGGGGCTATAATTAATAAAGGTAAAAAACTGGACATCCGGGGACATGCCTGGGCCGGAGAGCTTGAAGTAACGCAAATGGAATATTCCATAGATTTTGGTTCCACCTGGCAGTCCTGTCCAATAGAAAAACCGGCAAACAGATTGGCGTGGCAACATTTTAATGCTTCAATAGGCTTTCCAAAGGAAGGTTATTATGAAGTGTGGGCGCGGGCCACAGATTCCAACGGTATAAGTCAACCTATGTTATTACCAGGTTGGAATCCAAAGGGTTACCTTAATAACGCATGCCATAGAATTGCAGTAAAGGTTACATAAATGCAGGAACACTCTAAGTTTAAACAACAGGTAAAAGCCATCTATAGACTTATGGCAGGTTTATTTGGCTTATTCATTGTAGCTGCCATAGGAATCCTGTTTTTGTTGTCTAACCCGGATTGGACCATGAAAAAAGTATCAGAAGTTGAGCCGGAATATGTTGCTGTTCAGGAATCAGATGATTTTGACAAGATTGAAAATGGTGTACATGTGCGAACCGGTCTTATAGAAGCCGACGGACTAATGACAGTGGTAAATAATTGTACAAATTGTCATTCTGCAAAACTAGTCACCCAAAATAGAATGAATGAGGAAAGATGGATTGCTACTATCAGATGGATGCAGGAAACCCAAAATTTATGGGATCTGGGAAATAATGAAGCAATAATTGTAAACTATCTGGTAACCAATTACCCACCTAAGAAAAAGGGAAGACGTGAATTATTATCAGATATTGAATGGTATGAGCTCAAAGATTAGTATTTATACAGTATTGTATATTTTGCTTATATCCTGTAATGGAGTAAAAGAAAAACCAAACCTTGTCCTTTCAAATTATGCCTCATCGGAACATCTTATAGAGGCGAAAGAATTAGTAAGAATTTTTAAAGATGAAAATATAAAAATAGTGGATTTCAGAAATCCGAAGAATTATAAGAATGGACATATTTATGGTTCCTTAAATATATGGCGTACAGACGTTTCTGATAGTTCATACCCATACGAAGGGATGAGATCTGATAAGGAAAATATTGAGCTTTTTTTTGGCAAAATCGGAATAAGTAACGATGATCTTATCGTTGTATATGACGATAAGGGATCCTCTGATGCTGCTCGTTTATGGTGTTTATTAACCTATTATGATTTTAAATCTGTGAAGATATTAAATGGCGGACTAAAGAGCTGGGAAAGCATAGGTGGAAAACTTTCGACTAAACCTATCTCATACCCTCCTACCCAATTCTATCTTCCGGAAAAAAGGAGTGAAAAATTGTGGATTGACAAAGACGAACTAATAGGTTTAATAACCAATGAGAGTAAAAATATTATTCTTATTGATACCCGGAGTTCTGAAGAATACTCAGGATCCCTTATAAAAAAAGGTGCCTCAAAAGCAGGGAGAATAGCAACAAGCATTCACACAGATTGGGCTGAAGCCGTTGATCTGGAGGGCAATAAAAAGTTTAAGTCTATTGAGGAATTACAAAAGGTTTACAAGGGTGTGGAAATGAGTGCAAAAGATACGGTTGTTGTTTATTGTCATACCGGTTACAGATCATCTTTGACAACTTTTGTTTTAACTGAGTTAATGGGGTTTGAAAACGTAAGGAACTATGATGGATCCTGGGTGGAATGGAGTTATTTTGACGAATTACCTTATGAAAAAGATAGTATAATATTATAAAATCAAAACATTATGGAAAAATATATTGACGCTTTTGTTTCGGCTTTTACAGGAAGTTTAGAATGGACATGGAAGTCTATTCTATTTGAAGTCCCATGGTATACAAACTATTTTTGGGGTCTTGTAGTAATTTCATTGGCTGTTTGGATTCTCGAAATTCTTTTTCCCTGGAGAAAGGACCAATCTATTTTTAGAAAAGACTTTTGGCTGGATGCTTTTTACATGTTCTTTAATTTTTTCATGTTCGCTATAGCCATTAGTGGATTCTATAAAATATTGGAAGCTTTATTCAGCGATTTAGGTATAACAGCTAAAAGCCTGGCTATTGTAGATATATCCAGCATGCCAATGTGGTTGCAATTGCTTTTGTTTTTCATTGTTTTAGACTTTGTACAATGGTTTACACATATCCTGCTTCACAAGTATCCTATTTTATGGAATTTTCATAAAGTACATCATTCTGTCAAAGAAATGGGGTTTGCCGCCCATCTACGCTATCATTGGATGGAGAATATCTTATACAAACCCCTAAAAGTTTTCGGCGTAATGATTCTGGGTGGATTTGAACCAGAACAGGCATATGTGGTTCACTTTCTCGCTATTACCATTGGTCATTTAAATCATTCCAATATTAAAATTACCTATGGCCCATTAAAGTATATTTTAAACAATCCGGTCATGCATCTATATCATCATGCAATGGACTTACCAGAAGGTAAATATGGTATTAATTTTGGAATCAGTTTAAGTCTCTGGGATTATATTTTTAAAACTAGTCATGTTCCTGAAGACAGCGGAACAATAGAACTTGGTTTCCCGGGAGATGATAAATTTCCCCATGATTTTGTGCATCAGGAAATATATGGATTTGTGAAGCCCAAGGATGAATAATAAGTAAAATATCAGTTAATTATTTTCTTTAAAATTTATGGCCCAGATACCTCTGACCTCGTTCACCTGGTAATCTTGGGCCATATCTTTTGGATAGAGTTTATTTAATATAGCTAAAGTGGATGTTGCGATCTGCTCTTCCGGCACTCCATGACACTGAAGACACATGGCATTTGTGATAATAGGATAATAGAAGTCTATCTGCCCACCTGTGGTATCCAATATGGGTTCTACAGCCTTACCTGATGCCAGCATTTTTTTAAAGTCAGTTATAAATACCAGCTCCTTTTCATTGGCTTTGTTTAAAGGATTTCTGGGCTTATCAGAAACACGTCTTATTTTGGCCCCATGAGCCAAAGATATACTGTCTGTTAGTGGAAGTGCATTTATATTACAAAATTCAACTGCGCCGTCCGGGCCTTTTTCCGTAATAGCCTGCACTAGTTTCTTACCTAATACACCCTTCGTAGTAGCTGCGTACTTCTGACCTAACTTCTTATATTTTTCAAGTGTATCTATGGATACTTTTCCCGAGTGAGATTGATCAACTAATAATTCGGTTCCTGAGGTTTTTTCAACGGCCTGAAGGCTAGGTTTAGGCGAGTCTTTACATGAGGTCAGGAAAAATAGCCCTATAAGAAGTAATAGGTACTTCATTATTTCGACATTTTCCCGCTGGCACAACTAAAAAATGAACGTGCTTTAGCAGATACGCTATTTTTATACTCAATAGAAGGATATCCCAGTGCTTTTAGTTTATCCTTGACTAATATGGCATCATCCACATTTTCGCAGGTAAAATGAACTGTGGCCGTTTCTGTATCCACATCAATGTCTGAAAGATGGTTCATTTCCGATAATTTACTAGTGATGGTTTTTGCACAACCGCCACACTTTAGGTTTTGAACTATTACTGAGGCCTTCATAATTTATTTTATTTTGTCTTGTTTGAATATCTACATTGTTATTTCCATCTTATAATTCCTCCTTTTAGATCGTAAATCTTTTCAAATCCCATCTCGATAAGTTTTCTTGCTGCTTTTTGACTTCTGTTTCCAGATTGGCAATAGAGGTAAACTGGTTTATCTTTTTGCAATTTTTCAAACGATTTTTGAAAATCAACTTTATCAAAGAAATCAATATTAATGGCCTTCCCGATGTGCCAACGTTTATATTCTTTGGCTGTTCTAACATCCACCAACTGAACTTTCGGATCTGTAATAGCCTCTTTATATTTTGAGGCCTCTAAAACTTCAAATTTGTCTGATTGTTCCGCTTTTGACCCGAATAGTGTTTTAAATAATGACATTAGTATAACTCTTTTTATTAAATATTAAAGTTCTGATTAAAGGGAACGACCAAAAATAATTTGGTCATTCCCGTAACAATCAACCAAAACAAACTTTAAAACAAATTTCTATAACATGGTTGTCGGACATATATAATCCGATTTCTCAACCTTTGTTTTCTTAATTTCATCGAAACCATCTGCGACATCAACGAAATCTTCCCACCCTCGTTGCATTAATATTGATGCAGCGATCATACTTCTGTAACCTCCTTCACAATAAAGCACAAAGGGTTTATCTATGGGAAATTGAGAAAGGTGTTCATTTAATTCATTTAAAGGAACATTAATCGCACCAATAACATGTTCAGAATCAAATTCACTTTTTTTCCTTATATCAAAGGCAAGTGGTCCTTCCCCAAAATATGCCTTTTCAAACTGATTTGCCGTAATTCTCTTAATTCTTTCAACCTGCTTCCTCGCTTTTTGCCAACTCTTAAATCCACCATCTAAGAAACCAATAGTATGGTCATAACCAACTCTTGAAAGTCTGGTAATAGCTTCTTCTTCTTTATCAGGATAGGTTATTAACAAAATTTCCTGTTGTACATCTGGTATCATTTCTCCAACCCATTGAGCGAAATTGCCATCAAGGCCAATACTTATACTGTTGGGAATATGTCCTTTCGCAAAGTCTTCGGGTTTACGCGTGTCCAACATTAGCGCATTTGTTTCATTCGCAACAACTTCAAAGGCATTTGGTGGCAAAGGCTTTTCCCCTCTTTCTCTTACAGTGTCAAGACTCTCATACCCCTTAATATTCAGCAAAACATTTTGTGGGAAATAGCCAGGAGGTGCTGTTAAGCCTGTAAGAAGTTCCTTTATAAATTCATCTTTTGTCATATCAGGCCTCAATGCATAATTTACTTTTTTCTGATGCCCCAGAGTGTCAGTTGTTTCCTTGCTCATCATTTTTCCACAAGCGGAACCTGCCCCATGATTTGGGTAAACAATCAAATTATCATTTAATGGCATGATTTTATTACGAAGTGAATCAAATAGATGTCCTGCCAATTTTTCCTCAGTAAGTTCAGAAACTACATGTTGAGCAAGATCTGGTCTACCAACATCTCCAATAAATAATGTATCACCAGTTATTAAACCATGCTCTTTTCCATTCTCATCAATTAACAAATAAGTAGTACTCTCCATAGTATGACCAGGAGTGTGAATCACTTTAACCTGATAATCCCCAACATTAAAAATCTGATTATCCTTTGCGACAGTAGCTTCATATCCGGGTTTAGCGGTTGGCCCAAATACAATTTCTGCACCGGTCTTTTTCTTTAAATCTAAATGACCACTAACAAAATCTGCATGAAAATGTGTTTCAAAAACATACTTTATCGCCGCTTTATCTTTCTTTGCTCTTGCAATATATGGTTCTACCTCCCTTAATGGATCAAATATTGCGGCTTCACCTTTGCTCTCCAGGTAATAAGCTGCATGGGCTAAACATCCCGTATAGATCTGTTCTATTTTCATTTTTTAAATAATTAAATTTATAGTATAAAAGTATTAAGCAATTAGCACTTGCACAGTAACCAAGGTTACAAAGCTCTCTTTTTGCTAACTAAAAAAGAATGACTTTTATCATTGTGCGTTGCATTGGTCCAGGAACTTCTATTTGTCCCACATTGCTATTTTGGATGAATCAAATCTGTTTTTATCAATTTTGAGTGAATGTAACCTATGTTACTTAAGTCATTTCTTAAGTTATCCTAAATAGTATAGTGTCGTAAACACTAATTAATACAGGCCTTTTCACAGGTTTTAATCCCCAAAAACTATTACTGAAATCATACCTTAGATCACGGTTTTACATATAATTATAATCTATGATAATTGTCATAATTATTAGAAAAGCTTGAATTTAACTTTGCTTTTTAATTGAGATGTTAACCAGCAATTATCAATAAAAAATAACCATAGTTCGAAGCGGTTAGGATTTGTTTTTAGTTGCATAAATTACTTAAAAATGAAAGCATATTTTTTAAAACTTTGTTTTCTATTATTTGCAACTGCTGCATATTCACAGGCAGGCCATATCATGCAGGGTGTGGGGGCTGTAAATATGTCAATGGGTGGTGCCGCAACAGGTCAGCCTTTGGATATTTCAGGTGCAATTCAATGGAACCCTGCTTCTATTTCAACATTTGATGAGAAGATCATAAAGTTTGACTTAGGTTTATTCTTCTCCTCACCGGAATTGAGTTCTACTGTAACCGATCCTACCGGAAACGTATTTAGCGGTACAACTGAAGACGACAGGGGTGTCTCACCTCTGCCAGCTTTGGCAATGGTATGGGGAAAAGAAGGCAGCCGACATACATTTGGCGCGTCTGCTTTTGGTATCAGCGGATTTGGGGTTACTTTCCCTGAAAGCACTACTAATCCTATTAATATGCCTCAAAGCATGGGTGGATTTGGACGAATAGAATCTAACTATAATTTACTGCAATTAGGATTCACATATGCATATGAATTATCGGATAAATTTTCCATAGGTCTTCAACCCACTTTTAATTACGCAACTTTAAAATTAATCCCAAACCCAACAGCTAATCCAACATTAGCAGGATATCCATCAACAGACAATTCAACAGCTTTTGGTTTTGGAGGGCAATTGGGCCTATTCTATGATTCCGGGAACGGATTCTCTGCAGGTGCTTCTTATAAAACCAAGCAATCGTTTGGCGATTTTAAATTTGATAACACCTATCTGGATTCAAGTACCGGTGAAAATGAATTCAAAATGGATTACCCCGCTATCTGGTCCGTAGGCCTCGGTTTTTCTCCTGGCCAATTTGATCTGGCTTTAGATTACAGATATGTTCAATATGATAAAACTGACGGATTTTCTACTGTAGGCTGGACACCAACAGCCTCCGTTGCCGGATTTGGCTGGGATAACATTAGTATTGTTTCAGCTGGTATTCAATACAAAGGTGTTGACAGATTACCTTTAAGGCTTGGATATACCTATAGTTCTAATCCAATTGGCAGTGATGTAGCGTTCTTTAACGTACCAGCCACGGCCATCATTAAAAATGCATTTCAACTGGGCTTGAGTTATGAAATAAGCGATCGTTGGGCCATTGATGGAGTTTACCATATGGGCTTTAGTGGAGAAGCCACTTCAGGACCAATCCTAAATCCTGAGTTAGTATCCAGCTTCCCTCCTTACGGAGCTGTTCCCGGCAGTGAAGTTTCTTATGATATGACAACTTCCATGCTTATGGTTGGAGCGAGTTACAAATTCCTTAATTAATAATCCATCAACTAGAATTATCCTAGTTCAAAACGGCGCCAATTATGGCGCCGTTTTTTATGAATACGATTTGGCTGTTTCGAGAAGTGATTCACATCAAATAATCATAATTACCCTAATTCTTCAATGTCCAAGAATTATTTTGTGATGCAATGCTTAAAGTTCTACTCAAATAAAAAAGCCGTACAATCTTTCAATCATCCAGTAACTAGCCAGGCAACCACAGAAATAAGCTGCTGACTTTTCTAAAGCAACCCTTTTGAATTTAAATTTGGAATTCAAATTTTTATCAAAAGATATTTTACGGATTAATAGCCACAATAGTAAAATCCCAAGAACAAAAATGATCTGTCCCAATTCTACCCCAACATTAAAGAACAACAGGCTGGTAACTACCTCAATTTGAGGAAGCCCTATATCAGACAGAACAGCGGCAAAACCAAAACCATGCAGGAGCCCAAAAGATGAAGATACCGCTATAGGATATCTATAAGTAAGCGAATCCTTTTTCTGTAGTGTAATTTCCACTGCAAGATATACTACACTAAGCGCAATTACAGCCTCAACAGGAGGGATAGGTAAACGCACTACATCTAATGCAGACAAGGCAAGGGTTATTGAATGTGCAATGGTAAATCCGGTAATGGTGATCCACAGTTTTTTACCTATTCCTGCCACCAGCATAAGGCAAATTAAAAATAATAGATGATCCCAGCCTTCAAGTATGTGTTTGATGCCTAAAATGCTGTATTGCCGGGCCACAGCGGCAAAGCTTTCCTCTTGCGGTACTCGCCATATCAATTCGTCAGGTCCTAAAAGTTTAGTAAATTTCTGTCCATTCAACAAGCTAACTTTAATAATAGAAGCCACCGAAGGATTCATTACCGGGTACTTAATACTTATCAGAGTTCCGTTGAGTGCTATAGTTGATTTAAAAGTCTGCTTTTTAATGAAGCCGCTTTCTGTTTGATACACAGCTAATCGATCTAATGCTTTGTAAGAATCTGATAGACCTATCTCAGGTAGATTAAACTCCGGTATGGTAGGAGGGATTTTATATTGTAGTTCATAAACACCGGGTTCCTTTTCGCTAACTTCAACGAAAAGGGGACGGGATTCGTGAGCCCAACTAACCGTAGCAAGGATAAGAAAAATGCTAAGAGTAATGATTTTTTTTATTAATGTAGCCATCTACTATATAAAGGATTTAACGTCTTAAATTTTGTACACAAGATCAAAACTTATTTTTATCATTAACCTATTTTTCAGCCTTTGATTGGAGATCGTATACGAGTTTTACTTCATATTCATCAATAATCTCTTGAATGTTTTCATCACTTCTCTTTCGTGTGTATTCCCTTCTGGCATCCTCTGTTACCCTGTCTATGACAACATCCAAGTCAGGATATTTGCCTGCTACTTTTTTTGTGAGCATCACTATGTGCAAACCGTATTGAGATTGAAATGGACCCAGCCATTTCTTATCCGAGGAGTCGGATTCGAAGATAGTTTTGGTCATAGCCGACCCAAAATGATTTTCTACATATTCCAGGTTTCGTTCCACATAGTTGGTATGATAAAAAAACCGGTCACCTCTGCCGGGAGCCTCGCTGAATGTAATATTATGGTTATTTAAATATTTCACCTCGGCCTCGGCCTTTTTCATGGCTTCCATTGGTGACCATTTCTGAGAATCAAAGAACACATGGGTGAAAGTAACAATAGGCTCAACAAAATAGTCTTCCATATTTTCTTTATAATACGTTTTAATATGCTCATCAGTCATATCCGTAACTGCTTCTGCTATTCCCTGTGAAATAAACTCTACTTTTTGAATCATTCTCCTTTTAATAATATAATCTTCCTTATCGAGTCCCATGGCCATAGCTTCACGATAAAGGGCTTCCTCCCTTACGTATTCACTAATAAGACTTTCTTGCTCTTCTTTTGTCATTGAAGCCAGTTTATCTTCAAAGACCTGGGTGTTAAATGCTTTGGAACGGTATTGTAAATAAGTCATCAAAGATTCCTTATCAACAACAATGGTTTTGGAATCTAATTTATCTCCATAGCCAAAAAAATTAAAGATCAGAAAAAATCCAAGTCCGATTAAAAGGAAATGAACCAAGGGCTGTTTAATAAACGATTTCATAATACTTTAGTTTATTTTCTTCCTATAAGATTAATGATATAACCCAAACTGCAAATAGCAAATGCCACTAAGCTAATTGGAGGAAGGCCACCGTGCCATCCAGACGGGTTCATCCAACCCGGGTAACCCATAAAAAAGATATGGATTATACCAAATAATAAAGCTACCAGCAAAAAGTTTCGGGAGGTAATAAATCTAATAAATGCTTTATCTTCACTTAAGTGGGTCTGAAAACTCAAATTATAAGCCCAAAGAATTACAAAACCTAAAACTCCTCCTAGCATACTTATTCCTGCCAGAAGAGTAAGTGTCCCATCGGCTTCAAAAAATTTTCCAAATATGGCCGGCTTAAATATCATAAAACTTATAAGGGCATGAATTAGCACCAGTAGAAATCCTGTCATACCAATAGCTTTGCGGGCGTTTAACCAGCCTTCCCCTACCCTCGCGCCAAGATTGTTCAAAGGTCCCAGACTAAAATTGAAGGTAATTAATACAAAAGCAGCGAGTGAGATTCCTTTATTGAGAATAAAAAATGGAAAATCTTTCCAGGGTACAGGGCCCATTACATGGTATCTGAGTATTGCATAAAGCAATGAGAGTATACAAGTAACAGCTATGATGCTGCCGGCACTGTTTCTTTCTTTAATATTTTCCATTTGATTGGTACAATTAATATTTATTTTTCATCTGATATGGCCAAAAGAGGTTAATCTCAACATAAAGTAATTACCCAATTTAAATAGTTCAAATAAAAATAAATCCAATACTTAGCGAATTGTTTCAAATATAAATTGTTTTACGCATATCCCGCCTTATGCCTCCAAATTTTTAATATATTGAATATGGCAGCTTACGAGGAAGAAATGATGATTAGCAATAAATGAACTCATATTTTAATTCATTTATTCACACATCATACTTTTATTTGTACATCATAAAAATAACTCACATAGACATTGCTTAGAATTCAATAAATAAGTATATTTATATAGAATTATTCCCCTTCAATATTCAAATTATTTTGCTCACTTTAATTGATAAAATTATGAAATTGTTATCCGGATTAATTGTATTACTTATTTCATTTTCACTCATTATTTCATGTACTCAAGACAAATCCAAAGAATCTAAGACAGATTCTCAGACCGTGACTGGTTCACAAGGACCTTTAAAGGTGGGTGAAACCACCAATACTGAGGAAGATATGCGACGTATTCTTTCTACTAAATATACCGGGGAAACCTATTCACCATATGCGAAACGCGAATTTGCAACCTTACCCTTATTTGGAGAAACCCATTTGCATACGGGACTATCCATGGATGCCGGTGGATTTGGAAACCGGCTGGGTGTGCGTGATGCTTATCGATTTGCCAGAGGTGAAGAAGTAACAGCTTCTTCAGGCCAGCAAGCCAGATTGGCCAGGCCTTTAGATTGGCTGGTTATAGCTGATCATTCAGATGGTTTGGGATTTGTTACAGATCTTTTAGCGGCAGAGCCATTTGTAATGGAATATGAACAGGGTGAACGTTGGTCTAAGGGTTTTAGGGCAGGAGGACAAGAGGCTGTTGAAGCTACCTTGAACCTGATTACTACCTTTTCACAGGGAGAGGTAGATCCTGAACTTTTTGGGAATTATTCACCAGGTGCTAAAAGGTATGAAACTATATGGGAAGATGTAATTGCCGCGGCGGAGGAATTTAATGATCCGGGGCACTTTACTGCATTTATAGGTTTTGAGTGGACTTCTTTGGTTAGGGGCGGAAACATGCATCGAAACGTGATTTTTCGTGATGGAGCAGAAAAGGCAGGACAAGTCGTGCCATTTACGACTCAGGCCCCCGTTGGAAGTACTGATCCTCTGGATCTTTATAAGTATCTCGAAGACTATGTAGCTAAAACCGGGGGACAAGTGCAAACTTTAGCTCATAATGGAAACCTGTCCAATGGTATTATGTTTCCAATTGACGCACAGTATACGGGTAAAAAACTTGACCAATTTTATGTAGAGCAGCGTGCCAAATGGGAACGCACTTATGAAATAACGCAAATAAAAGGAGACGGCGAAACGCATCCTTTTCTCTCGGTAAATGATGAGTTTGCAGACTACTATAAATGGGATATAGGTAATTTGGATCTATCAGAGGCAAAAACGGATGATATGCTTCAGTATGAGTATACCCGTGAAGCTCTTAAAAATGGACTGGTCCTGGAGGAAAAGTTTGGAACAAATCCTTATAAATTCGGATTGCAGGGTGCTACAGATAGTCATACTTCATTGACAACATCTGAGGAAAATAATTTTTTTGGAAAACATACGGGTTACGAACCTTCTCCGGAAAGGATGACACATCCCTTTATGAAAAATGAAAATGGAGAAATATTGGGTTGGTCACAACTTGCAGCTGGGATTACTGGGGTTTGGGCTAAAGAGAATACCAGAGAGTCTATATGGGATGCCATGCACCGTAAAGAAGTTTATGCTACTACTGGTCCACGGATGATGGTGCGTTTCTTTGGTGGCTGGGAATATACAGCTGAAGACATCCAAAGCCGGGAACCAGCTTTCGCTGGTTATGCGAAAGGCGTTCCTATGGGAGGTGATCTGGTAAATCCTCCTTCTGGCAAATCGCCAAATTTTATGATCTATGCCATCCGGGATGCCATTGGGGCCAACCTGGATCGTATGCAAATTATTAAAGGATGGCTCGACGCTGATGGTAAAACCCATGAAAAAGTCTATGATGTGGCTTGGTCGGGTGATCGCAAACTTGGACGTGATGGCAAGTTACCTGCTGTGGGTAATACAGTGGATATTGCTACGGCAAGTTGGACAAATACCATAGGCGCATCTGAACTGGCTACAGTTTGGACAGACCCGGATTTTGATCCTTCTGAAAGGGCATTCTATTATGTCAGAGTAATGGAAATTCCGACACCCCCCTGGTATTTATATGATGCCTTCCGTTTTGGGAAGGAAATACCTGAGGGTGCTCCAACAAGCCAGCAGGAGCGTGCCTATACCAGTCCAATTTGGTATACACCGAATTAGGATGAGTAAAACAAAAAAGGGGCGCCAATTACGGCGCCCCTTTTTTGTTTTCCTTGTTATCTTCCTAAGTTACACTCCCTGCCTTATATAGAATTTAATTTATAATAGCTCAAGTATTAAACTAGTCAAAGACTCCAAAATACTTCATTTAAAAAAACCCTGCCAAAAGAAATCGGCAGGGTTTAAAACAATCTAATAATGGAACCTATTTTTTTTATTAACTCATCGTATTTAAATAAATAATAAATGGGTGCCTTCTTCATTAGCTCTGCCATAAAAGTCCCCAATAGTTATTACTCCATCCAATTCATCAATTAAATCTTCTTCTTTCAGGTGGAACATGTCAACGGCCAGTTTACAGCCCCATAGTTTACAACCGGAGTCTGACAAAATTTCAAGGAACTCACCAATAGGAGGCATATCTAATTTTTCCATTTCCTTCTTCATCATTTTAGTAGCCAATGCCTCTACTCCAGGCAGACCACCTAACATAGTTGGCATATGTAAAGCTGGATTACCAACGGTAGCCGTACGTAAGTGTTCTAATTTTTTCTTTTGAATTGTTTCCAGTCCAAAAAAAGTGAAAAATATTTCCGATTCAATACCTTCCATCCTGGCTCCATTTGCCATAACAAATGCTGCATATGCATTTTCTATGGTACCCTTGGAAAGAATAAAAAGCATCTTTTTTACTTTAGTTCCGTTCGTCTCTTTTACTTTAGTTTCGCTCATCTCTTTTACGCTAGTTTCGCTCATCTCTATTTTTTTTATGATTTTATTAAAATCTTAGATTACCTTTTAATTAGTTAGATACAACTCTTTGGTTTAGGGATCCCTGCTATCAAAGTAGACTTTTTAAGAGGTCCTCCAGGAAATAAACTGTAGAACTCTTTAATGTTTATGACACCGCTTTTCTTAATACCACGGATTGATAGAGGTTCCTCTTTATGGTGTTTATCTTGTAGGTACTCTATAACTTCCCAATGTTTATCTGTCATGGAAATACCCTGTTCATCTGCCAAATAAGCGCAAACGTCCTTATCCCACTGATTAAAATCGACTAGATACCCTTCTTCGTTTACATCAATTTCGCGATCTGCTATTATTTTTTTCATGTTTTTTTAGTTTATAATTATCTATTGAACTTTTTCTATTTGTTTACCTTTTTCAGACATTTGTGCGTCAACAAATGGTATAGGGACACCCTTTAACAGCATATTCCAATATATCCAGCGGAATGCTAGCTTACCCATATGATTCATTCTGCTCTCTTTTAAAAGCCTTAAAGGACCTACTCCAGGAAAGGGAAATGTACCTTCAACCGGTTCGGTGGTGTAGTTAAAATCAATCAATAATGCTTTACCTCCTCCGGTTTCAATAAAGCAATTGGCATGACCATCAAAATCTTCTTTTAACTCCTCACCATTTATATATCTCAATATATTATCCGTCAAGATTTCAGCTTCAAAATGGGCTACTGAACCTGCTTTTGATGCTGGTACATTAGTAGCGTCACCTATAGCAAATATATTCTCATGATCTGTAGACTGTAATGTCGTTTTATTAGTTGGAATGTAATTCAGATCATCTCCCAGGCCTGAGCGTTCCAGTAATGGATCGCCCATATTCGTAGGGACGGTTACTAAAAGGTCGTATTCCACCTCAGTATCCGCGTAATCTATGATCTTATTATTCTCGTAATCAACACGCTCAATATTAAAATCTGTAACTTCTTTAATGTTTTTTTCTTCCAACAAATAATGAAGGGTTTCCGTAGCCCGTGGTTTTGTAAAAGCACCATCCAGCGGTGTTACAAAGGTTATATCTACCTTATCTCTCATCCCTTTGTTTTTAAAATAGGAATCTGCCAAAAATGCAAATTCCAAAGGAGCTACCGGACATTTTATGGGCATTTCGGTTATATGGACCACCAGTTTTCCACCTTCCCAGGTTCTAAATTTATTCCTGAGTGCTTTGGCACCTTCATAGGTATAGAAATCAAAGATGTTTTTATACCATTTTGGCCCTTTCATACCTTCTATTTCTTCAGGTACAGTTTTCGTTCCTGTCGCTACAATTAAAACATCGTACAACAACTCCTGGCCATCAGCAAGGAGTACTTTATTGTTTTCAGGTACAATGAGATCTATTTTTTCCTGGATATAGTTAACACCCTTAGGTAAAAATTTGGACCCTTTTTTCTTAACCTGTTTTGTAGTATAAATATCAAAAGGAAGAAATAAGAACCCAGGCTGGTAATAATGGGTTTTGTACTGATCTACAATGGAAATCTTCCACTCTCCTTTAGGCAGACTGGATACCAAATGATTGGCCATCATGGTTCCGGAAGTCCCTGCACCTAATATAACTAAATTTTTCATGACTACTTACCTTTTTATAATTCTGAATACAGGAATTTTGACCTGTATTTAATGATGTAAAATTAATTATAGGAAGTGCCGAAAAATATGACATAAGTCATAAATTCAGCTTGTGTAACAACTGTTACTTAGCAATAAAAGAAAGAAAGTTTTAATTAAATGGGTCTATATTAGATCTGTTTATTTTGCCGTCCAACCCCCATCTACGGTAAGCATAGAACCTACCATATAGCTGCCTGCATCACTGGCTAAAAAAATGGCTGCTCCTTGTATTTCGCGTAACTCTCCCCAACGGGCGACCGCTGTAGCCCCAACAATGAAATTCTTTGCTTCTTCGGTATTGGCAATCGGGATGTTCATTTCTGTTAAAAAAGGCCCCGGGCATATCGCATTAACGGTAATATTAAAAGGTGCCAGCTCCAATCCCAGTGCTCTGGTCATTTGAACCACAGCTCCTTTACTCGTGGCATATGGAGTACGATTTGCCAGACCTACTAATCCCAAGGTACTAGCCATATTAATAATTCTTCCGTAGTTATTTTGTTTCATCTGAGGTGTGACCGCACGGGAGGTGTTCCAGGTACCTTCTACATTAACCTTCATAACCTGGTTAAAATCCTCCGGACTTAATTCATCTATGGCCCCCCTGATATTAATCCCGGCACTATTAATTAATATATCTATTTTACCAAAATCATTTTCAATCTCCTTTACAACGGCCTCTACCTGTTTTAAATTCGTAACATCAGCAGAATAGGCCTTAGCCTTTACTCCAAAATCCTTGTTAAGTTCTTCCGCTGCACTGATACCTTCTTCCAAATTTCTGTTCACTAGTGCAGTTGAACAACCTGCGGATGCCAGACCGGCCGCCATTGCCAACCCAAGACCTTTGGAACCACCAGTAATCATGGCTATTCGCCCTTTCATGTCAAATTGTTTTATTCCGGGTAAACGAGTATCTGTCATATTCTTATGTTTTTTTAAATAAAGCCCAAACGTTGCCTGGCGTATTTTAGTGAAGCTTTATTATTCTCTATTTCCAGAGCCAGTCTGTCATCTGCTGAGTTTTTGGATATCACGGTTAATGGTGACGAACTTTTTTGCTTTTTAATCTTGTAAAGAAACCCGGCCAATTCACTGGCAGAAATTTCATCAAATGTTGCCCAATAACCCTTTGTTAAACATGGGATTTTCAAGGGATCTCTGGTGATCATTTCCAAATTAAACCTAATATCCGGATTATGATTTTTTATCACAGTAATCATTTTATCAAGATCCAAAAATCCTTGTCCTAAATTAATTTCAGCCAGTAAAAATCCATCTTCATATTCCGTAACAGCCATATCTTTTAAATGGACTGTAAAAGCATAAGGAGCTAGTGCTTCTACCACCTCCATTGGATCTTCCAGCAGGGAGATGTTATTGCCGGTATCCAGATTGACCCCTACCCACTCACTGTCAATCAGTTTCAATATTTCTATCATTTCAGTAATCCGCCAGTCCTTATGATTCTCTACTGCAAGCTTAACACCTAATTTGCGAACAACGGGTTCTGCCAGCTTTAAGGAATTAATTGATTTTGTCCTGAATTCCTGAAAAGCACCCATGGTATCAAAGGTCTCATATCTGCGGCCCGAAAGGCAGGCTGTCCTAAGAATATCTACTCCTGCTTCTTTTGCAACTGATACCTCAGCAGTGAACCTTTGAAGATCTGAATCGTCTTTTGGTAACCTAATCTGGCCTTCAAGAAAGAGCTCCAATTCCTCAACTCTATTTTTTACCTTTTTGGCATACTCAGCATCCCAACCTTTGACACTAAATTGTACACCGCCAAATCCTGCAGAACTACAATGTTCAATCATTTGTAAAGAGTCAGTGAAAGGGGGGTAGATTTTGCTATCTAATTTTCCATATCTACGCTGCACATAGGAAGCTTCTGCAATCCCAAACCTCATTTCAGCAACTAAAGGAGAAAAAGAAGGAATTGCCGGAATAGATAAAGTGAGTAATCCCGCTGAACTGCTTTTTTTAATAAAACTCCTTCGTTTCATAAGATCAAATTAACAATTGTCCATTATTTTATTCTTATCCGTTCAAAAAGAAACCCTGTGATTCATTCAAATAACAAATGAAAACTTTTCTGCAGTTAATCTGTAAAACAAAACAGTCCGTAATCACATCATAATAGTATATAACTAAAAGTAACAAAAGATTTTCAGTACCTGCTAATATTTAGCAAAAAAGACTTTGGTATCGAAATAAATACGCAATCCATTTTGTTAACTGCTTTAAAGATGATACCTTGATTTCCGTATAAATGATTAATGTTAATCTAAAATATTAAGTGTTTCCACCTTAGAAGTATCAGTTAATGGAAAAAGATAAGCAAAAAAGATTGAGAAGTGAAGATTGGTTTAACCCCGGAGATCCAAAATCGGCATTCATTCACAGGTCATGGCTCCGTAATCAGGGTTATCCAAATGATTATTTCAATGGAAGACCTGTAATTGGTATTTGTAATACCTGGTCCGAACTAACTCCATGTAATGGTCATTTAAGAGAATTTGCCGAGTTTGTTAAAAAGGGGGTTCTGGAAGCTGGTGGTGTCCCTTTTGAATTCCCGGTCACTAGTATGGGGGAAATATTAATGCGCCCAACAGCAATGCTTTTCAGAAACCTGGCAAGTATGGATACCGAGGAAAGTATACGTGCTAACCCACTTGATGGAGTTGTTCTTCTAACGGGGTGCGACAAGACCACACCATCTACCGTAATGGGGGCCTGTAGCGTTGACCTCCCTACAATTGTGGTGCCTGGAGGACCTATGTTAAATGGAAAATACAAAGGAGAACGTATAGGATCGGGTACATTTGTATGGACCTTAAAAGACAAGATTAAAAATGAGGGTTTTACTCCGGAAGATCAGATTGAAGCCGAGATATGCTCGGCACGAAGCGCAGGACATTGTATGACTATGGGAACAGCTTCCACTATGGCTTGCATGGTTGAATCTCTTGGGCTTACTTTACCAGGTGCTGCGGCTATACCTGCCGTTGACTCGCGCAAAAAGGTATTGGCACAACTATCTGGAAGACGGATAGTTGAAATGGTAAAAGAAGACCTGAAGCTATCTAAAATCCTCACTCGCGAGGCCTTTGAAAATGCCATAAAATTAAATGCCGCGGTAGGAGGTTCCACTAATTTTATTATTCACCTGCAAGCTATTGCGGGAAGAATTGGGGTTCCACTTCATTTAAAGGAATTTGACACGCTTGGCAGTAAAATACCCTTACTGGTAAATCTAATGCCTTCAGGTAAATTCCTGATGGAGGACTTTTTTGATGCCGGCGGTTTACCGGTTGTCATCAATCAAATGAAAGATCACCTCCACAACGATGCCTTAACCGTTAATGGCAAACCAATAGGAGAGAATAATAAAAAAGCGGAATGTTATAATTACGAGGTAATTGCAGCAATTGACCAACCCTTTATTGAAGAAGCAGGGATTGCAGTATTATATGGCAACTTATGTGAAGATGGGGCTGTAATAAAACCCTCGGCAGCAACTCCGGAACTAATGACACATCGGGGAAGGGCGGTAGTTTTTGAAACTATTGAGGATTGCCATGCTAATATAGACAGGCCTGATTTGGAAATAGATGAAAACAGCGTAATTGTGCTAAAAGGAGCCGGCCCTGTTGGTTATCCCGGTATGCCGGAAGTTGGTAATGTGGATTTACCCGAAAAGTTATTAAAAAAGGGGATAAAAGACATGGTTCGTATCTCGGACGGCAGAATGAGTGGTACTGCTTTTGGTACCGTAGTTTTACATGTTTCTCCGGAATCATCAATAGGCGGGATTTTGGGCTTGGTGCAAACCGGAGACTATATTATCCTTGATGTTCCTAACAGGAAATTGCATTTGGAAGTGGAACAGCCTGAACTGGAAAAAAGAAAAGCGGCCTGGACACCCCCTCAGCAACCCGCAGACAGAGGATATACCAACTTATATACTAGAACCGTGCAACAGGCCCATCTGGGCGCAGATTTTGATTTTTTAGTAGGAAAATCAAGTTCCGTGGTAAAACGAGATGCACACTAAACCAATCACTTTATGACAACTATTTTATTACTCCTTTTGAGTGTGGCAATCATCGTATTCCTCACAGCTAAATTAAAAGTTCACCCATTTTTAGCACTGCTGGGTGCGGCCATCTTCTTTGGCCTCCTTTCAGGTATGGACTTGAACATAATAGTACAATCTATAAATGACGGATTCGGCATCACCTTGGGTAAAATTGGAGTGGTCATTGTCCTGGGAGTTATAATTGGTGCCTTTCTTGAGCATTCAGGAGGTGCCTATAAACTGGCGGAAATAATCCTTAAAATAATTGGTAAAAACCGCGTTCATGAAGCTATGGGATTAGTTGGTTTTGTGGTCTCTATACCCGTATTTGCGGATAGTGGATTCATAATTCTCAACCCATTAAACAAAAGCCTTTCTAAAAGGGCCGGCTTATCGATTGTTGGAACCGCTACGGCTTTAATTCTAGGGCTGATGATCACGCATGTATTGGTGCCTCCTACCCCTGGTCCTATTGCGGCTGCAGGAATAATTGGCGCAGACGTAGGGCTGGTAATGCTAATTGGTCTAATCATTGGTCTTATCTCACTAGTGGTAGCAGTATTTTACTGCAAGAAAATGGGGTCTAAGCATTACATTGATCCAAATCCCGAAATTTCAGAAGATGAGATTAAGGAAAAAATTAAGCAAGCACCCAATGCATTTAAATCTTTTTTACCCATATTAATTCCAATCTTACTCATTGTAGGGAAATCTCTTGTAGAATTTAATTTGGCTGAAGGCCAGGCGGAAACTGCCTGGGTTAAATTTATTTCCTTTGTTGGTTCTCCGGTTATTGCACTTATAATTGGTATGCTTTTCGCCTTTTTACTCCCAAAGAAGTGGGATAAAACTATTTTATCTACCACTGGTTGGGTTGGGAATGCCCTGACAGATGCTTCAAACATTATCCTTATTACCGGTGCAGGAGGTATCTTTGGAACCATATTACAGAATAGTGGGATTGCCACTACGCTTGCAGATACGCTCTCTACAGCCAATCTTGGTATTTGGCTTCCCTTCATGTTATGTGCTGCAATTAAAACAGCACAAGGTTCATCAACAGTGGCACTTATAACAACTGCCTCAATTATTGCTCCATTATTGCTTTCATTAGGTTTTGTATCAGAAGTAGATAAAGCTTTGGTTGTTGCAGCTATAGGCGCAGGTGCGATGGTAGTTTCCCATGCAAATGATAGTGGATTTTGGATCCTTACTCAGTTCTCTGGTATAGATGTGAAAACGGGATATAAAGTATATACCCTGGGTACATTTGTCGTTGGCTCATTCGCAGCATTACTTGTATATGTAGCCACGTTTATCATATAATCGCAATAGAATTCTAAAGGTTCATGCTCAGGAAAAATAAAATATTTTTTCATCTACTATCAATATTATCCTGCTATGGATTATTGATGATTTTTCAGAGCTGTAAACAAGATCCCTCTCCTCCTTTATCGCCTTCTCAAGCCCTTCAATCTTTTGAACTTGCGGATCCCGATCTTGAAATTCAACTAGTGGCAGCTGAGCCCCTTGTACAAGACCCTGTGGCAATTTCTTTTGACGAGGCTGGCAGGTTGTGGGTGGTTGAAATGATAGGTTTTATGCGCGATATTGACGGCACCGGGGAAAAAGATCCTGTAGGAAGAGTTAGCGTATTATTTGATAACGATGGTGACGGCCAAATGGACGCGAGTACCATATTTTTAGATAGTCTGGTGCTTCCAAGAGCCATTGCAGTGGTCAACGGAGGAGCCCTTGTTGCCGAAAATATTCCACTTTGGTTTGCAGAGGATACTGATGGGGATTTTAAAGCAGATACAAAAACATTGATTGATCCTACATATGGCGGACAAGGAATGCCTGAACATTCGGCCAATGCGCTTTGGAGAGGAATGGACAATTGGTATTACAATGCCAAATCTAAAAGCCGCTACCGGAAAATTGATTCTAAATGGATTAAAGAAGAAACCGAATTCAGGGGACAATGGGGAATTTGTCATGATAATTCGGGACGTTTGTTTTATAATTATAATTGGTCACAATTACATGCAGATCTTGTCCCTCCAAATGCGCTTCAAAGAAATAAACATCATAAAAGCAGCAGTGGTATAGATCATGGACTGACACTCGATCGGAAAATATATCCCATTAGAAGTAATACAGCGGTAAACCGCGGTTATGTTCCGGGGACCTTGGATGAAGAAGGAAAATTGCTGGAATTTGCATCGGCTTGTGGACCTTTAATTTACCGTGGGGATGTCCTTCCTGATTCATATATGGGAAATGCCTTTGTTTGTGAACCAACCGGTAACCTGATCAAGAGAAATTCAGTACTTGAAGATGGATTTATGTTAAGCGCTTCAGGCATTTATGAGAATCGTGAATTTCTTGCTTCAACAGACGAGCGATTTCGACCCATTTCTCTGGCTTCAGGGCCGGATGGCGCACTTTATGTGGTGGATATGTATAAAGGTATAATTCAGCACGGACCTTATATGACAGAATATCTGCGGGAAGTAAGCTTAAAGCGGAAACTCGACAAACCGATAAATATGGGTCGCATATGGCGCATTACTTCAAAAAAAAATACAGCAGAAAAAGCAGAGGATCTTTCCAAATTAAAACCGGCAGAGCTTGTTAAGCTTTTAAAGCACACAAATGGATGGACCAGAGATATGGCCCAGCGCTTACTGGTAGAAAGTGGGGATCTTACTATTGTTCCGGAATTAGAAAATCTTCTTTCTTCGGATAACTCTTTAGGGCAACTCCATGCACTATGGACCCTTGAGGGATTAGGAAATACAGATTCAAAACCTTACCTCACTGCCCTGCATGCTGCAGACCCAATAGTAGCACAGACTGCTCTTCGTCTTTCTTCCAATTTAGTTGTTGAACAACCAGATGTACGTGAAGTAATACAACAATTTATTTCTAGCACATATGGTCAGGCAGAACCCATTTTAAAGATGCAAATGGTATTGACTTCCGACCTATTAGAAGCAGAATCTGCTTATAGTATTTCAAAGAAATTCCTTGAAGAATACGATCAGAATCCTGTGGCGCGTGATGTAGTTATGAGCAGTATGTTCGATAGGGAGTTTGCTTTTTTCAATAACTTGTTATCTGACGAGGAATGGAATACTTATGATCAGAATCGCGAAATATTTATTGAAATGCTGGTTGGAGTAATTGCTTCAAAGGGAGCTGAAGAAGAAATTCTACCCATTTTGAACAAATTGAATTCCCCTCAAACCCAAAAAACTCAATGGGTGACCAATGCCATTGTAAATGGAATCCTCAACAGTTCTGCATCACAGGATGATGCCAAAATTGAACTTACTCATGAACCTCCTGTTTTCCAAAAGCTAAAAGCCTTGGAAAAGACAGATCAAAATATGTTGGCCAACTTGGAAAAATTATTCATCTGGCCGGGCAAACCAATGAAAGCCGCTGACTCCAAACAAAACTTAATTGAAATTGACCAGAGCGTTATGGCCTCCGGCCGACAAAAATATATAAATCTTTGTGCTAATTGCCATGGAACTCAGGGAGAGGGTATGGCCAGATTTGCTCCACCATTAAAGCAATCTGAATGGGTTACAGGTGATAAAGAAAAACTGGCTATGATTTTATTACACGGTATGGAAGGGCCTGTTTTAGTTAATGGTAGGGAATATGGGATTCCGGATATATTACCCAATATGCCTTCATTCTCTACACTGCAGAATGAGGACATAGCCGCCATTTCTACCTATATAAGAAATAGCTGGGGGAATTCTGCGGAGGCCATCTCCAATGGTACCGTTGGCAGAATAAGATTTCGTACGCAGGGAAAAATAACGCCTTGGAAAGCAACCGAATTGGATACGCTTGTTTTTGATTCAGAGCTCTGAATTTGAAAGGAATTAACCAAAATTAAAATATGAGAAAACATTGTCTGGCATTGGATCTTAAAGATGACGATGCACTAATTGCTAAGTACGAGGAGTATCATAATAATGTATGGCCTGAGGTCTTAAACAGTCTTTCAAATTCTGGCATTAACCACATGGAAATCTATCGCCTTGGAAATCGTTTATTTATGATTATAGAAGTTGATGATCATTTTTCATTCGAGAAAAAGGCCAGGATGGATGCCGATAACGACAGAGTGCAGGATTGGGAGGTTTTAATGTGGAATTATCAGCAGGCTTTACCCTTTGCTCAACCTGGTGAAAAGTGGCTATTAATGGATAAAATCTTTGAATTTCAAGCAGATAATTAATTCATTGGATGTACCTTTAAAAGCTCTTCCGCAGAGTAAAAACCTTCTTTATCCTTAATATTATCTCTTACTTCCTTCACTTTTTCGGGTACAATGGCAGATGCTTTATTACCAAAGGCATTTCTTACAAAAGTAAGTACCGAGGCTATTTCTTCATCGTTTAGCATACCGCCAAATGGGGTCATAGGAACCTGCCCCGGATATGTTTTCCCTTGTACATCAATAGGCCCCATAATTCCTTTGAGTGTTAATTTAATAAGACGCTCCTCACTTCCGGTAACCCATTCAACCCCGGCCAATGGTGGAAATTGAGATGCACTTAAACCTTTTCCATCCGGTTGATGGCAGGTAATGCAAAATCCTTCCCTTTTATAGATCTCTTCCCCTTTAACAAACAATTCCCGTTCTTTTCCTTCAAGATCCGTTTTTATACCTTTTGTTTCCGGGTCCTGTCCCATATTATGGTCATTTAAATGTGCCATCGCAGCCTCATAAGGAAGCTTCATCCAATCATCCAGAGGTTTTTGGCCTGCAGCTTCAAGTACAGCCAGGCCAGATTCCTTCTCTAACCATGAAGCTGCCACAAAGGCCTCCAGTCGTACACGTGGATTATCATCCTTAGCCGCAGTCATTAAAAGTTCTGCCTGGTCAGGTATTTGATGACCAGAATATCTCAAAACCCTTACTGCAGCAGCCCTGGCTCTGTAATCCTCTGCATTTAAAAGTTGCCTTAAAAGATCATCATCAATTTGGTTTAACCCCCAACTTACCCATAAGGCCTCCAGGATTTGATGCTCATACCTGCTATCATTTTTATCGAGGTCACCGACCCAACCTTTAATTTTGGCCAATACTTCATCGGAATCCCTGGCACGTAGTTCTCTTCGTGTCCGATAGCGTGTTCTATACTCCGGTAACTTTAAATTATCCAATAGTTCGCCCACCGTGGCATCCTCTATCTTTGCGGGCTCTACCAGGGGTCGTGAAGGATAAGTCATACGATAAATCCTGCCGTGAACATGATCTCTTAACGGATCCCGTGCATTGTGCTGCATATGCCCAACCAACACATTATGCCAATCTATTAAATATAATGACCCATCAGGAGCAAACTCCATATCTACCGGGCGAAAATTAGTATCGTCCGCTGTCACCAAATCCAGCCTATGTTCGCTAGTATATCCAGATGATTCAGGATCGTCTTTCATAGTGTGCTGTTTGGTTCCCAGGAATCCGATAGTGTTATTGATAATCAAATCACCCTGTACCTCATCCGGAAAATGCCTGCTCGAAATAAATTCCAATCCTGAAGTAGGACGAACCCGGTGTTCTTCCTGAATCAGGTTTGAAGGCAAAGGAGAGGCCTGACCATATCTTGGTTTAATAGTTCCAGGCATCATCCAGGTAACATCCGGGCCGGAAGTATGCGCAAAGAAATTTTGTCCCCATTCATCAAAAGCAATACCCCAGGGGTTAGGAATTGGCAATTGTGCAGTCCGCTCCAGGTGGTGCCTTTGTGGACTATAGCGATAAAACCCACCATTGGTAGCACGTACCGGACCATACGCCGTTTCTACATTAGTATGCAAAAATACACCTTCTCCCATATAGATAGCTCCTGATGGATCTGCTGTAAACGCACTGGTTGTATGGTGCGTATCGTGGTCATCAAATCCGCTTAAAATAATTTCTTTCACATCTGCCTTGTCGTCGCCATCTGTATCTTTTAACAACACCAGGTTGGTACCCTGGGATATGTAAACTCCTTCAGGAGCAAATTCAAAACCAATTGTCAGGTGTAGTCCATCCGCAAAGGTGGTTTGTTTATCGGCTTTGCCATCATTATCTGTATCTTCTAAAATTAGCAGTTTATCATTAGGTTTACTATCACCCGGTCTGTAATGGGGATAGCTGGGCATTACCCCCACCCAAAGTCTTCCCCGGTTGTCAAAGGAGAGCTGTACAGGATTAGCGAGGTCAGTAAATTCCTTTTCAGAAGCAAATAATTCCAATTTATAACCCTTGGCCACTTTGATCTTGTCTAACGCATCTTTTCCATACAAATAACCTGCCTCAACATCTCCTTGACCAGGGTCATAATTAGTTTCCACAGGTGGAAGTTTTTTAGTTTTGGCGTCGGCGGCTTCTACATCTGTCTTTTTACCCCTTACAGCCGCCCAAATTGCGGAATCGCGAATGGCGGTCATTTCGCGTATTTTTTCTATTTCAAAGGGGTAGTTAGCGGGTCCAAAAGGATCATAGCGCCTACCAAAGGCATGTACCCCATTGGGCATTTTATAATCGTTGTGCCAATACCAGTTTTTATCAATTACAGCTTCATGTACCAAATTGCGATTCTCCTCAGCCTTGCTTTTGTTTTTCCCAAATATTTGGTCACTCAGTAACTTCGCAAACTTTTGATAGCCCAAATCGCTTAATTGAAATCCGTCTGAAGTAAGTTCTTCAGTTCCCTTTCTAAACCATTCATTACTTGGGTTAAAAGCATCTACAAATAACACACTATCTGCCGTCGCTATTTCCCTCATTGCTTCGGCGTATAAAGACAAATTCCGATTCTCTTTCACACCATTGGGCAGGTCTTTTTGAGCAGATAAGTCTGCAAAAGCTATTGGAGAAACCAGCGCTAACCGTGGTGGTTCTGTACCATTGTACTTTTGTTTCCTGGTATGCTGAATAAAAGCATGCAATTCGGCTTTGTAATTCTCCAGACCCTCCTTGCCCTGAAAGGATTCGTTATATCCAAAAAATGCTATGATAATATCTGCTTTAAGTCTGCTTAACCATTCATCGGGCGTTTCATAATGTCCGATGCTTCCTGATTTCTGGGCATATTCTGTCTGGAATTTTTCAGCGCCAGGAAATGCCCAGGGTGAATTTCGTGCCGAGTGGGGCCTGAATCCGGGAGTGTTACCACCATCACACATATTACGAATGAATAGTAAACTATCCGGGTAGCGCAACTGCATTTCAGTTTCAAAGTGACCAAAATTCATCATCCGTGATCCCAGATTATTACCGATAAGGACTATATGGTCCCCCTTATTAAGGGCCAGGGAATTGTCTTTTTTCTTACAGGAGCCCACAATTAGTGCTAAAATGAGCATTATATACAGTTCTTTGATACCCGTTTTTTTCTTATTCCTCATATTAGTATTGAATAATAAATCTAAAGTTCATATATCAAAAATTCACATGAATCCCTTCCTTTTCAGAACGTTCACATGCTTCTATAATTCTTTGACAAGTAATAGCATCTTCCAAAGTCGAAAGTGGTTCTTCATGGGAGCGTAATACTTTATTAATAAAATGCTTCGCTGTATTTTTTATGGATTCAGGATAACTGTAATAGGTTTGAGAATGCGCCCCTTTGCGTTCGTTTATAACCCAATCGCGATAACTATATCGGGTACTCCCTTTAGTCCCAATTACCTTGATTATGCACGTCCAGGGATCTCCGGCATGGTCGTCATTCGCAAAACTTGCCGATAAATGGCTCAGTGTTCCATTCTCCATTTGAATATTGGCCATAGCCACATTCTCCTGTGGAGCAAGAGTACTGTCCACGGTATGCTTCATACAGGATATGGTCTTAGGTTTTCCTGCAAGATAGAGCATCGTATAACAATGGTGAGTTAATATCTGTCGAATTACACCCGGATAACGTACCCTAATGTCATCAGCATGATGGATGTTATACATCATATAAAATTGGGTGATATCTCCAAGGCTACCATTCTCAATCATGGATTTGGTTCTTAAGATCCCCGATTCATATATGTAATTATGTACCGGCATACATTTTACCCCAGCCTCCAGTACAGCTTTTTGCATTTTTTCCAACTCCTGTATGCTTGATGCAGCTGGTTTTTCAACCAATATATGTTTCCCTGCAATGGCTGCCTTTACGGTATATTCACAATGCGTTTCCATATTGGTAAGGATGAAAACTGCATCTATTTTTTGATCATTAAGCAAATCCTCCACGGAGGAATAGACATTACAATTGTATTGTTTTGCTTTTATTTTTCCTTTTTCGGGAGTTCTGTTCCATAGCCCGGCAAGTTCGGCACCCTGTAGGCCATTAATGGCCTCAGCATGCAGATCGGCTATATCACCTGCTCCAATTAATCCAATTCTTATTGTGTTCATGTGCTTTCTACTGAATATTTCAAAACTCCTTTACGCGCCATCTTCTGGAATTCCTCAAGGGAAATTCGCACCCCTTCGGCAATAGAGGTTAAAGGCAAATTAGTAAACGTCCTTTCAATTTTCTCATGACTTAGATCGTGGGCGAACAAATTTGGTGGTGCCCCCTCGGTAATGGAAAGTTCAGCATACTCACCTACACCAAGATAATTGGCCTGTTCCTTTATAATGCTCAAAAACTCCTCAATAGCAATAGTCTTTCCTTTAATATTAAACGCCTCATAACCCTGAAAAGCCTGCAGAGTACATGCGGCAAAATGTGCACCCACATCTTCTACATAATGGTAATTCTCCCTTCCCTCATATGGCATTTCAAAAGGTATTATATCACCAGCTACAGATCCCATAGCAATAGCCTTTAAGGCATTTGTAGGTGCTGCAGTTTTTCCTTTATCCCTTCCTTTCCCGTAGGTTGTATTAATTCTCAGGCATATTGTGGGTACCTTCGTATTGTCATAAAACAAACGCGCCAGGTGTTCTCCGGCCAGCTTCCAGATTCCGTAGTGATTTGGTGGCATCAACTGGGCGTCTTCTGCAATAGTTGGTTCCGGGTACATGGATCTCATCCCGTAAACGGCAGCGGAACTGGCAAATACAAACCTTTTAAGGTTAGCTAGCTTTTCTGCAGCATCAAAAAGGGCCATAGTACCTCCCGTATTTATTTCCATACCACGAATGTGATATTTGGAACAGTCCGGACTCTGATAAGCCCCCAAATGTATAATATGTGTTGGGTTAACCTCTCTTAGCAGCTCAGATATTGCTTCATAATCTGCAATATCCAGGGTAACAAACTTCAAACGGGCATCGAATTCATCACCCAGCCATAATTTCAAAGTCTCCAGATTACCAGATCTTGCAGCAACTACAATTTTCCCAACTTCCTCCGACTGTAATAATTTAGCTATGGTTACGGAACCAATACAACCCGTACCACCGGTAATGAAAATTGTATGCATATAATATTGTTAGATTATTTGATATTTCTCGATTTAAATCAGTTCATTTTTATAACAGCTTTTACGTTATTCGCCAAAATCGAATCTTCAAAAGCCTGACTTATATCATTAAACGCATAGCGGTTAATATAATGTTCTGATGGGAATATCCCCGTCACCATTAGCTTTTGTGCCACCATATAATCATCCCGGCAGGAACCCATTGAGCCCCTCATATTCAAAGATGTGCGGGTGAGATGTGTAGCATTGATCTCTACATCCTTTGGATAAGTTGCAATTACACAAATGTCACCTTCCGGCCTTACTACTGAAATAGCTTCTGTAAGTACCTGTGGAACACCGGAACATTCAATTAGCAAATCTACTTTTCCATTTATAGCAAAAGGAATAGCATTATTGTCCGTTATACCCTTTGACAATTGAGATTCTAAAGAATTCTCCGGAGAAACAACCAAGGTAATAAATCCACGTTCGGAAGCTTTTTTTAAACGCACATTCAAATCATGGACTATCCCCGTTACAGCTACCCTGGCTCCTGCGGCCCTGGCTAATTCGGCAGACATTAAACCTATTATTCCGCAACCGGTAACTACTACATCCTGTCCGGGTTTTATATTACACTTATTATGGAGTGCGTTGACTATAACAGAAAGTGGCTCAACTAAAGCCCCTTGCTCCGGCGTTAATCCCTCCATTAAGGGTACTACCCGATCTGACTCCAGAATAACCTCTTGCCCAAAACCCCCATTTCTATGAAATCCAATGATTTGTTTGGACGGACATAAATTCCATTTTGCCACGCTGCAGGCCGGACAATCCTCATCCTGACAACCTAGCATGGCTAAAGGTGTGAACACATCTCCTACTTTCACATCACCATGTTCCCCGGGTCCTAATTCCAATATTTCTGCACTAAATTCATGACCAATAATTCTTGGTCGTTCTACCCAATTAAAGTTTGACTTACCCAAGGCGGCGCTATTATCAGAACCGCAAATACCAGTATATAAAGTCCTCGCCCGAATTTCCCCTTCCTTTAATTCAGGTATTTCCATGTCTACAACTGAGGTATTGCTTGTCACTGCAACACCAGAATTAGGCAAAATCTTTTCTGTTCCATGTAGGCAAAACCCCCTTATTGATTCACTCATTATGTTTTATTATTTTATTGCATTAACTCCTCACCAGGAGACACCGGTATCTTTCCAACTTCTTGATTTTGCCGAATCGAGGACTGCCTCACATACTTTTTGTGTTTCCTGTGCTTCCCTGAAAGTTGGCGAGCAAGGAGTTTCATTTTCTAAACTTTTAAAAAAATCTGCTACCTGATGTACAAAGCTATGTTCATATCCTATTGACAAACCGGGTACCCACCATTTATCCATATAGGGCTGATCCCCATCCGTTACATGTATAGAACGCCAACCACGTTCTATTGATTCGTCCCTGTGATCAAAATATTCCAAACGATTCAGGTCATGTAAGTCCCATTTTATTGAAGCATGCTCCCCGTTAATCTCGAAGGTGTAAAGTGCTTTATGACCCCGGGCATATCGAGTAGATTCAAAAAGGCCAAGCGAACCATTATCAAAATGGCAATGGAAGATACATGCATCATCTATATCTACTTTTTGCACCTCCCCTGAGGCAGTATGTACTCTTTCCTTAATAAAAGTCTCGGTTACTGCAGAAACGTCTTTTATTCCGCCATTCAACCACATCGCCGTATCAATACAATGAGCCAAAAGGTCTCCTGTAACCCCTGAACCTGCCGCTTCATTATCTAAGCGCCATAAGCCCTCTCCTCCTTGTGGAAGTTCCGGACTGATCGTCCAATCCTGCAGAAAGTTAGCACGATAATGAAATATTTTGCCCAGTTTTCCAGAATCAATAAGTTGCTTGGCCAGAGTTACAGCTGGAACCCGGCGATAATTGTACCAAACTGTATTGTTGACTCTTGCTTTTTCAACGGCATCTACCATAGGTTGTGCTTCTGCAACTGTTCTGGCCAGTGGTTTTTCACAAAGCACCATCTTTCCCGCCTCCGCAGCGGCTATAGCTATTTGTGCATGCATGTTGTTAGGAGTGCAGATATCCACGGCATCAATATCATCCCTCGCAATTAATACCTTCCAATCAGTTTCAACAGATTCGTATCCCCATTGCTCTGCAAATACTTTTACACGTTCTTTATTTCGTGCACAAACTGCTTTGAGAACAGGGCGATATTCCAATTCCGGAAAGAAGTCCCCTACCCTTTTATAGGCATTAGAATGGGTTCTCCCCATAAATCCGTACCCGATTAATCCTATTCTGATTTGTTTCTTACTTCCCATTTTTAGTACTGTAGTATTTGATTAGCAATTAAACAGATTCATACCAGCCATGCTGTTCACGAACTTTTATCATGGCACCCAAAACATCATTCCAGGTTTTAGGCTGCATCATCACTTCATTGGGAAACATACAACCATCCCAACATATATGCCTGATTTTTTTAGTCAGAGTTCCATCCTCATTTCTTAACCAGTGCCCCGCGTCAACAGGAATGTTCAACTTCCCTTTTGGATCGGAAGCCTGACAGTGCCTACCGGTTTTATCATGAGATCCGGCGCCAAAAACAGTACCATCATTTTGAGCAACATGAAAATCTATAGTCCATGGTCTAAGTGCAGCGGTAAGTGTTTTAAGACCTTCGGTTAAAGTGTCTCTGTCTTCCCATTTAAAGTCCTCTGGCAAGATTCTTTCATCGGGTTTATTATACCCTAAAAGATATAAAAGGGTATGTGCCATATCTGCCTGAAATCCAATATTAGGTCTGTTCACAGCCTCAAGAGTATTTAACATAGATTTCCAACCATGCATCCCACCCCAGCAAATCTCACCTTCCGCGGCAAGAGATTCCCCAAAGTCAGCTGCAACATCACAGGCCTCGCGGAACGTCTGAGCAATTAGTTTTGTATTACCCACAGGATCTGCAGCCCATGTCTCCGGATCAATAGATGAATCTATTCGTATAATTCCATTGGGCCTTACGCCAATTTCTCTTAGTTTCTGTCCAATTATACAGGATTTTCTAACCTGAGTTACAAATTGAGCTCTTTCGTCTTTAGTGCCCATTGCAGAACCTCCACCGGTGGGGGTCCAGACAGGAGCCACCAAACTTCCTATTTCAAGGTTTTTTGAAAAGGCTTTATCGGCCATTTTTTTTATTTCATCTTCCGATGCATCAATATTCATATGCGGATCGAAAAGAAAAAGGTCAAATCCATCAAATTTAACACCATTGACCTCAGCATTTGCTGTGAGCTCTATCATGGTATCAATAGCAATTGGTGGTTCAGAATCTGGACCTTTCCCTACAACACCCGGCCAGGATGCATTGTGTAGTTTAGGATAATTGTTTTGTTGCATGCTTTTACTTATTTGTTCTTTTTGTGATTTCCGCTTTCTTAAAAGCGGGCGACAGTATTTTGTCCTAAATTAGCTAAAAATCAATTATCAATAAAATTTATCAATTGGACAAGAATCTAAGGGATTTTTCAGAGATTAGATAAGACATTTGCAAATTAATTATGATTTTAGCAAAAAAGACATTAATCTTATAAATTCAAACTAACTCTTTTTCAATACTCTTAGTTTGTAAATAAACCAAAACCAACAAATGGAAAACACTACAAACGCCCCCCCAATTAATTCTCAACGACTTTTTTATGGTAGTTGTTTTGCCTTAATCACTACCGCTTTATCTTTTAGTATAAGAGCCGGTATTCTACCACAACTAGGTGAAGAATTAAGTTTATCGGCTGAACAATTGGGTTTTATTAACTCAATGTGGTTTTTAGGTTTTCCCATCTCAATGGTAATTGGTGGATTGATATATCATAGTGTAGGTGGAAAACGAATTATGCAATTTGCCTTTTTCGCCCATGCGGTTGGCGTAATTATGACCATTTATTCGGGCAGTTATACAGGTCTATTAATATCCACCTTGCTAATCGGGTTGGGTAACGGTTGTACAGAGGCGGCTTGTAATCCAATGATCGCTGATGCCTATCAGAGTAACAGGATAAGTAAAATGTTGAACAGATTTCATATGTGGTTTCCCGGCGGTATTGTTATAGGAAGTCTGGCTTCCAAATTTATGACCGATGCCGGTTTCGGATGGGAATCCCAGATTTGGATTATTATGATACCTACAATAATTTATGCTTATTTATTCTTTGGACAAACCTGGCCAAAAGCCAAAATGCGTGAGGCAGCCTCTATTGCAGGTAATTTTAAGGCAATGTTCTCACCTTTATTTGTTTTTATGATGGTGTGTATGGCCTTTACCGCAATAACGGAGTTTGGCCCGCAACAATGGGTTGGACTTATCTTATCCAAAAGTGGGGCGCATCCTATGTTGATATTAGCTTTAATAACCGGACTAATGGCAGTTGCAAGGTATTTTGGAGGTACAATAGTTAAAAAATTCCATCAAAAGGGTGTTCTGCTTGGATCTTCGATTTTAGCAACGATTGGTCTTTATCTTTTTAGTACGCAAACTGGCGGAATGGCCTATGTTGCTGCTGTAATTTTTGCGTTGGGAATTGCCTATTTCTGGCCTAATATGATTGGTTTTACAGCTACCAAAATTCCAAAAAGCGGAGCTCTTGGTATGTCAGTTATTGGAGCCGTCGGTATGTTTTCAACTTCTATCTTTCAGCCAATTATAGGCAACTGGATCGATTCTGACAGGGCCGAAGTGGCTGCCAGAGGACTTAAAGGCGATGAACTGGAGTTAATAGCCGGGCAGGAAACCCTGGGAACAATGGTGATTTTTCCAGCAATCCTTATCGTATTATTTACCATCTTATGGTTCTGGATGAAATACCGGAAGAATGAACCCGTGTTAGCGTAGGCATTAATTTGTTACTAACTTTAACAGGAAACTGTAGTCGCCGATATTGAATGTGGTTTTCTTTCTGAACGACGTCTATAAATTTTATGTAATGAAAATTGGAATGAACATGTTGCTCTGGACCAATCATGTTACAGATCAACACTATGACATAATCGATACTTTAAAAGAAACCGGCTATGATGGGATTGAATTATTCTTAGGTGAAGGAAATGAACAACACTATTCAAAGCTCGGTAATCATTTCTCCGATATCGCAATGGGAGTTACTTGTGTTGCCTCCCTGGCCCCTGAAGAAAATATTGCCAGTCCCGATCAGAAAACACGTAATGCAGGCTTGGATAAGTTAAAATGGTCTATCGACATGGGAGCAGCGCTCAATGCAGAGGTTATTTGTGGCCCATTCCATTCAAGCTTTGCCTATTTTACCCGCCAGCCCCCTAAGGAGGAAGAAAGGCAATGGAGTATTGAAATGTTGCAAAAAGCAGCGGAATATGCAGGGGAGGCTGAGATTATTCTTGCGCCGGAAGCATTGAACAGATTTGAATGTTATCTCTACAACACCATGGCCGGTTTAAAGACTTTAGTCGAGCAAGTAAATCATCCGAGTCTTGGAGCCATGTACGACACACACCACAGTAACATTGAAGAGAAAAGTCAGGCTGAAGCAATTGAGACAATCGCTCCGTATTTGAGGCATGTGCATATTAGTGAAAATGACCGGGGCACCCCAGGTAGCGGACAGGTAAACTGGGATGAAGTATTCAGAAGCTTAAAGGAAATTGATTATCAGGGCTGGCTTACTATTGAGGCTTTTAGTACTATAATTCCAGAATTTGCCAATGCCATTAATGTCTGGCGAGATTATTCGCCAATGGAGGAAGTGTACACCAAAGGATATTCTTTTATTAAAAAAAGTATGGAAGACTGATAACCACTTCGCACTTAAACTCAACGCATGAAAAAAGTAATAGTTCTATTATTTGGTTGTCTTTTGATAATGGCTTGCGGCCAAAAAAAAGAACAAAAAAGTTCAGAAAAGGCAGATGTAGGCCCAAAACAATGGCTCACATTTAATGCAGAAACAAAAGAAGCCAAACATGTGGTTTTAATTTCCGGAGATGAGGAATATAGATCTGAAGAGGCCTTACCACAGCTGGCCAAAATTTTATCTAAAAGACATGGTTTCAGGTGTACCGTACTTTTTGCCCAGGATCCTTCAAAACCAGGAATCATCAATGCCAATTATGTCAAAAATATTCCAGGTCTGGAATCATTGAATACAGCAGACCTTATGATAATTTTTACAAGATTTAGGGCCCTCCCGGATGAACAAATGCAAATCATAGATAGTTATTTACATAGTGGAAGACCCGTAATAGGAATCAGAACGGCTACCCATGCCTTTAATTTTGATCCGGAATCCACTTCTAATTTTAAACATTATAGTAACGGGTATGCCGGCGACAAAAAAGAGTGGGCAGACGGATTTGGGCGCCTTGTTTTAGGAGAAAAATGGATTTCACATCACGGGCATCATAAACATCAAAGTACAAGAGGAGTAATATCGGAAGTAGGTAAAACACATCCAATCATAAACGGGATTGAAGATAGCGATATCTGGGGACCCACAGATGTTTACGGAGTTCGACTACCTCTTCCCGGGGATTCACAGCCCATTATCTTAGGAGAAGTTATGGAGCGAGAAGGCGAGTTCAATGAGGAAGACCTCTTTTATGGAATGCGACCTACGGATAGTATTGCAGCTACAACCAATGATAATGGAGTGCTACTTAATGATCCCATGATGCCTATTGCCTGGACAAAAAGTTATCAGATACCGGGGGGGAAGGAAGGTCAGGCATTCACATCTACTATTGGGGCAGCAAGTGATTTGTTAAATGAAGGCACACGTAGACTATTAGTAAATGCGGTCTACTGGAGTATGAATATGACCATACCCGCAAAAGCAGATGTAGACCTTGTTGGCGATTTTAAACCGACAGCTTATGAATTCAGAGATGATGAATACTGGCTCCAAAAACAGTTAAAGGTCGAAGACTTGGAATAAATGTATAATCTTAGCCGGAATCACAATAGGATATAAGAAAATTGAGATTTGTATCTTTTATCAATTAGCAATGTTCTTTTAGCTTTTAATAATAAACAAAATAACCTATTTTTAAAGACTTAAGTTAAACTAACCACCTAAATTACAAGCAAAATGAAGCAAACGCTTAAATTAATATTTCCAGTAGTGACTTCCCTCCTATTTGGTTTACTTATTTTATCATGCAAGGATGCTCAAAAAGACAAGTCAAAGCCGGTTGAAAATACACTGGCTGATCCTGAACTTACATATAATCCCTATTCATCAAAAACTACAGATAAGGTGATTTCTCGTGCGGACTATTCCAGCAAACTATATGGATTTTGGCTGGGCCAATGCATCGCAAATTGGACTGGCCTCGTTACCGAAATGGACAAAATTGGGAACATAGGGGAAGTTAAAACCGGGCCATTTTATACCAGGGAGGATTGGGGAACACCAGACCAGCCAAGTATTTGGGGTGAAGGCGTTCCTAGTGAATTATCAGAAAACATAGATTTTGTATTTAGGGGTGAAGATGAGATTTGGGGTGCAGATGATGATACAGATATTGAATATATGTATCAGCATTTACTGTATACGAACAAAACCAGCATCTTATCTGGAAAGCAGATTAAAGAAGGTTGGCTGAAGCATTTAAAACACGAAGAAGAAAATTTCTTATGGGTGTCAAATCAAAAAGCACTTGATATGATGCTCAATGGTGCGGTTCCTCCTGAAACAAGTGACCCGGAGATTACTAAAGACAGTATCTATGATAATTACCATGAGATGATTGATGCCCAGCTAACTACTGAAATTTTTGGTCTTTTCTCTCCCTCCCGACCCGATGTAGCCTTAAAAATGGCCAATTTACCCATCCGCACAACAGCCCGGGAAAATGCACAATGGATCTCGGAATTCTATGTGATCATGCATTCACTGGCCTCAGATGTCGACGAAAAGTTGTCCAAAAAAGAACAGATAGCATGGATGGCACTTCAAGCCAGAGAACACCTTCCAAATGATTCATATGCTGCAAAAATGTACGACTTTGTGAAAGGTAAGTACGATGAAAACATCCCATGGGAACAAGCACGGGACGACTTGTATGAACGGTATCAGGTAAACCAGGAAGATGGGTATACCATAACCTCCAAAAATATTTTTTGCAATGGTTGTTTCGCTGCCGGAATTAATTTTGGCGCTAGTATAGTGAGTCTTTTATACGGGGAAGGAGACATAAAAGAGACGATTAAGATTGGAGCATTAGCCGGATGGGATTCGGATAACCCCACTGCCACCTGGGGTGGTCTTTTGGGCTTTATGCTCGGGAAAGAAGGCGTGGAAGAAGCCTTCGGACGAAAATTTTCTGATAAATTTAATATCCATAGAACGCGGGTTAATTTTCCAAATGACGGATTAGATACTTTTGATGAAATGGCCAAAAAAGGCATTTATATAATTGACCGGGTTGTGCAGGAAGAAATGGGTGGAGGCATAGATCTGGAAAAAGATATGTGGTATATACCTCGAAACGGAGGGTGACCCATTTAATCAATACCAAGGTTTAGTTTTTACGGGCCTGCTCAATACAAGTTTCTATCATTTGGGAGAGCGTATCCGGGATGGCTTCCAGGCCCTTGGCGGCAATAGCTTCAATAATACTTAAGGCCAGGAATGGTTTAGATTTATTTTTTATGGCCCTGCGAATAGTTAGGCCCGGTTTATTCTCATTCTCCGGAACATTTAAGCGTTGGGCGGCTTTAATATATTCTTTTTTAAAGCCATTGTACCAGAACATATGCTCAATATCCTTTTGCTTTAGCCTGGTCGTGGGATTCTTAATGTTGTGTTTACTTGCAAAATCCTGTATCTGTTTTTCATAGCGCTGACCGGCTTCATCACCATCTACCAGGACATGCCAGCCAATACCCAGGTCTGTAGCATATTTTAATAAGGGAGTTAGACCTGATTGAGCAAAATCGATAACTGATATGCCCTCCTGCAGAAATTCATAGTTCATGATCCTTGCCAGGTGAGGTAGTATCCAGTATTCAGATTCTCCCTCAACGAGAATCCAGAAACGATCAAAGGAAGCCGAACTGTACTTAGCTCTGAGATGATAGGATAAGCGGCGTAAATCTTCATTGGTGTAAAGCTGCGAATCGATACTATTTACCTGGATCAAACCCTGCTTCCTGCGTAACCTTCTGATCGATTTTAAAGGAACCCTGCTCAGTAACAAACCTGAATTTGTGGTTATGATCTTTTGCCAGCGGATCCTACCCAGTAAGATGCCAATAGTTGCAAGAGTAGTCTTGTGCAGGAAAGCTTCGGGGTGCTCAAAAATAAGCAAGGGGCGCGAATATTTTTCAAACTTTTTAGGGCCGGAGCGTAGTAGCGCATTTACTAATACGAGGGTTGCCAGTTTTTCTGTGAGCCTTTGAAATCGCTTTAAAGCCTCTGCCAAATTCTCTTTCTCAGTGAGGGATACCATTTGTAAAATTTCCCTGATTCTTACCACCAGTCCATCCTCTTTCTTTAATTCCTGATTGGGTTGCCCATAATGCTCAATTAATTCTTCCACGGCATGAAATCCCTTATTCACAGAAGCATTGGTATCCTGAGTGGTACCAAGAAGTATCTCATTTACCGAAGTAAAAATTTGATGCCTGAGTTGGTATTCATGATCAGTATCTGCAGGATTTTCATCCTCAACAGCTTCCACGATATTTAAAAACCCTGTTAAAATCCCAAATCTCAGATGGATTACGGGTATTATCCTTCTTATCGCCGCAAGTACCCGCGGGTCTTTGGTAACTGCTCCGTTTTGTAAGTTAGTACAGCTCCATGCCATAGTACTATCGGAACCGGATAATAATGAAACAAAAGAAGCTTCTAACTTGGGTTCCTTTTTTAGCTCTTCTTCCGATTTAACGGAAAGCAATTCTAGCTCTTTAAATTCGTCAAGCCGGGCATTGTTTTGAAGTTTTAATAAAAGTTTGATCTCAAGCCTTTTTTCCGGGACCTCCTTTTCAGGATCTTTATAGAAGTGAAATGAGGTAAATTCCGGGAGTTTATCATCCAATTTGGGGTTAAGGGATGCTGAAAGGACTTCCATGAGTGTAGATTTCGCTAAATCGTTTTCGCCAATGAGAAGCGTAATCTGGTCAAAGTTCAGAAGTGCATGTTTAATAGCTCTAAAATTTGTAACTTCTAATGAGATTAATTGTAGCAATGCTTATTTATTTTGTTTGAGGAATTAGCCCAATTTAATTATCTATGGTCTCTGTCATAACATTTATAAGTACAAGATAAGGAGTATACCAAGGGAATCCTAGTATGCAGATAGCCAAAAAAGCAGGCCGTACTTTTGTTTTTAGATAATCGCATTAAACCGTTGCTACCGCCAGTTTGTAACCATCACTACCTCTTGCTACCCCCAGTTTGTAACTGGTGGGTAAACCTCACTACCGCCAGTTTGCAAATGGCGGGTATCATAATAAAGCAGATAAAATACAACCTATCCTAAAAAGCCCATATTATCTATTTCCAAAATGGCATGATCTGCGGAAAAGTTTCTTGCACTACTATATTTCCAATCCACAGGATTCATTACAAAACCAGATTCAACCGGATTATTATGAATGTAATTAATCTTTTGTTTAATAACTTTTGTACTCCACAATTCAATAGGTTTGTTATGATGCTGCCAGAATTGCCTATTAGATATATTGCTTTTCTTCTTGCCGGCTTTTTCGAACATGTATAACAACCATTCTTTCCTGCTTTCTTTTGGGTTTTCTTCTATTGATTTTGTTATTTTTTTTGAAGTACATTTTTTGAAATCCCGTAAAAGGCCTGATGGATCTTCATTTGCAGAACGAAACAATAAATGAACATGGCTTGGCATAAAGCAATAAGCATACAACTCCATTCCTTTTTCCTTTCTGCAATAATCTACACTTTGTGCTAGAATATTAAAATAAACCTGCCTTGTAAAAACGTCTATCCAGTAAACAGTAGCAAATGAAATAAAGTAGGGCGCAGATGGATTGTGAAATTTATAATTTCTACTCATCCCTGCAAAGTATGTTTTGTTAGTGCAATATCATTTCATAAGAATATGGTAATTCTAATAGTTATTGTAATGGATTGGTATACCGGGCAGGCCAATAGTTAGAAGGCTAGCTGTAGTATACCACTAGTCAAAGACTGGCGGCAACCGGGGGATTGGTATTTTATCCATTTTATTCCGTTCTAAATTCATGGACATATCAAAAGCGTTTTCGGACTATCGCGTCTATATATATAGTCATTGGATTTTGGGCAAGTGCAGTTGCGCCCCTGGAACAATTGATGGAATGATTTACATGCGACCTGAAATAACAATAATGACACATTTGAAGGTACAGCCTGAGATAATAATTCAAGGGCTTTTGATGTCTGCCTGGATATCAAAATGGATGAAACCAAAGAACATTGCTTAACCCAAAATAAACGCTATTAAAACAGGCGTTTATTTAAACGTTAGGCAACACATCAAAGGGATTCTCGATTTAAAATAAAATACTTATCTTTGGCGTTAGTAACGTAAAAGGTATGATAATATCCTTTGGCTCTAAAGAGACCGAATCGATTTGGAATGGAGCGCGTGTAAAAAAAATGCCACTCGATATTCAAAATATGGGAAGGCGAAAATTAAGAATGTTGAACAACTCACAGGATCTGTCCGATTTAAGGATTCCTCCATCAAATCGACTTGAAAAGTTGACCGGGAAACTTAAAAATGTTTATAGCATACGAATCAATAAACAATGGCGGATTATTTTCAAATGGAGCAGAGGAAATGCCAGTAATGTTGAAATTATAGATTATCACTAAAAAGAATTGTCATGAGAAAATTAGCAAATGTACATCCGGGAGAAATATTGATATTCGAATTTCTAGAACCTTTGGAGATAACTGCTTACCGACTTTCCAAAGATTTGAAAATTCCTCAAACACGAGTATCTGAAATCATAAAAGGAAATCGACGTATTACCGCCGATACCGCGCTGCGACTAAGTAAATATTTTGGTAACTCTGCCAAGTTTTGGCTGGGATTACAGGACGACTACGATATTGAGGAAGAACGAGAAACTAAAGAGGCAGACTTTAAGGAAATAAAACGATACAACGAAAAAAACGTTGCTTAATATCGAATATAGCTTATGGCTTTCAGAGCAGCATCTTGAACGCCCAGACCTGCAAGGAAACATTGCCGGTCCGACCAGATAAAAAATTAAACCCGCCACAAGCCATATTCAAGACCGTTAGCCTTCATTGCTACTTCGGCCTACTTAGCCGACCGTGTATCGCTGAAGCTTTAGCGGAGGCACAAATAGCTAGGCTACGAAGGCTGAAAAGCTACCGTAGCAGACATTATGACCAACAACTAACTAATGATAAAATTCTTTTGAGGGCCCAACGATAGGCAAAGATATGGTAGACCTTTAATCGTGAGAAGCCAGGTGGTATGGGTTAATTTAAGTGATAACTATGATCAAATTTTTTAGAAAAATTAGACAAAAATTATTGACTGAAAACAAATTCAGCAAATATCTGTTCTACGCTATTGGAGAAATATTACTTGTAGTGGTAGGAATTCTCATTGCTCTTCAAGTGAATAATTGGAATGAAAGAAAAAAAGATCGAAAATCTGAATATAAATCATATCAAAAAATTCTTTCTAGTTTACAGAAAGACTCCTTAGAATTAGTAAAAATTATTAGAATTCAGGACCTAAGTTTAGAGAGTCAAAATATGTTTATGACCACAGATCACTCTATTTTACTTGGCTCATTGGGAGCAAATGAAATCGACCATCATTTGCTTCAATTTAGAAATGGGGTACTTAGTTTTTTCCCAAGGTATGGAACGTACAAAACGCTTTTGTCAACAAGTGGCATGGATAATATCAAATCCGAAAAGATAAAATCGTTATTGATTGATCTATATGATTATAAGTACAAGAGATATGAGAATATTGATGCAGTGATAGACCAGAAATTTGAATTTGGCGTAGTCCCCATGCTTAGCAGAGATCTAGGATTTATGGGATTTCAGGATGTGATCAAAAAATCTGTAGATTTGGAGAAATTTGAAGAAAATTATAGTGAACTCGTCCTTTCATGTGAGATGAACTACATAACAAATATGGCCGGTAAAAACATACTTCATGATATTCAAAAATCCGTAAATGAATTAATTGATGTAATTGATAAACAATTAAAAAAGGAATAAAGAAAGGCTAACAATGGCTATAATTCATTTAGCTAGATTACTAACTAGAAATTTATCTTATTTTTAATTTAATACATGGCTTATTCCATTCACCACGATTTACTGATTAAAGCTCCTATACACAAAATTTTCGAGGCTATAACTGAACCCGAACATCTAATAAACTGGTGGCCGCTAAAATGTGAAGGAATTCCAAAAGAAAACGAAGATTATAATTTTTTCTTTACATCAGAATACAATTGGTACGGGAAAGTTATAAAATTGGAGAAGAACAAATCTTTTTACATCAAAATGACTAAATCTGACGCAGATTGGGATCCAACTTCTTTTGGATTCGATTTGGAAAAACAAAAAGGCGATGTTCTGATAAAATTCTGGCATGTAGGATGGCCAGAGTGTAATGCACACTTTAGAGGATCATCATATTGTTGGGCAATGTTGCTAAACGGATTAAAAAATTATGTAGAGAAAGGAATAGTAGTACCGTTTAAAGAAAGAGAATAAAACATTTGCTAACAAAACCTAAAAGCAATTCGGACCCTGGTTCTTAATCAAAAGGTTGAGGTATTTTTGTGAAGTCCGTAAAATCTTTACGCTTTTGCCTTTGACGAAAAATAAATCTAAACTAAAAGCCTTTGCTAAGGTAAATGGCGGAAAGGAAAACCCAGCTTTGCCCCCGCACTACTGATAGCTCGGAAGTTATACGCCACCTCTTTCTTTTATATAGTGAAAGGTTGATTATAAAAACGCTTACCAGTAGCCTTATATAATGCATTTGCTACTGCCGCGAAAATGGGTGGAAAGGTCGGTTCTCCTAGTCCGGTTGGGTCTATATCATTCTCAACAAAATGCACATCAATCTCTTTAGGCGATTCGCTCATTCGAATCATGCGATAGGTATCGAAATTCTTCTGTTCGGGCATACCATCTTTAAAGGTAAGTTCCCCAAAAAAGGCATTACCGATTCCATCGACAATTCCTCCTTCAGCCATGTTTTTCGCGCCATCAGGATTGACCACAACACCACAGTCGAGCGCACAAGTAACTTTTTGCACCACTGGCTTGTTGTTTTCCATTACCAAATCAAGAACCTGTGCGACATAGGAGTTGTGGCAAAAATAGGCCGAAACACCACGATGGACATTGGCCTCTGAAGCGCCCCAATTTGATTTCTTCCTGACTAATTTGAGTACTCCGGCCAAGCGGTCGGCCTCGTAGTCATTATCCTCCCCAACTGGATTTTCTTTTGCCCGTTCCAACAATTCCAATCGAAAATCGATGGGGTCTTTTCTGACGGCTTCCGCTACTTCATCCAAAAAAGATTGTTCCGCACTGGCAATAAAATTGGAGCGCGGTGCGCGAAAAGAACCAACTGTAAGGTTGCTGTCAATGGTCCAATCCTCGGCCAAATAATTATCCACTGCACCAGCAGGGAAGCGATTTGCTGCCAAAGGACTTTCGGGAATGCCACCAGCTTTAACATGAAAGGCGATTAGGTTATTATTGGCATCAAGACCTGCTCTGAATTTTGCATGGTAAGCAGGACGGTACACACCATCGGTCATATCATCTTCACGGGTGTAGATCAATTTTATAGGGGTTTTCATTCTTTGTGAAATCAGTGCGGCCTCGATTGCCCAATGGGCGTATGATCTTCGTCCGTAGCCCCCACCCAAACGGGTCATTTTTATTTCGATATTTTCCAAGGGTATTCCAGTGCGAGCGGAAAGGGTTTGCTCGGTGAATTCCGGTTTTTGAAGTGGCCCAATAAGTTCTGCCCTGCTATCTTTTACGTCGGCAAAAAAGTTCATCGGCTCCATACAGTTATGTACCAAAAAAGGAGCGGTATACATGCGTTCGATAATTTTAGCAGCTTTCTTGAATGCGGTTACAGGGTTACCATCTTTTCGTTGCACCGTTGCTGGTTTGTTGGCCATGGCTTCCATTTGGGCATAATGGCCATCTGTATTTTCCAGTCCAGCAGGAGTATGCTGTTCCCATTTATTACCAAAGCGATCTCTAATTTCCGTAGCACTTTCTATAGGCTCGCATTCTATTCTCAACGCCTTCTTGGCATTCATGACTTCCCAAGTAGAATTGCCAACTATCACCGCAACCTCGTTAAAGGTGCGGGTATCAAAAAAGGTCTTTTCATAATCGTCATTAAAGACTTTTATGGTAAAAATATCTTTTATGCCAGGCATGTTTCTCAAGGCCGCATCATCAATTGATTTCAATTTGAGTCCGAATGCTGGTGGGTGCACGATCATGGCGATCAACATTCCCTCTCTATTTGTGTCCGACCCAAACAAAGGTTTTCCTGTTATGATTTTTGGACCATCAACATTCTTTCGAGAGGTGCCGATGATGTCAAAATCTTTCGAATCTTTTAGTTCAACTTCCTCAGGAACCGGAATTTTAGCTGCGGTTGAGGCCATTTCCCCATATCCTGCAGATTGATCACTTGGTTTGTGAAGCAAAATCCCTGCCTCTGTAGTAATTTCTTCCACTGGAACCTGCCACATTTGGGATGCAGCTTCCTTTAGCATCTGCCGCGCAGAAGCTCCGGCCATTCGTAAGCTTACCCAACTGCGCCTTATAGCTTGGCTTCCACCGATGAATTGACGTGTAAAAGCATCGGTATCCAAATCGGCCTGTTCTACGATTACATCCTTCCAGTCGATATCCAGTTCATCGGCAACGATCATTGGCATGGAGGTTTTTACCCCCTGACCTCCTTCGGGATTGGGCGACATGATGGTGACCAATCCATTGTCACCAATTTTTAAATATCCGTTGAGCTTGAACCATTCCTTGGGCAAAGCAGATACTTCTTCCCGGGTCATTTTACAGGATGCCAGCCAATTGAAGCTCAATAGCATTCCACCGCCGGCCAGAGAAGTAGTTTTTATAAAAGAACGTCTTCCAATCTTTGTTCTTGCAAATGACATTGTATAAATGATATTTTGAATAATTAACCTACTATGGGCGGTCTATCAGAAATAAAAGGCTGCTGATAATGTCTTCTTCCGGTAGCCTTGTATAAGGCATTGGCCAAGGCTCCGAAAATAGGTGGAAACGGTGGTTCTCCCATTCCGGTCGGAGCTATTTCGTTTTGTACAAAATGAACGTCTATCCCTTTGGGAGCATCTGCCATTCGAATCATTTGATATTGGTCAAAATTCTTCTTTTGGGGCACACCATCCTGAAAGGTCAATTCCCCATAAAAGGCATTACCAATGCCATCGATTATGGCTCCTTCTGCCATGTTTTTAGCTGCATCGGGATTCACCACGATTCCACAATCAATGGCACAACAGACGTTTTGTACTACGGGTTTGCCATTCTCATTGGCTAAATCCAAGACATGTGCAGCATAGGAATTATGACAGAAATAGGCCGATACGCCCCTATGGACGTTGGCTTTGTTCTCTCCCCACGCTGCTTTTTCGCGAAGTAGCTTCAACACCCCTGCGTACCGCTCCGCATCATAATCATTCTGCTCGCCAACGGGGTTTTCCTCGGCCCGTTTTAGCAAGTCCAGACGAAATTCGATTGGGTCTTTACCCATAGCCTCCGCCAATTCATCCAAGAAAGCTTGTTCTGCCCCGGCCATGAAATTGGAGCGTGGCGCACGGAATGCGCCAATGGTAATATTACTATCAATTGACCATTCTTCGGCCAAATAATTATCTATGGCACCTGCAGGAAATCGATTGGCAAACAAAGGACTTTCCGGAATACCACCCGCCTTTACATGTAAGGCTATCAAATTGTTGTTTTCATCCAAAGCGGCACGGTAGGTTGCATGATAGGTAGGACGATAGATTCCATTAGTCATATCATCCTCCCGAGTATAGATCAACTTTACCGGTGCATTTACTTTTTGGGAAATTAAGGCCGCTTCCACCACGTAGTGGGCGTAGGCCTTACGGCCAAAACCACCCCCCATACGGGGCATTTCCATTTCAATATTTTCTGCTGGAATACCCAGGCTGCTGGCAATCGTGGGAACAATCAATGAAGGAATCTGAATAGGTGCCGCAATCTTTACTTTATCCCCGATTACATGTGCAAAAGCGTTCAACGGCTCCATGGAATTATGTGCAAGGTAAGGTGCGGAATAACTTCTTTCTATAATTTTGGCAGCATTATTGAAAGCTTCCTCAGGATTACCGTCTTTACGAACCAGTTTTCCTTTTTTGGCTGCTAATTCTTCAATTTTGGCCATATGGGTTTCTGTAGATTCAAGGCCAGCAGGAATATTTCTTGTCTCTTTTCCTCTAAAACCACTAATAGTTTCGGTTTGGGCGGCAATAGGTTTCCAATCCACTTTTAATTGTTTCTTGGCCTGCATCACTTCCCATGTGGAGTTGCCTACTATTGCCACAAGTTCAGGAAAGGCATTGGTATCGAACCCGCCTTTTTCAAATCCATCCTTAAAACTTTTAATCGTCACTACATCCTTGATGCCGGGCATGGCTTTTGCGGCTTTACCATCTACCGATTCCAAGGTCATACCGAAAGCGGGAGGATGTTCGATCATAGCGATAAGCATACCCTCTTTTTGATAATCGGATCCGAACATAAGTTCTCCCGTGACGATACTTTTTGCATCCACATTTTTATGGGATTTACCAATGAGCCTAAAGTCTTTGACTTCTTTCAATTTTACCTCATCGGGCACGGGCAGCTTTGCAGCCGCGGAGGCCATTTCTCCATACCCGGCCAATTGATTACTTGCTTCATGTTGCAATAGACCTCCTTCGGCTGTAATCTCTTCTATGGGTACTTGCCAAGATTGGGCCGCCGCTTCTCGCAACATCTGTCGGGCAGTTGCACCGGCCATGCGAAGGGGTTCCCATCTTCTTCTAATTCCCTGGCTACCACCGGTGAATTGAAAACCGTATTTTTCAGGGTGGTAGGGAGCTTGTTCTACGATGACGTTTTTCCAATCCACATCCAATTCCTCTGCAATCAACATGGGCATGGAGGTTCTGATGTTTTGTCCGAATTCGGGATTGGGCGTATAAACGGTCACCAGACCATTGTCACCAATTTTCAGGTAGGCGTTTATCTCGAACCATTCCTTGGGCATTTCGACAGCGGCCATTACTTTGGTTTGTTCAGGCTTACAGGCATTTAAGATGCTAAAGCCCAATACAAGTCCTCCACTGGCTAGACTCGTGTTCTTGATGAAGGCACGTCTTCCGATTTTTGTTTTTATGAATGTCATTGTTTTGGCTTTAGGAGTTATTACTTTCAGCAGCTAGTTGAACGGCTTTTTTTATTCGGGTATACGTTCCGCATCGGCAGATGTTACCATTCATGGCCATCTCAATCTCGGAATCGGAAGGATTGGGATTGTTATCCAAAAGAGCTGCCGCGGTCATAATTTGACCAGGTTGACAATAACCACATTGGGGTACGTCAACTTCCAACCATGCTTTTTGAACCGGGTGATCCGCATTTTCAGAAAGTCCCTCAATCGTAGTGATTTCTTGATTGCCCACGGCAGATACGGTAAGCACACAAGCCCTAACCGCTATACCACTTAAATGAATAGTGCAAGAACCACATTGTGCAATCCCGCAACCGTACTTTGTTCCGACCAGTTTAAGATGATCCCGAAGTACCCAAAGCATAGGTGTGTTGGGATCAACGTCCACCGTTTGTGTTTTTCCGTTGATGTTTAAGTTGAATTTTGCCATGATTTCTAATGATTTGCTTAAAGTTATCTATTTTGTTGGAATCCTATCGCTTATGAGGCAATGGATTTATTTAAAAAAATGTTAATTCTTATTGCCTTATGGCTTGTTTTTCAACAGTTTGAGTTCACCCAACCATTTTTCAACCTGCCTTTCAGCTTCATTTTTTCTATCCCCCTTAATCGCCAGATAAACTCCATCCCTCTCACTGCCACCTTTCATAGAAAATCCTTTGAGGACATTACTGTAAGGACAAAGTTCCTTGAACTTTTCAAAGCTGTTGCCCAAACCATAACCTCCGTGGGTGTTAAAGGGGATCACGGACTTTCCCGACAGCTTATTTTCATGCAAAAAACTTTTCATGGGCGGGGGCAGTTGCATACCCCATGTTGGGAATCCCAAGAAAATGGTATTGTATCTGGTCATATCAACTTTTGTTTTTAAAGGAGGTAAAAATCTAGTTTCATTTTCATGAGCCACCTGTTTTACAATGGCATCATAATCATCAGGGTAGGGATTTTCCAATTCCAAGGCCACCAAATCACCCCCAACTTTTTGATGTATGATTTCCGCAAGGACTTTGGTGTTGTTTGTTCTTGACAAATAGACAATAAGAATGCCTTCGGGTTTTTGACGTAGTTCTTTACCTCCTTCATGCTGCAAACAACAAGAAAAAAGGAAAAGCAAAGTCAAAAATTTACTCATCATATTCAGATTCAAATTTTACTGATCTATCAATGCTGTTTCAGGACCTCGGACGCCCACCAATGGGATTTTTTCCAAAGCCTCCCTGAAATCCCTTCTGTTTACTCCTTTGTTTTTTGCTTTGTTCAGTTTTGAAATAGTGTTCTTTTTCATTGGTATTTCTTTAAATTTCAATCCTCGCTACATCAAGTTTGACCTTCAAACTTGTATTAATCTCTGGTGAGGAGTTTACTGAATGTCAAATCGGCCAATTTCCAGTTGCTGTTTTCTTTTACATAGACTTCCGTGACCATAAAGGGTGTGGTTACCTCATTATCACCAACGACCGCCAACAGTGTAATTTGGTTCCAAAGAATAACCGTATTTTCGTTTAGTGCTTCCACCATGACTTCATGGACATCCGCCTTTTTGTAATGGATGAATCCGCTTCTAATGATGTCCACCTCCCGGTCTTTCCCCCAAGTACCGCCCATATGGACAAACTTGGCCTTGTCATGGAAAAGTTCTGCAAGCTCGTCCGCATCCTTGTCGGCCATCCATTGCCATTTTTGTTGGGAGAGTTGAGTAATTTCCTGTTCGATGTCCGTGGATTGAGCCAAGGCCACCTGTCCACTTAAAAAGACCAAAAAGAGGCTCCATATTATTTTTCTTGCCATAATAGTGTTTATACTTTATTTAATGTTCAATTTCATGCGTGTCCCGTACACTGCTAAAGGTCAGGTCCAGTAATTTCCAACCGTCCTCTTCCTTTTGATAAAACTCCGTTACAGTAAATTCATTTTTAACGTCATTTCCCCTTACATGGGCGGTAAGCGTAATACGGTTCCAAAGCACCGCGGTGTCGTCTCCAAAAACTTCGACGGCCACGTCATGCACATCAGCATTCTTGTACCAAATACTTCCTGTTTCAATGATTTCAAGCTCCCTGTCCTTTTTCCAGGAGCCGCTCATGTGTACAAATTTTGATTTGTCATGGAAAAGGGATGCCAGTTTGTCCACATCCTTTTCTGCCATCCATTGCCATTTTTGTTTTGAGAGTTCCTTGATTTCTTCTTCAATATTGGCACTTTGTGCGAAAGATGGAACGCTAATTACTACTAAAAGTATTCCGAATAATAATTTTTTCAATTTTATGTGTTTAAGAGTTACTAATGGATATTTTTATTTTTAGACCTTATACCTAAAGTTCATTATGTAGTCTATAAATATTTACTTCTCAAACTTATGGAATATTTAAAACAGATCAGTTACCCTATTTACGGAATTACCTACCATTTTTACTGATTTTGATTAGCTATATGGTTTATTCACAAAACATTAACTAAATTCGGAAAAATATAAATTAGTATGCCTTCAACTAAAGATTTGGTAAAGGTCGATGATTATTGCTCCAAATTCAATCTATCAACATTGCACCCATTGGTAAGTGTGCATGATCTATCAGAAGGAACTTGGGAGGGGCAGGAACATGCTGATGCCGTACGGTATCATTTTTACGGTATTTTTCTTAAACAGGGGGAGGGCTGTATTTTGAAATATGGTCGTCAGAACTATGATTACCAAGATGGTACATTGGTGTTTCTAGCACCCGGACAATTAGTGCATGTAGAGCACATCGATAATAATTTTAAACCTTCCGGCCATGCGCTGCTATTTCATCCTGATTTGCTTTGGGGTACCCACCTGGCTAAAACAATGACCGATTACACTTTTTTTTCCTATCAATTTCATGAAGCACTTCATGTCTCAAAAAAAGAGCGACAATTGGTGTTAGACTTATTTGATAAGATACGTGCAGAACTATCCCAAGGTATTGACAAACACAGTAAAGAGCTCGTCGTTGCCAATATTGAGCTCTTTTTGAAATACTGTATTCGATTCTACGATCGTCAGTTCATTACAAGGGAAAAGGAAAATCTTGGAGTTATCCAACGGTTTGAAAATTCCTTGAATTCCTATATCCAAACAGGAAAAGCCAGGGAGTTGGGTACACCTTCGGTAAGTTATTTTGCGGAGGAACAAAGCCTATCTTCCAATTATTTTGGAGACCTGATCAAAAAAGATACCGGAAAAAGTGCCAATGAACATATTCAGGATAAGATTATTGAAATAGCAAAGCAAAAAATTTTTGATCCCGATAAATCTTTAAGTCAGATCGCTTACGAGCTTGGATTCAAATATCCACAGCATTTTACCCGTCTCTTCAAAAATAAAGTGGGGTATACTCCTAATGAATATAGGAGATTGAATTGATACCGCCAATGCAAGGGCATGACTATGGCGAATTTGGTGCTAAAAAGCGGCCATTTTAAAGAACAGTATAGATATAGGAGAAAACATTTCCATGGAATGTCCCATTTGTGGTCTCTTTTAGTAGTTCCGTTAATTCACCTTTTATGGGACAGGTTTCCCTATGGATAAACCCGTAGTTTCCTTATAAAAAGGTATTGAATTTCTAATAAGAAATTATAATATTAAAGAAAGTAAATGAAACGAAGTTTCGTGCTGCAAGCCCTATCTCGATAGTTATCAGGAACCGAAAGATTGAGAAATCAGGATTTAGATAATCCTAATAAACCCTCATTGCAAATAGAAAAGCGAAGGCTTGCGCCTTATCATTTTTTATTTACTGCATTTCCGAAGTATCTTCAACTCTCAGGAATATATTTCCAATACCTTACTAAAGTGATAAGCCAACCATATATCATAATTAAATGGTTTTCTGACCATTTAACAAATAGCTATTGCATTTGGCACTTTGTTTTTCACAATAATTCCAAATTAACGAGTCTTCGGATAATGCCATCGACAGGTTCCCCCAGGTAAGCCATATGGCAAACATAATCTTCATCTAGGTGAATCTCATGGAGGCTCCAAACAGTTTGGTCAATTTTTACGCGATTATTGTTGTTCGACAGATTAAGATCATTTAGGGGAATAGTTAATCCTTTACCATCTGCTTTTATGATTGCCTCCTTCATTGTCCAAAATTCATAAAAGGTGGTCAGGTTATTGCCGGAGTCTTTAATTTGTGCCCACTCTTCAGTATGGAATTCTTCTTTAAAATCCAGAATATTGATTGATTTGATTTCTTCTATATCTACTCCCAGTTTTGATTGATTGGATCCCGCACAAACCACATACTTTCCTGAATGAGAAATATTGAAATTGAAATCCGAGTTTTCAAAATATGGTTTTTGATACTTGGTATATCTTAGTTTGCTCAGATCATGGTCTATACAAAACGAACTTAACATCTCTCTCAATAGCAATCTACCAAAAAGGCATGCATGAGCATCCTGCCATTTTTTAAATTTTTTAATTTTTGAAATTGTATCAGGTGGTAATTGATTTGTTAATCTCCAGAAAAGATCTGATCTCAGTGGTTTATCAAAATATGTATAGAATAATGCTGTCAATTTGATTACTAATAAATGGAAAAGTAATTATGCTGGATTGCTTGTATGCTTCATATCTAAGTTATTTGTCGTATGATTGGTTAAAAGAGAGTTGCTTATCTTTTCGGCATTTGTCTCGAGAATATTATAGTGGTTGCAATCCAAATTTATTACCTCCACATGTGTTGCTATTAAATCAACATTATTTGCGGTAGAGTTATTAGTATTTTCTCCCTCCGAATTTGAATTTCCTTGATTATTGCCATCGAATGACTGATTTTGAGTGGCTTTAAACAAAACGACCTTGGTATGATTCAAATGGTTACTTATGGAAGAATTTGCCAAATCCCTCTCAGCAATCAAAGCGGAAATTACTTTTTCTACATATGCTGCCTCAAATTTTTTTAACATCGCATTTCTTTCCTGTATGAGAAAATCCTCCTCTTCCTTTAGATCTCTCAAGTTAAGCATACTGTCATCAGGTATAAAAGTATCTAATAGAACAACATTAATACTTCTAAAACCTTTCATTTCCAGAATTGCGGCCATTTCAAGGGCAATTTGCCCACCGAGAGACCAACCAAGTAAATTTATGGGCTCTTTCAATACATATTTTTGTTCATATTCGGATAGGTAGTGACTAGCAAGTATATTTAAGGAATTTATTTTCTTTTTATTGTGAATATTATAATTGTCAATTCCTATGCAATTATAGTTTGCATTTAGAATTTCAGCTAAATTCTGATACATTTCTGAATCAGCGCGCCCAGGGGAAATAAATATCATATCAGTCAGGTTAGCATTGTAATTAAGCTGAAAGGGTTTTATCAGTTCAGAAAATTGCCCACAAATCGACAAGATTCCATCGATTGTCTTGAACTTAAACATGTCGGCCACTTTTATGGTACTTCCTAATGCTTTATTTATTCTGTGTGATACTTGAATGGCCTGTATAGAGTTACCTCCCAACTTGAAGAAGTCATCGGTGATACCTACTTTTTCCAAGCCCAATACCTCCTGCCAGATCTGGCATGTTGCTATTTCGGTCTCTGTCATTGGAGGAACATACTCTTCACCCGATCTAAAGTCTGGATCGGGTAAAGCTCGTTTGTCCAGTTTACCATTGATGGTCAGGGGAAAGGACTCCATCTCTAGCCACGTACTGGGTACCATATAGTCCGGTAGCAGGGCTGACAACTTTTCTAAGATAGCGGTTTGTGTTGCCTCCTCACCATCACTATCTACTACATAGTAACCGACTAAGTACTTATTGCTGCCTGTTGCTGTTCCCCTTTCCCTGGCCAGTACACAGCTCTGTTTTATACCTGGGACTTGAGTCAATGCATGCTCTATCTCGCCCAGCTCTATTCTATAACCCCGGATCTTTACCTGGTCATCATTCCTGCCAATATATTCCAGGGTACCATCGGGGAGCCAGCGCACCAAATCGCCTGTCTTATACAAGCGGGTAAATCCCTCAGCCTTGTCTGCTTCTGTTGCAAATGAATTAGAAATAAAACGTTCTTCTGTAAGGGCTTCATTATTTAGATATCCCCTGGCCAGACCTGCTCCTCCAACACATAACTCTCCAATAACTCCATCCGGAACGGGCACAGCATTGTGGTCTAGGACATAGATTTTAATGTTTTGAATCCTGACATTATTCAACAAATGAGAATTGATAGATACGAGTGATGTTATAGTGGTTTCAGTTGGCCCATACTTATTGATAACTTTGGATATAACTTTTCGGTACTTTGTAAATAATTCTTCAGATAGGTATTCACCTCCAAAGACTACTCTTCTTAATGTGTTTATTCTTGTGGGTTCAATGGCACCTAAATAAGACGGTGTCGAATGTAAATGTGTTATTCGATTATTCACAATGAAGTCTACCAGAACACCACTGTCACGAATGGATTGATTATCAATAACAAATAAGGTACCTCCCGAAAACAGGGACAAAGACAATTGTTCAATTGATGCATCAAAGACATAGTTTGCAAAAAGAAGAAATCTCTCAGAGGACTCTATACTATATTTCTCCTGTAAGTCGCTAATCAAATTAGTTATGCTTCCATGCTCCACCATCACTCCCTTGGGATTTCCTGTGGTTCCAGAGGTATAGACAACATAAGCAAGGTCTGAAGCGCTGCTATATGGTTCTAGATTGGACTTATTTTTAACAAGATAGAGCTCTTCCGTTAAGTCGATATAGACCACTTTGTTGTCAGGAAGAAGTACAGCGCTGTTTTGTGTTAAATGTCTCTGACTTAAAACAAACTCGGCATTTGTATCTGCTAAAAGGAACTCGATCCTTTCCTTTGGATAGGATGGATCTATCGGCACATACGCTCCTCCTGCCTTCAGGATACCCAAAATACCAATGACCATCTCCAGGCTTCTGTCCAAACACAAAGCGATCAAGGTATCTGGTTTTAAGACTTGATTGGTTCTTTTCTTGTATTGAGCCCGAATATGCCTGGCTAGTTGGTTGCTCCTTTCATTGAGCTCCCCATAGGTTAATTGCTCCCCTTGAAATACCAGAGCAATGCTGGCTGGTGATTTCTCTGCTTGTTCTTCAAATAACTGATAGATTGTCTTGTCTCGCGTAAAGTTTTTATTGGTCCTGTTCCAGTTATAAACAATCTGGTTGTAGTCCTCAGGTTGAAGTAATGAAATCTGAGCGTGCGATTGGGTCGGGTCCCTCAAGACCTGATCAAGAATGTTGTTCAAGGTTTCAATATGGTGGTTTGCTTTATCCCTGGTTAAGTGTTTGGCATCATAATTTAAATTGATGGTGAGGGAGCTCTTTTGTTCATAAGCCGAAATACAAAATGGATAATCCACCTTCTCTATTACATTACGGATGCTGATTTTCAGAGCATCTTTACCGTTAACAATGGGTGCTGGGTAGTTTTCAAAAACAAACAGACTATGAAATAGTCGCTCACCTTTGCTTTGTAATTTCGCCAGATCAGTGAAACTATGTGAGTTTAATTCTGATATCTTCTGCTGAATTTGATGTAGTTGAGAGTGTATGGTATCATTGTTCTCCCAATCAATAACCAAAGGAAGGGTGTTGATATAGACTCCTACACTTTCTTCTATCCCTTCTATAGGTAAATTTCTGCCTGATACCGTAGTGCCAACTATACTTCTCGTATTACTGCTGTACACCTGTAGCAACTTATGCCAGATAAACTGCACGATTACATTAATCGTAATCCCTTCGCGCTGACAGAAAGATTTGAGTTTATCATAAATTTTTCCTTTAATCTCTAAAGAGAATGTATCGGGCTGATTTACCCGCCTGTAGCTGCTGAGATCTATAGGTTTACTAAGCAAGGCATTGATGTCATTTGCAGTGTCAACTTCAGCTAACATTTTATGCCAGTAATCTGCGATAGTGTTTTTATGGTTGCTTATATATTCCTGTGCTTCAAGATAGGCGGTATCTTCTTTTATGGGTATTATCCTGTTCGCTGTGAATGCCTGGTAATACTGATGCAATCTTGTTAATAGAATAGGCCCGCTCCATCCGTCTGATATGCTATGGTGCTCAGTCTTTATTATCGTATAAAAATCCTCTGACTGCTTAATGATAAGGAGCCTGAGCAGGGTTGGCTGGGTTAAATCAAATCTTCGTTTTATATCTTCACTCCGGATAGTTTCGATCTGCTCGTCCCTGGCTTGTTGAGTAGGAAGTTCACTGATATCGTGTATCTCGTATTCCAATCTGCCCTTTCTATGAATAACCTGGATAATCTCCTCATCCCAATTAAAGGCAGTACGTAAAATAGGATATTGGGCAATACATGACTGCCATGCGTTGATATACTTTTCGATATCCATGGACTGATGATAATCATACAGATCCTGTACTCTGTAAGCATCGTCCTCAGTCTGGCTTAGGGCATGATAAATGAATCCTTGCTGCAAACTGCTGGCGGGGTAGATGTGTTCTATCTCATTTTGGGTGGCTCGTGCATAAGATTGTAAGATGTCTAATAAAGACTGACTTAATCGAATGGAGTTAAAGTCACTGGGGGTATAACTACTCCCATCCTTTTCTAAGGTTTCCGCACAATGGTTGATGATGGTTTTCAGATGGGATTTCAGGCTATAACACAATTGTAATGTAGTCTCTTCTCCAAACAGAGTTGTAATACTAAATCCAAGCTTTCCATTACTGACCATTCCGTTAATGTCAATCAAATTATGATCTGTGTTAGAGGGGTGCATGCTGATACCGCTATCCTCTGCTAAGATTTGCCAGTCTTCTTGCTGTGTGTCAAATTGCCCTAAATAATTAAAGCTAATCGGAGGTAATTCTTTCTGTGTAAATGTAGTAGTATCATCTACCGCAAAAGCCCCAAACCCTATACCCTTGTTATGTATGTTTCGCAATCTCTTTTTAACAAACTGGATGCTTTCTTTCAAGGTTTTTTGCAACTCCAGTTTAACCGGGAACATCGTTGTAAACCAGCCCAGCGTACGGCTATGGTCTATGGATGGATCTATCGCTTCCCTGCCATGTCCTTCTAAGGTAATGCCCTGGGTATCATTGCCGTTGAGTTCTTTAAGCGCATATGCCAGGGCGGTCAGTAGCAGATCATTGATTTCTGTATGATATGCCTTTGATACTTTTTGTAACAATGACCTTGTTAATGTTTTATTTAATTCCAGGGACGCTATAGTTGGACTGGTCAGATTATATTTAGGTATATCGTATAAGGGCATCCCTTCAAGTTGAGCTTCCCAATAGGATGCTTCTTCAGGGTGTTGTGCGGGATAGGCCTTTACACTTTTTATCCATTGACGGTAGCTACTTCCTTTAACAGGCAGGCTTTTTCCAGTATATAAGTCCTTTACATCATCTACAAGTATGCGCCAACTCACCCCATCTACTATCATATGGTGTAAGGCAAAGAAGAGCCTTGCACTGCCATCTTTATATCCGTATAAGTACCCCATTTGGAACAATGGCCCCCGATCCAAATCAAAGCCACTTTGCCATTCAGTAAGTTTTTGTTGGATTTCCGTTTCCGAAAGCCGGCTGACATCCAAGGTGTTAAGTTGAGGCAATTTTATACTGGGTCGATAGACCTGTTTCCAGGCTTTTTTTCTGAGGTATTTAACCCTGAGCACATCGTGATAATAGACCAGTTTTCCAATAACAGCACTAAGCTTATTTTGATCTAATTCCCGTACTTTGACTAAAAAGCTTTGGTTCCAATGATTGGGTGCCTCGATTTCGCCATCCTCGACCCGCTCAGCAAACAACTGCTGTATAGGTAATAACCCAAATTCTCCTGATAATATTCCTTGCTCTGATTGCGTTACTTCAATTGTATTATTACTACTCAGATGTTTTGAAAGCTTTTCAATGGTTTTGTGTAAAAATATATCTCGTACCTGACAATTAAAACCTAACAGTCGGATTCGGCTTGATACCAGGATGCTCAAAATAGAATCACCACCTATCCTGAAGAAATCATCAGTGATTCCTACTTGTTCCAATCCCAGAACCTCCTGCCAGATTGGGCATATGGCCGTTTCTATTTCTGTAGTTGGAGGAACAAAATCTTCAGCTAATGAATTGAAGTTAGGTTCAGGAAAGGCTCGTTTATCGAGTTTACCATTGATAGTCAGGGGAAAGGACTCCATCTCTACCAAAGCACTGGGAACCATATAGTCCGGCAACACCGATGACAACTTCTCTAATATAGTGGTTTGGCTTAACCCCGCATCTCCACCATCCAATGTATAGTAACCAACTAAGTACTTATTACTGCCGGTTGCTGTTCCCCTTTCTCTGGCCAGTACACAGCTCTGCTTAACACCAGGGACCTGGGTTAAGGCATGCTCTATCTCACCTAACTCTATTCTAAAGCCCCGAATCTTTACCTGGTTATCGTTCCTGCCAATATATTCCAGGTTACCATAGGGAAGCCAGCGCACCAAATCGCCCGTCTTATACAAACGGGTATACCCTTTGGCTATGTCCTCTTCGGTGGCAAAAGGATTGGCAATGAAGCGTTCTTTCGTCAGTTCTTCATTGTTTAGATAACCCCTGGCAAGGCCTGCTCCCGCTATATGAAGTTCTCCAACCACTCCTATTGGAACAGGAGTTTTGTTTGCGTCAAGAACATAGGATTTTCCATCAAATACATTCTTTCCAATACAAGATTGGTATGCAGTGTAAGTCTTCTTATGATTGTCTACTTTGTAAATGTGCGAATCAATTGTACATTCTGTCGGACCATAGGTATTAAATAGCGTACAATTAAAATTGAAATCATCAAGAATTGAGAAATCCAGCTTGTCGCCTCCGGAAATTAATATTTTAATATTGTTTAAAATTGAATTATCCGACTCCAATATTTGATACAAAAGTTGTGGGGGCACATTAATTTTAGTGACATTGTAATCTTTGATCATACTTATGAAAAGGAATAGATCGAAAATTCGGGAGCCATAAATTATTGTTCTGGCACCATGTAATAATGGAATTAGATACTCTTCAATGGCCCCATCGAACCCATAACTTCGATAAAATAGGCTGATCTGTTTAGAGTTAACCCCGTATATATTCTTATAAAAAATACTTTTGCTGGAAATACTTTTTTGCTCCACCATTACCCCTTTCGGCTTTCCGGTAGTCCCCGAGGTATAGATTACATAAGCCAGGTCAGTGGCACTGCTATATGCTATCAGGTTGGAGGTATTTTCTGTTTGATATAATTCTTCTGAAAGGTCAATATATATTACCTTATCCTTTTGAAGCTCTATTCCAATGTTTTTAGATAGCTGCTTCTGACTAAGTATCAGCTCCGCCTTAGTATCCTCCAGGATGTAATCTATCCTTTCCTGAGGATAAGAAGGATCAATAGGAACATAAGCGCCACCTGCTTTCAGCACTGCCATTATCCCGATCACCATCTCCGGGCTTCTGTCCAAACATAACGCAATTAAAGTATCTGGCTTTAACTCCTGTTTTGTTCTTTTCCTGAATTGAGCCCTTATGTATCTGGCCAGCTGGTTGCTTTTTTCGTTGAGCTGATGATAGGTAAGCTCCTGATCTTCAAAAACCAGGGCTACTAGGTCAGGCGCCTTTTCCACCTGCTCTTCAAATAACTGGTTAATCGTCTTGTCTTTAGGATAGTTTTTATCTGTCTTATTCCAATCGTAAACGATCTGGTTGTATTCTTCAGGACGGAGTAAACTGAGTTTGCTGTATTTTTCTTGCGGTGATTCAACCAGTTGATCCAGAATACAGGTGTAATGATCAATCAACCTTGCAATAGTATTTTTGTGGAACAAACTGGTAGAATAACAAATTTCTCCATGTAGTTCTTCCTGACCCTCATCTATGAAGATCGACAAATCAAATTTTACGGTTTCGAAGGCATTAGATCTCTGAAAAGGTTTGAAGTATCTTCTTTGCTCATCTATTGTTTTACTGTCTTGAACAAAACTTTGAACCCCAAACATGACTTGAAAAATAGGATGACGGGACACATCCCGTTCTACTCCAATTACTTCAACTAATTTCTCAAAGGGCAGGTCCTGATGTAGTTGAGCAGCAATCTGATCCTGATGAACCTGGTGGATCAAGTCTTCGTAACTCTGGAATTGTGTTAATAAAGTCCTGTTTACTTGTGTATTAACAAAGAATCCGATAAGCCCTTCGGTTTGCCGGTGATGCCTGTTGGCTATTGGGCTTCCTATTAGGATATCTTGTTGCCCTGTGTATTTACTGAGCAAGATATTTATGCTGCTTAACAGCACACTATGCAAGGTAGTACCAAGGTCTTTGGCCAGGGTCCTTAGCTTTTCACTGGTTTTCCTGGTGAGTGTGAATTCCTGATAAGCCCCCTTATAGTCTGTCTGGTTTGGCCTTGTATAATCTGTGGGTAACTCCAGAGGCTGGTACCCCGAAAGTTTATCCTTCCAATAGTTTAGCTGTTTTTCCAGAAGTTCCCCGTTCAAATAAGAGCGCTGCCAAAAGGCATAGTCCTTGTACTGGATCTCCAGAGGGGGCAAACTAAATTTGGTGTCCTTGTTAACATACGCCTCATAATAAGCAAGAAGCTCCTTTTGAAAAACTTTGGATGACCATCCATCGCTCGCTATATGGTGCGTATTGATTAGCAAAAATGTTCTTGCTGATTTTTTATCTGATGCTACTTTCCCTGATAAAATCTTATACAACTTTACCCTGATGGGATATTCAGTAATTAAATCGAAGGGGTGATTAATGTCCTCTTTAATAATCGCTTCAAAGTCATCCTTATCTGTTAAGCGTACCTCTTCAATTTTTAAGGATCCTTCATGTACCCGTTGCATTCCCCCCTGATCATTGCTATGTTCAATCGTGCTTCGTAATACTTCATGTCTGGAAACAATCTGTTGAAGGGCATATTTTATCCCCTCCATATCTGCTTTGCTATCCAACTCAAGTACCTCTGGTATATGGTAAGCGCTGCTCCCTTCTTCATACTGCTCAATAAACCATAACCGCTCCTGAGCAAATGAAAGAACAGCTGGGTTGGTCTCTGTTTTGGGAATATTAATCTGTGTTTGTCCTAAATTTTTAGACAGTAATTGTAATGGAGTTTTATACTTAAATATATCAGCCACCCTTACTTCACAACCCAACACTTTATTCATCCGATGGGATACCTGAATGGCCTGGATAGAGCTACCACCCAACCTAAAGAAGTTATCGGTGATACCTACTTGTTCCAAACCCAATACGTCCTGCCAGATCTGGCATATGGCCGTTTCTATTTCTGTAGTTGGAGGAACAAAATCTGCGTTAGTTAAACTAAAGTCAGGCTCGGGTAGGGAGAGTTTGTCCAGTTTACCATTGATGTTCAATGGAAAGGCTTCCAACGCTACCAAAGCCGCCGGCAACATGTAGTCCGGCAACACTGCGGACAACTTCTCTAAAATCGTGGTTTGTGTTGGTACCTCTCCTTCACTCTCCTTTATATAGTAACCCACTAAGTACTTATTACTGCCTGTTGCTGTTTCCCGCTCCCTGGCCAGTACACAACTTTGCTTTACACCTGAAACTTGAGTCAAGGCATGCTCTATCTCCCCCAACTCTATTCGGTAGCCATGGATCTTTACCTGGTCATCGTTCCTGCCAACATATTCCAGGTTGCCGTCGGGAAGCCAGCGCACCAAATCACCCGTCCTATACAGGCGGGTATACCCTTTGGCTATGTCCTCTTCGGTTGCAAATGGATTGGGAATAAAACGTTCTTTCGTTAGTTCTTCATTGTTCAGATAACCCCTTGCAAGGCCAGCTCCACCTATGTATAATTCCCCTACAACTCCAATTGGAACAGGAGTTCTGTTTGTGTCAAGAACATAAGATTTAACATTTTGAATCCTGACATTATTCAGTAAGTAAGAATTGATTGATATATGCGATGTTATCGTGGTTTCTGTTGGACCATATGTGTTTATAACCGTAGGAATGCTTTTCTTGTATTTATCAAATAACTTTTTTGAAAGGTATTCGCCACCAAACACAACTCTTTTGACAGAATTAAATTTTGATGGATCTATGGAACTCAAATATGATGGTGTTGCATCTATTTGAGTAATCCGATTATTAATTACAAAATCTGTAAAACCGCTATTATCAAGAATTGTTTTATCGTCAATTACAAACAATGTCCCTCCTGAAAACAAGGATAAGAGAATTTGTTCCAGAGAGGCGTCAAAGACATAATTGGCAAAAAGCAGGAATCGTTCTGAAGATTCGGTATTGTATTTATAAAGTAAGTCTGTTATCAAATTTATTACCCCTCTTTGCTCAACCAGCACCCCCTTTGGTTTTCCCGTAGTTCCGGAGGTATAAATGACATAACCAGCATTCGTTGATAGATTGTATAGCCCGAGATTGGAAGAGTTTTCTTTCTGATAAAACCCTTCGGACATTGCTATGTGAACTGCCTTATCCTTTGGCAACTTTAAGTTACAATCAAAGGTAAGGTCCCTTATAAGCAGTAATTCACATTGACTATCATTAAGTATATAATCAAGTCTCTCCTGTGGATAAGATGGGTCTATAGGAACATAAGCACCACCTGCTTTGAGTACACCCAGTATCCCTATTACCATCTCCAGACTTCTATCCAGACACAAAGCAATCATTGTATCAGGTTTAAGCGTATGATTCGTCCTTTTCTTGTATTGAACCCTGATGTGCCCGGCCAGCTGGTTGCTCTTTTCGCTGAGCTCCCTATAAGTCAATTTCCGCCCTTCAAAGACCAGAGCAATGTTGTCAGGCGTCCTTTCCACCTGTGCTTCAAATAATTGAATGATGGTTTTGTCCCTGGGATAGTCCTTATCTGTCTCGTTCCACTGAAAAAGTATTTGGTTGTACTCTTCGACATGGTTTACTGAGGAAATTTTGTTCGATTTTTTTATGGTTTTCAGATTCAGAAATTTATAACACCTCCCAAAAAAAATAACTTACGGTAAATTATCCTTGGTTGGTATATAATTGAATTAGGTGTTAAGGTAATGCTTTTGAGAAAATCGCACAACAGATAAGGGTTATACCGTCTTTAAATGAAAAGTTCCAGGATACCGCAAAAAGATGGTATTTACTATGGGGGCCTATGTAAAGACGGCTTATTGGCAAACAAAATGCAATAGAGAACATCCAAATCCACAATATGCCAGATTGCGATACTTTTATCTGATAAATTATTGATTTCAACCCACTTATGTTATTTTACAATACAATCTAATTACATTGTTTCTGTAAAAAAATAGCAGATACTTTATTTAAGCCACAACAGCGGCTGCTTATAATAGGAAAGAAAAGGAAAGTAATATGATAATTTAGTATCTTATTGATCAAATAGTCACAGATTTATTACGGCATCTGAATTAAATTATAATCAACCAAATTAAGATTATGGAGACAGAACTTGCAACTAAATATGAAGATTTAGAAGAAATAATAGAATACATAAACAATGGTACCTGTCTGGTAATTTTGGGCCCAAATTTATTAAAAGATAATGATGGCAATAGTATCAACGATAAACTAAATAATTACCTTACAACAAAGCTTCCTAGGAAGGTAACACAAACTGAAAATGAAGGATTTTTAAGTTTTGACGATAAAACAAGGGACATTAAAATTGAAGCACCTATTAAAAAGTTTTTTGAAGAGGCACTTCCGTCTAATGATATTTATGAAAATCTTGCGGAAATTCCATTTCCTTTGATAATAAATACGTCTCCGGATAAGACCTTGAATAAAGTATTTGATAAAAAAGGGAAGGGGTATGATTATGGGTTTTACCATAAAAAAGAAACTCCTCAATCAAGAATTAAAAAATATAATACTCAGATCTACAATATTTTTGGTGACTACGAACATATAAATTCCATGATATTAACCTATAAAGATCTGTTTGAATATTTAGAGAGTATAATGGGAACTAAGGAGCTTAAACTTAAAGATCAATTGAAGGAATTCAAGGTCGTCTTGTTTTTGGGATTCAGTTTTGAGAAATGGTATTTTCAACTTTTACTTTGGATTATGAAGGTGGACAATAAAGGCCTCCACTCGCACCTGATTGACCAAGAAAACCTTATGAAATTTTGCGAAGACGAATTTGATGTTGAATTTTATGATGATAAAAAAGCCGCCGAGATTATTGAAGGACTATGCATGGCAAAATCACAAGGGCTAATAGAGGATAAAGAAAATACCTATCAACCAGAACTATTCATTTCTTATGCCTGGGGAAAGGAAAGTGATAAAATAACAGAGAGCCTGAAAAAGCGATTACTAGAAGAAAATTTACGCGTTCTTATCGATAAGGACAACTTAGCCTATAAGGCCGACATTCCAGATTTTATGAAACGCATAGGAAAGACCGATGGAGCTGTTGTTGTGATAAGTAAAAAGTATTTGGAATCTATTAATTGTATGCGTGAACTCCTGGAATTACACAAAACATATAAAAATGAGGAGTTTTTGACTCGGATATTTCCAATTTGCCTGGAGGACGCTAATTTTTTTGATCGCAAAGAATTATTAAAATATGAACAAAAGTGGATAGTTAAAAAAGAAGATTTAGATAAGCAATATCAAGAAATAGGTCAATCTGCCGGAAAAGTACTCGATGAGGACTATGATTTTATAAAGGAAATAATAGAAAATTTTACAGACATCACCCTGATTCTTCGAAAAATAAACCTTTCCTCTTCTCAAAAGATGAAAGACACCAATTTTAAAGTGTTAATAGAAGATATAAAAAAGGTATTTTAAGGGAATATTAAAAAAACGTAGAGTCGTCCTTCGATAAGCCGCATTCAATGGAAAAACATTACAGATACCCGGGCACCCGACCTTTCTCAGTGAAGGACCGCGCATTGTTTTTTGGGAGAACTGAAGATATTAAGAAACTATCCCAACTTATTGTACTGGAAAAACTGGTGGTACTTGTAGGTAGATCAGGTTTTGGCAAGACCTCCTTATTGAACGCTGGGGTGATTCCAAAACTGATTGAGCAGGAACGGCATGTAGTCTTGAATATTCATTTGAAGGAGCAAGCGCGCAGTCCTATGGATTTGCTGTTACAACGCTTGGAGAGCCTAACCAATGAAAAAACTTTTTTATCAAATAAATTCAATATAGCTACTGAATTGCCGAAAGACCCAACGGCAAAATTATGGTATTACGCTAAGATCATTCAACTATTGCACGAAGGTGCTGAGGCAGTCTCCTTGATATTTGACCATTTTGAAGAACTTTTTGTTAAATACCCCAATCATGTGGACACCTTTAGTCAATCGATGGCTACAATGCTCAACTTTAGGTCTCCAAAATCCGTACGCGACCTGCTTACGCAAAAATTAAAGTCTGATAAGAATTTCTTCACCGAAACTGAAATAGAGCAGCTTCTGGCACCTTTAAACCTTAAGGTGGTCTTATCCTTACGGAATGACTATATGGGGGAATTAGACAGGCTTAAAAAGTTTTTGCCAGAAGTATTTAATTATACCTATGAATTATTGCCGCTGAGTGGGCCACAGACACTGGAAGCTTTGGTAAAACCTGCGCAGATGGAAGGTGACTTTTCTTCGCCTTCATTTACTTATACCCAGGAGGTTCTTGAGCATATCCTAAAAGGGTTGATGGATACTAAGAATAAACGATTTGAAGCCTTTCAATTGCAGCTGATTGGCCAGTACGCTGAAGAAAAAATCTCAAACAGAAAAAAAACGAACCCTGAAACTACTGAATTTCAATTTACTGTTAAGGATCTTTGGAAAAAGGATAAGAATATTGGGAATCTGGATCTTATTTGGGAGAAATATTACAATAAAATAATTGCCGGTCTACCAATAGGTAAAAGTCGTCAAAACTTAGTTAAGGATCCACTAAAACCTAAAAACCCCATAACCGTAATTAGAAAAAGTTTAATCAGCAGGCCTAAGGTAAAAAACTTCATTGAAACTGTGCTAATAGTGGAAGGCAACAGGGTGCCTGTAGATATAGTTACGATAGAAAAAAAACACAAAATACCTAAAATTATATTAGACAACCTGGAAGATAATCTTTTACTACGACCCTTTCTCAACTCCGTTGGCACTACTAGTTATGAATTAAGTCATGATACCCTCGTGGAGCCCATATTAATAAGTACAGAAAAGCGCCGCAAAAAGGAGAAAAGACTATTGTTATTTGCATTGGGATTTTTAGCCCTGTTAGTCCTGGTATTAGGGTCTTTGTTGGCAATTAAACCCATAGAAAAACCAAAATTACCAATAAGAAGAATAATAACATTTGATACAAAAGATACGATACCACCAGGCTCGCTGGAATTTACCATTGAAAAATATCCTTGTACACCTAATAACAAGGCCCATGTTACAGTCAGCGTATTGAATGGCTTAGAAGGGTATAGTTATGAAATAATACAACCAGACAACACTAAAATTGGGCCACAAGACCAGAATGCTTTTTTGGACCTCTCACAAATTGGTACCTATACCATTACTGTTACCGATGCCAGTGGAATTACAAAGACGGACACATTTAATTTGCCCGATGATTGTGAATCACAAGAAGAGAAAGTTATTGTTGATGAAAACCCACCAATAACATACTCAGTGGTCAAACAACCTATTAAAATTGACTCAGCTAGGCCACCAAATAAAGTAAAAAAGTTCCCCCCTAATATCGGAATTGCCGAGAAAGATAATAGACCCTGGTTTCACAGAATATTGAGAATAAAAGAAAAGATGAAGACTGAACCATGTGAAAGCAGTAAAGTGCGTAACTGGCGTTTTAATGACAATGAAGCACATCTTATCGGGATACGTATAACACCGGATTCAGTACATATAATACCAAATTCAGTTCAAACTCAAAGCCATGATTGGTTACTATTGGTCTTAGTAATAGCTGACAGGGTATTTTACTACAAAAGTACTACTCCCATGTTAAAGGAAGATTGTATGTTAGTAAGTCAGAAAAGATATGACCTGCGTGTTTCTCTGCAGCGTGAGCAACTATACAAGGATAGTTTAACTTTGGTTTCAAAGAGATTTAAAAACCCTGCAGGAGACGAAGATGTTGATATCCGAGATAATAAATATAATGATCCCTATAATATATTTGCCTCAAAAATTCAGAAAGAAAAACCAAAAATTGATGAAATCTACTTCACTTTTGTAGACGAGGAATATTTTGATGTAAATGACAGAATAGTAATCGAAAATGTATTTAATGATCCGAAAACCGAATATCTGTACCTGCCTTCTGAAATGTAGCTATTTTCTCCACTTTTGTAAGCTTTCAAAGAATAGATTTATTGTTGCAAATAAAACAGCGGGGTAGGGCGGTTAATTTTTATTGTCTTCTTCTTCCTGCAGGCATCGTGAAACTGTGGCGTACAAATCATCGGTCCCCCAAATAGAGAATATAACGGCTCTATTTAATAAAACAAAAAATAGAAAAATAGAAAAAAGTAAAATGGGCAACCATATATTTAAATAACAATAAAAATCCTTCCATTCTATTATTATTGTAATTATTTGAAATACTGACACCAATGCCAGAACCAGACTGCCAATAGCAAGGTTATGAGCCATTGCACAATACGTGAACCAGCGTTCTATATATTCAAAATTTTTGGGGCTTTTTTCACGGATTAGGATAAAATTATCTGAAACCCCCATTTCCACATTGTATTTTACCTTCATATCCAAATTATGCTTTTCCTTCTTTTTCTTCTTCTCTTTTTCCTTTTTGGGCCAAAGTTTTTTACCCAGGTTTTGGTATACGTATTTCCCAAAAGGGTTAATAGCAAAACCAATAATATAGGATATGATAATTATAACCGAACCTTTATCAGCTACTATCGCTGCCTTTGTATCCAGCCAGGGCATAAGGTCTGGAGGGGCATAAAATAGATATAATGAAAAAAAGATGATCATTCCTGGTATTACATGGCCAAAAACGTCATAGGTTAACTTAACAAGATCATTCATAGGATAAATCTATAATTATAATTAATCAATCTGTATAGGTGTAAATAGCGCCCATTTCCTTCATTGTTAACATATACTCCAGGCATTCTTCTGCACTATCAAATATCTTATACTTTTTAAACCTTAAATACGATTCTTCTGTAGCCCCTTTAAGTTTTATACCAATAATGTATTTATTCAGGGCCTCAGCTTTATTAAATTCCCAATTTACATGTTTACTTTCAAAAGTAGTGCTCCCCACTAAAAAGACTACATAATGTGCTATCGAAAATTTATCAGATACATTTTTTTTCCATTCAGGATTGCGGTCTGTTTCTTCTAATATAACAAGGGCATTTTGGGATTTTGTTTTTAATGTATTCATTACAGAAACACCCTCGTATTCATCAGTACTTCTAAAACATACAAACAAGTTCATGATTTCTTCCTCTTTCCTTAATTGTCAATAAGTTCGGCGTTTATATAATTTATAAACTTAATTGATACTTTGGGTTTTCTATCAGTTCCTTGAATTCATTTATATCCCTCAGGGGGTCCCAGAAAGGGTCTCTTTTGAGCAGTTCCATGGACAGGTGGCCATTTCTCTGGAGAAGAAACTCCAGTTTCTTTATAGCTTCATCGTACCTTCCGTTCATTGTCAGGATCCTGGCCATATCCAATTCCCTGTAGTATCCTTCAATAGCATCAACAGAGAAATTGATAATAGACAAGGCCTTGTTACCCGCTTTTACAGCTTCTTCTTTCAACCCTAGTCCGGCGTAAACAATTCCCAATGAACTATAGAGACGAGGATCATCGGGCAATTCCTTCAGTTTGTCTTCTAAAATTAGCCTGGCCTCCTGAAAATGAGTTGTTGCTAATTCCCTATTGGACATCATTAAATAAATAAGTCCGAGTTGCTGTGACCTCGGTATAAATTCATCTTCGTATACCAAAAATTCACTAGGAGAAGCCTCAATAATACGAATGGCTTCATCGTAGTTTCTTTCCAGGAGTTCAGTCTTACTCATAGTCATATACATCCATGGGTGGTCATCAGGATTTTTGTTTCTCGTAAATCTTCTGGCCTGCTCAATTTTTCCCGTAATTTGATATAGCTCCACAAGGCTGGAATAGCCATCGTCCCAGGAAGGATTCAGATCTAAAACAGTTGTATAATAGTCTTCAGCTTCTCCATATCTTCCGAGGATAACCAATGTATAGGCTGCGTTCGCTCTTTCATTCCATGAAGAAGGATTTAGTAAAATGGCACGGTCCAGGCTATTAAATGATTTTTCAAAGTTACCCATCCTTCGATAAATGTACCCTGTCCATGCATACAATTGGGAATTATTTGGGTATTCAGATCTTAACTTTTCGAAGATCGGTAGGGCTTTTCCATAATCCAGTTTACATTGATAATGATATTTACCGGCTTCTAGCCGGACCTCAAAATTGTCTGGATCCAGTGCAATAGCCCTATCTAAATACTGTTTTGTTTTCACAAGTAGCTCTTCCGTTCTGTTAAAACGGTACCAGTATGTTGATCTTGAGGTTGAGGCAAGCCCCACCCAGGCTAAGGTGAATGTTGAATCGATTTCAATCGCCTGCGAAAACATTTGAGCAGCAAACCGAAGATCTTCTTCCTCATTGCTTCTATTTCTGAAATCCATTCCTTTTAAGTAGTAGTCATAGGCTGTGAGGTTAGTAGTAGGAATGGTTTCAATGAGCGTCCGGTCTTTGACACTAATGGTCGTGTTCAATTCTTTTGCAACACGTTTAGCAATTTCGGTCTGGATAGTAAAAATATCACTGAGATCCCGGTCATAATTTTCTGACCACAGATGTTTATCTGAATTTCCCTGAATTAATTGAACAGTAATTCTAACTTTATTTGCTATACGCTGGATACTTCCTTCGAGGATGTACGATACGCCCACGTCCCTGGCAATCGATGGCGTGGATTTATTGGATTCCCGATATGCTTCCATGGTAGTTCTGGAAATTACTCGCATGTCCTTGATTTTTGCCAGGTGATTCAATATCGCCTCCTGCATTCCATCAGCGAGGTATTTTTGATCACTTCCGGGGCTCATGTCATCAAAAGGTATTACGGCAATAGATTTGTCAATAATTTCTGAAGCAACCTTTTCTTGTGTGCCCGGGGACCTGGGATAAAAGTATAATACAGCACTGGCGACAACTAACAATATAATTATTAAATTACTGGTAAGAGGTTTGCTCTGACTGCCTTTATTGGGATTCTGCCAGGATTGTTGCGAGCTGGTGCGGACGAAACCCTTTGGACTCCGTTCATAATTCCAGGCAAGGTACATTGCAATGAGGAAGCCCAGGACCAGTATTATTTGCAGGGCAGTTGATGACCAAATTGGCAAAGCTACCACTGTACCGACATATGGCAGTAACAACATCAAAAACAAGGAGAAGGCAAGATAAGTTATTGCAACCCTAATCACTCCGCGTCTCTGCACCGCAGCAAGGAATCGACCGGATATTTCTTTGTACTCTTCTACTTGAGGCACTGGTAAGCCAGAACCTTGTAAGGCATAAGTCCTGACGTTGTAAGCAACATTTTTTAACTTAATTTCCCCTAAATATTTAGCCTGAACATTTGTTTGACCCTTGATGGATTTTTCTATGTTATCTGAGATATAGATTCCTCCCGGATCAGCAATTGATTCAAGTCTTGATGCCACGTTAACACCATCCCCAAATATATCGTTATTTTCGATTGTTATATCACCCAGGTGGATTCCTATCCTTAACTTAGCGTTGATTTTAGACCTGGCGGATTCCTGAATCGCAATTGAGCAATTCACTGCATCCAAGGCACTATTAAAACTTGCCAGGGAACCATCTCCCATTTCCTTTAGCCACTTGCCATTGTACTGCTCAACCAATTGCTTCTGAATCTCCATGCTGAGGCGCAACAATTCGAGAGCCTTGTCAGTGTCTTTACCCATCAGGGCAGTATACCCAACGATGTCGGTAAACATAATGGCATTTAGCTGGCGTGTTTGTAACATGGCGGCAAATTACAAAAAAATACCATTCTCGTGCATTGAATTATTTCTTATCCGTTCTGCCCGTCAATTCTTTCCGGCAGTGCTTTGTTAGCTGCCTTTTCTTCCTTTAAATCAATTGGATGCCCACCTTAAAACAAATTGCAAAAGATCTTAGTATCTCGGTAAGCACCGTTTCTAGAATCCTTAACGGCAAGGGTAAAGAATGGAGAATAAGCGATGCTACCATGGCCTCCGTACTGAAATATGTCGAAGAGGTTGGTTATTCCCCAAACTTAATTGCCAAAGGGCTGCAAGCGTCTCAAACATTTACTATCGGCTTAATGGTGCCCGATATTGCAAATCCATTTTTCGCCACAATGGCAAAAAATATTGAAAAATGGGCCTCAAGAGCACATAATTCAATCATCCTTATTGATTCTGATAAGGATGTAGAAAAAGAGAAAATACAAGTGCTGAACATGATGGGTAGAAAAGTGGACGGACTGCGTTTCACCTTTTTTATTTCCTTCAGCTTACTAACAGGATTTAGATAATCCTAATAAACCCTCTGTGCAAATAAAAAAAGTGATTTGTTTTACAAATCACTTTTGGTTAAGTCGGGATGACAGGATTTGAACCTGCGACCACACGGCCCCCAGCCGTGTACGCTACCAGACTGCGCCACATCCCGAATTTATTTATCTTCTAATTTTTCTTTGTCATTAATAATCTCTCTCTCTGAAACCTTGCGACCATCCCGCTGCAAGTGGGGTATGCTACCAAGCCTGTCCCGATGAAAGCGGGAACTGCGCCACATCCCGAATTTATTTACCTTCTAATTTTTCTTTGTCATTAATAATATCTCTCTCTGAAACCTTGCGACCATCTCGCTGTAAGCGGAGTACGCTACCAGCCTGTCCCGCATTATGTGGGAACTAGCCATATCCCGAATTTAAGATCGCAAAAATAGCAAAGTTTATTTTAAATGCCCTGTCCTTTCCAGTTCTTATTTGGGTTCCAAAACATGTTTAGATTGTAACCTAAATTACCTAAATTTTTGCACCAAATTTTTATTGTTTTTTTTAATAGTCTGATTTTCAAGCTTTTAACATAAAAAAAACATGATATATGTCATAAATTATGTTTAGTTGCTGTCATAATTTTAACAGAAGATTAATAAACCGGTTAAATAGACAGTCTTATGAAAAATTTAAAATTATTAGGTTATCTGATGGTTTTTGCATCAGCTTTACTGTGTGTTCAATGTACCAGTGATCCTATTCCCGGAAAGGACGGGGCAGATGGAATACCTGGTATTGATGGAATTGACGGGGTTGACGGGGTTGACGGTTCTGCAGCCTCATGTATTGCTTGTCACTCAAATGAAAAAAGAGAACCAATTTATGAGGCCTGGTCTACCACCAAACACGCTACAGGCTTTACCTGGGGATTTTTTGGTACACGAGCCAGTTGTGCAGAATGCCACAACAACGAAGGCTTTATAGAATTCATAGAAACCGGAGAATCTAACCCTGATGGATATTCCGTTTCTAATCCACTAAATTGTAATGGTTGCCACAGCACTCACAGATCTTTCGATTTTGAAACCGACGGAAACGATTACGCGGTAAGAACGCTAGAAGAAGTTCCTTTAAGAAATTTAGAAAATATAGATTACACTATAGACTACGGAAATGCCAGTAACACTTGTGCAAACTGCCACCAACCAAGGAGCGATGCTCCAACTGGTGATATGGACGGTAAGTATTTACAAACAAGTTCACATTGGGGGCCACATCATGGCCCACAAACCGCCTTATTGGAAGGTCTCTTGGGTGCTTACAGCACGTTTACCCTGGTAGAAGCCATACCACCGGTACAGGTCGCAGCTCATAGACAAGGATCTTCTTGTATAGAATGCCATATGGGTGGCACTACAGACGGTTCTGATGGTCATACCTGGACACCTGCAGGAAATAATTGTGCTACTTGCCATCCTGGCTCTTCATTTGAGGAACTTAAAGTTATGGATGATCTGATAGCTGATTGGGAAACTTTAGGAGGTATTTTAGAAACTGTAGTCGGACAAGAAGTTGCTCAGGATTCATTAGGCGAATATTATCCAGTTTTTGAAGCCGATGGGGTTACACCTGTTCCTGTAGTAGGAATTGTTCACTTAGAAGATGGTGAATGGCATCCGCAAGTGGGACTTTTTGACTTAAAAGATGCTGAAGCTGCATGGAATTTCCTATTTTTTTATGAAGATAAAAGTGGTGGTGTTCATAACCCTGACTATGCCAGATCTATAATCACAAACTCATTAGCCGCATTACAGAATTAATTTTCTAAACAGAAAAGGCTTTAATTAATATTAAATTTTATGAAAAATTTTAAATTATTCGGATTCTTGCTGATGCTAGTATCAAGTTTACTGTTTATTCAATGTACTAGTGATCCTGTTCCGGGAGTTCCAGGAGCTGATGGTATAGATGGTCAAGATGGCCAAGATGGCCAGGACGGCCAGGACGGTGTTAGTACGGGTGCAGGCACAAGTACGACAGATTTATTGGCAAAAAGAGTATTTTCCGGTCCGTTGATTGATGGTGTTATAGATGTCGCTTGGGCCGACGCACAAATATTAATAGCTCCTACAGAAGTGCTTGATCCCCTAGGTGATGACGGGACACAGGTTTTTCGAGGATATGTGGGTCAAACTCAAGAATCTACTTTAAGAGCGCTTTATGACGATGAATACATTTATTTTTTAGCAGAATGGAAAGATGAAAAAAAGTCCACTACCAGGGATACTTGGTATTTTGATCCAGCAACAAGTCTTTGGGCACAAGAAAGTCGTTGGCCTTTGTTTGATGCAGCTGGTAATAAAACAAGAGATGCATTTTACGAAGATAAATATGCAATCCTTTGGGATGTTGACAATACTGTAGATGGCTGGCCTGAACAAACATGTTTTGCCACCTGCCATACTGGTTTATCTGAAGCGGACGGCTATGCTCGTCATTATACAGTAGCAGCTGGTCAATCTGTTGACATGTGGCACTGGAAACAGGCCAGAACTAGCTTTTATGAACAAGCTGATGACCAATACCAAGATGAGGTACAACCAAACGGAAGACATAGTGATGCCAATGCCGGACAAGCGCCTTATACTAACAACTCTCAAACTTTAAATAACGGAACTTCCGATGTTAGTGTACCATTGTATTTTATTCCAGGTAGGGAATATTATAACTGGATCACTATTGATGAAATCAATTCTGGAGAGGCTAAACTTATAACAGGTGTTGACGCTACAGGTATTCTTACCTATGACGGTGGTACTATTGATCCTAACACTGAGGAAGGTTATGAACGTGATGGTGAAACTACTGGTAAATTTGGTATGCCAAGTGTTTGGGTACAACCTTCAAATGGTAGTAGAGGAGATATTACTGCTGTAGGCGTATATACCGGTACAGGTTGGATACTTGAATTTAAACGTAAACTTTCAACCGGAGATACTACAGGAGCAGATGTTGATTTTTCATCACTACAAGATTTTCCTTTTGGAATCGCAACATTTAACAATGCAGCCATAGCACATGCCACTAAAGCATTTTTGACATTAAAATTTGAAGTAGAAGAATAACAATTAGATAAAACAGGCAATGACGGAAACTAAATTTTCAATTTCAAAATTTGATTTTGGTCATTGCCTTTAGTTACATTTTAAATTTCCAATTATGAAAAAAATATTAAAATTATTAAGCAAAGCAGCGGTCATAACTCTATTGCTTTCTTTATCTAGCTGTTATTATGACGAAATTGTGGAAGAAGTTATTCCCGATATACCCGAGGAAGAAGTTGTTTCATTTGCAACTGACATTCAGCCAATCTTTACTACTAGCTGTGCTTCATGTCATCCGACCATTGCACCTCCAGATCTAACAGTAGGTAATTCATATGGATCTATTATTGATGGTGGCTATATAATTCCAAATGATATAGATGCCAGTATATTATATCAAACCCTTATTACAACTAATAGTGGCGAACTGATGCCGCCAGCTGGTGCTTTACCAGCTTCACAAATAAACTTGGTTAAAACCTGGATTGAGCGAGGAGCTTTAGATAATTAAATTCAATACTATAGACATGAGATATATTAAAATAATACTTTATGCTTTTTCATTGTTACCATTATTGGTCGTTTCACAAGAAAAAGTAAAAGATACCACAGCTGTAAAGCTGGAAAGAGCTGCATTTGAAAGTGCATGGATCATTGATAACCCAACCAATGTACTCTACAGCAAAAATACGATGGAGATACAAATGGCTCACAGGTTTGGACTAATCAATGGAGGAACATCCGATTTGGCCGGGATTTGGGCAAATTCAAATATTAGAATTGGGGTTTCCTATGCCGTTCATGACAGAGTAACTCTGGGATTTGGCACTTCTAAATTTAACGTAATGCAGGATTTTAACTGGAAATTAGCCCTCTTAAGGCAAACCCGTACCAAAAAGGTTCCTGTAAGTGTTTCTTACTACGGTAATTTTGCCATTAATGCTGATAACAAACAACAATTTGCCACAGACCAGGCTCGATATTCCTATTTTCATCAGCTAATTATCGCCAGGCGGTTTTCGCCTAATTTTTCTATGCAGATTGCGCCCAGTATTTCACATTACAATGCGGTAGAGCCCAGAGTAAGGAACGACATGTTTGGCCTTGCCCTTAGCGGGCGGTACAAGGTAAGCCCTCAAACTGCCATACTGGTAGACATTAGTCTACCATTTACCCATCATTTATTTCCAGATGATGCAGATAGTCCAATCAAAGGTTTTGATCCCGAACCCGGATATGGTTTAGGGGTTGAATTCAGGACATCAAGCCACGCTTTCCAGCTAACATTTAGCAACTATCAAGGCATTTTACCACAATCAAATTATATGTATAATGAAAACGATTTCTTTTATGGGGATTTCTTAATAGGCTTTAATATTACAAGACTCTATAATTTTTAATCTGAATAAATCATAAAAACAGTATTGCTTAGACCTGAATAGTATGAAAGATAAATCCAAAAACCGGAAAAGAATATCAAGAAGACGAATCCTGCCCATATTGGGAGGTACTTTATTATTACCGCTTTTTGGATTTAACCAGGCACCCACTGAAGATGTGAAAATTTCTAAAGAAGATGAAGAATATGAAACCCTCTTAAAACCAGACGGCACCACCGTTAAGGTTAAAGTTAGTGCACTTAAAAGGTCAAAGATTGTAAAGAAAAACATTTCAAATACCTCCTTTCTTAGCTGGTTGGGAAAAAAATCTAATGTCATTTAAGTAATTCTGCTCATGGGAGATAATACAAAAAAAGAACGACGGAAATTTCTTGATAAGGGATTAAAACTTGGTATTGCGGCGGCCATTGGTGGTTTGGGCATCTCTAAAATCACTTCTAAATTAAATGCAAAACCCAATAATCATTCCGGTGATAAAATGGAATTAATGACCGTAGATGGAACTCTTGTAGAGATAGATTCATCCGAGGTTATGGAGGTACAGCATTCTGAAGACCATGATAAAAAATACAATGTAAGGGAAGGCATTCCCAACCGAAAATTTGTGATGGTCATAGATCTGGCAAAATGTAAAAATGCTCTAAAATGTGTAATTGCCTGCAATAAACACCATTATATAACAGGAGAGAATGCGTGGTTAAAAGTTCATAAGATGCAGGAATCAAAGGATACTGCACCTTACTGGATGCCAAGAACCTGTATGCATTGTGATCAACCAGCCTGCGTTACTGTTTGCCCGGTAGATGCCACCTTTAAAAGAAGAGACGGCCTTGTATTAATTGACAATGAACGCTGTATCGGATGCCGTTTTTGTATGGCTGCCTGCCCTTATTCTATAAGGGTTTTTAACTGGGAAGAACCTAAACAAGGTGAAATGAGTGAAATTACTATGCACCTGAGTGGTGAAACACCTTCTCCTGACTATGCCGGAATGCCTAGTCTAAAAGGTACAGTTGACAAATGTGATTTTTGTCCTCATACTATAAAAAACAATGAACTCCCTCATTGCGTTACGGCTTGTCCTAATGGCGTTTTCTATTTCGGAGACAAATATGAAGATACCGTTACCAATGGAGAGGAAACTTTACGTTTAAGTAAATTATTAACAGATAAAGCAGGGTATCGATTGTTAGAAGAATTAGGTACCGCGCCCAGTGTATACTATTTACCTCCGGTTGACAGGCTTGTGGATTTCGAAAAAGGTCTGGAAGATTACAATGAGTTCCAATCTGTTGAAAAACCTGAATAGCGATGACAAAATATGAGTCTCTAATCAACGATTTAGCACCGAGAAAGTTCGGGAAACGAGGTACCATCTGGACTCTCATTTTAGTGGTTTTTATAATTTTAGGGCTTATTGCTTATATAGACCAGGTAAATAAGGGACAGGTAGTTACCAACATGCGAGATTATGCGCTTTGGGGAATTTATATCTCCAATTTTGTATTTTTTGTAGCTACCAGCTTTGTGGGGTCTGCAACGGTTGCAGTTTTAAGATTGACAAATAATTCATGGAGAACGCCGGTTGTTAGAATTGCGGAAATCATTTCATTGGCTTCCATTGTTATGGCAGGTTTTACCATTATGATCGATATGGGAAGACCAGACAGGCTATTGAACTTGTTTATTTATGCCAGATTACAATCCCCCATAACCTGGGATGTGATCATTATTCCAACTTCAATTATCTTAAGTTTTTTATTACTGTATTTTCCTTTGTTACCTGATTTAGCAATCCTTAAGAAGCACCACTTAAAAACAAAGCCAACCTTTAGTAAATGGTACGGGAAATTATCTTTGAATTGGACAGGGAGTAAAGTTCAAAAAGCCATTCAGTCAAAATCCATCAAAATCATAGCCATAATGGTCATACCCGTGGGGATATTGTTGCAAACCATTGATGCCTGGTTATTTTCCACAACTTACAGAATTGGGTGGGATAGCACCAACATGGGTGCATATTTTACTTCTGGAGCCTTTGTTGCTGGTCTTGGGGCACTTATTACCGTTGTTTATATTATAAGAAAAGTAAGAAGACTCGAACATTATATTACGGATTATCACTTTGATAAACTAGCCCAATATTTACTCTTGACCTGCCTGGTTTACGTTTACTTTAATATAAACGAATATTTGATTCCCATATTTAATGCTCCTGTAGAAGAAGATATTCATTTAAATGCATTGGTCTACGGAGAATATGCGACAATATTTTGGTTTTCTCAGATAGTCGGATTGATTTTACCAATCCTCATTTTATTATTCAAAAATGGCAGAAAACCGTTGCCTGTGTTTATTGTAGGTATTATGGTGGTTTTAGGTTCCTGGTGGAAACGATATATCATTGTAACACCTACCTTATTGCATCCATTTTTACCAATAGAAGGAGTACCTGAGTCATGGCATCATTATTTTCCGAGTATACATGAATGGTTAATTACCGGGGCAACTCTGGCAATGGCTTTATTGATAATTACTTTATTCGTAAGGTTTCTACCTGTAATTCCTATTCAGCGCATAGCTGAAGAAAAAGGATTGTTGAAAACAGATAAAAAAGCAGAATCATGAAAAATAGATCAACATCTGGGAGTGCTTTTTTAGCCTGGACTATTGGGTTCTTATTTTGCCTGGGTTTATCAAATATATATGCGCAAAATGATGAAAAATACAGGGTAAGATTAAGAGCCGATTATGTGAAGATAATGGAGGGCGATGCGTACTTAAATATCAAAGCAACCGCCAAGATAGAGGACGAAACTCTGCCTGTACCCAACATTGACATCGCAGTTTATAATGAGGTTGAAGATGAAGAAATTATATTGGGGAATACCAAAACCAATATGAAAGGTGAAAGTAGATTTGTATTGAATAAATCAATGGATTTAAAATCTGACTCAACAAATACCTATAACCTGGGAATTTCATTTAATGGAAACGATTCGTTCAGGAAAGCTTCAAAAAGTACTAGTTTTAAAAATGCACATATAGTAGCAAATCTTATTGCAAAAGACAGTATAAATTATTTAACAGCCACGCTTAGGGAAACTGCCACAGATAGCCTACTTGCTGGGGAATCACTAATTATACAGGTGCAGCGATTATTTAATCCCCTAAAAATTGGTGAAGAATTTAATTTTACAGATGAAAATGGCACCATTCTTGTTCCTATTGAAGAAGGAATACCCGGTGTTGATGGAAATTTAATTATTGAAGTTGTGCTCGACGATAGTGATGACTACGGAACTGTAATATCTATAGTTAATGCCCCGGTAGGTACTCCTATTGTGGAGGAAATAACTTTTGATCAAAGAAAAATGTGGTCTGCAAGAAATAAAACACCTATATTTCTATTAGTATTTATAAATTTAATTATTGCGGTAATATATGGATTATTTATATATCTAATTTCCAATTTATTCAGAATTTCAAAAAATTAAACTTAAAAAATGAAAACACTTAAAATGTTATTAATACTGGTAATTGTCTCCTTTGTATTCTATTCCTTCACCACCGTAGTACAGGATAAATGGGTGGTGCCAGAGAAGTATGTAAATATGAAAAATCCAACAGATCCTTCTGTTGACAAGGCAATAGGAAAAGCTTTATACAGCAAGCATTGCAAATCCTGTCATGGTAAAGAAGGTTATGGAGACGGATCTAAAGCAAAAGATGTAGAAGGTGATTTAGGGGATTTTTCATCCGCAGAATACCAGGCACAAACCGACGGGGAATTGTTTTACAAATCCAGTTTTGGCAGGGAGGATATGCCGGAATACACAAAAAAAATGCCCGATGATGAAGACAGATGGCTTATTGTTAATTATATGAGAACACTCGCAGAATAGGGCCTGAATAAGCTTGGTAATAAAAAATATTTTAGTCGGTAAAACTTTTGACAGAGACACTACTTATGACGAAAATTAATTTTAAAGATGAATCCTTAATTATGAGTAAGACACTGCGTTTTATGAGTATTTCGCACAAAACAGCTTCTGTTTCTAAAAGAGAGGAATATCATATTTCAGATGGCGAAAAGAATAGTTTAGCAGAACTTATCCGAAATACTTTTCCGGATATTGTGGGGTTATTTCTACTAACGACTTGCAATAGAACTGAGATTTATATTGAATCTTCGGATACTACCGCCACAGAACTAAGGGACTTTATAATTAGCTATAAAGAACGGAATCTTACCATTGATAAAAATTTATTTGATCTCAGCAATTCCACCGAAGATACGGTGAGGCATTTGTTAGAAGTATCATCAGGATTATCATCTTCGATATTGGGAGATGCAGAGATTATTCACCAGATCAGGAAAGCGAATCAATTATCAATTACCAACCATTTACAGGGTTCCTTGCTGGAACGGGCAATGCAGACTGTTTTTAAAAGCCATAAGCGAATAAGTAACGAAACTGAATTCAGAGATGGCACCACTTCAGTAGCGTATAAATCCCTTAAAATGGTGAGTGGTACTTTCGGCAAAGACCAACGACAAGCAAAAAAAATACTATTTATAGGAGCAGGTGATATTGTAAAACAACTTTTTAAGTATAATTCAAAGTTTGCTTACAATGATATTTATATCAGCAACCGAACTGAAAAAAATGCAGTTATTTTAGCAAAAAGATATTCTTGCAAGGTTTATCCCTGGGAAAAAGTACTTAAAAATGATTTCAACGGTTTTGATGTGATTATCAGTGCTGCAAGCAATTCTCACCGGCTGATAAATAATATAGTCAATGAACATAAAAAATTACTGTTAATTGACCTGGCACTACCCAGTAATATTAATAAAGAATTGATACATCGAAACAATGTAACTCTCTATGATCTTGATACAATTTCAGTAGGGCTGGAAAATACAAGAGAAAGAAGAAATGCCTCTATTGGTAAAGTAGATCAAATTATTACCGAAGAACTTCTGGCATTCTGTCATTGGTATAAGGAAGCTCCTTTAAGAGTATTTTTAGCTAAACATAAGATAATAGTAAATAATAAGGTTAAGGCCTATTTTAAAGCCAATGGTATTGAAGAAGATTCTCTGGAAATTAGACAATCTACAAATAGGGTTATGAGAAAACTGATAAAACATTCCGAAAGACCACTACAAGAGGAAGAATTAGATGCCATTATTGACGAACATATTTTTTGAGAATTGAATTTTAAAAAAAACCAGGTATTATAAATCCTGTTTTAACAACTACCAGCATGCAATTCCTATGAACTATAATTATATTCTTCTTATTTCTGTACTTTTTATTTCCTTAATTAGCTGTAATAGAGGCCCTAAAACTATAGAACCCTTCTCCATTGCCAAAAAATCTACAGGAATCTCATCTTCAGATATTGTAGATAACGAAATTCATAGTATAAAGGTTCTTGAAATAATCCCTGCATCCAAATATGTATATCTAAGGGTTAAAGAAGGTAAAGATCCATTTTGGATAGCAACTAAAAAAAGTGAGATTAATCTTGACTCAACCTATTTTTATGGAGAGGCTTTGCTTAAAACTGATTTTAAAAGTAAAATACATAATAGGGTTTTTGACACAATTTATTTTGTGAACAAACTGGTAACACAGATGCATGGTGCCAAGCATACATCCGGGACCACTGATAATATTCAAATAAGCAAGAAGAAAAAAGAACCCGTTAAAGTGACTACGGACGAAGACAAAAATATCGATTATAAAATTTATACGGAAATTTCAGACTTAATGCAAGATCCAAATAAATTTGATGGACAAGCTGTCCAAATAAAAGGAAGATGCGTTAAAGTGAATAACAATATCATGAAAAAAAACTGGATTCATCTTAAAGATGGAAGTCAGGATGATTTTGATCTTATAATTACAACCGATATGTCTGCGCAAGAAGGTGATGTAATTACGGTACAGGCCTTCATAGCTATTAACAAAGATTATGGGGCCGGCTATTCATATGATTTAATTTTAGAAAATGGTGCCATTATACAATAGTATTCCATAAATATGAATAAAAAGTACCCATAAATAATAGATACCCCTTTTCTATGAGTCAATATCCGATTCATCTATAATATAAAGTATAAAATGTTCAACCTACTGCTGTATTTCTTTATCGTTGGCATTAACACATAAATGACCGATAAGTTTATTAGAAAATCGTTAAAAAAAGCCGAAGTGTCCATGACCGCTAAAGAAATGAAAGTGATTATAGATGAACAGGCTTCTTTATTAAAAAAATTTTATGTTTAAATGATTCTTTAGGTTCCAAAAACAATGAGAAACCCTGGCTATTAGCCCGGGTTTTCTTTTGAGGAGAAAGAGGTTAATAAACATTATTATTTTTTAATTGTTGTGCTATTAGCATAAAAATCACATTAGGCTCAAATTCAAATATTTAATAGGACAAAATTCTAAAAATAGTAGTATAAATCTATGTAATAAATATTACAAACATGACATATATCATGCAATATCAAATGATTAGATGTTAGATTTGAATAAACGGGATCATACACGAGCTACTTAAACTATAAGCTTATTTTTTTTCTTTAGTGTTCATGCGATCTCTTTTTGATTTGATCTCTTAAAAGATATTGAGACGTTTTGTCCATTTTCTTTTCACATTAGTTTTTAATTATAACCCTGGTTTTAAATTTAAAAACGAATCATGGAAAATGAAAATTCCAAAAATCCTACCCGAAGGAAATTTTTAAAAAACCTATCTTCCGGAAGTGCACTTGCCGTATCTGGTTTGGCGTATTTTTCTGTTACTTCTTGCAAACAAGCATCTGACGAAAAAACTACATTATTAACAACAGATGGTAAACTGGTACAGGTTCCTAATTCAGAAATTGCAGATCTTAATCATCAGCATCTTCCGGCAACTCCGGAAGAATCCCGTATAGGGATTCCTGGGAAAAAATTTGTGATGGTTGTCGATCTGGCAAAATGTAAAAATGCAAAAAAATGCATCGAAGCATGTGACCATACTCATAATTTAACTCCGGACCGTCCTTACATTAAGGTTTTGGAAATGCAGGATAATGAAAAATCTTCCCCTTACTGGATGCCAAAAAAATGTTTCCAATGTGATAACCCTCCCTGCGTAAAAGTCTGTCCGGTTGGGGCAACATATAAACGTACAGATGGCATTGTGCTGGTAGATAATGAACGCTGTATTGGATGTCGATTTTGTATGGCTGCCTGCCCATATTCGGCACGAGTATTTAACTGGGGAAAACCACCAGGTGAAGATGAAAGTATTCCATATTCTCCTGAAACCAGTCTTCCAAGCCAAATAGGCACAGTAGGAAAATGTGATTTTTGCCCGGACATGCTTCGGAACAATAAGCTACCCCATTGTATTACTGCCTGTCCTAATGGTGTCATTTACTTTGGGGATGAGATCGACGACACTGTTACCAATGGAGAAGAAACGGTACGGTTATCTACTTTACTGAAAGAAAAAGCCGGGTATCGATATATGGAAGAATTAGGTACGGAACCACGTGTTTATTATCTCCCACCTGTTGACAGGTTGTTCCCCTTTGAAGAGACCACTCAAGAAAACAGTGAGTCATGAGTAAACCGAATATCGAACTTCAAAAGTTTAGAACAAAAAGAGGAAAACGCCTCTTAAGTCATTTGATTACAACGTCCTTACAATATAAATTGTGGATTGCATTCTTACTCATACTTATTTTATTAGGATTGATTGGCTATTATCGCCAGTTGCGATATGGACTTGTAGTAACTGCCATGAGAGATTATACTTCCTGGGGAATTTACATCTCGAATTTTGTTTTTTTTGTTGCTATTAGCCTGGTAGGCTCATTGTTCAGTTCCATTTTAAAACTCAACAAAAATTTGTGGGCCAGACCTCTTACCAGAATTTCCGAAATTATTGCGGTCGCTGCTATTATTTGTGCAGCTGTAATCATTATTGTTGACATGGGTCGTCCGGATCGTATTTTTTATGTAATTACGCATTTAAGAATCCAATCCCCCATTATTTGGGACGTTATTATTATTTCTACTTATTTAGTTATAAGCATACTATTATTATATATTTCTTTACTTCCGGACATCGCTCTTTGTCGTGACCGTTTAACGCAGATTCCTAATTGGAAAAAAGCGTTATATAGAATTACAGCCATCAATTGGCATAATCATCCCAAACAAATAGCAATGCTGCAAAAAGTAAACAAAATATTGGCAATTTCTGTACTTCCGGTGGCATTTGCGATCCACACGATTACTTCCTGGCTGTTTGCGACAACCTGGCGTCCTGGATGGGACAGCACCAACCTTGGTCCTTATTTTGTTTCAGGGGCATTTATGGCAGGTGCTGCCGTGATCATTATTGCCATGTATTTTATCAGGAAACATCTAAAACTGAGTAAATACATAACACTTAGTCATTTTGATAGGATGGGTAAACTACTGGTACTCCTCTCCCTTGTTTATCTGTATTTTAATATTAACGAATATCTGGGCCCAGCTTTTAAAATGGTTGGGGTAGAAGGGGAACATATCACCGAACTATTCGTGGGAAAATATGCCCCTATGTATTGGTTTGTTCAGCTGGGTGGTCTTGTTTTACCAATTATACTCTTATTTTTTAAACCATTTCGCAAACCACTACCAATATTAATAATAGCCATATTTGTGGTACTCGGGGCATGGTTAAAACGGTTTTTAATAGTAATCCCTTCATTGCAACATCCATATTTACCTATTCAGGGAGTTGATGAATCCTATTTACACTATAATCCAACCTGGGAAGAATGGGCAATTACCTTTTCATCTTTTGCCTGGTTATTACTGATTATTACAGTGCTTATTAAATTGTTTCCGGTAATCCCTATTAAAAAATATAAACAAGGTTCTGAAACTGTCTTTAAACAAAATATTTTCTAAAATGAAATCTGAAACGAAACTTATTTGTTATTTTTTAGAGGTCATAATGGCCGTGACCTTCATTTTCGGGGCTAATACAATTAGTTACGGACAAGATGATTTACAAGATGCCATTGTAACGCTTTCCTTCATAGATAATAATGAAGCTAAAATAATCCAGGCAAAAGCAACCGACCAAGATGGAAGCCCTATTGAAGACCTGGAATTATATTTTTATGTACAAAGAACCTTCAGTTTATTACCCATAGGGGATTTTTTTAATACTACCGATGAGAACGGCATAGTAGAAATCCCATTTCCGGAAGATTTACCTGGCGCTGTGGGAGGGCATGTTAAAATCGTTGTAAAAATATTGGAATCAGATATCTACAATGATCTTACTTTAGAAACAATCAAAAATTGGGGCATACCCACTCCAGTAGATCAATTTGAAGAAAAAAGATCTTTGTGGGCAGCGGCAGCAAATGCACCAATAACTTTAGTTATAAGCGTAAGTGGTATGATTCTTGTAATTTGGTTTATTATTGGTTACATTATTTTTATCTTGTATAAGATCGGTAAAATCAAAAGTGACGTACATTCCCAATTTAATGAAGAAAACTATTTTAAAGATGTAATAGAAAGTTTTTGAGTAGACAATAACTTAAATTCCCTTATAATGAAAAAACAAGTTTTATTAATCACGGGAGTATTTCTTGGCAGTTTTATCCTGTTGTCAATGACTTCCCTAATTTCCAACGAACAAGAAAAATGGGAAGTCCCATCTAAATACCAGAAAATGGTAAATCCCTATGCCGGTGTCTCGGATACCGATAAAATTGGACGCATCTTATACGCGAAACATTGTAAATCATGCCATGGTTCTAAGGGGAAAGGTGACGGAACAAAAGCAAAATCGCTAGACACAACAGTTGGAGATTTTACAGATGCTTCCTTTAAAAGTCAAAAAGACGGGAGTCTGTTTTACAAATCGTTCATAGGACGGGATGAAATGCCCAGTTTTATAAAGAAAATACCAGATGAGGAAGAACAGTGGTTGGTTATAAATTATATAAAAGGATTATAATATAAGACTACTTTAAGTAGGAGAGATGGAGGCTACTAGAAATGAGTATACTTCTTATTTAAAAAAACAGGTGTAAATGATTAATTTACACCTGTTTTTTATTATTGGAACCCTATTCCTTATCTATACAAGGTAAAGTGCCCAACATATTGCTGTCTTTCTTTATCATTGGCATTAACCACATACCAGTAATCTCCGGAAGGTAGTTCACTTCCGTCGTATTTTCCATCCCATCCGGAAACCTGATCCAATACAGCCACTACTCTACCATAACGGTCGTAGATCTTGACTTCGATATTTGGGAAGTAGTCCCTATTTCTTGGAAACCACAATTCGTTGTTGTTATCTCCATCAGGAGTAAAGAAATTTGGAATTTCCAGCATCCCTGTAAAATCAAAAGGTATTGCTATTACTGCTTCACAACCACCCTGGTCTCTCACCATAATATTAACTATGGCATCCTCATTTGTCTCATATACATTTACATCGGCATAAGATACCTCCTGGAAGAAATACTCATAACCTCCATATCCGCCCATAGCAGTTGCTGTAATTTCATTAGGCCCGCTTTTGACGGCAGATAAAGTTAGCGGTTCGTAAGTATCCGTTGTAAAGTCAACGAAGGTTGTACATCCATTAGAATGATAAATATATACCGTATGATCTCCTCCAGGTAAATCACCCCAAATCCTATCGGCTGTTGCCAGAGCAGTAATTGCATCTGTCGGATCTGCAGGATTTAATGCAAAAAGTAAATCTGAATACTGGCTGGGATCTTGCATTTCTACTGTAACTGTGCTGTTCGGGAATATACCATCACAACCATATTGAATAATTGGCGTAGCAATTAGTTCTACTCCTATTCCTATAGGTACAATAACATTGGTTTCACAACCTCTTGAATCCCGTACGAAGATTACATAAGTATCTCCACCAACAAGATTATCCCAGAACATAGAAGGGTTAGGTGCAAAATCTACATCAGCAGATGAATTTAAAGCAAATTCATATGGAGCGGTTCCACCCAATACCTCCAGGCTTAATGTACCGTCCTGATCACCCAGACAGGTTTCAGGGGTAGAATCTATTATCCCTGCCACTAATTCCATTGGTTCGGTTATAGTAATGGTCTGGGTTATGGTACAACCCAAAGCATCCTGAATAATAACTTCATAACTTCTTGGTCCAAGATCGGTAAATGTTTTTCTATTAGGGAATAATGGATCATCGGCCTCAAAGAATTCACTTAACTGGTCAGCGATAGAATAACGGATAATACCGGTACCGCCACTGGCTTCAAGAATGAGCTGACCATCCATATCCCCGTTACAGTTAACAGGCACTGCTTCTATGTAATCCAGCACCAATGGTGGTGGATCTACAATAGTAATTGGGGTAGAAATGGCAGTACATCCACCACTCTGTGCATAAACCCAATAAGTTCCCGGTCCAAGGTCTCTGAATATTCCTGACGCCTGGGCACTTCTTTCCACATTACCTCCTGAAGGGAATGGCGGCGTATCTGAATTGAGTAAAGAATAAACGTAATTACCAATACCACCAAAAGCTTCGGAACGGATAATACCAGTTGCCTCACCAGCACAATTAATAGTAGCGTTAGCTAAATCTAATGCAATCACCAAGGGTGCTGCAGGATCCAGAGATATTTGATTCGATTTTTCAAAAGGACATCCATTCGAATTTTGCACATCATATTGGAATGGTCCCGGATCAATGGTGATATCCTCAGAGATTTGTACTGAAGTCGCTGTAGGATCAAGCGCATCTAAAGGTAAAAATGGATCTAAAGTACCTGAACGCCTGAAGAAATAGCTTATCCCTACTTCAGGATTCGTTACCGTTAATTCCATGACTCCCACGTCACCACAGCCGGGTGGCGACAATTCAACAAGCTCTGCAAGAACCACCTCCGGATCAACTATGGTTATAGGAACAGTAGTATAACTACAATCCCATCCGTCAAAAACGGTAATTGTATAATCACCCGCTGATAAATTACCAAAATTGGTAGTGGTCTGTATACCACTGCTGGTACCGTCAATTAATCGATTAAGTTGATACAAATAATTACCTGGGCCCTGACCTCCACTTACATTAAAGGCCTCTATCTCACCATTATTATCATTGTTACATTGCAAAGGAATAACAACCTGAATATCAGCATATATTGGTGCCGGTAAAGCCAAATTAATAGTATTGGTTGCAATACATCCTTCCAGATCTCTTACATTCACTGTATATGTGCCATCAGATAAACCTGAAAAGCTGTCATTAGTACTCGGAAAATCTTGTATAATAGTAAAGCCATCCGGGGCAATTAGCTGGTATTCAAAACTTCCCCAGCCACCATCACCTACTGCGAATACCTCACCCAGTCCTGGCACTGCGCAGGTTACTTCGGCCGTTTGTGAAAGTGCAACAGTTAAAGCCCTGTCTGGTTGTCTTACCGTAGCTATATTACTAACCGCATCACAATAAGGAACGTCCAGTGCCTCTACATAAACCAGCAGATTTCCTGCAGGCAGACCTGTAATTATTCCCGGATTCTGAGCTGGAATGTTGGTATCAAATGTACCGGTAACACCAGTGGTCGTTTCTACACCTGCATTATCCCGTGAGAATACTTCATAATTATAGATTCCGCTGTAATTGTTTATTTGAATACTTATTTCACCGTCAGATCCATTAAAACAGGTAACCGGTTTGGTCTCTGCAATAAGAGCCTCAATGGTATTATAATCCGGAACATTAACTACAGGAGTTAGATAAGTACAACCTGCATTTCCCACATCGGTAACTGCAAATATATAATTCCCGGGTGTACTTATAGCCCAGCTCACGGTATTACTACCACCAGAATTCTGAATTGGCTCAGATCCCAAAGGCAATATTTCCACATCATAGTTTCCTGGGCCCTGATCCATTATGATATCTATTGAACCCGGACTTACTCCTGTACCCGATGCATCACAACTAATAGAATTCACATTAAACGTAAAAGTGAGTCCTACTGGCGCATTGATAGTAACTGTATCTGTAATTTCACAACCGTTCTGGTCCTTAGCCGTTAGAATTATGGTTTGATCTGTACCATTATCAATTACTTCAAAGACATTGCTTGTCTGGAAATTAGTACCATCAAAAGCCAGAGTCCCATCATTCATACTATAGGTATAGGTTGGGGTACCAGTATTAGCCCCTGTACCATCTCCATTGGTATCCGTATATATTGTTATTGTAGCCGTATTAAATCGGTTACTACTCGGATCGCAGGTAAATTCCGTATTCGTCGTAGCTATTTGTAATGGTGTAGGTTCAAGAATAACAACATCTCCGGATCTGTCTGTACATCCCCTGTCTGAAATAACCTCAACCTGATAAGTCCCTTGAGCCAAGTTGTCAAAAATGGATGTAGCCTGTGGACCCTGCAATATTGTCGCTGTACCGCCATCATATAAGACATAAGTAAATGGACTGTCGGTATCTGATCCCGGAAGCAATTCTACAGAAATATAACCGTCGTTCGCCCCATTACAAGTAATATCTCCCTTGGGAGTTCCGGATATAACTGGAGTGTTAACTATGGTAACATCAACGATTGCGTTGTCCTCACATAGCGGAATGGTGTTTGAATCCAGGTCGGTTACTAAAATATTATAGTTTCCGGGTAATACATTGATAAATATATTTGAACCTTGTGGAGGGCCTATTGGGTTTAACAAATTGTCCCTAAGTTGAAATTCAAAGTTACCACTACCACCTGTTGTATTCACAGTAATTACGCCATCTCCTGCGTTACAGGTAGGCTCTGTAGTTGCACTTGCTGTAATTGCAAAGAAATCAAATACTCTGGCAACTATACTGTTGGTACAACCATTACCATCCCTTACAATTATGGTATAATCACCTGGGTTTGGTACAATAAAATTAGGATTTGTTTGGAATCCGCCTCCAATATCATATTCAAATGTCTCATCTGGCAGGCCTGAACCTGTGCTCAAAGGAGAGAGGATATTAACGGTGTAATTGGCAACTGCAGTACATTGATTCACAACATCCAAGGTGGGGACTGGAACGCCGGGGTTTTCTGTCACTGTTACCGTTGTAAAACTGGTACAACCATTACTATCCTCAACATAAAAATCGTAATCTGCGGGGTATGGACCCGGAATTTCATAGGTAGTCTGTGCTGTAAATACACCGGGAGCCGGATTACCGGTTGGAACATATGCAAAGTTATAACCAGGAGTACCACCTGTTCCTCGAACTGTTACCAACGCACCCACATTACAATTCGCAGGTTCGTTATTATCCACAACTAATGTTGGAATATCCGTTATAATATCTACAAGTGCACTGGCATCACAACTGGTATTGTTATCATTTATAAGTATCTGATAATTTCCAGGTGGCAGTGCCGTAAAAGAGCCGTTATATGGAATAGGCTCGTTGTTTAATACTGTAGGACCACTTATAATAGCTCCTGTATTCGTATCCTGTAACTCAATAGTAAGATCTGCAGGAGAAGCAATACCTGTAACCTGAAAATCAATCTGCCCGTTACCTCCCGGTGCACAGGAAGCCGTTGTTGCTGTTGCGGTTACCGCAATAGGCGATGGACCAGCAATAGGGTCAATCTGTTCTATATACCTACAACCTAGCGCATCTATAACCTCAACAAAATAGGTGATTCCATAAGCTATTTGTCCTGTAAAATCATGTGTGTCAATATCCACATTTGGAGGTCCCAGAGGACCACCTAAAATACCTATCTGGTAGGGTGGAGTTCCACCCACAATATCCACGATATACGTAAAGGCCGTGGTACAATCAGGAGGCGTTGTAGTCGATACAGGAATCAGATCTAGCTGATTTTGTGTAATGGTCACGGTATCCCTGTCTTCGCATCCGGAAGCATCCTGAGTTACAATGGTATAGGTGCCAGGTACTAAATTTGGAAAATTCACAGCAGTACTTGCTGTTGGCCCTACTGTGGCGACGGTAGCACCTGTAACATCTTGCACAATATAAGTGTAATTAGGCGTCCCATTGGCAACGGCTGTAACATCTATTGAACCTTCAACAGTACCTGCCGCACAAACAGCATTATTGGCAACTACAGTGGCGTCAACTGGGGTACTGGCATTAATTGTAGCAGATAATACAGGAGTTATACACCCACGACTATCTCTGATAACAAAAGTACTATAGATTCCCGGTGCAAATCCTGAGAATATATTTTGAGAACTAAATGTAATTCCGTTGTTATCACTATATTCATACGGCGGAACCCCGAAATTAGTATCGGGAACCAAAGTTATAATACCATTATTATCACCACATGTAGTGTCAGTTGGATTTGCTGATCCCACTATACTTTCTGGTGGATCAATAGTTATTACATTAGTTTCTGTTGTACATCCCTGACTGTCAGTAACCAAAAACTGATAGGTTGTAGGAACTAAGATAGATCCATTTGGAATATCATAGATAAACGAGTTTCCTGTAATATTATTAGAATTTGAAGTATAAGGGGCTCCATCAATACTTACCTCATAAATATCATAATCACCACCTGAGGTGTAACCATTAGAAATATTTACCTGAATCTGGGCAGAAATACCACCACAAGTGAGTTCCCTAATTATCGTTCCACTGGCTGTAATTTCGGGTTCGATGGTCAGCGTAATATCATCCCGACAATCATTGGCATCTATTACCTCAATGTTGTAATTGCCCGGTGTAAGATTGATAAAAGTACTTGCGCCACCTAAAGGGCCGCCATTTACTCTGAATTGATATGGCGGAAGACCTCCTGCTGCATTTACGGCAAGAGTAGCTGCATCTACATTGTCATAACAGAAATCTGAAGCGGCTGCATCTAAGCTGATTGTAGGGGAAGTTAAAATTGTTAGTGTAAAGCTATCCGTAACTGTACAACCATTCGCATCGGTAACGCTTACCTGATACAAACCATCAAGAGACAGGTTTGAAAAGGTATTCCCGTTTTTAGGGCCTCGTGTTGATAAATCCGGCTGAGTTAATGTGTAGCGGTTACCTCCCCAACCTCCAACAGTGTTAATAGTAACCCTACCTATATTACCATTCTGACAACTCATAGGGGTAACATTAAGGCTGGTTATGGCAAAAGCGACAGCTGGTTCCTGAATTACTAAAGTGGCCGTATCGGCGCAATTAGTATCCTCATCGGTCACTGTAATTGTATAACTCCCTGCTGTTAATCCTGTAACATTAATTATTCCGCCTGATTGCCCATTAAATACCGGACCTGCATCAATCTGATATCTGTAAGTAGTATCAAAGCCATCTACCAGGAAACGGCCTTCGCCATCACTGTCTCCAACACAGGTTACTACCTTAGTAGCCTGAGCCTGGACCGCAATGGAACTAATATCAGTAATTGCAAAAACTTCATCATAACTACACCCTTCATTATCAGTTACCCTAAAAGTATAAGTACCAAGTCCCAGACCGGTAAAAACAGGATTATTTCCATTGTTAATAGCGCTGATGGCTGGTGCAATAATTTCATAGGTATAAGGTGCAGCACCATCTGTAACAGCAACGGTAACTGAAGCACTACTGGTTAAACAATCAATACTGGAAATGGTAAAGTCCATATCCGTTGGCTTGTCTAAGGCATTAAAGACTAGTGGCGGGAGACTTTCTACACAACCATTTGCATCCCTGATTTGAGGAGTATATGTTCCCACACCGAGATTGGAATAAACCGTGGTAGGACTAAAACCGGCTCCAATACTGTAGTCGTATGGTGGCGTCCCTCCGGCTACACCCGAAATTGTTATCTGCCCACCGTTCTCATTTAAACAAGTAGGAATTGAATCGGGAGTCGCGGTACCTGTAATATTAGATGGAGTCCCAACCGTTTCTGTCGATGATGGAGTTGTACATACAAAAGAACCCTGCTGATAGCGGATGATCACATCATAACTGCCGGGTGCCAAATTGTTAAATACATTACTTCCCTGGTAGTTCGTACCATTATCGCTACTGAATTCAAGATTATATCCAAATCCATTAGTAACATTAACGGTAATCCTACCGTCATTGACCCCTCCACAATTAGCATCTTCTGTTGTTATAGTGAAAATGGGGGGTGGCAAATCTTCAACGTCTATACTTGCCGTCTTTGTACAGCCATTAGCATCCTCAACCAGAATGTTGTATGTCCCCGCCGCAGTTACAGTAAACATTGCTGTACTTGCATAAGGTGCACTAAAATTAACACCCGCATCTAAACTATATCTATATGGAGAAGTACCTCCTGAAGTATCAATTGTAACATCAACCGAAGCCGCTCCACAACCAAAACTATCCGATGCTGTTGCAGAAACCGCCAATGGGCTAATTCCGCTTCCTATATCTATAGGATCATTATTAATATCTAATGTAATGAGCTCATTACACTTATTAGTTTCTATACGTACACTATAAACCCCCGGGCTAACGTTTGCGAATGTATAACTACTCGCAGCGTCAGGTCCAAAAGTATCTACCGTGACACCAGCTTTTATAAGCCTGTAGGTATAAAATCCGGGAACGCCAAATACCTGAACGTCTATACTTCCTAGTTCCCCGCTACACAGAATATCGTTTGCCGTAACATCTACACTAATATCGAGATCCTGAACAGTTTCTGTATTTGAAGGAAATAGACATGCACTACCGGAAACATTTTTTAAACGCACCCATACCATGTGATTTCCTGAAGTAGTAATATCAAAAAACGGATCGTCCTGGTAAGGACCTCCCGAGTTATTAAGACTGTACTCATAACCGGCAGGAACATTGGTTACCTCTACCCTTCCTGGGTTCCCACAAATAATATCCTCGTGAATGAGTTGAGGATCTAATGGATTCAAAGAGGATTTAAAATAGTAATATTGACCACCATCTACACGAACCCGAAATTCTCCTGAAGAATCCAGGTTGTAGGTAGAACCGGTGCCTACAGTATCATAACAAGTGTTATTTGTGTTTGCGCAATCATCAATAACCGACAAGGCACATCTGTTCGGATCGAGTTTTTGCCACTCATAGCTGCTCCCACTCTGACTAAGGGTAATTGTTCGGATATCACTGGTACCGCATAAAAAGAATTTTGCAAGGGTACTACCATCATTGGGGCAAACTACTTCCTCATTAGCCCCCTGGATAATAGTCATGAACATAGGGGCATTTAAAAAGGATCCAGTTGTAGTGGAGCTTTTAAAAGGTGTAGCAACTTCAATGGCATTAGTTTCAGACAAAGACTTAACTTCATCTTCTTCAGATGCTATTTCCGATATAAGCTCATAAACTTTGGTATTTGCAATTGCCGAAGTACCCACAATTGACAGCGCCAGCAATAGCACGGCATACACAAGTTGCCTTGAGTTTTTTTGGAGCATAGGTTAATTCGTGTTATGGCAAGAATATTCGTGATTTGGGATCAGTATATTCTACAGCGTAATTATTTAAACTTATAATTTCTCTTTATCTTTAGGCTTCAAAATCACCTACTTATTATTTATTTTTAACGCTGAATTATGAAAAATAGTATGAAGACCCTGTATTTATTCGTTGTAATGACGAATCTATCCTGTGGGCAGAAGACAGATAATGAGGTAAATACACCCAGTGAGACCACCTTTACCGCTGAATTATTAGTAGATGAACTCGAAATACCATGGGGAATGGTTTTTTTGCCTGATGGCAGTATGTTAATTTCCGAAAAATCAGGTGAAATCATTCGCTTTAAGGATGGACAAAAAACAACAATAACAAATGGCCCTGAAGTATATAATAGAGGACAAGGCGGTTTATTGGATATGGAGCTGCATCCGGATTATGAAAATACAGGATGGATTTACTTTTCTTTTGCTTCTGAAGAAGGAGAAGAAAAAGGTGGGAATACTGCAATTATGCGCGCCAAATTAAATGGTAACTCATTTACAGACAAAGAGATACTATATAAAGCTTCACCTAATACTACAAAAGGTCAACACTTCGGATCCAGATTAGAATTTGATGATCAGGGTTACTTGTATTTTTCCATAGGGGAACGTGGGGAACGCGATGTAAATCCTCAGGATATCACACGAGATTGTGGTAAGATCTACCGAATTCATGATGATGGAAGAATCCCCGAAGATAATCCGTTTGTTAATGAATCAAATGCCAAAAGGGCCATTTATACTTATGGCAACAGAAACCCTCAAGGCATGGTTAAACATCCTGAAACAGGAGCCATATGGATCCATGAACACGGGCCACAAGGTGGAGACGAAATTAATATTGTACAAAAAGGTCTTAATTATGGCTGGCCGGTAATTACCTACGGCATAAATTATAGTGGTACCCCAATAACAGATATAACTGAAATGGAAGGTATGGAACAACCCATTCACTATTGGGTTCCTTCTATTGCACCCAGTGGAATGACATTTGTAACTTCAGATAAGTATCCCGCCTGGAAGGGCAATTTGCTAGTTGGGTCTCTTGTTTTTCAATACCTAGAACGTCTGGAATTAAATGGAAATGAAGTGACTTATCGCGAGAAGCTTATGGAGGATATTGGCAGGGTCAGGAATGTTCGCCAGGGCCCGGATGGCTTTATTTATGTTGCTGTTGAAGGAAAAGGTATTTACAAGTTGGTTCCTTTATAATATAAATCGATATAGCTACAGTTAACTTGCCATTTCCATAATTTGTTATCCAATGAAATTTATTATTTGCAGTTATCTCCTGATTGTTTCAGGTCTGACATATTTTCTGATTCAGGATAAAGAGTTGAAAGAAAGCATTCAAAGAGGTAAAGATATCTATAATGATTTCTGTATTACCTGTCATTTAGAATCCGGAGAAGGTGTAGAGAATACCTTTCCACCTCTGGCTAAATCAGATTATTTAATAAATAACAGGGAAGCAAGCATAAAAGGAGTAAAATACGGTCAGCGGGGCGAACTTATAGTTAATGGTGTTACCTACAACAATACCATGATGCCGCTAGGCCTGGAAAACGAAGAAATTGTCGATGTAATGAATTACGTGCTTAATTCCTGGGGAAATTCAGGTTCAAAAATGGTCACTATTGAAGAGGTAAATACCCTCTTAAAATAAATTCATTTTTTAAGTGCATCCAGTGCTTTTTTAACTGAACCGTATTGGTTAAGAACCTTTTGTGCTTCGTCATAACTCAAGTTTAAACCCTCCATGAGATAACGGGTGCCCCTATCCACCAATTTATTATTGCTGAGTTGCATATTTACCATCTTATTACCCTTTACCCGGCCTACCCTGATCATTAGTGCAGTACTAATCATGTTCAAAGCAAGCTTTTGGGAAGTACCACTTTTCATCCGTGTACTACCTGTAACAAATTCAGGTCCTACATTGATTTCTATAGGGATATCGGATATAGATGCCAAAGGTGATCCGGGATTGTTTGTAATTCCGGCTGTTAATACACCATGTTTTCGTGCATCTGAAATGCCCCCGAGCACATAAGGTGTTGTACCTGAAGCTGCTATACCTACAAGGACGTCTTTTTCGGAAATATCATAAGATTTAAGGTCTAACCAGGCCTGTTTAGTATCGTCTTCAGCAAATTCCACTGCTTTTCTTATGGCAGAATCTCCTCCGGCAATTAGGCCTATGACCCTGTCGTGAGGCATCCCATAAGTTGGTGGGATTTCTGAAGCATCTAAAATGCCCAAACGCCCGCTTGTTCCTGCTCCTATGTAGAACAAACGACCTTCTTGGTAAAATCGCTCTTCAAGGGCATCGACAAGTTTTGTAAGCTGAGGAATTACGGTTTGTACTGCTTCTGCTACTTTCTGGTCTTCATTGTTGATGTTCTCCAGAATAGATTGGGTATTCATAAGTTCCAAATCTGTATAATCTGAAGGGGTTTCCGTTATTTTAATATAATCCGACATATTATAGAAGGTGAATATCCTGGTTTCTGTAAAGGTTAAGAAGATTATTATCTGGTGCTAATTCGGTAATCATTGTGTTGATGGAGTTAATATCACAGGTTTTATATTGATGCTGTGAATTTAGCTTTTCAGATATACACAAAAGTACCGTTTTTTTAGATGCATTAATAACAGCCTTCTTCATCTGAACAATTTCCCAATCAAACTCGGTTAAGCCATGAATAGCATCAACATACCCAGTTCCTATAAAACTGTAATCAAATCTGATCTCAGATAATTGATGAACGGTATAAGCCCCGGTAGATATTTGTGCATCTCTGGAAATCTCTCCTCCTATAAAAATTACTTTGATATCCGGGTTGGAGAGCAATTGCCAGGCCACAGGGAGACTTAATGTAAAACAAGTAAGCTTAAGTTGTGGAGGAATTAAGCGAACAAGTTCCAGACATGTTGTACCCCCATCAATGAATATTACGCTTCCTTCACGAATAAGACCAACTGCCTTTTGAGCAATAGTAATTTTTTCCTCAAGCGCATAAATGTTAGCATTACTACTTGCCAAGCCAGTAAAGCCAAGAGATATTGCACCGCCGTGTACTTTACGTAATTTATTTACAGCATCCAGCTCTTTTACATCTCTCCTTGCAGTATCTATAGATACATTGAGTTTCTCTGCTATATCTGTTAACAATATGCGATTGTGAAGTTCTACTTCATTTAATATGGCCAGCTGACGCTCTTCCTTTAGCATAAATCGAATCCTATTAATTACTGTTTACAAAGATAGCAAAATATATCAATTTGCTGTTTTTTACTGTTTTTTTTATCTATACTATATTTTAAAGCATTTATTTGCAAATTAGATTGCAAAAAACTGCATTTTTTCAATTATTTATCTATCTTTGCATCAAAGAATCAAAAATATTAGTAGCTAAGATGTCACAAACACTCACAAAACCAAGCGCAATGAGTTTTCCAACTGACGAAGAGTCACGGAAATTTGAAAAAATTAACACCGTTATTCATGATAGTTCTGAACAGGCATCCTTTTTTGTTGCCAATGAGATTGCAGAACTAATAAGACAGCGACAAAAGCAGGGAAAAAATGTAGTACTGGGATTAGCGACAGGTTCCTCTCCTACCAAGATGTATGAATTTCTTGTGAAATTTCATAAAGAAGAGGGCCTGAGTTTTAAAAACGTGATCACATTCAATCTGGATGAATACTTCCCCATGGAATCCGATTCCATTCATAGCTATGTTCGCTTTATGAACGAACATTTGTTTGATCATATCGATATTAAAAAAAGTAATATCAATATCCCTGATGGCACATTAGATAAGGAAGATGTACGGGAATTCTGCGTTAACTACGAGAAAAAAATTCTGGATGCTGGTGGTATTGATATCCAAATTCTTGGGATTGGCCGAACAGGACACATAGGTTTTAATGAACCAGGTTCATCCCTGATTAGTAAAACAAGAATCGTCAGACTTGACAGAGTTACACGATTAGATGCGGCAAGCGATTTTTTCGGTTTGGAAAATGTTCCTATAAAAGCAATTACCATGGGTGTTGGCTCAATTATGGCCGCAAAGCGCATAATTTTGATGGCTTGGGGAGAAGGAAAAGCAAATGTTATTAGGCAAGCCGTTGAAGGACCAATAAGAGAATCTGTTCCGGCAACTTTTCTTCAACATCATGACGCATGCGATTTTATAGTTGACCATGCAGCGGCTTCTTCACTTACTAGGATAAGCACACCATGGCTGGTAAGCGAATGTGATTGGAATGAGAAGCTAATTAAGGGGGCAACTATCTGGCTTTCTGAAAAACTCGATAAAGCAATCCTAAAATTAACCAATGAAGACTATAATGAGTATGGAATGGGGAATTTAATTGCTGAAATAGGATCTGCAGAACATATTAACCTAATTGTTTTCAATCAATTACAGAGAACTATTACAGGCTGGCCCGGTGGTAAACCAAATGCCGATGATAGCCAAAGACCAGAAAGAAAAGATCCCTACCCTAAAACTTCACTAATTTTTAGCCCCCACCCGGATGATGATGTCATTTCCATGGGAGGCACACTTTTAAGGTTAGTGGATCAGGGTCATGAAGTTCATGTAGCCTACCAGACTTCCGGTAATATAGCCGTTTTTGATGATGAAGTAATCCGCTTTCTCGATTTCGCAACGGATGTGGAAAAAGTTAATGAGGCCCTGTCAGAGCAGGTTAAAGAAGTGAGGGCGTTTCTTAAAAACAAGAGGCCCGGCCAGGTAGACAGTCCGGAAATTCAGAAATTTAAAGGCCTGATTAGAAAAGGAGAAGCGCTTGCTGCATGCAGATACTGCGGTGTAGATGAAAAAAATGCCCACTTCCAAAACCTTCCTTTTTATGAAACGGGAACCGTTAAAAAGAAGCCTTATTCGGAAGAAGATATTCAAATAACTTATGATCTGCTCAACAAAGTAAAGCCCCACCAAATATTTGCAGCAGGAGATCTCTCTGATCCACATGGTACTCACCGTGTTTGTCTCCAAATTATTTACAGCGCTATAGACAGGTTGGTGCGAGAAGGAGCAGATTGGATTAATGACTGCTATGTTTGGCTTTATAGGGGTGCATGGCAGGAATGGGATATTTCAGACATGGAAATGACCGTACCTATCGGGCCAATGGAAATGGAACGAAAAAAGAGCGCAATTTTTAAGCATCAATCCCAGAAAGACAGTGCTATGTTTCCTGGAAACGATCAACGGGAATTTTGGCAAAGAGCAGAACAGCGGAATACAGAAACCGCTAAAAAATACAACGCTCTGGGGATGGCAGAATATGAGGCCATGGAGGGATTTGTACGTTATAAATTCAATTTATAATCTTAGGCTTAATCAACCCTGCTTCTGCTAATCAACCATAGCAGCGGCAGGGAATTAAACGCAATTGATGCTAAAAAAAGTTGGGGTCTTTATTTTGCTTTCACTGTCATCTTGCAGCCTGATTAAACATAATGGGGCAATACCAAAAACGGAATTTCGCGCAGTTTGGATTGCTACAGTGGTCAATATTGACTGGCCACAAAGAGGGGGTGACCCCTGGGAAAAGCAAAAAGAAGAATACCTGGATATCCTCAATTTTTACAAAGCACTAAATTTTAATGCCGTAGTCTTACAAATTCGTACTGCTGGTGACGCTTTTTACGAGTCAAATTTTTCGCCTTGGTCTCGTTTTTTAAGCGGAGAAGAAGGTATTGCCCCGGAAACAGATCAAAACCCTCTGAAGTGGATGATAAGAGAGGCCCATACTCTAGGTTTTGAATTTCATGCCTGGCTTAACCCATACAGAGCTACATTTGATCTGAATACTGATGTGCTTTCGGAATCTCACGATTACTTTAAGCATCCGGATTGGATGATTAAATATGGTAAAAAGTATTATTATAACCCGGGATTGCCTGAGGTGCAGAAACACATGGTTTCCATTATTGAAGAAGTGGTTAACCAATACGATATAGACGCCATTCATTTCGATGATTACTTCTATCCCTATACTATTAAGGATGAGATCTTTAATGATTCAATAACCTATACATCCTATGCTCAAACAAATCAATCTCTGGAAGATTGGCGTAGAAGTAATATTGATACACTTGTGAAGCAGGTCCATAAGGTCATTAAAGAACAAAAACCCTGGGTACAATTCGGCATAAGCCCGTTTGGGGTTTGGAAGAACATAGCTACTGACCCAAGAGGGTCAAATACAAAAGCCGGGCAAACTACTTATGAAGATCTCTTTGCCGATCCCCTATTATGGATGGAAAACGGGTGGATAGATTATTTGGTCCCACAGATATACTGGAGTTTAAAGTTACCGGTAGCCTCCCATCGCATACTCATTGACTGGTGGGCAGAAAATCACAAAAACTCGAATCTTTATATAGGCAATGGTGCTTATAAAGTAAGAAACAACAGTGACAAAGCCTGGGATAAGATGAAAGAATTACCAAAACAATTGCGGCTGGCGAGAAAAACCGAAGCTGTTCAGGGTAACGTTTTTTTTAGTGCCAGATCACTAATGAATGGGAACGAAGACGTCGTAAATTATATTAAAAATGAAATGTACTCCTATCCCTCTTTTACACCCGTTTCGCCATTAATTATTAATGAAGGGCAGCCTTTACCGGAGTTAGATAATATAATTGATAAAAACAATTATCTCAAATTTACATTCAACTTCGTCAATAATGAAAATATCCGGTTTGCCAATATTTATGAAGTAAAAAAATCGAAAAAACCCCCCATCTGCCAACCTAAAAATATTATCAGCCAAATATTCATGGATAACGGCCATTCCTTTAACCTCGGAAAAGGGCTAGTTGGCCAAAGAAAAAATATTGCGGTCACCTTTACCGATAAGTTCAGAAAAGAAAGTGAACCAATTGTCATACATTTAAACCAAATAAACCAACATGATACAAAAAAATAAACGTGCCTGGATTTGGATCCCAGTGCTCTATTTTACACAAGGCCTCCCTTTTGTTTTGGTTGTTACTGTATCCGTTATTATGTACAAAAAGCTGGGTATCAGCAATGCAGATATTGGTTTGTATACCAGTTGGTTATATCTTCCTTGGGTAATAAAACCTTTATGGAGCCCCTATGTAGATATTATTAGTACAAAGAGAAATTGGTTTTTATTTATGCAACTTCTTGTCGCTATCGCCTTGCTCGGAGTAGGACTGTTTTTGCCCACCAATATTTTTTTTGTCACCACTTTAGCGTGCTTCTGGATGGCAGCCTTTGCCTCTGCCACTAATGACGTTGCCTCCGACGGTTACTATATGATAGGCTTAACACAGGATAGGCAATCTTTTTTTGTTGGTATTCGGAGTACCTTCTACAAGCTGGCAAATGTTACAGGACAAGGGCTTTTGGTTATTCTCGCAGGATTTTTGGAAAATTATTATGGAGATAATACGAAGGCATGGTCTGTTACCATGATAGCTGCTGCACTTTTGATGTTTGGATTAACCCTTACCAATTTTTTTGTAACCCCCAAATTTGAATCTTCTGATGCTATTGAGAAGCAGAAACCTGCAGGCTTTTTTGAAGTGTTTTCGACATTTTTCAATAAAAAAGGTATGGGTATAGCATTGGCTTTTGTTCTCTTTTTCCGCTTTGGAGAATCACAATTGGTGAAAATGTCTGCTCCATTTTTCCTCGATTCCACGGCTAAAGGCGGTTTGGGATATAGCACCTCTGAAGTTGGTTACATATATGGAACTATTGGCGTTATTATGCTTACCATTGGGGGAATTCTGGGTGGGATATTGATTTCAAAAGATGGCTTAAAAAAATGGATGTTGCCTATGGTGCTTTCCATAAATATTCCCAATGCATTTTATGCTTTCCTGGCGATAACAAATACTACAAATAAGTTCGCCGTTATATCCACAGTAGTTTTGGAACAGTTTGGTTATGGTTTTGGGATCGCTGGTTTTATGGTCTATCTGATTTATATCGCTGAAGGAGCCTCTAAAACCTCCCATTATGCCCTTGCAACAGGGTTTATGGCCCTTGGTATGATGCTGCCCGGTCTGGTTAGTGGCTATATTCAGGAATGGCTGGGATATGATGGGTTCTTTATATGGGTAGTGATTGGTGCGCTTCCGGCATTATTGATTTTAAAATACTTAAAATATCCTGCAGATTATGGGAAAAAAGGGGCAGGTTCAAACGAATGATAATATGGACTATCCAACAGCTAAAACAATACTTACCCAAAAGGAAAAAGTTGGACAGCTTTTTATGCCTGCCGCTTTTATCAACGACACTGAAGAAGAAATATTAAGGTTACAAGATTTAATAGCAAACTGCCATATTGGAGGGCTTTGTTTTTTTCATTCCAGGGCCAGTGCCGCTACAAATTATGAAGGAAAGAAAAAGGTGGTTTATAATAAGGACAGTTATCAAGTATTGAAATCTCTTATTAAACGTTACCAGCAAGTTGCCAAATATCCATTATTAATTAGTATCGATGCTGAATGGGGTTTGGCGATGCGGGTAGAAAACACTCCACAATACCCATATGCTATAACTCTGGGTGCCATAAAAGATCATGACGAAATTATTACAGAAGTTGGCAGGAATATCGCCTCTGATTGCAAACAAGCAGGAATACATTGGAATTTTACTCCTGTAGCTGACATTAATAGCAATCCCGAAAATCCGGTAATAGGCTATAGATCATTTGGTAGTGATAAGCACAACGTGGCCCGAAAATCTCTTGCTTTTGCTAAAGGACTACAAAGTAAAGGTATACTTACCAGTGCAAAGCACTTTCCAGGTCATGGGGATACCGCTACAGATTCTCATCTAGGTCTTCCTGTGATCAACAAATCAAAAGAGGAACTCCTTGAGAATGAGTTGTACCCGTTCAATCAATTAATTCAAAACGGGATAGAATCTATAATGGTAGGACATCTTGCTGTACCTGCCCTTGCTGATGGCTCAATGGAACCTTCTTCCATTTCAAAGAAAATAATTAAAGGGGTTTTACGAGAAGAATTAGGATTTGAGGGATTAGTGATATCCGATGCATTGAATATGCATGCTGTTTCCAAAATGTTCTCTAATAAGGGTGATTTAGAATGGGCGGCCTTTGATGCCGGCAATGATATTCTATGCTTTGCTGAGCACATATCTGAAGGTATTGAAATAATACAAATTAATGCAACGAACACTCAGATTGAAGAGGCATTTAAACGTGTTTGGGAGTTAAAGGAGAAAGCCATTAATTCAGAAGTTGAAATCCCAAATGAGTTGAGTAACCCAGATATTTTGAACGAGGAAATTGCAAAAAACTGCATAACGATTTGTGATGGAAACAAAAGTGATATCATTGCAATGAGGGAAGAAGGTTTCTTGAGCATATCGAACATTCAAAATACTGATAATCTATTTATCACATTGCTTAAAGATCATTTGAACTTTAAAAGTATTTCACTTACTGAAGAATCTAATAAAAGTGATATTGCCAGGGAGGAAAATATACTGCTTTCGTTATTCCCGCCACAAGTGAAACCAACTGATAATTTTGGTTTTACCAAGACTGAAATTCAGCTTATCAACGAATTAATCGGTTCTAAAAATGTCGTGCTATATCTTTTTGGGAATCCTTATGCATTAAGGTTTTTTGATTACAAAAATGCCAGTGCGGTTGTTTTAGTTTATCAAGAATTTAGAGTGTTCCAAAAAGTAGCGGCAGAACATTTTCTTGGTAGGCTCATTGCGAACGGCAAATTACCTGTAGTTTTATAGGATCTCAATGTACACTTCAAAATTAGAGCTGTTAAATCCAAATAAAAAGCCCCATACATTTAACAATATATGGGGCAACAATTTTATAAAAGGCCTAACTCCTTATTGTTCCTTTATCTTAATATTTCTGAACCAAACATCATCGCCATGATCCTGAAGTCCAATATAACCTTTAGCAGGAACATCAGCCCATTCCGGATTTAAAGCCGGGAACTTGCTGTCTGCGACCATTTCATTCCATTCTGGTGTCCAAAGGTGGTATTCCACAACATTCTCACCGTTTTGGTTATGAACTACTGTGCCTTTATATACAGTAAGTTCAATTTTGTTCCATTCTCCTGCCGGTTTCGCATTTTGTGGTTTTGCGGGTATCAAATCATACAATGAACCGGACATACGATTACCATCTTTACCTAATTTGGCATCAGGGTGTCTCTCATTATCCAATACTTGCATTTCAGGAGAGGTTTTCCAGATATAATCCAACTTTTCTTCCCCTAGGTAAAAGATGCCAGAATTTCCACCTTCAGAAATTTTCCACTCTAAGCTCAAGGTAAAATTCTGAAATTGTTTATCGAAGATTATATCCCCTCCGTCTTTTGAACCTGCTTCTCCTCTACCTGAGCCAAGCATATGCAAGGTTCCGTCAACAATTTCCCAGGCTGCAGGAAAATGTTCTTTTTTGTAGCCTCTCCAACCTTCGGAAGTTTTTCCATCAAAAAGCAATACCCAGCCTTCAGCTATCTCTGCTGAGGTAAGTTCATTCATAGGAGCTTCTTGTATTTCTGTCGCCATTTCAGTTGCTGTATCGGTGTCTTCTTTTTGATCTGCTTTTTTGTCTTTACAACTTGATAATACGGGAAGCATTATCAAACTGATTATAACTACTATACTTATTTTTCTCATCTGTTTGTTCTTTTTTGATTTTTATGGGTAGAATCGGCCTAATTAGCCAGTTCTGCTCATTTTTTTTGTTAAAAATTCATGCTCTAATCAATGACCTATGCAGGCATATCAGGTAATGACCAACCATCTCTATATGTGTGCTTGATCAATTCTTGGGAATATGCTAATGCATTCATTGGCTCGGTCCAATCTTTGTCAAAGGTTGGGTGTCCGTCATGAATCTTAAATCCATCCTTTATTACTGTCCTAATTTCCTCATTAGCACCAATATTTGTGAATTCCATTTTCTCACCATCCCATTCTAATACTTTATTCAAGGCCTGTAAGCGAACAGCAAGTACGCCCATAACAACCATTTCATTAAATGGTCCGGCTTCGGCAAAATCTGAAGTACAAGGCTTTCTGTTTTCTGCACTTTCTTTACATGCCCTTACCCAATCCATTTCATGAGCTCCCTTATTCCATGCAAGTCCCATTTCATCCTCAACTCTTCGTTCTGTTTTGGGAACATTAATCTTCTTGCCAGATAACAATTCTGGTTCAACACCATAACAACCTACATGAAGAATATCTTTTGTTCCATAGAAGTAGGTTCCTCCTCCACTCTTGTTCGGGTCTTTACCTGAAGGCCAATTTTCAGGTAATTCTGGTTTAATACCACCATCATACCAATGAACATCAACCTCTGGCAATTTCATGCTACCATGTTTTCCTCTAGATGGGAATGTTAGTTTGGCAGCTTGTGAAACTGGCGCAGAATCATTCAGTAATAATGACGAGCTTGCCTGTACTTTAGTTGGGTAACCCAATTTTAGACCTTCAAAAACAGGATGAAGTATATGGCAAGCCATATCTCCTAATGCCCCTGTACCATAATCCCACCAGCCTCTCCAATTCCAGGGATGATAAATCTCATTGAAAGGTTTCATTTTAGCCGGCCCTGTAAATAGTTCCCAATTCAACGTATCAGGCACCCAATCCCCTCTTTCCGGGGTATTCAATCCTTGAGGCCAAATTGGCCGATCAGTAAATGATTCAACCCTGGTAACATCGCCTATTGCTCCACTCCAAAGTATTTCGCAGGTTTCAGCAACTCCTGCTCCAGAAGCTCCCTGGTTACCCATTTGCGTAGCAACATTGTGCTTCTTCGCTAATTTCGTCAATAACCTGGATTCATAAACCGAGTGCGTCAATGGTTTTTGAAGATAAACATGTTTACCCATGGTCATGGCTTGGGCGGCAACAATGGCATGTGTATGATCAGCTGTAGCAATGACAACTCCATCTATTTCATCACCCATTTCATCATACATCCTACGAAAATCCCAATACTTTTTAGCCTTTGGATATCTATCAAATGCTCCTTTGGCATACTTCCAATCAACATCACAAAGACCTACAATATTTTGCGATTCTAAATTCTTTAAATTGGCAAGCCCCATGCCCCCAACACCTATACCGGCAATATTCAATTTATCACTGGGAGCTATATGCCCCAGTCCACTGACGGCATAAGACGGCACAATAGTAAACGCTGCCGAAGCGGCCAAAGTTCTGCCCACAAAATCTCGGCGGGTTAAATTGTTCTCTTTTTTAGTCTTACTCATACTGTCATATTTTAAAAATCGGTTAATAAAATAGTTATTTAATTTATCCAGTTGTCAAAAACCGTTCATAACAGTTACATACGATTCCCAACCAAAGTTTTGGAATTTAAACGTTTAAGTTAGGTCAATTTAACGACTTGAAATAACAATTAATAAAATTACACATTTTTGTTAAAAATTAATAGTATAAATTTATCAAAAATCAAAAGTATAAAACCTTAAGAATTTATCTCATCGATGAGACCTACTGAGATTTAGACAATATAAAAAAGGTATTTCGTCAAAAAAAAAGAATCACATTTTTTTTACATTGAAAATGAATCTTTTTAACTTTCATCATTATTAATCTTGAACCACAAGAAACCCCGTTTTGGCAATGAAAACATATAAAGTAATAGGATTAATGTCGGGCACCTCTTTAGATGGGCTTGATCTAGCTTATTGCCATATTTCTAAAACATTGGACCGATGGGAGTATACTATAGAACAAGCCAAAAGTGTGTTTTACACTTCGGAGATGAAAGAAAAATTGAAGAAATCGATTTTTTTTTCTGCCGATGAGCTTTTAATTTTTAACAACACCTATGGCCAATGGCTTGGAGAGCAAGTAAAAATATTCATTAAAGAAAATGATTTGCATGCTGATTTTATTGCCAGCCATGGCCATACAACCCACCACCAGCCACAACAGGGATTAACATTTCAGATTGGATCCGGACAACATCTTGCAAACGTCAGCAGGCATAAAACGGTTTGCGATTTTAGATCTAATGACGTTGCCCTGGGTGGAGAAGGGGCTCCTCTGGTACCTATAGGAGATGTACTTTTTTTTGGTAAGTATGATTTTTGTCTGAACCTGGGTGGAATCGCAAATGTATCCTTTGAATATGAGGGTAAGCGCATAGCCTATGATATTGGATTAGCAAACATGATATTAAACCATATCACGCACAAAATTGGTCTAAATTATGATGATAATGGTGTGTTGGCCAGGAAGGGTAGCATTAACAATGATATGCTGGAAGGATTAAACCAACTTTCATATTACAGCTTACCTTTTCCAAAATCAACAGGTTATGAATGGTTTGTAGATAAGGTTGTGCCCGTCATTGATGCTACGAAGGATACCACAGAAAACTTATTATGTACCGCAGTTCATCATATCTGTGAGCAGGTTGCATTGCAAATTAAAACGAATGTAACAAAAGATCAAAGTACTCTTTTTGTTACCGGGGGAGGTGCTCTTAACCAATTTATGATGGAGTTACTTCAGTCAAAACTCGCACCAACAATAAGTCTTGTTATCCCATCAAAGAAATTAATAGAATACAAGGAGGCATTGATCTTTGCATTAATGGGGATATTGCGCATTGAACAGGAAATTAATGTGCTGAAAACAGTTACAGGAGCCTCTAAAGACTCATCAAGCGGAGTCGTATATTTACCAACTTAATTTATAAATAAACGCCCTATTTAAATCCTATAACGGAATATTTCCATGTTTTCGTTTTGGAGCAGACACTTCCTTATTCTCAAGCATACTAAAAGCCTTGATTAGTTTTCTTCGGGTATTTTTGGGTAAGATCACTTCATCAATAAAACCTCTTCTGGCTGCCCTGAATGGATTGGCAAATTTTGCCGCATATTCCATTTCTTTTTCGGCCAGCTTTTTAGCAGGATCTTTTGCACTCATAATTTCTTTCCTGAAAATGATCTCACTTGCTCCTTTGGCTCCCATCACAGCAATCTCTGCGGAAGGCCAGGCAAAGTTAAAGTCAGCACCAATATGCTTTGAATTCATTACATCATATGCCCCCCCATAGGCTTTCCTGGTAATAACCGTTATCCTTGGAACAGTTGCTTCACTAAAGGCAAACAACAATTTGGCTCCATGAACAATTATACCGTTCCATTCCTGATCTGTGCCCGGCAAAAATCCCGGTACATCTTCCAAAACCAATAAAGGAATATTGAAACTATCACAAAATCTCACAAATCTGGCCGCTTTAACTGAAGTTTGTGTCCCCAATACCCCAGCGAGAAACATTGGTTGGTTGGCAATTATTCCAATACTTCTGCCTGCCAGTCTTGCAAATCCTACAATGATATTTTCGGCATAATCTTCATGAATCTCATAAAAGGAATCCTCGTCAATAATACCATTAATCACGTCATGCATATCATAAGGCTTATTGGTATTATCAGGAATAATATCTGTGAGTTGGTCCCTAACTTCATCTCCTATTTCATATGGTAAAGACTTTGGTTTTTCCCTGTTGCTTTGAGGTAAATAACTCAATAATTTTTTAACATCTTCCAAACAAATCACGTCATTAACAGAGGTTTTATGCGCAACCCCGGATTTGGTTGAGTGCGTACTTGCACCACCCAGTTCCTCTGAAGTAACTTCTTCATTAGTAACGGTTTTAACAACGTTTGGTCCCGTAACGAACATATAACTGGTTTGTTCCACCATTATGGTGAAATCTGTCATAGCTGGCGAATAAACCGCGCCTCCTGCACAAGGCCCCATTATGGCTGAGATCTGTGGTATAACCCCGGAAGCCTGAACGTTTCTATAAAAAATATCGGCATATCCTCCTAAAGATTTCACTCCTTCCTGTATTCGTGCACCTCCCGAATCGTTTAACCCAATAACAGGAGCTCCAACTTTCATTGCAAGATCCATTACTTTACAAATTTTCTCTGCATGGGTTTCAGATAAAGCGCCACCAAATACAGTAAAATCCTGGGCGTAAACATAAACTAACCGGCCATTGATTGTTCCATATCCGGTTACCACTCCATCACCAAAGTAAATTTCTTTATCCATCCCAAAGTCTGTCGTACGGTGGGTTACCAAAATACCCATCTCTTCAAATGAGCCCTCGTCTAACAAATAATTCACCCTTTCACGAGCAGTTAATTTTTGCTTCTGGTGCTGTTTATCTATTCGTTTTTGTCCCCCACCCATGTGCGCAAGGGATATTCTTTCTTTTAATTTTTCTAATTTAGGGTCCATATGTTAGTTTATTGGTATTCTTAAGATTTTCTGATCTTCCAAATATTGTTTAACTGCTAATACCGCAGCAATTCTGGCCTCTTCATCTGCTTTTTTATTTAGTACTTCCGGAGAATAATAGTTTTTAACAAAATGAGTGTCAAAATTCCCCGATCGGAATGCCTCATGTTCAAAAACGAATTTACCAAAAGGCAGCGTAGTCTGAACTCCTTCAATATGATAATCCTCTATGGCCTCTAGCATAATTTGAATGGCTTCATCTCTATTCTTGCCATAAGAGATTAACTTCGACAACATGGGATCATAATAAATTGGAACATCCATTCCTTCTTCAAAACCATTATCCACACGGACTCCTTTTCCTGTGGGTAGCCTATAGGTTTCCAATCTGCCTACACTGGGCAGGAAATCATTAAGCGGGTCTTCAGCATAAACCCTTAGCTCCATAGCGTGGCCATTTATATGTAGATCCTCCTGTTTAATGGTCATTGCTTCCCCTCGTGCTATTTTAATCTGAAGCTCTACAAGATCAACACCGGAGATCAATTCTGTAACAGGGTGCTCTACCTGAAGCCGAGTATTCATTTCCAGGAAATAAAATTTATGATCAGCATCCATCAGGAATTCTACTGTCCCTGCTCCCAGATAATCACAAGCTTTTGCAACCTTGGTTGCAGCAATACCCATTTCTTCTCTTAATTCTGGTGTAAGTATAGAAGAAGGCGCCTCTTCAACTACTTTTTGGTGCCTTCTTTGAATACTGCATTCACGTTCAAAAAAATGAAGGATATTTCCATGGCTGTCGGCCATGACCTGAATCTCGATATGTCTTGGTGAGGTCACATATTTTTCAATAAACACAGAGCCATCACCAAATGCTGATGTGGCTTCGCTTATTGCTCTCTTCATCTGCGATTCTAATTCCTTTTCTTCTTCAACCACCCTCATCCCTTTCCCACCTCCCCCGGCAGAAGCTTTTATTAAAATAGGGAACCCAATTTCTTTGGAAATTACCTTTGCTTTCTTTACATCAGTAATAGCCTCATCGATCCCGGGAACCATGGGAATATTATAATTCTTGACAGCATCCTTGGCGGCCAGTTTACTACCCATTACGCGGATAGCTTTTGATTTTGGACCTATAAATATGATGTTATTTTTTTCTACTTCTTCTGCGAAATCAGCATTTTCACTTAGAAACCCATATCCGGGGTGAATCCCGTCTACATTTAGTTTTTTGGCCACTTCAATAATCTTTGATCCCAACAAATAGGACTGGTTGGAAGGAGCTTCTCCTATGCAGACCGCCTCATCTGCAAACTTTACATGAGGCGCGTTCCTGTCTGCTTTAGAATAGACAGCCACAGTTTTAATCCCCATCTTTTGGGCAGTTTGCATTACCCGGATGGCGATTTCCCCTCTGTTTGCAATTAATATTTTTTTCATAGTAGAATAGTTATTCAAATTCAATCAATAATTGGTTTTTATCAACGGCATCACTTTTCTTTACCGAAATACTTTTAATAATCCCATCCCTCGGTGAAGTAATTACATTTTCCATTTTCATTGCCTCAAGTATTAATAAAGGATCATTTTCATTAACCGCCTGTCCAATTCGAACATGTATCTCTAATATAAGACCCGGCATTGGAGCCGACACAGAATCAATATCTTTAGTTGAAGAAAGTTCAAAACCCATATCATTTATCAAAAGGTCCAGACCATCTGAAATAACAACTTCATAAGAACTATTGTTAATTTTAATCGTATACTTCTTACGATAAAAATCTTTTTCGGTAACCTCGGCTGCAAAGGATTTATTTTCCTCTAAAATGTGATACGAATTGGATGAAGTTTGTAAGGCATCAATTTTCGAGATGTCATCGCTGGCAATCTTAAACTCTTGATTACCATCTACGACAACCTTAAACGAATTATTCATAGATGTTTTAATTATATCTAGTTAAAATTATCTTCTTAGAAAAGACTATTAAGTTATATAAATTTTATGATTTCCATTAAAAATAAATGGCAATTAATTTGTGGGGTTTTTATAAAAAATGAGAAATACTATAGCTCATTACTTTTTTCCTCGGACTAATGCCTGAATAATCTCAATTGAGATCAAAATATCATTTCATTTTCACAAAATTATTCCTAAATTATTAGGCTAAATATGAATATTATCATGTTTTATAAGTATTTGTTCCTGTAATTATGCAGTTATAAAAGGAAGGCGATTGTCTGGATAAATATCATCCCAAATCTGTATTTTTGGTACAAATTGAACCAATATGTTAATAATCGGAATTGCGGGAGGAACAGGATGTGGTAAAACCACGGTTGTTAATCAAATTATTAATGAACTTCCTAATGAAGAAGTTGGATTAATATCTCAGGATTCATATTACAATGACCTGTCGCACCTAAGTTATGACGAGCGTTCAAAAATTAATTTTGACCATCCAAGGGCAATTGACTTTGAGCTTTTGGCACAACACCTTGACAAGTTAAGGCAGGGAGAGCCCATTGATCAGCCTGTATATTCCTTCCCAAAACACAATAGAACAGAAGATACGATAAAAACGCACCCAAGAAAAGTAATGATAATTGAGGGGATTTTGATTATGACTAACCCACTTATCAGGGATATGTTCGATATCAAGATTTACGTTCACGCTGATTCTGATGAACGACTCATTAGGAGACTCAAACGAGATATAAATGAAAGAGGAAGAGATTTATCGGAAGTTATAAGTAGATATCAGACCACTTTGAAACCTATGCACGATCAGTTCATAGAACCCACAAAGGAATACGCAGATATAATTATTCCTAATAATAAATACAATACGGTAGCCGTAGATATTGTACGCACTATCATTAACGAAAAATTAAGCTAATGGGTTTGAAAACTATCCGAAATAATAAGTGGTTTGGAATATTAACAAATATTTATGTGCTGGTATTAACAGTCTTCGTCATATGGATGGCTTTTTTCGATACAAACTCTTTGCTTATACACATGGAGTTGAGGAAAGAAATCAAAAAATTAGAAAAGACCCAGGAATTCCTGAAAGAAGAAATAGCTAAGGATAAAGAAATTATTGAACAACTCTCAGACCCCAAAGAATTAGAAAAATTTGCTCGGGAAAACTATTATCTTAAAAAAAAGAATGAGGAAATTTATTTGATTGAGTACGAGGATAGTACAAAACAGAAAGAAAATGAATAAAGAACAACTGTTTACTGATTTCCCGGATGTTTCTCCGCAAGCCTGGAAGCAAAAAATACAGGCAGATCTAAAAGGTGCAGATTACAATGATACCCTGATATGGGAATCACCGGAAGGTATTAAAGTGAAACCTTTTTACCATGCCGATGATCTAAATGAAAGTCTTATAAGTTCGTCTTCTACCGAATCTGAATGGTTAATTGGACAGCATATTTTGGTTACAGATTCCGCAGAGGCAAATCAAAAGGCTTTATTGGCTATCAAAAGCGGAACCGAGAGTTTGATTTTCACCCTGGTCAATCCTGATTTGAAACCAAAGGTGATCTTGCAGGGTATTGATATTAATTCAATCCCTGTACACTTTGAATTTCAATTTCTATCTGTGGCATACATCAAGGATCTTCTATCCTATACTGGTAGCGCTAATGGAAATATTTATTTTCACATTGATATTTTGGGTAATTTTTGCAGAACTGGAAATTGGTTTACAGATTTTGAATCAGATCATGCTGCCCTGGAAGAAATTTTAAATGAGGCTGCAAACACACCAACTGTAAGCATTGACGTTTCACTCTATCAAAATGCAGGAGCCAACCGGACACAGCAACTGGCCTACGCTCTTGGACACCTAAGTGAATATCTTAATTTTTTGGATAAGAAAAAACTATTGCGCTCTGATCTGAAGGTTTGCTTTAAGACTGCGGTAGACGGAAATTACTTTTTTGAGATTGCTAAATTAAGAGCCTTACGCCTGCTCTGGAAAGCCCTTGCAGTTGAATTCGGAATTAAAACAGATTGTCATATTTTGGCTTGCCCCTCAAACCGAAACAAGACAATATATGACTACAATGTAAACCTACTGAGAACAACTACAGAGTGTATGTCTGCAATTCTCGGTGGAGCAGATACAGTTTATAATTTATCATATGATGCTATATATCATGAAAACAATGAGTTTGCAGAGAGAATATCCAGAAATCAATTGCTGATTTTAAAAGGTGAGAGTTATTTGGACAAAATTGCGAATCCGTCAGATGGCTCATATTATATAGAGGTGCTTACGCAACAATTGGCAGAAAGAGCATTGGATATCTTTAAACAAATTGAGCAAGGTGATGGTTTTTTAAAACAATTAAAAGCTCATAATATTCAGAGGAAAATCAAGGAAAGTGCCCTTAAACAACAAAATCGTTATGATGCCGGAGAGGAGGTATTATTAGGTAGTAATAAATACCCTAATGAAATGGACAAAATGAAGCAGGAATTGCAAAAAAATCCTTTTAGCAAAAAAAATCCCAGGAAAACCATTATTGAACCAATAGCGGAAATTAGATTGTCAGAATCTTCAGAAAAAATAAGATTGGACCATGAGTAGAAAAGAGCTGCAACACCTAAATTTAACTCCTTTTGATTCCACCAGGCAAAAAGAATCAAATAAACCCGACTTTATAACTGCCGAAGATATTCCGGTAAAATCCTTTTTATCAAAAAAAGACATAGAACATTTAGAGCATCTTAATTTTGCAGCTGGCCTTGCCCCAAATTTACGAGGTCCATATTCAACGATGTACGTGCGAAGACCATGGACAATAAGACAGTATGCCGGTTTCTCCACTGCACATGAAAGCAATGCCTTTTACAGGCGTAATCTTGCAGCAGGTCAAAAAGGTCTTTCCGTTGCCTTTGACTTACCCACCCACAGAGGTTATGACAGCGACCACGAAAGAGTGGTTGGAGATGTTGGTAAAGCCGGGGTGGCTATTGATTCTATTGAGGATATGAAAATTTTGTTCGACGGTATTCCCTTAGATAAAATGTCTGTATCAATGACCATGAATGGTGCGGTATTGCCCATTATGGCATTTTATATAGTTGCCGCAGAGGAACAAGGGGTGTCTCCTGAGCAACTCGCAGGGACTATTCAAAATGATATACTAAAAGAATTCATGGTTAGAAACACCTACATCTACCCACCTACTGCTTCTATGCAGATAATTGCAGATATTTTTGAATTCACCAGTAAAAATATGCCCAGATTTAACAGCATAAGTATTTCCGGCTATCATATGCAGGAAGCTGGTGCTACCGCCGACATTGAATTAGCCTATACTCTGGCAGATGGATTAGAATATATTAGAACTGGTTTAAAGGCAGGTCTGGATATCGATCATTTTGCCCCCAGGCTTTCTTTTTTCTGGGCTATTGGAATGAATCATTTTATGGAAATTGCCAAAATGAGGGCGGGGAGAATGCTTTGGGCTAAACTCGTGAAACAGTTTAATCCTAAAAATCCAAAATCTTTGGCGCTCAGAACACATTGTCAGACCAGTGGTTGGAGTCTTACAGAACAAGATCCCTTCAACAATGTTGCAAGAACGACCATAGAAGCTTTGGCTGCGGCTTTGGGAGGTACTCAAAGTCTGCACACCAATGCATTAGATGAGGCCATTGCTTTACCAACTGATTTTTCGGCACGTATAGCAAGAAACACACAAATCTATCTTCAGGAAGAAACAAAAATCACCAAAACAGTCGACCCCTGGGCTGGTAGTTATTACGTAGAATATTTGACAAATGAATTGGCCAAAAAAGCCTGGAATCTTATTCAGGAGGTGGAGGAGCATGGAGGAATGACCAAAGCAATTGAAGCTGGTATCCCTAAAATGCGAATTGAACAAGCTGCCGCCAAAAAACAGGCTCGTATAGACAGCGGAGAAGATATTATTGTTGGAGTAAACAAATATCAGTTAGAAAAAGAAGATGAATTGCAGATTCTGGAGGTAGATAATGCGGAGGTACGAAGACAACAAATAGAACGATTAGAAACTTTAAAACAGGAAAGAGACAACATAGAGGTAAAGCGTATTCTAAAAAAATTAACACAAGCTGCTAAAGATAAAACAGCTGCAAAAACAGTTCAAGGTGAAAACAATTTGTTAGCTTTAGCGATAGAAGCCGCCAGGGCTAAGGCTACTCTTGGAGAGATTAGTGATGCTCTGGAAGTTGCTTTTGGAAGATATAAAGCAAAAATTCAATCGTTTACAGGAGTGTACGCAAAAGAAATCAAGGACGACCAGAGTTTTAAAAAAGCCAGGGAATTGGCGGATAAATTTGCAGGGCAGGAAGGTCGAAGACCTCGGATTATGATTGCAAAAATGGGTCAGGATGGGCATGATCGTGGTGCGAAAGTTGTTGCTACCGGGTATGCAGATCTCGGGTTTGATGTTGATATAGGACCCTTATTCCAAACACCTGCTGAGGCCGCAAAACAGGCGGTTGAAAATGATGTTCATATTCTTGGTGTATCTTCTCTGGCTGCAGGGCACAAAACCTTGGTGCCACAGGTTTTGGAAGAGTTGAAAAAATATGGTAGAGAAGATATCATGGTAATTGTGGGAGGTGTAATTCCCAAACAGGATTATAACTATTTATTTGATGCCGGAGCTGCAGCTGTATTTGGACCGGGCACCAAAATTAGTGATGCAGCTATCCAGATACTTGATATTTTAATAGATTAACTGGTTAGGATACCTAACCCAATTGCCTAATAGCTTTACTTTAACCAACTTTAACGCTTTTGTCAGAGTTATTCACTTTCTGTTAACAAAATACTTTTTTGGGCATTGTAAATAATCGTATTTTTAACCCCTAACTTACTTCAATTATGGGCAAGATTATTGCTATAGCAAACCAAAAAGGTGGGGTTGGGAAAACCACCACTACAGTAAATCTGGCTGCCTCGCTGGGTGTACTTGAAAAAAAAGTATTATTAATTGATGCCGACCCCCAGGCCAATGCAACTTCCGGATTAGGTATTAATGTAGATGAGATTCAAATTGGTACATACCAGTTAATGGAGCATACAAAGACAGCTGGAGAAACAATTATTCGGACTTCATCACCAAATGTAGATTTGATTCCCGCACACATAGACCTTGTTGCCATTGAAATAGAATTGGTCGACAAGGATGAAAGGGAATATATGATGAAGAAAGCCATTGGAGATTTAAGGGCGTTATACGACTATATTCTTATTGATTGCGCTCCCTCCTTAGGCCTGCTTACCCTAAATGCCTTAACAGCTGCAGACTCTGTAATTATTCCCATACAATGTGAATATTTTGCTCTGGAAGGACTTGGAAAATTATTAAACACAATAAAAAGTGTACAAAGGATTCACAATCCTGAATTGGATATTGAAGGTATGTTACTAACCATGTACGATTCCAGATTGCGGCTTTCTAATCAGGTTGTGGAAGAGGTTAAGAAACATTTCTCTGATATGGTTTTTGATACTATAATTCAGCGCAATGTTCGTCTGGGCGAGGCCCCCAGTTATGGCGAAAGCATCATAAAATATGATGCCAGCAGTAAAGGTGCAACGAACTACCTGAATATGGCCAACGAACTATTGAAAAAAAATAGAGAGAAGGTATAATGGCGAAAGCAACCAGGAAACAGGCTTTGGGAAGAGGACTTTCTGCTCTTCTTAAAGATCCTGAAAATGATATTAATTCGGTATCGGATAGAAACGCGGATAAAGTTGTTGGTAATATAGTAGAACTAGATATTGACACAATTGAGGTAAATCCTTTTCAGCCCCGTTCTCATTTTAATGATGACACCCTTCAGGAACTGGCTTCCTCTATAAAGGAATTAGGAGTTATTCAGCCCATTACCGTAAGAAAGTCTGACTTTAATAAATTTCAGTTAGTTTCAGGAGAGAGAAGGTATAGGGCTTCTAAATTAATTGGACTTAGAACAATCCCGGCATATATTAGAATTGCCAATGACCAGGAGTCTCTTGAAATGGCACTTGTTGAAAATATTCAGCGCCAGGATCTGGATCCAATTGAAATTGCCCTTTCCTATAATCGCTTAATCAATGAAATTGGTTTGACCCAGGAAAAGTTAAGTGACAGGGTGGGTAAAAAAAGATCTACCATTGCTAATTATCTTCGCTTATTACGCCTGGACCCCATTATCCAAACCGGAATGCGAGATGGCTTTATTTCTATGGGACATGGCAGGACTCTGGTAAATATTGACCAAAAAGAAGATCAAATTAGCCTTTATGAAAAAATTGTAAAAAACAGTTTGTCTGTTAGAGAAACGGAGCATCTTGTGAAGCAATATCATGAAGGGCCTATTCAAAAGAAATCTTCAAGCAAGTCGTCAGTAACAACAGAAGTATTTAATAATGGGGCGAAACATCTTAAACACTATCTTTCTGCCGATATTAAAGTTAATTCTACTTTTGACGGTAAGGGTAAGATAAGCATTCCCTTCAGTTCAGAGGAAGATTTTCAGCGATTGAAAAAACTAATTACAGGTGAGTAAAAACCTTGTTTTCTGGTGTTTATTATTGTTTCCTGTACTTTTTTCTTTGGCCCAGGAAGGTCAAAAAGAAAGTCCTAAGGATTCTGTCCCGCAAAATTCAAAAAAACAGAAAATTACTGTTGAAGGTAAAGTGGAAAAAAAGCGGATTAATCCCTTAGCTCCAAGTAAGGCCGCATTTTATTCAGCTGTTCTACCCGGCTTAGGTCAGGCCTATAACAAGCGTTATTGGAAAATTCCTATTGTTATTGGTGCCATAGGCGTCGGAATCTATGCCTATAAGTATAATGATGATCTTTATGATCGTTACCGAACGGCATTTAAAAGAAGAAAAGCTGGTTTTACGGATGATGAATTCTATGATGTAAACGGATCCGGAATAGTTCCCGGCAGCCCGGACTTATCAGACAGTGCCTTGCAGGATGCGCAGGAACGTTATCAAAGAGATCGCGATCTGGCATTATTTATTACGCTGGCATTATATGCTTTGAATATTATTGATGCCAATGTGGATGCACATTTAAAACAATTTAATGTAGATGACGATCTTGGTTTGGATATTAAACCGTATCTCGAATATAACCCAATATTTGGAGACCCTAACTATGGAGTGGCTTTAACCATTAAATTCTAAAATATGAATATAGGTTTATTTGGATATGGGAAAATGGGAAAAATGATTGAAAAAATCGCTATCCAACGAAATCATACTATAGTTGCTAAAGTAGATGTGGACACAAGAGAAGTTGACTATACAGCAATGGATACGGCAATAGATTTTAGTAGTCCGGAGGCTGCATTTAATAATATTAAGAGTTGTCTTGAACACAATGTTCCGGTCATATCCGGCACTACAGGTTGGCTGAAAGATTACGACAAAGTAATTTCTTTATGTAAAGAAAAAAATGGGGCTTTTATTTATGCTTCAAATTTCAGTTTAGGTGTAAACCTTTTTTTTGAATTAAACAGTTATTTAGCAAAAATGATGAGCCAATTACCCGAGTACAGGGTATCAATAGAAGAAACCCATCATCTGCAAAAACTTGATGCTCCAAGTGGAACTGCAATTACACTTGCTGAAGGTATTATTGAGAATTCGGATTATAAAGGCTGGGAAATGGAAAAATCTCAAGACCAACATGTCCCTATAATTTCCAAAAGGATAGCCGATGAATATGGTACCCATGTCGTTTCTTATGAAAATTTAGTAGACGAAATAGTAATAAAGCACAAAGCGAACAATAGGGAAGGTTTTGCGTTAGGTGCTGTTGTTGCCGCGGAATGGCTAAATGGGAAAAAAGGTGTCTTCACCATGAAGGACGTGTTAAACCTGGGTTAATTTTGGTAACAAACCGGACGAAATAACGTCTGAAAAAATATATAAAAGAGTATGAATAGTACAAATTGGATCATCTTTATTTTAGTTATACAAGTCATTCATTTTTTAGGGACCTGGAAGCTATATATTAAAGCAGGAAGAAAACCTTGGGAAGCTGCCATTCCAGTATACAATGCCATTGTATTAATGCAAATTATAAGAAGGCCTAAATGGTGGGTTATACTTCTTTTCATTCCCATAATTAATCTTCTGATGTTTCCTGTAATTTGGGTTGAAACTATACGAAGTTTCGGTAAAAATAGCCTTCTTGATACGTGGTTGGTTATCCTCACTCTTGGATTTTATATTTACTATATTAACTATGCCGAAGATGTTACTTATATAGAGGACAGAAGTTTGCATCCAAAAAGTGGATTAGGAGAATGGGTAAGCTCCATTGTATTTGCTGTTGTAGCTGCAACACTGGTTCATACTTATTTTATTCAGCCATATGTAATCCCCACAGGTTCACTGGAACGCACCCTCAGGATTGGAGACCTCCTCTTTGTGAGTAAGTTTCATTATGGGGCTCGCGCTCCCATGACCACCATAGCAGCTCCTATGGTACATGATACAATACCTGGTTTAGGAATAAGATCTTATCTGAAGAAACCTCAACTTCCTTATTTCAGATTACCTGGATTTGAAAAGGTTAAAAAAAATGATATTGTTGTTTTCAGCTGGCCGGCAGATACGGTTCGCGTCTTTTTTAAGAAGGAAGAAGGAGTAAAAAAACCAATTGATAAAAAATCCAATTATGTAAAACGATGTGTTGGAACTCCCGGCGATTCGCTATCAGTAATTGATGGTGTAGTATACATCAATGGCAAACTGCTTCAACTGTCAGACAGAGCTAAACCTCAATATGATTATAATGTTTACTCACAGAAAGGAGTATCCTCAAGGCTACTTATAAGTTTGGGAATAGATGAGTTTACAAGAAAATACTTGTCGGCTCCTTTGAACCAAAATCAATTTGATGCTGTCAACAAATACCTCATTGCAGGAGGTCAAAATGCCAAGGGTGAAATAGAGTTGATTACAGATGCAAGTGGAATTCCCCCAAAAGTTATTAGACAGGCAGGACTTTCTTTACGGGAAGAAACAGGTCGCCAGCGCACGGTGACACTTACCGACGAAATGTTGGAAGAATTAAGAAGTAATTCGGATATAGATTCTGTTGTAAAAATAGTAGAACCTAAAGGTTTAAAGGGTTATAATATATTCCCGCATGCACCTGACTATCCCTGGAATAATGATAACTTTGGACCTATATACATTCCTCAGGAAGGAGTAACTATTTCGCTAAATCCAAAAGTTCTTCCACTTTATAAAAAGATAATTCGCGACTATGAAGGAAATACTGTAGGAGTTTCAGGGAATCAGGTAAGTATAAATGGCCAGGTTACTGAATCCTATACCTTTAAGCAGGATTACTATTGGATGATGGGAGATAATAGAGATCACTCAGAAGATAGCCGGAGTTGGGGGTACGTCCCCGCCAATCATATTGTTGGCAAACCAATTTTTATTTGGCTAAGCTTTGATAATTTCAATAAGGGAATTACTCATTGGAAACCCAGATGGGATAGGATTTTCACTACTGTTGGAGGTGATGGTGAGCCCAGGTCTTATTTTAAGCATTTCCTTATTGCACTGGCGGCCTGGTTTATATTTGATTACTTTTGGAAACGTAGAAAGAAGCTTAAAAAGTAATAATTTATTTTTTTGGGTGGAATAAAAATACAAATAGATGAACTTGCTACTCCATCCTACCTACTTGCCTGATATTGCCACTTATTCAACTCTTGTGCAAAATAAAATAATCTGGGAAGTCTGCGACAATTATCAAAAACAAACCTATCGAAATCGGGCCTTTATTTGTACAGATCAGGGAAAATTTATGTTGAATATTCCAATTAAACATGTAGGTGGCAAGGAGGGTAGACAAAAGTATAAAGATGTAAAGCTTGATAATGAGTACAGATGGCAGCGTCAACATTGGAGAACGCTTCAAACCGCATACAGGACATCTCCTTTTTTTGAATATTACGAAGATGATCTGGCCCCGCTTTTCGTGAATAATTACTCATATTTATTAGATTTTAATCTTAATGCAATTGATATTATTTCCAATTGCCTACAATTCGACATTAATGCAAGGCAAACTGATGTCTATGAGCTAAATCCCAAAGCGGTTTTCGATGCCAGGTTTTTGGTACATGCCAAAAAAACAATTGATATAAGGCAAAAAAGCTATATGCAGGTTTTCAATGACAGGCATGGTTTTATTAAAAATTGTAGTGTTCTGGATTTGTTATTCAACGAAGGTACTGCCAGTCTTGATTATTTAATGAACCAAAATCTCGATTTTCTAAATGCTTAGATTCTTGCTTCATTACGGTATTCATATAATAGTACCAATAGCTGTTGGCCTCATATTTTTTAAAAATAATAGAATATGGATAATCCTTATTCTCCTTTCGGGAATTTTAATTGATGTAGATCATTTAATTGCCAATCCCATTTTTGATCCCGGGAGATGCAGTATTAACTTCCACCCTCTTCATTCCTATTGGGCCATAGCCGTTTATATCTTGCTGTTTATTTTTAATAAGACAAGGATAATCGGGCTTGCCTTACTCATTCATATCCTGGCAGATTTGATTGATTGTTACTTCTTGCTGTCAGAGTCGAATTGATGTCAGTACAGGGTAGTGGTCAGATAGTTTTAGATCAAAGTTTTGATGTGTCATTACTTGCATGGTCTTATCCCCTAAAATAAAGTCGATGCGAAATGGAACAACCTTTATGTCAAAAGTTTTTCCAAAACCAGTACCTTTTTCGTCAAATGTATCTCGCATTTCCCCTTTGGCAATGCGATACACGTTTGAAAATGGTGTATTGTTAAAATCCGCACATACTATGGTCCTGAACGGAGATTTTTTTTTGTGATTATTAAATATTTGTACCTGTTCTTCTTGTTTTACGAAGGTTCTTCTCATTTTATTGAATGAACTAACCGCGCGCCTGACATTCCTTACACTGGACGGTCTAATTTGATATGATTGAAGATGCAGGTTATATATTCGAATAGTGTCCCCTTTATATTCAATATCTGCATAAATGGCGTTGTTGGCAGTATCTGGAAATTCCAAAGTTCCATTGGCAACTATTGGGTATTTTGACAAAATAGCCTGGATGCTTTTCTGAGAGGTATATGGGGTTATGTATTTAAATGGATAGTTTTTTAACCGCCTCATATCTAGCCACTTAGATTCTTGAAAACAGATTATATCAGGGTCTTGTTCATCAACAAAATCGATAATTTTATTTCGTATTAATTTGAAATTTGACCAACCTTTAAAGTTAAAACCTCTGGTATTATAAGTCATAATACTCAAGTCTTTATCTTCAGGATATATATTGGAAGAACCAAATCTATAAAAAGAGCCAAAAGTAAAATAAGAAATGAGAACAGCTGAAAGTGATAGTATAAATATCTTTTTTTTTCTAAAGCTCCAATAAAAAATAAATGGAATATTTATGATAAAAATTAACGGAAAGAACAAACTCAAAAAAGCTAAAGGAAGAAATGTCTTTACAGAAATATAAGGTGCCAGACATGACAATAAAAGAAGTGCACCACATATCAAGTTTAAAATATAAACTCCCCTGTCAAAAAATGATAATTCTCTCACAGACTAGTCATCTTTACCTGCCTTAAATAAGAAATCCTTTTCTGATTTGGAAAGACTTTCATAACCAGATTTACTTATTTTATCCAGGATGGTATCAATCTTGCGCTGTTTACTTTCCCTGTCGTAATTTACACTTGAATTACTATTTCCTTTTGCTCGTCGGTACACAGTTTTTAAAGGCGCTTTTTTCTCTTTCTTCTTAAAAAGACCTTCAAGGCTTTCCAACATTTTGGTAAATCCTTCTCCAATATCTCTGCCTTTTAAAAGCTGCCTGGCATACACATATCCCAGTAAAGCTCCTCCCAAATGGGCAAGATGCCCACCTGCATTTCCGCCGGATGGTATCTGAATTAAATCTACCAATACAAAGAAAGCTCCAATATACCACAACTTTACATTGAAAATAAAGAGCCTTACTTCCTGGTTAGGAATATAGGTACATACAAAAATTAAAACGGCAGTCACACCAGCAGACGCACCAATTAGCGCCGTGTTGGTGGCTAAAAGAGCAGGAAATACATTATAGCTTAATAAAAAGATTAATCCTCCCAATATGACTCCCAAAAAATAAACGCTTGTGAATTTTTTAGGCCCAAAAAGATTAAGGAATATTCTTCCTGAAAAATAAAGCATTATCATATTCCAAAATAAGTGCCAGATATCCCCGTGAAAAAAGGAATAGGTAACAAGAGACCAAGGTTGAGAAATAAAGTCGATGAAATCTTTAGGTAATTCAAACCAGCGAATCAATGAATTGGAAGGCATGCCCATTAAGAAAGTAAATAATCCGTTTATGATAAAAACAAATACGTTTACTGCAATTAATTTTTCTGCTATGTTGAGTCGCGCAAATTGATATTTCAAATTTCCAGAATTCATGCTAGTCCCATCTATTTTTATTAAACTGATTTTTCTTCCAGTACCACATCATTAGAAATCCAAAAAGCGCTCCGCCTACATGGGCAAAATGGGCAATCCCATCACCAAATATGGAATATCCGGTAACTCCCGAAAACAAGTCCAGGCCTATTAATACAGGAATGAAAAATTTTGCTTTAATAGGAATTGGTAAAAAGATAAGGAATAATTCACTATTTGGGTAAGACATTCCAAAAGCTACCAATATTCCATAAATAGCCCCGGAAGCACCTACTGCCGGTGTATTATACGCGCTTAAAAAATTATCTATAACACTTCGTGGTGCATAATTATACCAGTCCGGACTATATTGCCCCCCCGAAATAATTTCCATAATCTGATTTTTCGCTATTCCCGAATTTACCAGGGCCTCTATACCCTGATTGAAATAATAATAATTTACGCCGCTATGTATAAGGGCTGCCCCGATGCCCGCAGAAAAATAAAAGAACAAAAACTTATTCCGACCCCACATCCGCTCCAATGGTGTTCCAAAGGCCCAGAGGGCGTACATATTAAATAATATATGCATAAATCCGCCATGCATAAACATATGGGACAAAATCTGCCAAATTCCAAAATTCTCGTTCTCCGGAAACCACAATGAAAACCATTGATACATCTGATCTCCAAATAGATTGGTTGCCACAAAGAACAACACATTAACAATTAGCAGATGCTTAATGGCATCGGTAAGTTTTCCCATCTAAATAAATTTATTATCAATTTCACGCTCAGTTATAGTAATGTGAATTAATTTGTTAAACGGACTTCGGTTAGTTTCCTTACATGCAAATAATGCATTTACCAAGGCCTGTTGTGACTCGCCATCCAATATTTCTCCAGTTTTTACTGCTAAAGATTTACAAAGTGCTTTTGATAATACCTCAGACTGGGTAAAATCGTTCTCACTTACCTCCATCTGATAATCAGAAATTAATTGATCCAGGATAACACCTATTTCACTCTCATTAATAAGCTGCGGAATTCCGGTTATTTGGAGTTCATCCTGTGTAAAAAGACCGAAGGCAAAACCCAGAGATATCAAACTAGCTTTAATTTCCTTAAGTACCGCTAATTCTGTTTTTGAAAAAACGAGCGATATAGGAAATAGCAATTGCTGGCTTAAAGTTTCCTCTACCGTAATACTCTTAAGAAATTTTTCATATAGTACTCGCTGATGAGCTCGTCCCTGGTCAATAATAAGCATACCAGATTTTATGGTCGTTACTATATATTTTCTTCTAAGCTGGAATGTAGTCGCCCCACTTACTTCTAATTTCTGCTGTTCCTCAAAAATAGAACCTGTGATAGTGTCAGATTCAAAATGTACCGTACTAAAACCCTCACCCCTACCGACTTTTGACTCCAAACCTACGTACATACTTTCCCAATCCCCAGACGGCTGCCTTTTAAAAAACCTTTTATCTCTATTTTCAAGTCCGCTTTCCTTAAATGGATTATAACCGGGATCAACAGTAATACCGGGTTGTTGTGCCTGCATATTTGATAGTACATATGGAGTGTCTAAATTCTGATCTTTGTCAAAATCTAATACCGGACTTACATTAAACTGACCTAAGCTGTGTTTTATTGTTGATTTGAGTATTGCGTATAAGGTATGTTCATCATCAAACTTAATTTCTGTCTTTGTAGGGTGTATATTAATATCAATTGATTCTGGATCTACCTCCAGATATAAAAAGTAGCCCGGGCTTGTATCTGGTCTCAACAGCCCTTCAAAAGAAGCCATAACAGCATGATGAAGATATGGGCTTTTTATAAAGCGATTATTTACAAAGAAAAACTGTTCTCCCCTACTTTTTTTTGCGTATTCCGGTTTGCAAATAAAGCCTGATATCTTTACAACCTTGGTTTCTTCCTCTACAGGTACTAACTTTTCTTTTGTTTTAGTCCCGAATATATGTACAATTCGCTTTTTTAAATTGGTTGAAGGCAAGCTGAATAGTTCACTATTATTGTTATAAAAATAAAAATGTACCAAAGGATGTGCCAGAGCTACCCGGTGAAATTCTGAAGTAATATGACGTAATTCTACCTGGTTGGACTTTAAGAATTTTCTCCTTGCCGGGATATTAAAAAAGAGATTCTTTACAGATACAGAGGTTCCTTTAGGTGTTACGGTTACATCTTGCGATAATACCTTACTCCCTTCAATTTTAAGAAGCGTACCTACTTCATCTTCTGCCGGACGGGTATTCATTTCCACATGCGCTATAGCAGCAATAGAAGCCAGGGCTTCTCCACGAAATCCTTTTGTGTCCAGGTGAAATAAATCCTCAGCACAATTTATTTTAGAAGTTGCATGTCTTTCAAAACTCAATCTGGCATCCGTTACACTCATACCTAGTCCATCATCCACGATCTGGATCAAAGTCTTTCCTCCGTCTTTTACAATTAATTTTATGGTAGTAGCTCCTGCATCAATGGCATTCTCCAATAATTCTTTAACAACAGAAGCCGGGCGTTGGACTACTTCACCGGCGGCTATCTGATTAGCCACGTGGTCTGGCAAAAGTTGTATAATATCTGCCATTATTTTGAAAAGAAGATTGATAAATCAAAATCGATAATATAAAGGAATATAAGAATTAGGACAACGATTATAATTAGCATTCTTAGTTTTAGATTTTTGTCGCCAGCCCTCTTGATATCCGCCATTGCATTGCTGAACTTTCCTTTCAATCCTCTTGGTGCATCTATTGTAGATCGGAATTTATCAAGTTTTGGCTGCATTTTATACGGGCTGCCTTCACCCTTATCGTTATAATAACGTGGTGTATAACTGTATTTTCTGTTCTTTCGTAGTTTTGAAAATCTTCCCATGAGCCTAAGGCTCAAAGTTACTCAAAATCAAAAAATATGAAGAGATATCCTTCCCAAAAATTGTTAACAGTTTACGGCATGCGCATTATTAAGGTCACATTTTACAAAATAATCCAATTGTGCCTAAATGTGAATGAGAGGAATTAGCATCAGCAGTAATCAATTAAAGTAATGCCATTTTAATCGCGGCAATTGCAGCTTCTGTTCCTTTATTTCCATACTTACCACCACTTCTGTCCTCTGCCTGTTGAAGATTATCATCGGTTAGCACGCAAAAAATCACGGGGGTGTCGGTATTTACATTCAGGTCTTTTATTCCCTGGGCGGTAGCGCTGCAAACAAAATCAAAGTGTTTGGTTTCTCCGCGTATTACACTGCCTATTGCAATAACAGCATCCGGATTATTTTGCTGTATCATTTTTTTACATCCAAATGTCAGCTCAAAACTGCCCGGAACATCCCATCTTAAAATATTATCTTGTTTTACACCACAATCCAACAATGTAGATTCGGCGCCTTTAAAAAGGCCTTCCGTGATCTTCGAATTCCATTCTGAAACAACAATCCCAAACCGAAGAGCCTTCGCGTTTGGGATTGTTTTCTTGTCATAAACCGACAGATTTTTGTTGGACGTAGCCATTTACTTGTTGCTTTTAGCCATTCCTATAAAGGCATCTATAGTATTAGCTTCTTCCGAATTTGAAAATTCATCTTTAATTCTCTGGAAATACTGAAGTGCCTTATCATTCTGATTCAGCTCTGAAGCAGTTACTCCGGCTTTATAAAGAAATCTTGGAGTAGTATAATCATTAATATTGTGGGCAAATGCCAATTCATAATACCCCAAAGCATCTGTGGCTTGACCCAATTGCATAAAAGCATCTCCAATTCCCCCTTTCGCCAGGGCACCAAGGATGGCATCATCTGAAGAAAAATTTTCCAAATGCCTGATGGCGTCTTCGTATTGTTTCATGTTCAAATAAGCCATGCCTGCAGAATAATTAGCCAGGTTGGCTGCTTTTGTCCCTTTGTATTCATCGATAATATCCAGAAAACCATATTTACCTTCTGCTCCATTTAATGCTAAAGTAAACAGTGAATCCTTTTCTGCTGTATTGTTTAAAGCCTGATCAAAATATTGTTGAGGATAAAAAAGTTCATTAGCAGCATTTGCTTCTTTTGGTTTTTGAATGAACTGATTATAAGAAAGATAGCCTAAAACAGCAATGGCAATCACACCTATCAGGCCAAGGATATAATTTTGATTTTTGGCCACCCATTGTTCTGATCTGGAAGCACTTTCATCCAGGCTGCTAAAAACTTCCGCCGTGGCACTATGCTTAGAATCAAATTCTCTTTCTTCGGCTTTATTTTTAGGCTTGTAACCCCTTTTCTTATATGTTGCCATCTTTACATTTATTGGTCGCGCAAAAATAAAGTTTTTATCTAAAACCAAAAGCCTAAATATTCGTTATTTTTCGATAATTTGCACCTTCCATGTTTATTACCAAATTACCTTCCCAATGTTTCTGAAGAATTTATCCCTGGTTAACTACAAAAATTTTGAGGCGCAACAATTTGAATTCGATTCCAAAACGAATTGTTTTGTTGGTGATAACGGCAAAGGAAAAACCAATGTGCTTGATGCTATTTACCACCTTGCATTTGGTAAAAGTTATTTTAACCCTCTGGCTGGTCAGAATATAAAGCACGGAGAGCAATTTTTTATCATTGAAGGTACTTTTAAACTCAAAGACAGGAACGAAAAAATTGTTTGCAGCCTCAAAAAAGGCATGAAAAAGATCATCAAACGAAATAATAAAGTATATGATCGCTTATCTGATCATATTGGTCTATTACCCTTAGTTATTATTTCGCCAGCCGATAGAGATTTAATTCTTGAGGGAAGTGATATTAGAAGAAAATTTGTAGACAGTGTTATATCACAGTCAGATAAGGAGTATCTGCAAACACTTCTTAAATACAATAAAACACTTCAACAGCGTAATACCCTACTGAAATATTTTGCGGCCAACCATTCTTTCGACCAGGAAACAATTTCTGTTTATAACGAGCAGTTAAACGGCTTTGGAAAAATCATTTTCGAAAAACGGGCGGCTTTTATCGAAGATTTTATTCCTATTTTTAGAGAACAATACTTAGCAATTTCCGGGGGACAGGAGTTGGTTAACGTGCACTATGAAAGCAAATTGTTCTCACAAGATCTTTTATCGCTCCTTGAAAGTAATATTGAAAAAGACAGGGCATTGCAATACACCTCCACAGGGATTCATAAAGATGATCTTCGGTTTGAAATAGAAGATTATCCTATAAAGAAATTTGGTAGTCAGGGACAGCAAAAATCATTTTTAATCGCTTTAAAGTTTGCTCAGTTTCACTTTCTAAAAGCACACGCCGGAACTACTCCGATAATGCTTTTGGATGATATCTTTGACAAATTGGATGAAAATAGGGTAAAACACATCATTACCTTAGTTGATGATGAAAATTTTGGGCAAATATTTATTACTGACACACACCCAGAGCGGACGGAAAATGTTGTGAAATCTATTCATCAATCCTATAAAATTTTTAAATTGTAGTATGCGTAAGCAAATTTCTTTGATATTGTTTTTATCCTTTCTGGCGTGTTCTGAAAAAATATCCGTTTCAGATTTAAATCATATTAACGGATATTGGGAGATTGAAGAGGTTAAATTTCCTGATGGAGGAAGCAAAGAATATAACGTAAATGTGACTATCGATTACTTTGAATATAATAATATGAAAGGTTTTCGCAAGAAAGTACAACCCACATTTGATGGAACTTATAATACTTCCAGTGATGCAGAGTCATACCAAATAAATGAAAGAGATGGTTTTTTTTGGATGAGTTACCAGAATGACTTAAGTTCATGGGAAGAGCAAATAACCGAGATTACTAAATCCAATATGGTTCTCAAAAATAAAGAAGGCTTGTCTTATCATTACAGACGATTTCAGCCCATCAATGCTAAAGAGTAATGGCAAAAGAAAAAAATCTACATCCCCTGAGTGAAGCTTTGAATGCATTTATTAAAGAAAATAAATTGCAAAAAGGTATAGACAAAGTCATAGTCAAAAAAGCATGGGAGAAGATAATGGACAACGGAGTAAACAACTATACTACGGCAGTAGAGTTGCGCAATGATACGCTTTTTGTCTCCCTTTCATCTTCTGTCTTACGAGAAGAACTAAGTCATGGAAAATCCAAAATCATTGATATGATCAATGAAGAGTTGAACAAGGACCTAGTCAAAAATATTGTATTAAGGTAACTGGTAAGTTTTATCTATGGTTTTTTAGTACTATTCTCTTAAGTAAACTTCCCTTCCTGAAAAATGGAAACTTCCTTCTATAGCAGCGTTTTCATCACTATCTGAACCGTGTATTGCATTCTCACCTATATCTTTAGCGAATAATTTTCGAATAGTTCCTTCAGCAGCTTCCATAGGATTTGTAGCCCCTATTAAGGCTCTAAAATCATCTACCGCATTATCTTTCTCTAAAATAGCAGAAACAATAGGTCCTCTTGTCATAAACTGAATCAACTCGCCAAAAAAAGGTCGGTCGCGGTGAATGGCATAAAACTGCTGGGCATCACGTCTGCTCAACTGAGTATATTTCATAGCTATGATCTTGAAACCTGCAGATGTAATTTTTTCTAAAATGGCTCCAATATGTCCATTTTCAACCGCATCTGGTTTAATCATTGTAAAAGTTCTGTTGGCTGTCATTTATAAAATTTTGGGCAAAAATACATTTTCTTACAGCAAACCACAACATTAATAATTTTGTCTTATCTCAAGAGGCACGATACCGTTATTTTTAACGATTTGTAAATGAACTTCCTTAGTAATCATATTCAACTTTACCAATCCAAAACTCTCTTTAGCAATGACATTACCCAATCTGTATGGATTGGGTTCCCCGGAAAAATCTGAATAACTATGCGTAAGTCCGCTACTAGTAAAATCTATTAAAGGGTAGGAAAGTCCGGGAATATTAATTTTAGAAAACTCAGAAATATGGCGATCCCCCGAAAGGATAATTACCCCTTTAGCCTGTGAATCTACGAGCAAATGTTTAAATCTATCCACTTCATGGGGGAAATTTCCCCAACATTCAAAACCATGCTCATTAGACAAGAACTGAATACTACTTACAACAAGATTAAAATCGGCATCCGTATTGTTCAACTCATAGGCAAGCCATTGCCATTGTGTTTCTCCAAGAAGTGTGCCCTCACCGTATGGGTTCGGTTTATTACGTTTCTCTGTTTCTGTATCCGCGGTTAAAGCTGTTCTAAAATATCGTGTATCTAAAACTATAATCTTTATTTTACCCAGACTACCGTTATAGTCATATGCAAAATAAACACCCTCCTGAGTTCGTCTCGGATGATCTGCCGGTACATCCATAAAATCTAAAAAAGCCTGTTGGCTCTGTTTTTTAGACACATATTCTGTACCTCCATCATTTAATCCATAGTCATGATCATCCCAAGTTCCTATTACCTGCGTGCTTTTTTTTAATTTTTTATAACCGGAAACCTTATTTTGGGCATTATATAGTTGTCTTATTTCCGCTACATCTTCTGTGTCAGCATAAATTATATCACCGCCCCAGATCCATAATAATGGATCAGCTTCTTTTATGTCATCCCATAAAAGATTTTCTAAGTTATGCTTATTGCAAGAACCAAAAGCAATTGCAATTTCCGAATCCGGGACAGTTGTTTTAACCGATTTTTTTTTGGCGGTACAACCCGCAGTTAAAGCAAACAAGATTATAACAACGAATGATTTATACATGAATCAAATGATTTAGATAACAAAAATAGACTTTTATAAAAAGGAATATTAGTCCAACTCCAGAATACTTTTAGAGTATATTTTAAACTGGATAAATGAAGTATTCTGCCTGCTCTTACTTTTGAAATTACTGCTATAGGGAATCTCCAATTTAATTGTATCTTTGCGCGCATGAATTCTGAGGATGTAAAGGCTATAAAAGCACTGCTCTCAAAGCCATTAAGAATAGTTATTGTACCCCATAAAAATCCTGATGGTGATGCTATTGGTTCATCGCTGGGATTATGGCATTATCTTAAGGCAATTGGACAGGAAGTAAAGGTAATTGTCCCCAATGATTATCCCAAGTTCCTAAAATGGATGCCTGGCACAAACGAGGTCCTTAATTTTGAAAGAGATAACGCTACCGCAGTTGAATACCTTAATAGCTCTGACCTTTGTTTTACCCTTGATTTTAATCAACTAGGAAGAGTTGGACAGATGACGCCGATTCTGGAAGGGTTGCAAGCCACTTTTATAATGATAGACCATCATCAGGCACCTGATAATTACGCCCAAATAACATATTCAGATTCAAAAATGAGTTCTACATCAGAAATGGTTTTTAATTTTATTAGTTCTCTGGGAGATGTCGACAAGGTTACAAGTGAAATTGCAGATTGTTTGTATGCCGGAATTGTTACGGACACAGGCTCTTTTAAGTATTCGTCAACAACCAGTAAAACTCATCAGGTAGTAGCTGAGCTGATAAATAAAGGGGCCAATAATTTTGAAGTGCAAAATCAAATATTTGATACTAACACCCCTGATAGGTTACAACTCTTAGGTTGTGCGTTAAAAAACATGGTCATCCTAAAGGAATATAACACTGCATATACTAGTTTGAGTCAGGAAGAATTGGATGCCCATAATTATAAAAAAGGAGATACCGAAGGTTTTGTAAATTATGGCCTTACGCTTCAGAATATTCGATTTGCTGTTATTTTTATTGAGAATAAAGAAGAAAGAATTATTAAGATTTCATTTCGTTCTGAAGGAAATTTCTCCGTTAATGAATTTGCGAGAAATCACTATCATGGTGGTGGGCATACCAATGCGGCTGGAGGAAGAAGTGAAGGTGACATGGAGAGCACAGTAAAGCATTTCGAAGCCTTATTGGAAAACTATAAAGACCAGCTTAGCAAATGAAGAACTTCCTTTATGTATTACCAATCGTATGTCTTATAGCTTGTGGCGAAACTGAACCCAGGCGGCCTGTTAAAACTCAGTCGGGAAGTCTTATTAACGCCTCTGTTCAGCGGAATATAGAATTATTAAACCAGGAAGAGGAGATTATTCAACAAATCATCACAAATGATACTCTTCATCACTATCTGGCATCGGCCACAGGATCCTGGTACTTTTATAGTGCTATAAATGAGGAAAGTGATTACACCCCTCTTTCTGATGATTTGGTTACTCTTAATTACAATTTAGTTAGTCTTGAAAATGATACCATCTATTCTATGGAGGAAATCGGGACTATTAAGTATAAAGTAGATAAACAGGAATTATTTCCAGGCCTGCGCAATAGCGTAAAACTTCTTAAAGTAAATGAAACGGCCACTTTCTTTTTCCCTTCTGCCATGGCTTATGGTTATCATGGGGATAATAACAAAATTGGACCTAACGTAGCGCTTAAGTCCACCATTAGCATTCTAAAAATTGAAAAACAAAAAGAAAATCTTGATAATTAAACTTTAAAAAATGAAAAAATTAATTGCAATTGTTTTAATTGGTATATCAGCATTAACAAGCTGTACATCAAGTAAGTACCGGGATCTGGGAGATGGATTATTCGCAGATGTAAATACCAGTCAGGGAGCTATCATTATAAAACTCGAAATGGAAAAAACTCCTGTAACAGTGGCCAATTTCGTTTCCCTAGCAGAAGGTAACAATCCCTTTGTAAGTGAAGAGTATAAAGACCGAAAGTATTATGATGGCACTATTTTCCACAGAGTCATTAAAGATTTTATGATTCAGGGAGGTGATCCTACTGGTACAGGTCGCGGCAACCCAGGGTACAGGTTTAAAGATGAATTCAATGATTCCCTTGTACATGATAGGGCGGGTATCCTTTCAATGGCCAATTCAGGACCAAAAACCAATGGAAGTCAGTTTTTCATAACTCATAAGGAGACGCCTTTCCTAAATGGTAAACACAGCGTTTTTGGAGAAGTCGTATCGGGAATGGATGTTGTAGATTCCATAGCTAATGTAAAAACCTATGCAGAACCCAATAGAAAGGACAAACCCGTAGCTGATGTAGTAATAAATTCTATGAACATTGTTAGAAATGGTAAAGAAGCCAAGAATTTTGATGCGGTTCAAGTGATGACAGATTATTTTGCAGAGGAAGAAGCTGTTATTGCGGCTATGGCCAAGGTTAAAACCGATTTCGCAGCGGAAATAAAACAACAACAGGAAGTTGCAAAAGAGCTCCCGTCTGGTTTAAAAGTTCTTAGCCTAAACGAAGGAACCGGTGCTAATCCAAAAATTGGTGATAAAGTATTAGTATATTATGCCGGCTGGCTGGCAGATGGAACTCTTTTCGACAGTAATTATGAAGAAATTGCTATCAAGTTTGATAAATTCGATGAAAGACGAAAACAAGGAGGAGGTTATGAGGCCTTTCCCATGGATTACAGTCCGGATTCAAGGCTTGTAGCCGGTTTTAAAGAGGGTTTATTAGGTATGAAAATTGGAGACAAAATCAGGATATTTATTCCGCCACATTTGGGTTATGGTGAACAAGGTGGAGGTCCAATCCCTCCAAACGCTGATCTCATTTTTGACCTGGAGATTACAGGTAAAGCCGAGTAAAAAAAGGGCCCGAAAATTTTCGGGCCTTTTTTATTTTATGGTGTATTCTTTAAAATCTGTAATAGAAAGGTCCAAAACTTCTTTACTGAAGAGATACTTACTCTTTCATCCGGAGAATGCGCACCTTTAATGGTAGGCCCGAAACTTATCATGTCCATTTCCGGGTAATTTTTTCCCAGAATACCACATTCCAATCCGGCATGACAAGCTACTACTTTCGGCTTTTCACTAAAAAGGATTTCGTACTGATCTTTAAGTACTTCCAATATTTCAGAATTAGGGTTTGGACTCCAACCCGGATATTCTCCTGTTAAAGTAACCGTACAATCTGCAAGCTCAAAAACGGATTTAAGAGAATTAGCCAAATCATTTTTGGCCGTATCTACGGAAGATCTGGTTAGACAACCAATCCTAATCTTCCCGGATTTGACTTCAATTCTAGCTATGTTATTGGAAGTTTCCACCAAATCGGCAATTGCCGCACTCATTCCATAAACGCCATTATGTGCTCCATATACAGCTCTTAAAATTTTATCCTGAGCAGTTTTCTCCATCATCTTTGCGGGCATTTCAACTTTATTCAGGTTAATATCCAGGTTGGTTTCAATGAATGAATTCTCACTTTTAATATCCTCTACCCACTTTGCTATTTGGACTTCAAAATCTTTTTTTCGGTCTGCATTTAAAACAACCGTTGCAAAACTCTCACGAGGAATGGCATTTCTTAGACTTCCTCCATCAATTTGTGACACTCCAATACCAAATTCTTCAGCACTTTTAAACAAAAGGCGGTTCATTATTTTATTTGCATTACCAAAACCTCGGTGTATGTCCATACCACTATGTCCGCCGTGTAATCCTTTGACGCTTATGCGGTATGCAATGGACTCTTTTGGGACTGTCTGTTCCTCGTAGGTTCTGGTAGCGGTAATATCTATCCCGCCGGCGCACCCAATGTCTATCTCGTTATCTTCTTCAGTGTCTAAATTCAATAAAATCTGACCCTTGAGGACACCTCCTTTAAGTCCCATTGCCCCCGTCATACCTGTTTCTTCATCAATAGTGAACAAGGCTTCAAGAGGGGGATGTGGAATATCATGGCTTTCTAGTAAACTCATTATCGCTGCCACTCCCATCCCGTTATCTGCACCAAGTGTTGTTCCCCTGGCCCTAACCCAATCACCATCCACATACATCTCAATTCCCTGAGTATCAAAATCAAAATCTGTATCGGAATTTTTTTGATGTACCATGTCCAAATGAGATTGAAGCGTAATTGGTTTACAATCTTCCATTCCAATGGATGCCTCTTTTCTAATAATAACGTTGCCTACTTCATCTTTTAATGTCTCTAATTGCAATGACCTGCCAAAATTCAACATGAATTCAATCACTTTTTCTTCTTTCTTGGAAGGACGTGGTACAGCATTCAGTTTTGAGAAATTAAACCAGATTCTCTTTGGTTCTAATTGTTCTATCTCTTGATTCATATCTTAATTTAAAAGATCAAAAATACATATTGAAAATTAACCTAGCGAGATAATTGGTATTTTTGAATTCATGAATAATAGGTTGAAGAATGGGATTGCATTATCAATTATCCCGCAAATAATACTGGTCAAGTATCTCGGCAGTTACCCGGAGCTTGTTGAAAATTATTACAGCAAAGGCTTATATCCCTTTATTTCACACTTTTTTCGAATAGTATTTGGATGGTTCCCTTTGTCCATTGGCGATCTAATTTATGCTATCCTGACAATACTTGCCATCCGGTATATAATTATCAAAAGAAATCAAATAAGAAAAAACCTGAAACTTTTCTTTAGAGATGTAGTTCTTATACTTTCAGTAGCCTATTTCACATTTCATCTCATGTGGGGTTTTAACTATTACCGTGTGCCCCTTTCTCAAACACTTCACCTAAAAGATACATATACGGCCAATGAATTGATAATGTTTACAGAAAAGCTTGTAGAAAAGACAAATAAACTACAGTATGAAATAACTTCAGATACTTCGCAAAGTGTAAATATCCCCTATAATCAGAGAGAAATCTTTCAAAAGACATTGGAGGGATATACGGAACTCGAAATTAGGTATCCATTTTTTGGTTACAAAAATCCAAGTTTAAAGAAATCTATTTTTAGTACCGCCCTGACTTATATGGGATATGGCGGCTATCTTAATCCCTTTACAAATGAGGCACAGGTGAATAAAAGAATACCTAATTTCAGATTCCCGGTGGTTACCGGGCATGAAATAGGACATCAAGTTGGTTATTCTGCAGAAAACGAAGTTAATTTTATTGGCTACCTCGTTACAGCTAATAATAAAGATATTTACTTTAAGTATTCTGCCGCGGCCTATGCACTTAGTTATTCATTAAGTGAAATAAAATCAAGAGATGAAACGAAATTTCGTGAATTATATTCCAGATTAAATCCGGGTGTTCAAAAAAACTACGAAGAGTTGAATAAATTTTGGCAGGCCTTTGAAAATCCTTTTGAACCTATGTTTAAATCAATTTTTAATACATTTCTGAAAGCGAACAACCAGGAAGAAGGGATAAAAAGTTATAGTCTAATAGTTACACTCTTGGTTACATATGATATAGAATACGCGACTGATTGAGCGCGCTAAATTATTTTGAATCAATATAAGGAAGCTTATGATTATAGAGTCTTTTACTCTTGTTTCATTTCAACACTTTTACTGTCAACCGGCATGGCATAAAAAGAATCCGGTTTTAAAGATTCCGAAAGAGTAACATTCTCAAAATGTACAGTGTTTTTAGCTTCTTTTATTACTTTTCCTTCGTAGGCGTGCCAGGTTATTGCTTTGGGTAATATGATATTATTTACTTCCATCCAATCCGCATATCGGATCCACTTAACATTGTCAGACTTTTCCCCACTTCTGTAGGTTACGGTATATCCTAACCAGGCCATTTGATAAGTTTGGGGATCGTAATGCAGGAAATATTCGTCTTTGGGTGAAGTACCCACCCCTGAATGGTAACTTATGCTAACACCCGGATAACTTTTCCCATCAAAGATCAAATTCGTTGTCTCTCCATATATTATACCATCATCAGCTAAAACAAAAGGCATGGCATAGAAATAAAACATTAGATTATGATAAAAAACCGGGTCTCCTTTATAGTTTCCGGTTTTATCCAATAACCAAACATGATTGCCATCAAAACCCATTGAAAAATTGGAAGAAACTATCTTATCCATCCTGGTTTTGAGGTCAGTAGTATGCGTTTCAGTAAATCCAGCTTTAGGTAAATCGTATACAAGCACCTTTTTCTTTGTCCAATTTTGCAGACCCCCATGAGCTTTAAAAACCCTCTCTAAAGCATCAGGATATTTAGATTGTTCAATCTTTGTCGACAGGACCTGGGGATTACTCTTGTCTGCATTATCTCTGGGCGCTTCTTTACAGGAAAAGTGCCCTAAAAAAATTAGTAATAAAAAAACCTTACGCATTTCAGATTATATAAGTTGTGGTCTTTGTCGGACAACTGATAGAAAGTTTATCAATTCTTCTATTTTTGTCCTATGAACAAAGTTAAGCAGATTAGTAGTTTACATAATCCTTTGGTTAAAAAAGTATTATTATTAAAGGAAAAATCACGTGAACGTAGAAATTCTGGCTTATTTGTATTGGAAGGACAGCGAGAATTTGAACTGGCAGGTAAAGGTGGTTATTCTGTTCAGAGTGTCTTTTTTTGCACCAATATTATTTCTGAAGTAAAAGTTAGGCAGATTATTTCCCGGCTTGAGAAATATCCAGAATTGATAGAAGTATCACAGGAGATATACCAAAAAATAGCCTATCGTGAAAGTACGGAAGGAATTGTTGCTATTGCCTGTTCAAAAAATCACAATCTGAATGATATTTCATTTAGGAATAAAAATCCATTGATATTGATTGCCGAAGCACCGGAAAAACCTGGAAATGTTGGTGCTTTATTAAGAACTGCCGATACGGCTAATTTAGATGCGGTAATTATTGTAAATAACAAGGGTGATCTTTATAATCCAAATATAATCAGAGCCAGTGTTGGATGCCTTTTTACCGTAAATATTGCAACTGGAAAAACTCAGGAGGTACTCAATTTTTTAAAAAAGAATAAAATAGCTATTTATTCAGCCAGCTTGTCAGCTACTTGTAACTATACCGAAGTGGATTATAAGAAACCTTGTGCCATTGCAGTAGGTACCGAGGCTACGGGACTCACATCAGAGTGGTTGCACGAATCCGATCAGAATATTATAATACCAATGCAAGGTGAGATAGATTCCATGAATGTTTCTGTGTCGGCTGCAATTCTTATCTTTGAGGCAAAGCGGCAAAGAGAATTTCTTTAAGATCATAACCCCAATTGCCAGGTTCACGATAAAATATTCAACTCTTTTTCAGTGTTAGCTTATTTAAATTTGTCACGTTTTTAATTGAATGATAAAAGTTTTTTATGAATAGTACTTTCCTGTTTTATATAATAATAGTAATCATAGTGCTCCAATTCCTTATGGAAACTGTCCTGGATTATCTCAATTCACGGAAATTTCAAGACCCTATTCCAGAAGAATTGCAGGATGTCTTTGATAAGAAAGAATATTTAAAATCTCAGGCATATAAGAAAGATAATTACAAATTTGGAATTCTATCTTCTTCCTTTTCACTAGTTCTAACTTTAGGGTTCCTAATATTTGGCGGATTTGAATGGCTAGACCTAGTCACCAGAAATATTACTGAAAACCCAATTTTAATGGCTCTTTTATTTTTTGGTATCATTATGATTGGAAGTGATATTATTACAACACCTTTTTCATATTATCAGACGTTTGTGATAGAAGAAAAATTTGGATTCAATAAGTCTACCAGAAAGTTGTTTTTTATTGATAAAATTAAAGGCTGGTTAATGATGACCATTTTAGGAGGTGGTATACTCTCAATGGTTATTTGGTTTTTTCAATTTGCCGGCAGCAATTTTTGGATTTATGCCCTCGGACTGATTGCAGTATTCACGGTTTTTATGAACCTTTTTTACAGCAGGTTAATAGTACCTTTATTTAACAAACAAACTCCCCTTGAGGATGGATCTCTTAAGAGTAAAATTGAAAGTTACGCACGAAAGGTGGGATTTAAACTTCAAAACATCTTTGTTATAGATGGATCTAAGAGAAGTACTAAGGCCAATGCATATTTTGCCGGATTTGGAAAAGAAAAAAGGGTAACACTTTATGATACGTTAATTCAGGATTTAGAGGAAGAAGAAATAGTAGCCGTACTTGCCCATGAAGTCGGCCATTATAAACGCCACCATATTATTATAAACCTTATTATTTCAATACTTCTCACGGGAATTACGCTATTCATACTATCACTTTTTATTAATAACCCCGAATTTTCCTATGCTATTGGTGTCACTGAACCCAGTTTTCATGCTGCTTTAATTTGTTTTGGAATCCTGTATAGTCCAATCTCCGAAATAACCGGTTTGGTCATGAACATTCTGTCGAGAAAATTTGAATTTGAAGCAGATGATTATGCCAAAAATACTTATGAAGCCTTGCCTTTAATCAACTCATTAAAAAAGCTTTCAAAGAATAGCCTGAGCAATCTAACCCCGCATTCGGCCTACGTATTTCTACACTATTCTCATCCACCCTTAATTCAAAGAATACGTAACCTTAAGGCATGATTTTTGTTGGTTACTAGAAAAGATTGTGGTAAATTTAATTTATGAGCGTGGAAACGGCCTTAGAGCAGGAGAACAAGCAAATTGCAAAGCAATACAAGGAATTGCTGCGAATTAGTTATCAGGCATTAACTGCCAAAGATAAGAAACTAGTACGCAATGCATTTGACATAGCCGTTGATGCCCATAAGAATCAACGAAGAAAATCAGGAGAGGCCTTTATTTTTCATCCTATAGCAGTAGCTAAAATAGTAGCTTCAGAAATTGGTCTCGATGCCATATCTATTGCAGCTGCATTACTCCATGATGTAGTTGAAGATTCCGAGTATACATTAGATGATATTGAGCGAATGTTTGGTGAAACAATAGCTCGCATTGTGGACGGTCTTACGAAAATTGCACATCTTAAAAAGGATATGAACATATCCCAGCAGGCAGAGAATTTTCGGAAAATGTTACTAACGCTGCACGATGATGTTCGGGTAATTATCATTAAGATAGCAGATAGATATCACAATATGCTAACCATGGACGCCATGCCAGAGCACAAGCAGGTGCAAATGGCCTCTGAAACCCTATATATCTATGCTCCCCTGGCTCATAGAATTGGACTCTATAATATTAAAACAGAACTAGAGAATCTAAGTCTGAAATATACAGAGCCGGAAGTATACAATGATATTCAAGAAAAAATTGAGCAAACTAAAGAAGAACAACAGAATTATATTGACGAATTCACCAATATTATTCGAGATTCTTTAGATAAAGAAGGTCTTGAATATCATATAAAAGGAAGGATGAAGTCTATCTATTCCATCAGAAAGAAAATGGTATCTCAAAATGTTGCTTTTGATGAAATATATGACAAGTTTGCTATTCGAATCATTTATAAATCTGATAAACAGAATGAAAAATTCCTTGCCTGGAAAATATACTCTATTGTAACAGATCATTTTACGCCCAATCCAATACGTCTTCGCGATTGGATATCTTCTCCAAAGTCAACGGGTTATGAGGCTCTTCATATAACTGTAATGGGTCCGGAAGGTAAATGGGTTGAAGTTCAGATACGAAGTGAGAGAATGCACGAAATAGCCGAGAAAGGATATGCCGCTCACTTTAAATATAAACACGGAGCACAAAAAGAAATGGGAATCGAGATGTGGCTCAACCGTTTACAGGAAGCCCTCGAAACCTCAAATGGCAATGCCGTGGACTTTGTGGAGGAATTTAAATTAAATCTTTATTCGAAAGAGATCTTTGTTTTTACACCAAAAGGTGAATTAAAATCGTTGCCAAAAGACGCCACTCCCCTGGATTTTGCTTTTAATATCCATACCGAAGTAGGAATGAGGACCCGGGGTGCTAAGGTAAATGGCAAGTTGGTACCTCTTAACACAAGGTTAAATAGCGGTGACCAGGTTGAGATCATTACATCAGATAAAGCCAAACCCAATCAAAATTGGCTGGATTATGCTACTACAGCAAGAGCCAGGGCAAAAATTCGCTCGTCTTTGCGAGAAGAACAAAAACAAATTGCCAAGGAAGGTAAGGAAACATTAAGACGTAAACTTAAGTCTCAAAAAATAAATCTGAACGAGGATTCCATCAATAAGATGGTGGTTCACTTTAAGCTCCAGACCAGTTTGGATCTGTTCTATCGCATAGGTATCGGAGCAATTGATAATCAGATGATCAAAGAGTTCGCATCATCTTATAATAATGCATTTATCAGTTTTTTCAAGAATAAGATTCGGCGCAAACCAGTACAAGAAGATATTGATAAGGCCGAAATAACTTCCAAATATGATATGCTTGTATTTGGTAAGGAGGAGGAAAAATTAAATTACACTCTGTCCAAATGTTGTAACCCAATTCCCGGAGATGTAGTCTTTGGTTTTGTAAGTGTGGCCGAAGGCATAAAAGTTCACAAGAAAAACTGTCCCAATGCTATTTCTTTGCAATCCAACTATGCCTATAGGATTATCAGTGCCAAGTGGATTGATTCAACCCAGGAAGAATTCACTTCAGAAATTAAACTGACAGGGATTGATAATTTAGGCCTGATGAACGAGATTACAGAAATTATTTCAGATAATATGCATGTTAATATGCGGAATCTCAATTTCAGTACTGATGGAGGTACCTTTACAGGTAAAATCACGGTTGTAGTAAAAAATAATGCCATTCTCAAAAAACTTATCAATAATTTAAAGCGGATAAATGGCATTGAAAAAGTGACTCGGGTATAGAGATTTCCCAGAATGCTTTTAGCGTAATCTTGCGGTCATAAAATATCTATATTCGTATTTTTAGATGTACATTTGCCATTAAGATGATGACGTAATTATGGGGACCAATAAGGACCAAGAAATCGTTAAAAAAGTATTTACTGCCTTTTTGGAGGAAAATGGGCATAGAAAAACTCCCGAGCGTTATGCTATCCTGCAGGAGATCTATGAAAGTGATGAACACTTTGATATAGAGTCACTCTATATCAATATGAAGAATAAAAACTATCGGGTAAGCAGGGCAACACTTTACAATACAATAGAACTTTTATTGGATTGTAAATTAGTTCGCAAGCACCAATTTGGAAAGAATCAGGCACAGTACGAGAAGTCTTATTTTGACAGGCAGCATGATCATGTAATTCTTACGGATACCGGAGAAGTGGTTGAATTTTGTGACCCGAGAATACAAACAATAAAACAAACTATTGAAGAGGTATTCGACATTAAAATAAATAATCATTCGCTGTACTTCTACGGTACAAGAAACCGCAAAGAAAAAGCTAATAACTAACCAATAACTTACTGCATGGCCGTAGATTTACTACTAGGTCTTCAATGGGGAGACGAAGGAAAAGGAAAAATCGTTGATGTACTTACCAAAAACTATGATATCATAGCCAGATTTCAGGGTGGGCCAAATGCAGGACACACCTTAGAATTTGATGGTATAAAACATGTTTTACACACTATTCCTTCTGGTATTTTTCATGACAATGCAATCAATGTTGTGGGTAACGGGGTAGTTATTGACCCGGTTATTTTTAAGAAAGAACTTGATAATCTTAACAAGTTTAATCTGGATATAAAATCCAAACTCCTAATTTCCAGGAAAGCTCATCTGATTTTACCTACCCACAGGTTGCTGGATGCAGCCTCAGAAGCCTCAAAAGGCAAAGCAAAAATAGGTTCAACGCTGAAGGGTATAGGACCTACTTACATGGACAAGACAGGAAGAAACGGAATGAGGGTGGGAGATCTTGAATTAAATAACTGGAAGGATAAATATCGTGCTTTGGCTAATAAGCATGAAACCATGATAGATTTTCATAATGTAGATATACAATACGATCTTCAGGAATTGGAAACAGATTTCTTTAATGCTATAAAGGAATTAAAACAACTCACCTTTATCGATAGTGAAGAGTATCTTTACCAGGCTCAGAAAAGTGGAAAAAAAATCCTGGCTGAAGGAGCTCAAGGTTCCCTTTTGGATATTGATTTTGGAACTTATCCTTATGTCACTTCCTCAAATACAACCGCTGCAGGAGCATGTACAGGTCTTGGTGTGCCTCCGGGTAACATAGGAGGGGTTTTTGGCATTTTTAAAGCCTATACAACCCGGGTGGGAAGCGGACCTTTTCCTACAGAACTTTTTGATGAAGTTGGCGCAACTATGGGAAGAGTTGGCAATGAATTTGGAGCTACTACGGGCAGACCACGTCGTTGTGGTTGGTTAGATCTTGTGGCTCTAAAATACGCAGTTAGGATTAATGGAGTTTCAGAATTAATGATGATGAAAGCAGATGTACTTAGTGGATTTAAAACGGTAAAAATCTGCATAGCATACAAATACAAAGGGGAAAAAGTAAGTCACCTCCCCTATAATATTGAAGCTGAAAATGTTATTCCTATTTATAAAGAAATGAAAGGATGGGAGAAGGATCTAACCAAAATGACCAAAGCTGAGCAACTTCCGGAAACGTTAAACGAATACATCGATTACCTTGAAGCTGAGTTAGAAATTCCGATTAAAATTGTATCCGTAGGCCCGGATCGAAAACAAACTATTCACAGGTAATTACCATTCAATAGAAATTAGTTTGCAACTCTTTACATATTCGAAATAATCAAAGGATCGAAAGAATCGAGTTGTTATTATTTTGTCATTAACTTCAAATAAATACAGGATATTATCAAAGATGGATATAATATTATCAATCGGTCCAAACAACTATAGGCTAAGGTAAAAAATCCTATCTTTAAGAATATTATTTGCATAGAATGCATAGATATTCTTACAGTTTAATCCTTTTAATAACATTTTTATCCTCCTGTTCGGTAGATATGCCAAAAGAGGTGGAAATTGCCTTTAATAATCTTCCGGAATCTATTGACTTTAATTTTCATGTTAAACCAATTTTGTCGGACAGGTGTTATTCTTGCCATGGTCCTGATGAAAATACGAGAAAGGCAGGCTTGCGATTGGATATTGAGGAAAATGCCTTTGCCAAATTAAGCAGTGGTAATTATGCGTTTGTATCAGGAAATGCTCGACAAAGTGAAAGTGTATACCGCATATTAAATGCAGATCCTGAAATTCAAATGCCTCCCCCTGATTCTCATTTAACTTTAAATGCACAAGAAAAAGCCATCATAATCAAATGGATACAACAGGGGGCCCAATGGAAGGATCATTGGGCATTTATAAGTCCTGAAAAACCAGACATCCCTATCCTAATCAATAAAACATGGCCTTCAAATAATGCCATAGATAAATTTGTTCAAAAGAAATTAGCGATAAAAGGTTTTGAACCTACTCATGAAGCTAACAAAGAAAGGCTCATTCGAAGAATAACCATGGATCTTACAGGACTCCCACCGACAATTCCCGAAATTGATGCCTTTCTCTCCGATACTAGTGTTAACGCATACGAAAAAGTAGTAGACAGATTATTAGATACGGATGCCTATGCAGAGCGCATGGCGGTAGATTGGATGGATGTCTCAAGATATGCAGATTCACATGGCCTTCATGCCGATGGATGGCGTTTGATGTGGCCATGGCGTGATTGGGTCATAAACGCTTTCAAAGAAAATATGCCTTATGACCAGTTTATCACATGGCAACTAGCGGGTGACTTATTACCAAATGCCTCTAAAGACCAAAAATTAGCTACTGCTTTTAATCGCAATCATCCCATGACCGCAGAGGGCGGGGCTATTGAAGAAGAGTTTCGACTGAACTATGTCTGGGATAGAACTGAAACCGTTGGTACAGCTTTACTTGGGCTTACTATTAATTGTGCTCGCTGTCATGATCATAAATTTGATCCCATTACCCAGAAAGATTATTATGAATTAACGGCCTTTTTTAACAATGTAAAGGAATTAGGCATGACAGGTGATGATGGCAATTACGGACCTATGCTGGCGCTTCCCAAAAAGGAAACAGAAGATGAATTAAAGTCTCTCGATTATAAAATTCAGGAAAAAGAAAGGCAATTAGAACTAACCATAGAAGAATTAATGGCCTTGGAAACCTATATGCGGCAATTACCAGGCGATTTCAACAAAAGAGGCCTTTTGGGATATTATCCAATGAATTCAGTTGAAAAAAGTGATAAACAAAGAGAACATATAATAGACGGGAATAAGATGGTTACTTCAACCGAGGCTCCAGCCGTTACAAAAGGTGTAACGGGAAATGCCCTGGAATTTACTGGAGAATATGATGAAGTTTATCTAAAGGATATTCCGAATTTTGAATGGACAAATGCATTTTCTTCAAGCCTCTGGATAAACACTACCAAAAGAGAAGCCGGAAGAACACAAACGTTATTGGGAACCGCAGGTGACAAAAACAACTATTGGCGTGGTTGGGAATTTTATCTGGATAGCCTTAATTATCTTAACGCAAGATTAATTCATTCCCTTCCTCATAATTACATACATGTCAGGTCTAAGGATTCATTACAAACCAATTCATGGTACAATGTGGCATTTACTTATAACGGTTCCGGAAAAGCTAAAGGTCTAAAACTATTTATTAATGGCAGGGAAACAGAGCAAAGTGTAGGTTTTGATAATCTATACAAATCTATTAAGACCATTACTGGTGGCGCTCAGAAATTAACAAATAGGCCTGTTATGGTAGCTAAAAGCTATAGGGCCTTTACTGGAGAAAATGGTATATTTTTAGGTAGAATCGATGATGTTCACCTATTTTCAAGAGTTCTAACTTCAAAAGAAATAGCAAAGCTTTATGATCAAAATCAGGATTTTATAATCGCTCCCGAATACTGGGTTACACAGGCATCAGAGGTCAAATCATTAGATAAGGAATTACAAGAACTAAGAAGCGAGTGGCTTAAAAAGATGATTCCAGTAATGGAAGTAATGGTCATGGAAGAAATGCCTGAAGCAAGACAAGCATATGCATATAACAGGGGTGACTATGAACAACCTATATACAAGGTGGATGCCAACACTCCACACATACTGCCAGAGTTTTCTGAAAAATATCCAAAAAATCGTTTAGGGCTTTCACAATGGATTTTTGCACCGGAAAACCCACTAACGGCTCGAGTTACGGTTAACAGACTTTGGCAGATGCTTTTTGGTAAAGGGTTGGTAAATACACCTCAAGACTTTGGTGTACAAGGGGCACTTCCCTCCCACCCGGAATTATTAGATTGGCTAGCAACTACTTTTGTAGAAAGTGGATGGGATACAAAGAAACTAATTAAGATAATTGTTCTTTCCCATACGTACAAACAGTCTTCTCAATTTACTAAAGACATGCTGGAGAAAGATCCTTATAATTATTATTTGGCGAGAAGTAACAGTTACAGGCTGCCTGCAGAAATGATCCGTGATAATGCACTGAAAACCAGTGGTTTATTAGTTAGAGATATCGGTGGTGAAAGTGTAAAACCATATCAGCCCGAAGGCTTATGGATAGAAAAATCAAGCTTTTCCCACAAATTAATGAATTATAAGGAATCTGGCGGTGACAGTCTGTATAGACGAGGATTATACACTTTTATAAGACGGACATCCCCACATCCTGCAATGATTGCCTTTGATGCTCCCAATAGAGAAGTGTGTATTATTAAGCGTGAAAATACGAATACACCGCTACAGGCCTTAGTATTAATGAATGACGTACAATTTGTTGAAGCTTCAAAAATGCTTGCCGTAAGAATGCAAAAAGAAGGTGGAGATTCTTTGGATCAACAAATTAGATACGGTTTTAGACTAACAACAAGCAGGCATCCAAAAGAGGAAGAAACCAAAGTCTTAAAGGATTTATATAATTCACAATCTCAGTGGTTTACTTCTAATAAAAGTGAAACATTGAAATTTTTAAAGGTTGGTAATAAAAAATTGGAAGAGGGGTATCTTAATAGCAAAACTGCAGCATTAGCAATGGTTGCAAATACACTTTTAAACCATGACGAAACTTATATGAAGAGATAAGATTTAACTATGTGTACTCACCATCATAATAAAAATTATACGCGACGCGACTTTCTGACCAAGACGTCATTAGGCATGGGAGCCCTTTCTATGGCCTCTATGTTAGACCCCATGGGATTGTTTGCAAAAGAAAAAAAATTGCAAGCACCACAGCTTATGGGCGGAGGTCTAACGGGAATTCCTCATTTCCCACCGAGGGTTAAACGTGTAATATATCTTTTTCAGAGCGGAGCACCTTCGCAATTAGATCTCTTTGACTATAAACCTCTTTTGAATAAAATGAATGGTCAGGATTTACCTGAGAGCATACGTGGTGGACAAAGACTTACAGGAATGACGGCCGGACAGGCTTCTTTTCCATTGGCGGGTACACTTTTTAATTTTAAGCAGCACGGTGATAGTGGAGCTTGGATGAGTGACTTAATGCCACATACTGCTAAAATAGTTGACGAACTATGTTTCATTAAGTCAATGTATACCGAAGCCATTAATCATGATCCTGCAATTACCTTCCTGCAAACCGGTTCACAAATTCCGGGAAGACCCTCAATTGGTTCGTGGGTAAGTTATGGTTTGGGAACTGACAATAAGAATTTACCGGAGTTTGTGGTTTTGGTTACCAAAGGTAAAACCGGGGGACAACCTTTATATGCCAGATTATGGGGTAATGGATTTCTTCCTTCTCAACATCAGGGTGTTCAATTTAGATCGGGTAAGGATCCTGTATTGTATTTGACAAATCCTCCTGGAGTTGATGGAGTAATAAGAAGAGATCAATTAGATCATTTGCAGCAACTTGAAAAATTGAATCATCAGGACATAGGTGATCCAGAAATTTTAGCCCGTATGGCTCAGTACGAAATGGCCTATCGGATGCAAACATCAGTACCAGAAATCATGGATACTTCAAATGAACCCGATTACATTTACGACATGTACGGAGAAGACAGCAAAAAACCTGGCACATTCGCCGCCAATTGTCTCCTGGCGAGAAGAATGGCTGAGAAGGATGTTAAGTTTATTCAGTTGTACCACCAGGGTTGGGACCAACACGGAAATTTACCCAACGCAATAAAAGTTCAATGCAAGGATACTGACCAGGCTACAGCGGCTCTAATTACTGACCTTAAACAAAGAGGTATGTTAGAGGATACCATGGTAATATGGGGTGGAGAATTTGGGCGCACTAATTATTCACAAGGGCAACTAACCCCGGATAATTTTGGAAGAGACCATCATCCCAAATGTTTTACAATTTTTATGGCCGGAGCAGGAATAAAAAAAGGAATTACTTTGGGTGCCACAGATGATTTTGGCTACAATGTGGTACAAAGACCGGTTCATGTACATGATTTTCAAGCCACTTTAATGCATTTGTTAGGAGTAAATCATGAAAAACTTACCTTTAAATTTCAGGGAAGAAGGTTTCGTCTTACCGATGTTCACGGGAAAGTTATAAATGAAATATTAGCTTAATAATCATGGTAAAGAATATATATGAACTTTAAAAATAAAAAACGCCGGGAATTTATAAAAAAGTCATTACTAATTGCAGGGGCTGGTGTAATTACACCGGGATTGTCTTTAGCAAACAATAACAATTATCAGATTCAATCAGATGCCGTTGTTGGGCATGGGGACTACAAATATAAGGTTGATAAAAATTGGGCAATTCAAGACCCGTCAAGAATTCCGGTTAATGACTGCCATGAGATGGTTTTGGACAATATGGGTAGAATATTTATGACTACTACAGGTGTTCATAATAATAATATAATTATTTATGATCGCAGTGGAAAAGTACTTGATTCATGGGGTAAGAACTTTCCGGGGGCTCATGGATTAACTATTGGTAATGCAGCTGAAGAGCAATTTCTTTTTATAACAGATCCTGAAACGCACAAGGTTTTTAAGACAACTTTGAACGGGGATATTCTGATGACAATCAACACTCCAAAAGAATTTGGAGGATATACAAGTGATGATCTCTTTAAACCTACAGAAACAGCTATAGGTCCTAATGGCGATATCTATGTTGCGGATGGCTATGGTGAAAATTTTATTATTCAATACACAGAAAAAGGAGAGTATATCAGGCATTTTGGAGGCAAAGGCAATGGCACAGCAGAATTTGATTGCTGTCATGGAATTACCTTAGACAACAGGAATCCTGAAAACCCAACTATGCTCATTACTTCCCGGGCCAAACAGGAATTCAAAAGATTCACATTAGATGGTGAGTACATAGAGACCATTCCTCTACCGGGTTGTTCCATTTGCCGGCCAGTGTTGCATGGTGATAATTTATTTTTTGCAGTTATTGTAACCAAAAGTTGGGGAGCTTATGACGGAATGTTGGCCATATTAGATAAATCTAACAGGGTAATATCCTTTCCGGGAGGCTGTGAACCAAAATACCAAAATGGAAAACTCGAGGAACCTATATATGATGAAAGGACATTTCTAAATCCCCATGATGTGTTGGTGGATAATGATGAAAACCTATATGTACCTCAGTGGTATTCCGGGAAAACATTCCCGGTGAAACTCCATAGGGTTTAAGTATAATTCCCAAAATAATCGAATTTTTTAATGATTGCATTAGACTTCTCTACATTTCTTGGCCGATTCCATCCCCTATTTGTTCATCTCCCTATTGGGTTTCTGATATTGGCACTTTTAATGGAATGGTTTCAAATTAGAAAACATGTAAATTCTTGGCATCAAATCATTAATTATATGTGGCTGCTGGGCGCTTTAAGCGCTTTGATTACAGCTCTCTGTGGTTGGTTACTGGCAAATACAGGAATTTATCCGGAAAATGAAATTTTTTGGCATAGATGGCTGGGAGTTGGATTGGCTATTATTGCCAGTCTGGGCTGGTGGATTAAAAAGGAACCAAAGAAATACAAAAAGTCACTACGCAATATCATCTCTGTTCTGGTTATGCTATTGCTGCTTGTTGAAGGGCATTTAGGGGGAAGTATAACCCATGGAGCAAATTATTTAGTTGAATACGCTCCAAAGCCGTTTCAAGAGTTTTTAATGACATCCGCTCAGGATAATACAGGGTCGGACCTGAGTCAAAAAGATTCTGTGAAAGTGTTTGAAAATATGGTTCTTCCCTTTTTAGAATCCAAATGTTTTGCCTGTCATAGTAATGAAACTCAAAGAGGAGGGCTTAATCTGGAAGACTTAACTCTTTTCTCTGAAGGTGGAGAAAATGGCCCTACAATCACTGCAGGCAGTGCGTTGGAAAGTGAGTTGTTCAAAAGAGTAACACTTCCCGGCAAAAACAACAAGTTCATGCCTCCCAGGGGCGAGCCACTAACCTATGATGAAATTCAAGTACTTGAATGGTGGATTGATCAAGGAGCAGAAATGGATAAACTCATTTCTGATCTAACGGTGACTGATAAATTAAAACCGGTGGTAAAGCGAGTTTACGGGATCGATTTAGAAATAAAACCTTGGTATGAAACAGTTGAATTAAACCCGGCGGATTCCCTAATGGTTAACAAACTGAGGGAGGAAGGGTTTGTTATAAATAATATAGGATCGGAAAATTCATTGCTAGATATTAGATTTTCGGGAAATTCCCTAACAAGAGAGACACTTTCAGAACTTTTGAAAATAAAGGAGTACGTAACTTGGTTCTCACTTGCGGGGACAAATGTAAAAGACGAATGGGTTTCAATAATTTCACAGTTTCCTAATCTGACCAGATTAGAACTTCAAAAAACTGAGGTATCAGATAATTCAGTGGCCTATCTCAAAGAATTGGAACATTTGGAGTCTTTGAATTTATATGGAACCAATGTAACGGATTCTTGCCTATCTGTAATTAGAGATATCCCCCATTTAAAGAGGGTTTACTTGTGGAATTCCAAGGTTAGTTTTGATAGAGCCAGGGCCTTACAGAAAGAAAATCCAGACCTCGTAGTAGAAATCGGAGTTTCGCTTAAATGAAATCCTAAAACCGTGCCAATACTTGCGCTTCTCTTTTAATTTATTCTATTTTTGAACAAAAATTTGGGTCTTGAACAGATTAATACTACTTAATATATTTCTTTTTTCCCTTTGCTTAGTTACTGCTCAGGAACAGCCTGAAGAAGAGGTTAAACAGATTAATATTGTATATGGTGCAAATTTCACAAAAGACGAAACTCAGTTTCCAGGTGCATCCATATTTAGTAAAGATGAGAGGCAAGTTCAGTTTGAACACCAAGGGGCAGATCTTTGGTGCGATATAGCTATATTCTATCAAAAAGAAAATAAATTAAGGGCAATTGGCAACATCCGAATGAAACAGGGTGATTCTATTCAAATGACCGGTGGAAAAATTAATTATGATGGCAACACCAGGATTGCCAAGGCTTGGGAAAAAGTAGTCTTAAAAAATACTGGTTCTGGTACTGGCACCGGTTCCGGCATGACCCTTCGCACAGACACCCTATACTTTGACCGTGAAAAACAGGAATCTTATTATACAAGTTCCGGTACCATTGTAGATTCTGCCAATACACTTACCAGCCAAATTGGAAGATACTTTATGGTACCTGAAAAATTTCAGTTCGTAAACAATGTACATATTTTAAATCCCGAATACACCATAGATTCCAAGCAATTGGATTATTATCAGAATTCTAAGAACGCCTATATGTATGGGCCTTCCACTATAACAGGTAAGACCTATAAAATATACTGTGAACGTGGATTCTACGACACCAAGATAGAAAGTGGTTATGGCATAAAAAATACAAGAATAGATTACAATAACCGGATTATTGAAGGAGATAGTGTTTATTTTGATAAAGCTTCTCAATTTGCTTCGGCCACAAATAACATTGTTGTTACAGATACTGTTAATAATGGGGTAATTAGGGCCCACTATGCTGAGGTATTTAAAGCTAAAGATTCTGTATTTGCTACAAAACGAGCCGTATCTATAAGTTTGGTTGAGCAGGATTCGCTCTATATGCATGGGGATACCTTACTACTCACTGGAAAGCCGGAAAAACGAATTTTAAGGGCTTTCAGAAATGCCAAATTCTATAAAACTGATTTAAGTGGCAAATGTGATTCTATTCATTTTGATCAATCTTCCGGAATAACTCAGCTTATAAAAGAACCTATTTTGTGGAATGTAGAAAACCAAATGACCGGTGATAGTATCCATCTGATTTCTGATATGGAAACTGAAAAATTGGATTCATTAAAAGTAATAAACAACGCCTTTATAATCTCTCTAGATAGCATAAGTATGGAAGGTTATAACCAGGCCAAAGGCAAAGATCTCTTCGGAAAGTTTATCGATAATTCACTGAAAATTGTAGACCTGGTTAAAAATACTGAAGTAATTTACTACATGTACAATGATGATGATGAACTCATCGGTATTAATAAAACAATATGCAGTGAAATTCGGTTGACCTTAGCCGAAAATGATATTGAGGATATAACTTTTTATACCAATCCGGATGGAGACATTTTTCCGGAAGAAGATCTTCCGAAAAGCAGTAGAAAGTTAAAGGGGTTTATCTGGCGAGGAGATGAACGAATCCGGAGTAAGGATGATCTTTTTGATGAAGATGACAACAATATTGAATTAGTAAAAATAAGTGGAGTTGACCATCCTATTGATACCGATATTGATTTGGCTACTTCATTGGTGGAAAAAAAAGCGCGGGATTTTGTTAATTCTTCTAACGGTACAGGAGAGAAAACACAATATAAAAAAGATCTCTTGGATAAATCATTAGAAAAGACCGCGGGTCCAGTACCCGAACAACGATTTGAAGAAGATCAAGGAGAAGAAGATCTTATTCCGGGCTATTATCTTATTGCCAATGTGTTTGAAAACCAGCAGAACTTTGAAAGGTTCATGGGCATTTTATCAGATCACGGATTACAACCTAAATCTTTCTTTAGAAAACTGAACCAGTATACATATGTGTATCTGGAGCGTTTTGATACATTAGAAGAAGCAAAAAAGGCCAGAGATAACCAGCTTAATGGTCAATACATGGATGAAACATGGATTTTTCGGGTAATGGGCGAATGAAGTAGCTATGAAAAAAGACTTTTTTACATATCAGGCTCAAACCACTCCCCATCCTCTGGCAATGGAAGTCTCACATGCCAAGGGTAGCTATATTTATGACAAGCAGGGAAATGCTCATTTGGATTTTGTTGCAGGAGTATCGGTCTGTAGTTTAGGTCATTGCCATCCAAAAGTAGTTGATGCGATAGTTGAACAAACCAGGAAGTACATGCATGTTATGGTATATGGTGAATTCATACAGCAACCCGCAGTGGAGTTCAGTAAATATTTAGCAGCACTATTACCAGGTAAACTAGAAACAACGTATCTCGTAAATTCCGGAACGGAGGCAATTGAAGGAGCAATAAAACTGGCAAGACGCTTTACCGGTCGCTCCGGCCTCATAGCTGCCAAGAATGCTTATCACGGAAATACTTTAGGCAGCTTAAGTTTAATGAATTTTGAAGAACGAAAAGCTCCTTTCCGTCCATTAATTCCGGATATCTCTTTTTTGGAATTTAATTCTGAAGATGATCTTGATAAAATCTCTAAGGATACAGCGGCGGTCATACTTGAAACTATTCAAGGTGGTGCCGGATTTATTATGCCAAAAGAAGGGTATCTTAAAAAAGTGAAGGATCGTTGCACAGAAGTGGGTGCCTTATTAATCCTTGATGAAATACAACCTGGATTTGGGCGCACTGGTAATTTATTTGCATTTGAGCACTACCAATGCGTACCGGATATACTCGTTATGGGTAAGGGTATGGCTTCGGGTTTACCTATTGGCGGATTTACGGCTTCGCATGAAATGATGAATTCTTTAAGTGATTCTCCCAAATTAGGCCATATAACGACTTTTGGAGGCAACCCAGTTATAGCCGCCGCTGCCATGGCAACACTCAAGGAATTGACCAATAGCAATTTGATTCCGGAAACTATTGAAAAGGAAAAACATTTCAGATCCAGATTAAAACACCCATATATAAAAGAGATTAGAGGAAAGGGACTAATGCTGTCTCTTATCATGAAAAATAAAGAACTTGCCAATAAACTTATTCTTTCTTGTGCAAAAAAGAATTTAATCCTTTTTTGGCTGCTTTTTGAATCAAAAGGTGTTAGAATTACTCCTCCAATGACTATAAACGCAGAGGAAATTGACCGTGGCTGCGATATTATAATGCAAACTTTAAATGAGTTATAGCAATAATTTGTTAACTATTTTGTTAATAATATAGCCCTAAAGTGGAATTAAAGGTAGTTCCAAAAGACTATTTTTAAATCCATAGATTAACCAAGCACGTTCCTATGGCGTTAGATCCTAACGAAAGTCAAAATCAACCAATAGCGAAGTTTGAGTCCATGCTTAAGACGGATGACGTCTATTTTTTTGACGCAGAAGATTTCGAAGACATAATTCATCACTACCTAAACAACGGCAAGATATCTTTGGCTAAGAAGGCTATTAAAATTGGCCTTAAACAGCATCCGGGGGCCATGAATTTAAGGCTTTTGGATATAGAAGTGCTCGTATTTGAAAATAATTTGGTAGTTGCTGAGAAGCTGCTAGATGAGCTCCAATTGATGGATAGCACTAATGAAGAAATTTATATTCAACGCGCTAATATCTATTCAAAAAAAGACAATCATGAAGCGGCAGTAGACATGTTAAAAAAAGCTTTGGACCTATCTGAAGATAGTTTTGACATTTACTCATTATTGGGCATGGAATACTTATTCATGGATAATTTTGAAAAGGCTAAAGATAATTTTATTAAATGTGTGTCTTTTGATGAACAGGATTATTCTTCTCTTTATAATGTGGTCTACTGTTTTGAATTCATGGAGGATTATGAAGGTGCCATAACTTTTTTGAACGATTTTCTTGAAAGAAATCCATATTGCCAGGTGGCTTGGCATCAACTGGGAAAACAATACTACACTAAAGAGATGCTTCCCGAGGCTTTAGCGGCATTCGATTTTGCCATAATTGCAGATGATTCCTTTATAGGGGCTTATTTTGAGAAAGGAAAGGTTCTGGAAAAAATGGGAAAACACAACGAGGCAATTGAAAATTACGAAACAACAATAAAAATAGAGGACCCTACCTCACATGCTTACTTGAGGATTGGAAAATGTCATGAAAAACTAAACAACGACGAGCTTGCAAAATTCTATTTCTACCAGACTGTACATGAGGATCCACTGCTCGATAAAGGTTGGTTGGCAATTACTGATTTTTACTTTCGTAAAGATAATTATGAAAGGGCTCTGTATTATGTAAATAAGGCGATCAATATTGATGGTGAAAATGCCGTTTATTGGAAAAAATGCGCCAAAATTCATTACGCCCTTCAAAACCTTGACGAAGCTGATTTTTCATATAAACAAGCAGTAGATCTTGGAAATTATGAGTTAGACACCTGGTTGAATTGGGCAGAAGTGGTTACAAAGAATAGTGATATTGATTCTGCTGTTCAAATTTTGATCCAGGGACTCCAATTTTACCCTGAAGAAGCTGAAATTGAATATAGAATGACTGGCTTATATCTTATGTTAAGTGATTCTGAACAAGCAAGATTCAGATTCATTAATGCACTAAAATTAGACATCTCTAAACTTTCCATTTTTGAAGAAGCATATCCCGAATATTACAACTCTATTTGGACCCAAAACATAATTAGTAATATTAAAAAGGCTTCCGAATAAAAGAACTATTTTTGTTTTTTTATTTTTTTAATGGGTCATCGCAATTTATTAAGTTATATTATTATTTCTCTTAAAGGAGTCGCCATGGGTGCTGCAGATGTAGTACCGGGAGTCTCTGGTGGTACTATAGCGTTTATTTCAGGGATTTACGAAGAACTTATTACCTCCATAAATGGCATAAATTTTTCTCAGTTTAAAATCTTACAAAAAGAGGGATTCAAACCCTTCTGGCGAGCTATTAATGGAAATTTTTTGCTTGCTCTTTTTTTAGGTATTTTCATTAGTGTCTTTTCTTTAGCCAGGATTATTAGTTGGCTCTTAGTTAACCAACCTATTTTGTTGTGGTCCTTCTTTTTCGGGCTGGTATTTGCCAGTATTTTTTTTATTGCCCGGGCCATTGAGAAATGGAATTTAGGTACTATAACTGCCTTTGTTTTGGGAACCATTCTGGCGTATTATATTACGAACCTTCCACCTTCAGAAAATACCGGAAGTCTGCCTTTTTTATTTCTATCCGGGGCTCTTGCTGTATGCGCAATGATCTTACCAGGAATTTCAGGGGCATTCATTTTGGTACTTCTCGGATCCTATAAAACCATTTTGGATGCTGTTCACCAAAAAGACTTCTATATTATTGCTACAGTTGCTGCTGGGGCTATATTTGGCATATTAAGCTTTGCAAGACTTTTAAAATGGATGTTTAAAAATTACAAGAACACTACTTTGGCACTTTTAACAGGTTTTATTTTGGGATCACTAAGCAAAATATGGCCATGGAAAAGAGTTTTGGAGACAAAGACATTTGGTGACAAAGTAATACCTGTAAAGGAAGTAAACGTATTTCCTTTTCAATATGAAGGTGATAACCAGTTACACTATGCCATCCTATTAGCTTTACTTGGATTTTGCGTTATTTTTGTACTTGAAAAAATAGCTACAAAAAGTAAAAAATAACTCTAATGCATAAACCAAGAACTTTTCTTGATAAATTATTTCTGATTATTAAGGGATTGGGAATGGGCGCCGCTAATAAAGTTCCCGGTGTCTCAGGCGGTATTGTAGCCTTTGTCGCGGGCTTTTATGAAGAGTTTATTTATTCACTGCGAAAAATCAATCTAAAAGCTCTTAAATTGCTATTTAATGGCAGGTTTAAAAGTTTTTACCGTTACGTAAACGGACAATTTTTATCGCTTCTGATATTTGGAATGTTAGTTAGCTATTTTAGCGTCTCTAAAATACTGGACTATTTTCTTGAACGACAAGAATTGTTTGTTTGGGCTACTTTCTTTGGAATGATAATAGGCTCCATTTATTTCATTGCCAACGACTTTAAGCATTGGAATAGAGGAACCATCACGGTTGGTCTGCTAGGATTTATAGTAGGCATTTCCATTAGTTTTTTAAGCCCCGCCAAGGAAAATGACAATTTGTTATTCATCTTTCTTTGTGGCATTATAAGCGTTTCTGGAATGACCCTTCCGGGCTTATCTGGATCATTTATCCTGATATTATTGGGTAATTACGTATTGCTATTGGTAGATTCTGTAAATTCCTTATACGATACTATGGCTGAAATGATAAAAGGTGATTTTAGCTTCATTGAGAACCAGACGCGGTTAAGAACTTTGAAAATTCTTGCCGTATTTACGATGGGATCTGCTACAGGATTGGTTACTCTATCCCATCTCCTTGGGTATGTGTTAAAACATTACAAACATATTACTTCTGCAGTTATAATAGGGTTTATTACCGGTTCTCTGGGTGTGGTATGGCCCTGGAAAAATGCTCTTTATGTTAAAGATGAAGCCGGAAAAATAGCAATCGATTCAAATGGCGATAAAATAATAATGAACTATGAAAGATACATTCCGGATTTTAACATTGGTGAAACCTGGTGGGCAATGATGTTTATAGTATTAGGAATTGGCCTGTTAATAGGGTTAGAAAGATATGGCAAAAACAGAGCAAAAAATACATAGTTTTGGACTAATTGGAAAGAATATTTCCTATTCTTTCTCTAAAACATATTTTAACAACAAGTTCACTTCAATGAACCTCGTGAGCCATGGCTATGAAAATTTTGACCTCTCGAAAATTGAAGAATTTCCTGCTCTTATAAAAAAGCATAACACGCTAAAAGGTTTAAATGTTACAATCCCTTATAAAGAGGCGATAATTCCCTATTTGGATAGTTTAAATGAACAAGCGGAGCGCATCGGTGCTGTGAACACAATAAAATTTACAAAGGAAGGTCTCAAAGGCTATAATACGGATGTTTACGGTTTTAAAAAATCTTTCCAACCATTTTTAAAAGAATCGCACAATAAAGCTTTGATTCTTGGCACGGGCGGGGCCTCTAAAGCTGTTGCATTTGTTTTAAAAGAATTAGGTATCTCATTCAAATACGTTTCAAGAAACCCAATAGGAGATCAGATTGGCTATACAGATTTAAATAAGAAGATTATTAGTTCGCACACTGTCCTTATTAATTGTACCCCATTAGGTACTTTCCCGGATACTGATGCCAAACCAAATATTCCATATAAATTTCTTACTTCAAACCATTTACTTTTTGATCTTATCTATAATCCGGTAAAAACTCCATTTCTGTTATCGGGAGAAAGCAAAGGCGCTATTATTTGTAATGGATCAAAGATGCTGGAACTACAAGCCGAAAAGGCTTGGCAAATATGGAATTCCTAATATTCTGAACCTGAAGTTTTAAAATAAGGCAAACCTCATAACATATGAGGTATAAATTGATGCATAAATCTAGTTTGATTATCTTTGTAGTTATAATAGCTGTTAGTATCTTACAATGTAGGATCTAACAAATCCGAAGTAACATTAAATAAAATGTTGGAAAATAAAGACCATAAACTACAGGATATTGTAGAGGGAGAAGAAAAATCAGAAACTACTGAATCTAAACAGGAAACAGAGAAAAGCACTGAACCAGAAGATAAATCCCAGAAAGTAATAACAGCCGATAAAAAGGAAACTGCTAAAGAGAATGTCCATGAAGAAATAAATGAATCTAATGCTGAAGACGCAGAAGACAAAGACAATCATCGGAGGCATCATATTCCCATCCTGGACTATCACGCCATGTCTATGGAAAATCTGGTTGGGGAATTACAGAGATTGGTTAGAAATGAGAAAGTGCAGGCCATTAAAAAACATGTTGATGGCATAAAACACGAATTTGACTTAAAATTCCTTGATTTTTTAGAACATAAAAAAGAAGATTTCATTGCCAAGGGTGGTAACGAAATTGATTTCAGATATAATTCTGTTACCAAACGGCAATTCAATGAGGTCTATTCTGAATACCGTGATAAAAGAAATACATACTATAAGAGTCTCGAACAAAATCTAAAAGAAAACCTTACAAACAGACTGGAAATTATTGCTGAACTTAAGGGGCTCGTGAATGTTGAAGAAGATATAAATACCACCTACAGAAATTTTAAAAACATTCTGGAAAGATGGCGAAATGCCGGACCAATCCCAAGAAATAACTACAATGATGTATGGAGAACATATCATCATCATATTGAGATTTTTTACGACTTTCTACATCTTAACCGGGAATTAAGAGATCTGGATTTTAAGCATAATTTAGAGGAAAAGTTAAAACTAGTTGAATGTGCTGAAGCCTTAGCAGAAGAAGAAGACCTCAATAAAGCATTTAGGGAGTTACAAACTCTTCATAAGGTTTGGAAAGAAGATATTGGGCCAGTTGATAAAAAACACCGAGAAGAAATTTGGGAACGCTTTAGCAATGCTACCAAAGTCATGCATCAAAGGAGGCAGGATTATTTTAAGGATCTTGACAAAGTCTATGAGCAAAACTTAGAAAAGAAAAAAAGCATTATTCAAAAGATTGTCGAAATAGGGTCTCATGTTGCCAGCCACCATAAAAATTTGCAACAACAAATAAGAGATATAGAGGAGCAACGAGAAGCTTTCTTTAAAGCGGGAAAAGTACCTCAAAATGTGAATGAACAAACCTGGGCAGAGTTTAAAGAAGCAGTTAGAGGGTTTAACAGAAATAAAAATGCCTATTATAAAAAACTCAAAAAAGATCAGCAGGAGAATCTACACAAAAAAAGAGACCTTCTAAGCTTAGCACAATCTTTAAAGGATAGTGAAGACTGGGATACTACAACCTCTGAAATGAAAAGAATTCAGAGGGAATGGAAAACTATAGGGCATGTACCCCGAAAATATTCTGATAAAATTTGGAATGATTTCAAAAATGCATGCAATCATTATTTTGACAGGCTGCACGCTATAAAAAATAAAGCTCACAGTGAAGAGTCTGCAAATTTTGATAAGAAATTCGCTTGTCTGGAAAAACTTAAAGCATTTGAACTGAGTGGTGATAAAGACAAAGATTTGACTACAGTGAAGTCTTTTATTGAAGAATGGAAGTCTTATGGCAGGGTTCCTTTTAATAAAAAGAATATAAATGTCAAGTTTAACACCATTCTGGATGCTATTTTCAAAAAACTTGATGTTAGTAGACAAGAATCGGAGCTAATGAAATATGGCGACAAGCTTAAAAAACTTGCAAACGCAGATAATGAAAGAGCCCTGATCAATGAGCGAACATTCATCCGAAGAAAGATAGATGAAAGCTTTAATGAAATTCGTCAGTTAGAAAACAATTTACTATTCTTCTCAAATACTTCAGGAGACAATCCTCTTGTTAAAGATGTTGTAAAGAACATTGACCGTCAGAAAGAAACCTTGGCAACGTGGAAAGCCAAGTTGAAAAATCTGAACATTCTGCAACATAATCTTAATAAAGAAGAAATTCAATCAAAGGAAGTTCCTGGCAGTTCAGAAGATGAATAACACATTTGTGTGAAATATCCTCCCTATAATTATTCATAATCAATCGTGAAAAATTAATCAAGGTTATTAAAGCTGCAATATTTATCTTCTGGAGTAATTATTTTAAAACTCTTTTATTTTTACATTTCTAAATTTGATTCTGCCAGTTTCAGCAGCCTGAAGCGCAATATAACCCTCAGATAAATCATCGTTGTAAATATCTGCTGTAAGTTTACCATTTATCCAGGTACGGATATGGTTACTTTCACAAGTTATTTTATAGCTATTCCACTTTCCCAGTGTTTGTACATTTACCAATGGTTTTGCCCTGGTAACAATTGATCCCGTCCTCGATTCCTGGTCTGGGTGGTAATCCCAAATATTCATTTCATAACAATCCTTGTTTGAGATCTCTTTGTTTTTACATCTTACAAATATTCCAGAGTTAATCCCTGTATCGGGATAGAACTCAAGTGAAAGTGTAAAACTTTTATATTTCTTATTCGTCATAACAAATCCCGATCCACCTAATGAGGTCCCAACCAACTGATCACCATCAAATTTCCAGGATGCCCTTCCTTTCTGAAACCAATCATTTGAATCCTTAACGAAAATATCCGTCTCCGCACTCTCACCTAAACCACATGCATTAAATATTAGAATTAATCCAAACAGCAAGTAGCATGTAAAACTTTTAATCATAATTAGTAGTATTAAGTTGATATAATTATAAACATTTGAAATTAATACATAAAATTAAAGATGTTTGATCTTGGAAGAGAATGTATAGGCATTAAATCTCATTCCAAATAGGTATAATAGAAACTCCATCAAATCTAATTAATGATGTCTATTTAACCAAATCAAACATTCGGGTATATTTTACAATTATACTATTGTTCAAGGGATCGTTATCCTGCAAATTATGATTATACACAATAAATAAACCTGTATTTGCCCGTTGTAGCCAACTAAATCTAAAGTTGAATGCCCAAAGATTGTTTACCGTATTATTTTGTACAAGTCCCTGAATTAAGACGTTTTGTTTAAAAGCATAGGTCAGTCTGGTTTGAAAAACATTTGCGGTAAAATCACCTCCGGGTAGTTCGAATTTGTTGTATTGATAAGAAAGATTTGCATTAAATTTTTCACCTGCTCTAAATTGCAAAGCAAGGGTATTCAGGGATCGCATACCACCAAATGAACCTCCAAATACAGACCTGACATTAACAGATACTGGTTTAGAGCCATTCGTAAAAAATACCAATTGTCCCTCTGCATGTTTATAAGTGCCGGGCTCCACAATTACCCCCTCACTAATCTCAAACGGCTCAAGAAGGCCCTCTGTAGTTAAGTTTAAACCTGTGTGTATTTCCGTACCACTTTTAAACTCCCAGTGATTATCTATATGCAAAAAACCGGTTTCCTGAAATCCATCAAAATTCCAATATCCTCTGTAGGATACATGTGGCCTTAATTCCAAAATCTTTGAATTTTCATTTTGAGGCCTGAGATGATAGAGCACCAGGCCCTCTGGTTTTCTGAATGCTGAACGCAAAAGAAATCCTACCTCCGGATTAAAACCCTGGCCAACTTCTGTATATGCCGCACGCATTTCCCAATTATCCCAATTATAGTCTGCCTGTAGTTTAAAAGCATGTTCATTTATGGAATCGTACGAACCTGAAGTCTTAGAGTAAAATCCGGATAATCTAGCCTTTCTACCCAGACCAAGTTTCCCGTCAATAGAATAAGTTCGGTTATAATCATCGTTCGATTCCAAACCTGAACGATTTACAAAAATGGCGCCTAAAGCACTTCTTCCTTTAAACTCGTAATTAACTCTGGCTACTGTAAAATTATTTTTTTCGATACCTTCTTCGTCCACGTCATCTGTAAACATGGTAAGTAAACCAACATTGGTTCTGTTTAATTTACCCGAAAGTCTTGCGCCACCAATGATTGGCACAATATTTCCATCGTCTCCTATACCTATTCGCCGACTAAAAAACAGATCTACCTCCCCCGGGCTACCTACCGTAAATAAACCGGCATTTTCCAAAAAGAAAGGTCGTTTTTCAGGAAAAAACAAGTTAAACCTATCCAGGTTCACCTGCTGATCATCCACCTCAACCTGGGCAAAATCTGTATTATATGTCAGATCAAGAGTGAGGCTTGGTGTAATGCTGTATTTTATATCCCCACCAATTTCGGGTGTAAATTCATTTTTAGGCTCACTGGAAGTGTAGTCCTTGTCCAACCTACCTAAAACGTAGGGTATTATTTTAAGGTTCCCGGGGCTTCTAAGTTCCAATCCGGTTAATGTCCCGGCAAGCGAAAGACGATACAATGTAATTCCGATAGGCATCTGTGCCCAATAAACAATTTCATTAGTCTTGCGAATATTTCTACGAAAGTTGATTCCCCAGTCTTTGCCGGCCTGAAATCGAATTGTTCGCAAAGGAATCGCAAACTCGGCACTCCAACCATATTCTTTGACCTGTGCCTTTACTCTATAAGAGGCATCCCAATTAAGGTTAAAACCTCCTATAGTCCCTGATTGTTGTCTGTTTACATTTCTATTGCCTTGTCCTTCATTATCTACCTGGGCGTCATATTCAATTCCGAGCGAGTTTGTTCCAAACACAAAACCATTCTGTCCATCTTTATAAGTGTCCAAAACAAAAATAAAGGCATCAGTGTTATCCAAATTTGCATCTCTTCGCGGATCAGAGACCACCAACCTATCGGGTTGTGCATCATAGCAAATAACAGAGAGATAAAACGTTTCATCTGTATATGCGATTCTAATCTCAGTTTTCTCAGATGCGGGATTTCCAAAATTAGGTTGAACTTGATAAAGGTCGCCAAAGGGAGTTATTTCTTTCCATATTTCATCGTCCATTACTTCACCATCTATTATTGGTTCCTTTTTAATAGGTATTGCCCTGGCTATTGGACGATCTGCAGTGTTATAAGTAGATTCAGTAACCTGACAATATAGGTATGTTGTGTTGGATAGAATTGATAAAATAATAAATATAATGTAAGCTGCCCGCATGTGCTGGTGGTTAATCAGGTAAAATAAAAGTAATACTATTTTAGTAAATAGATTAAACCTGTTTGAAGTATTATTTGTCATTGTGATATTTTAAATTAAGCTGACAAAACAATTTAGTTCTTCAGTAAACCAACTTAAAATTTTTATATTTAAGGACCATTATAACTATAATTATGAAAAAGCGCTTTTACCCTCTGTTTCCATTTCTATTTCTTTTGTTTTCTCTGGTATTCACCTACGGGCAGTCTTCAACGGCCTCCAATGAAGTAATCTCTGGATTCTCAGAAATACGCCTCGATAGGTATTCAACTTTTTTGAATACTGAAATAACTGAAGGACGAATACCCGGGGCTGTTTCCTATATATATCGGAACGGACAGATAGTACACAAAGCAGCTTTGGGATACAGCAGCTGGGAAGCCAAGAAACCTATGCAACAAGACAATATTTTTCATATAATGTCTATGACCAAGCCAATAATCTCCGCTGCCTTTTTAATGTTATATGAGGAAGGACATTTTTTCCTCGCCGACCCTGTTTCCAAATACCTCCCACAGTTTAAAGACTTTAAGGTAGCTCTTGATGTAAATAATGGAATAGATGGTACTACCGAGCCTGCAAAATCTGAAATAACTATTCATCAACTGCTAACACATACTGCAGGCTTTACCCACGGTATTGGGGGTACAACTTTGGACAATGAAATTGCTCAGGCCATATATTTTGAGCCTCAAACTTCCATTGAAAGCAGGGTAAACACTCTTATAGGTTTACCCCTTATAGGACATCCCGGAGAGCAATGGCATTATAGCGCCTCCCCAGATGTACTATCGCTACTAATTGAGCATTTTTCCGGCATGACTACCGCTGAATTCCTTCAAATTAGAATTTTTGATCCTTTGGAAATGAGAGATACCGGGTATAATATTCCTGCTGATGACCAGGATAGATGGGTTCCTGTTCATAATTTCAACGAAGATGGTAAACTAGTCAACTCAGAACAACAACTCCCTATTGAAGGGAATATGGTCTACGGTGGAACTCACGGACTTTTTTCTACAGCAGATGACTATATGAAATTTTGTCATATGATTCTCAATGGAGGTGAGGGCAATGGAAAGCGACTTTTAAGTCCCAAGACTGTAGAAATAATGACTATGAATCAGGTGGGAGACTTATATTCTGGACAGGGATTTGGTCTTGGTTTTGGAATAACCACAGATGTCGCTAAAAGTAAAGCTCTTGGTTCAAAAGGAGCATTTTATTGGAGTGGCGCTTATAGCACCTACTTTTTTATTGATCCAAAGGAAGATTTAATAGCCATCTTAATGACTCAGGTTCAGCCATATAGCAACTATTATGGTTCCAAATTTTCACAATTTGTATACCAGGCTTTGGTAGATAAAAACTAAGCAAAGTTATATAACCATATAAAATAATTTTATGAAAAATACTTTCACGGCATTATTATGCCTTTTACAAATTGGAATTGCCTTTTCACAGGAAATTATTGAATTACCCTTCGACGAGGCCGGGCAAGTTGAATGGATTGGTGACGAAAAGGAATATTTTTCAAAGATCTGGCAGACACAGGTTGTGACTAATGTCTCCATTCCAACAATGCAAGTCTTTAAACCTGATGCGGCCAAATCCAATGGTACATCCGTAATTATTGCTCCCGGCGGTGGCCTTTATGCCTTAAGTATTAATAGTGAAGGAAATGAAGTAGCGAAGTGGTTAAACAAAAAAGGTATAACGGCTTTTGTCTTAAAATATAGGCTTGTGCCCACCGGTGAGGATGGGGTTCAGGAAGCAATGCAAATTGGTGAAAAGATTATTGAAACAGTAGCACCAGTGCTGCCCTTGTCTGTTCAGGACGGATTGTCCGCCCTTGCATATGTTAGGGAAAATTCAGAGGCCTTGGGTGTTGACCCTAAAAAAATAGGTTTCATGGGGTTCTCTGCAGGCGGCGCGGTGACAATGGGAGTAGGTTATAATTATTCTGAGGATAACAGACCAGATTTTCTGGTTCCGGTATATCCATGGACTTCTGCTATGCCAGTAATGGAGTGCCCAAGTGATGCACCACCCATGCTAATTATTTGTGCGACTGATGATCCATTAGGATTGGCAGGTGGTAGTATTGAACTATATTCTTCTTATTTAAATGCAGGCAAGAAGGTTGGACTTCATATGTATGCCAAAGGCGGACATGGTTTTGGGATGAGAAAACAAGGGTTACCTTCAGATAATTGGATTTCAAGATTTTATGACTGGTCTGTTGCTGAAGGAATTACAGTTTCCGTTAATACTGAATAAATTGAATTTAAGAGATGGAAGTCATTAATGACACAATCAACTGGTGCAAAGGAGAAATTTTTGAAGGCAAAATGAGTCTTTTATTTGGAGTGTCCGTATTAATAATCAGTCTGGCTTATTTTAAATGGGGAAGTACCCCTGCTGCACGGGCCATGATTTTGCCTTTGCTTGTAATTGCCATCCTGACCATTAGCGCAGGAATCTACCTTGTGAGTACAAACCAGAAACGTATGCCGACATATGAAATACGGTTTAAAGAAAATCCACAACATTTTTTAGAGAGTGAAAAAAAAAGGACAGCAGATTTTATAAGATGGTATCCAATTACACAAAAAATATTTTTTGGTATTATGATCCTGGGTATGCTTTTTTTGCTGTTATCACATGCCCCAAATATCCGAGCAATTGGTATATCATTAATGCTTTTATCATTTTATGTATTTGTGCTGGACCATTTTTCTGAGGAAAGGGCTACTTTCTATTATTCCAAAATTGTTGAACATTCCCTTAATTAAAAGTATATTGCTTTCTTTTATAGAGCATGCGAATTCCCTTAATTGTTTTCTTTATGTTCATGGGCCTTGAAACTGTGGCCCAGGATGCTTCCCGTTTTCAGGAAGATATTCTGGCAATTCAAAAGAAATACGAGGTACTATTGGACAGTACCAAAGAGACTATAGTTTTTACGGGTAGTTCCAGTATACGAACTTGGAATAATCTGCAGGAAATTTTTCCTGAATACCAGATAGTTAATTCGGGTTTTGGTGGCTCTCAGGCATCGGATTTATTAGCTTATACAGATGAATTGATATTGCAATACAATCCAAAAAAAGTTTTTATATATGAGGGAGATAATGACTTGAGTGATCATAAAAGACCTAAGAAAATTATTCAGGTGACTAAAGAAATAATAGCCAAAATAAGGAACTATAATCCGGACACCCGGATTGTTCTTATTTCTGCCAAACCCAGTTTGGCCCGCTGGCATCTAAAAAGAAAATATAAAGGCCTTAATCGTAGGTTTAATCGTTTGTGTAGAAACGAACTAGACCTGGATTATGCCAATATTTGGGATATCATGCTCGATGGGAAGAAATTAAGACAAGATATCTTTATTGAGGACGGTCTTCACCTTAATTCAAAAGGATATGAATTATGGTATCAGATAATTAGTAATTATGTTCAATAAAATTTGTAATAATGATAAAATCAACTCTTTTAAAATCGTTTGTACTACTTTTCGTAATAGCCAATTTTATTGGATGTCAAGGAAATAAGATGAGAGAAATTGCATTTCCCCCAACAGACCTGAGTTCAGAAAATCTGATTCCAAAACCTCTGAAGATAGTTCCTACCCATGGCGCCTTTGGCTTAGATCATACCACCGCGATTTTCACATCACAAACCGACAAGGGTTTTGAAGAGGTAGGTTCTTTTCTTGCCGAAAAAATAAAATCGAAAACGAATTTAAGACTTGCGGTAAACAAAACAGATCCCGGACAGATTACCCGAATGATCTATATAAATCAATCTCATAGCGACGAGCTTGAAGGCCCGGAAGCTTACCAATTATATATTTCTAAAGATTCAATTATACTTAATGCAAAGACATCTGAAGGGGCATTTCGTGGAGTACAGACCCTGAGACAACTCATCCCGGAAAGCAGTAATGATACACTTGCCGAAACGTCGTTATGGCCGATAGCCACAGGAAAAATTTTAGATGAACCTAATTTTGAATACAGGGGTTCTATGTTAGATGTTGCCCGTCATTTCTTTAGTGTTGATGATGTAAAAAAATATATTGATATCCTGGCCTACTATAAAATAAATGTGCTGCATCTGCATCTGACAGATGACCAGGGCTGGCGGATAGAAATCAAATCATGGCCAAAGCTGACCGAAGTTGGGGGTAGCACCGAAGTTGGTGGAGAAGCTGGTGGCTTCTTTACTCAAGAAGATTATAAAGATATTGTATTCTATGCACAACAAAGATATATGATGATAATACCAGAAATTGATATGCCCGGACATACTAATGCGGCTTCAGTATCCTATCCCATCCTAAATGGAAATGGAAAAACCCCGAAATTGTATGAGGGAACCGCTGTAGGGTTTAGCACTTTTGACACTAGAAAAGATACGGTCTATGCTTTTATTGATGATGTGGTACGTGAGATCTCGGAGATAACACCCGGTCCTTATTTCCATATTGGCGGGGATGAAAGCCATGTTACCAAAAAGAATGATTATAACTTCTTTGTAAATAAAGTAGAAAAGATTGTTCAGAAATATGGGAAGCAAATGATTGGCTGGGATGAAGTGGCAACAGCAGATTTGGATAGTACGTCTATAGCTCAGTTTTGGGCTAGTACAGAAAATGCTACTACAGCGGTTCAAAAAGGTATGAAAGTAATTCTTTCACCTGCAACCAAAGCGTATTTAGATATGCAATACGACACTCTTTCCAAATACGGGCTCGATTGGGCAGCATATATTCCTGTTGATACGGCATATGTATGGTCACCGGAGGGTTATGCAGGTATTCCAAAGGAAAACATTCTAGGCGTAGAAGCACCACTTTGGTCCGAAACTATAAGCAATATTGATGAATTAGAATATCTGGCATTTCCAAGGGTTATCGGGTATTCTGAACTGAGCTGGAGTACGGAAGAAAACAGAAATTGGGACAATTTCAAAGTTCGCCTTGCAAACCAGGCACCTTATATGGACAGAATGAATGTTAAGTTTTATAGGTCCAACTTAATTGATTGGAAGGAAAGTAAGTTTACATATAAAACCATCCAAAAAGACTAGTTTTAAAAACCTGTTATTGCTTTTCTTCTTTCACCGTTTTATCCGAATCTTCTTCTGGTGAAGTAAAATCTGTAATTCCATGATCATGTAAAATATTATACCATTGAATAACTTTTTTGATATCACTTACATAGACCTTGTCTTCATCGTAATTAGGTAATACTTCAAAAAAGTATTCCTCAAGGCTTAATTTATCATCTTTATGCTTAACGGAGGTTTTACCTCCATTTTCCTTGATTTGAATTTTTAGAAATACGGCTCTTAATGGAAGTTCTTCCTCTAAAGTATAAATAGCAATTTCGGAAAGCACGCTCACGTTACTACTCATACCCACAGTAACTTTTTTATTATCCATCAGGGATTCCGCGACAAGCCCTGTTCTGGTTTGGGTAAGCATTCTGTATAGTCCTGGCCTACCGCCAATTGATAGTATTTTATCTAAACTCATATGTATTTTTAAAACAATAAATCTTACTCTTTATGGAATTAATCCACCGGTTTAACGTACTTTTTTTAAATCTGGAAAACGCATTTTATATTCCACATTAATTTTACCTTTTGAGATATTAGTAAGCTTGCCTTTCAGCAATCTTTTTTTGAGGCTGGACAGTTTATCCGTAAAGAGAATTCCCTCAATATGGTCGTATTCATGTTGTATAACTCTAGCCAAAAGACCTTCATAAGTCTCTTTATGAGGATTGAAATTTTCATCCAAATAGCTAATTTCAATCGTATCCAAACGGGTAACATCCTCACGGATATCAGGAATACTAAGACAACCTTCATTAAAAGCCCAATTAGTGCCGCATTCCTCCTCAATTTTAGGATTAATAAATACTCTTTTAAAATTTTTAAGAGCCTCCTGTTCTTCCGGAGTTAATTCATCATCATCTGCAAAAGGTCCTGTATCTACTATAAATAATCGAATTGGCAGTCCAATTTGTGGAGCAGCCAATCCCACGCCATTTGCATTATACATAGTTTCCCACATATTGACTATTAATTCCTTTAATTGGGGATAGTCTTTGTTTATAGATTTCGCTACTTTTCTTAAAATTGGATCTCCGTATGCTAATATAGATAAAGTCATTCTACTGTATTCTGTTTAAATATGACTGTAAAATCAGGGTTGCGCTTATTTCGTCTATCAATTCCTTCTTCTGCCGTTGCTTTTTTTTAAGCCCTGCTTCTACCATGGATTGAAATGCAACTTTTGATGTAAATCGCTCATCCTGCCGATCAATTGGAATTAATGGAAAAGAAGTCTTTAATTTTTTCAAAAATACCTGAATTGAAGCTTCTGACTCAGATGGTGTATTGTCTCGCTGCTTGGGCTCACCAACAACTATCCCTGCAATATTTTCATTGGCCGTATAATCTTTCAGATACTGTAAAAGATCTTTGGTGTTAACGGTAGCTAATCCAGAGGCAATAAGCTGTAACTCGTCTGTAACTGCTATCCCCGTTCGCTGTTTGCCAAAATCTAGTGCAATAATTCTTGCCAAATCAAATTTTTTTGCAAAAATAAGGGATAAATTGTTACGCCTATAAAAATTAAAGATTTATTAATAGTTACCTCCTATCTTTGCGCAAATTATTCTGATAATATGAATGTACTTCGAAATACTATTGAAAAAGCCTGGGAAAATAGAGAACTCCTGAAAGAAACTAAAACACAAGATGCTATAAGGGAAGTAATTCAATTAATTGATGATGGGAAATTACGATGTGCTGAACCTGTGAAGGGAGATTGGCAGATAAATGAATGGGTGAAAAAGGCAGTTGTACTTTACTTCCCTATTCAAAAAATGAAAACTCTGGAAGCAGGGATTTTTGAATATCACGATAAGATTCCTCTTAAGAGAGGCTACAAGGAAAAGGGGATTCGCGTGGTTCCTCACGCTGTAGCTAGACATGGTGCGTACATTTCAAAAGGCACAATCCTAATGCCCAGTTACGTAAATATTGGTGCCTATGTAGATGAAGGTACTATGGTTGATACCTGGGCCACCGTTGGGAGCTGTGCGCAAATTGGAAAAAACGTACATTTAAGTGGTGGTGTTGGTATAGGAGGGGTTTTAGAGCCCTTACAGGCCGCGCCGGTTATAATTGAAGATAATGCCTTTATTGGCAGCAGATGTATTGTCGTTGAAGGTGTAAGAGTTGAGCAGGAGGCAGTTTTAGGAGCAAATGTTGTGTTAACTGCTTCCACAAAGATTATTGATGTAACCGGTGTTACTCCAGTAGAGCGAAAAGGTCTGGTCCCCGCAAGATCTGTAGTAATTCCCGGTAGTTATACGAAGAATTTTCCTGCGGGAGAATTTCAGGTTCCCTGTGCTCTTATTATTGGTGTACGCAAAGCGAGCACAAACAAAAAAACTTCCTTAAATGAAGCACTCAGGGAGTATAACGTAGCTGTATAATTTTTTTAAAAATATTGTTTGGGATAATATTTTCTCTAATTAATAGTTATAACTTTGTTAATTGTTTAGGAATAATACCTACATATCATTTTTGAAATGAAGAGTTCCAAGGAGAAAATATCAGCATTAATTATTACTTATAATGAAATTGGTTACATAGAAAAATGTATCCAATCTATAGCTTTTGCCGATGAAATAATCGTTGTTGATTCTTTTAGTACAGATGGGACATATGAATATTTAGCCAATCTGGATAATGTAAAGGTAATGCAACATCCCTTTGATAACTTTACCTTACAAAAATCATTTGCCTTAAAACAAGCTTCAAATGATTGGGTTCTCTTTGTAGATGCAGATGAGGTTGTTTCCGAAAATCTTAAATATGAGATTTTAGAAACACTAAATTCCAACCCTGAACACTCAGCGTACTGGTTTTATAGGAAGTTTATGTTCCAGAATAAAACTTTACTCTTTAGCGGATGGCAAACGGATAAGAACTATCGGCTGTTTAGAAAGAGTAGAGTTAAATTTTCTGAAGAAAAATTGGTACATGAGACCTTGGATATTAAAGGGTCTTCGGGAATCTTAAATGAAAAACTAATTCATTATTGCTACAAAAATTTCGAGGAATACAAAGAGAAAATGATAAGTTATGGTCGATTAAAGGCTAAAGAGTCATTTTTCAAAGAGAAAAAATTCAATTACGCATACATGGTCCTTAAGCCAAGTTGGAAATTTATACATCGTTATTTCCTTCGATTAGGTATACTTGATGGCAAAAAAGGAATTATTATCTGCTATCTCGATTCACTAGGCGTTCTAGAGCGTTTTCGGGAATTAAAGAGATTGGAGACTAAGAATAACCTTGCTTATTATTTGGTTATGCCAGAATAAGTACAGATACTCCACTTTTCTCTTACTTCATTACTTAATTACCGGAAAGGAATAATATTAACCTGGCTAATAGCGTCAATTTTTTTAATTTTCGCTATTATTATTACTTATTTTAGCGCAAATCCACATCGTAACCCCTTTAATTATATTCCATCATATTCGCATTTTAAATACTTAGCAGATATCTTTGTTTTATTGAACTTTATGACCTTTTTATCTGCATTAATCCCGTATTAGTTAGGAAAGCATATTGGATATGGTATGCAAAAAACTACATTTGTAATAATGGTGAAAATAAATAATCTCAAATGAGTTTAGTAAGTGTAATAGTAAGTACTTACAACCAACCTGAATTGTTGGAAAAGGTTCTATGGGGATTCAATTGCCAGACTTTCATGAATTTCGAATTGATCATTGCCGACAATGGATCGGGGGGCCAAACTAAGGAATTGATTAATCGTATAAAGACCAGGTTATCGTTTCCAATAAGTCATATTTGGGAAGAGGATCATGGCTTTCAGAAAAGCAAAATATTATATAAAGCCATTTTATCATCCCATACGGATTACATAATTATGACTGAAGGTGACTGTATTCCAAGAGAGGATTTTGTGCAGGTTCACTATATAAATAAGGAACCCAAAACATTTATTTCAGGAGTCTCTTATTTGCTGCCTTTGAATATATCAAGGACTTTGACACAAAAGGACATTGAAGAACAAAATTGCTTTAAAATCAACTGGCTTAAAGAGCAAGGAATAGAAAAATCATTCATTAACTCAAGGCTATCCTCAAGAGGATTAGTTTCAAAAGTCCTTAATTCTTTCGCACCCACAAAATACAGTTGGAACAAGTACAATTCTTCGGGATGGAAAAGAGATATTCTCAAAGTTAATGGTTTTGACGAAGGAAATGGAGATGAAGTTGAAGACAGGGAACTTAGAGAACTTTTACACAATTACGGGATTAAGTCTAAACAACTTCGATATAGTTCCGTCTGTGTGCATTTAGATCATAAAAGCAGGTCAAAAACACCTGAAGTTATTAGTAGGAATGGGGGGAAAATGAAATTTCTTGTCATTCAACAAAAAATGATAGGGGATGTATTAGCAAGTACCCTTATTTGTGGTACTTTAAAACAATTATTCCCTGAATGTACCGTGCATTATGTTGCAAATGAAAATACATTAGCGGTATTGAATAATAATCCAAATATAGACCATATCATCGTTTTTAAACAAGAATATAGCGAGAATAAAATGGCCTTTTATTCATTTTTAAAATCGATCCGAACGCAATCTTACGATGCAGTTATAGATGCTTATGGGAAATTGGAAAGCAACCTGATTTCTATTTTTGCCCGATCCCAACAGAAAATTGCTCACCATAGATGGTACACTTCCTGGATATATACTGATACGGTAATAGAAAGCCAAATAGCTGATAACAAGAATTCACTTGCTAATAAAATCAGATTGCAATTACTTAATCCTATCGCATCTGAATTTGATGATTATTCTATCTCTCCTAAATTATATCTTAGCCAGGAAGAAATTTCTTTCGCTAAACACAAAGTTGGGGAGTTAAAAAGAAACTCTGACCAGAAACTGATCATGATAAGTATTTTGGGGAGTAGTGCCTTAAAAACTTACCCCTCTGAATATATGTCCGAAGTTGTTGACATAATTTGTTCAAACAATGACGGTATGGTCCTTTTTAATTATTTACCGAATCAAAGAGATGAGGCCAGGGCCATTTATGAACAGTGTAACGAAGTGTCCAAATCATTAATAAATTTTGACTTTTACGCAAATTCTTTAAGGGAGTTTATTCTGATACTTTCACAGTGTGATGCCCTAATTGGAAATGAAGGAGGGGCCGCTAATATAGCTAAAGCCCTGGGGGTGCCAACATTTTGCCTCTTTAGTCCTTTTATTGTTAAAGAGGCGTGGCATGATAGTTCATCTGAGTTGAATATTGCCATCCATCTAAATGACTATCATCCGGAATTATTTGTAAATATGAATAAAAAGAAAATTAAAAAAGTAATAAGATCCCTCTACGAATATTTTACACCTATTCTTTTTGAAGATCAATTACTTCTTTTCCTAAATAAATATTGCAATAGAGCAATAACAGATAACTCGTTGAATGAGAAGTACTAAATTTGATTTAGCCATAATCATTATTAATTACAATTCTTCTGAGTTTTCCAAAAAGTGTATTCAAAGCGTTTTGGAAAATACGACAGGTACAATTTCGTGCGAAATTATTGTAGTAGACAATGCCTCCAAAAATGAAGATTATGAAGTATTGAAAAACTATATTTCTGAGTTAAAAAACACCAATATAAGTCTATACCGAAGCAGGATAAATACTGGTTTTGGCGGTGGTAATATGCATGGGGTTCAGTATGCTAATGCCACCTATTACCTATTCTTAAATAATGATACTTTACTTATAAAAGATCCTATAAAAATATGTTTTGATTTTATGGAAAAAACAGAGGATGCAGCATTATGCGGACCTCAAATTTTTAATGAGCACCAAAAGAAAGAAGTTAGCTTTGATCATTTCACTTCTATTGGAAGGGAAATTTTTGGTAAAAAAATGTTGGAATTAGTTTTTCCAAGAACGAAGCCTAACAGACGAAAACAGTATGCAACACCATTATCAGTTGATTATGTAAATGGTAGCTTTATGTTCTTTAGGGCTAAGGATTTTGATTCCGTAGGGGGATTTGATACAACTATTTTCTTGTATTTTGAGGAGAGTGATATCTGTTATAGGTTAAAGAAGAAAAATAGAAAAACATATTTTGTTCCCTCTGCTTCATATCTTCATTATCAAGGAGTGAGTATTCAAAAAACCGCCTGGAATATCCGAACAAAAATTGAACTTAAAACGTCAATGTTCTATGTTATACGAAAGAACTACGGGTATTTTCATTATCAAATATTAAGACTGTTTTTTATTTTGCGCTATGGTCTGGTTTCTATTGTAAAACCTAAATATTTTAAATTATTCCATCGTATATTAATTGGACTTCCAATGGGAAAATCGTTAAAACAAGAACAACGTATTTTGCCATAAATTAGGACTGAATTAAGTCGAAAAAAACTTTATCCCTTTTTAAACAGTAATGATCAAAGAAGAAATAGCGGCAGCAATAGAAATTTTAAAAGAGGGAGGAATTATACTGTATCCGACCGATACGGTTTGGGGTATTGGCTGCGATGCTACAGATAAGAGTGCAGTAGAGAAAATATACAAACTCAAAAAAAGATCGGATAAAAAAACAATGATCTGCCTGGTTTCTAATCAGTTTATGCTGGAACAATATGTAGAAAAAGTTCCTGAAGCAGCTTATGATATCATGGATCTATCTGAAAGACCAGTTACTATTATTTATGATAACCCAATAGGTGTTGCTCGGAATCTTATTGCCGAGGATAACACGCTCGCTATACGAGTCGCGTCTGATCAGTTCTGTCAACGCTTAATTCAAAATTTCAAAAGACCCATTGTTTCTACTTCTGCAAATTTAGGTGGGGAACCTACACCGGAGAATTTTACAGAAATAAGTGATTTGATTTTAAAAGGTGTGGACTATGTGGTAAATTTGGAGCAGAAAACAACTATTAAATCACCTTCTTCCATTATTAAATTGGGTAATGATGGAACTGTAAAAATTATCCGTAAGTAGAACAACAAAAAATCCTAGTTTTATTATTCCGGATTTCTACCCACCTTGGCAACTCGATTCAGAAGTGATCTAAATTATGACGCTGACAAATTACAAAAAAAGCTTACAAGACTCCATTTTCCCAATTATTGCAAGCTCTGCGAAGGAGCTTTCTATGGACAGCTATGTAATTGGTGGATATGTTAGAGATCTTATATTGGAAAGGGGTAAATCTAAGGATATAGATATTGTTGCTGTAGGTAGTGGAATTCAGCTCGCTAAAAAGGTAGCCTCAAAACTCAAGGGAAAACCCAATGTTTCGGTCTACAAGAATTTTGGGACCGCGATGATAAAACATCATAATTGGGAAATAGAATTTGTAGGCGCCAGAACAGAAAGTTATACAAGAGATAGTAGAAAGCCTGTTGTTGAGGATGGAACACTATTAGATGACCAGAAAAGACGTGACTTTACTATAAATACCATGGCTATATCACTTAATGAATCAGATTATGGCCAACTACTAGATCCGTTTGATGGAGTTAAAGACCTGAATAATAAATTAATTCGGACCCCATTAGATCCTTCCGTAACCTATTCTGATGATCCTTTGAGAATGTTGAGAGCTATTCGTTTTGCTACACAACTGGGTTTTAACATCGAATTAAAATCGCTTCAAGCTATTATAGAAAATAAGGAACGAATAGAAATAATTTCTCAGGAGCGAATTGTTGATGAATTAAATAAAATTCTAGCATGTAATCAGCCATCTATTGGTCTAAAACTTTTACATAATACCGAATTATTACCCTTTTTACTACCTGAATTAACAGCTTTGGAAGGTATTGAAGAAATTGAGGGACAACGCCATAAAGACAATTTTTGGCACACTCTGGAAGTTGTTGATAATATTGCTGAGACTAGCGAAAATTTATGGTTACGATGGGCAGCACTGCTGCATGATATAGGCAAGGCACCCACCAAAAGGTTTGATAATAAGATAGGTTGGACCTTTCACGCACATGAATTTGTAGGTTCTAAAATGGTATTTAAATTATTTAAAAGATTGCATATGCCATTAAACGACAAAATGAAATTTGTCCAGAAAATGGTACGAATGAGTTCAAGGCCGATAATTCTTTCACAGGATAATGTAACTGATGCAGCAGTAAGACGATTGGTATTTGATGCCGGAGAGCACGTAGACGATCTTATGACCCTATGTGAGGCTGATATTACTACAAAAAATTCTTATAAACAGAAAAAGTATAAAAACAATTTTAAGATTGTAAGACAAAAAATAATTGAAGTAGAAGAACGTGATCATTTAAGAAATTTTCAACCCCCAATAAGTGGTGAGGAAATTATGAAAACTTTTAACCTTAAACCCTCTAAAGAAATTGGCATCATAAAAGATGCAATAAAAGAGGCTATTCTGGAAGGTGAGATTCTAAATGAATACGAACCCGCTTATAAATTTATGATCAAAAAAGGCACAGAATTAGGTTTTCACGAAAAATAACTAGGACAAATTTTTAGAAAAGTTGTAAAGCGTAAATGAGAACTTTTGTTTTAATCCAATGAGTTTAATTACTAATATTTATTATTTCTCTTAAAAGGATTATGCAAGTATTTGAATAAAAGAGTAGTAATTTTGCTTAGAATTTTAAGCTCCTATGCAAAAGAATTTTAGAAAAATTTCCAAAATTTCATTGGTACTTGTTTATTTGGTAATCATAGCAGGAGCTGTGGTTCGCATGACAGGAAGCGGTATGGGATGCCCCGATTGGCCAAAATGCTTCGGTCATTATATACCTCCTACCAATGAATCTGAACTACAGTGGCAACCGAACAAAGATTATAAAAAGGGACAAGTTATAATTCTGAATGAAACCCTCCAGGTAGCTAAAAATGATTTAAAGACTTCTGATTTCTTCGAAATCAATAATTGGGAAACCTATACCAAACACGATTATGCGGAATTTAATCCCTGGCATACTTGGATCGAATTTATAAATCGGCTTTTTGGCGCCCTGGCCGGTCTCGGCACCTTGGTGCTGGCTATCGCTTCATTCGGATATTGGAAAAAAAAGAAAAGAATTACTATAATATCCTGGCTGGTTGTGTTCTCTATGGGTTTTCAAGCCTGGTTGGGTGCAACAGTGGTTTATTCCGTTCTTGAACCTGTAAAAATAACGGTGCATATGGTTATGGCCCTTTTCATTGTAGCATTGCTGGTCTATCTTATTTTTAAAACTGATCCCATTTCTCAAAATGAGAAATATGATAAAAAAGCAACATTAATCATATGGATCGCATTAGGTCTTACCTTAATACAAATTATTTTAGGAACACAAGTAAGACAGTTTGTAGACCACCAAATAGATTTATTTGGGGAAAATGCCAAAGATATTTGGCTCGTCAATCCATCATTGCAATTTTATATCCATCGCTCTTTTTCAATTTTAGTAGTATTCATTAATCTCTACTTAGCATATTATATATCTCAAAAAAGGTTGGGGTATTCAAAAATAAAATGGGTTTTAGGTCTTCTTTTACTTGAAGTAATTACAGGGATTGTAATGTATTATTTCGATTTCCCGTTTGCCAGTCAACCACTGCATTTGATATTGGCCGCATTTCTATTTGGGATACAATTCTATTTAGTTTTGGAAGCCACAAAAGGAAAAATAAGTCAGAAAACTTTGTAACTTTGCCCCCACGCATAAATTAGAGTTAATGATTTATAAAATCAGGATAATCCTGGATACTCAAGAAGACATCTTTAGGGATATAGAAATAGAACGCCATGTTACTCTGGAAGATTTACACAATACTATTACTCAGTCCTTTGGTTTTTTAGGAAATGAGATGGCCTCTTTTTACACCTGCGATGAGCTGTGGAACCAGGATGAAGAAATTCCTCTTTTTGACACTAGTGAAAATGGTTCCAATGTTCGCTTAATGAACGAGATTTCATTAGAGGATATTCTGACGGAAGAAACCCCTAAGCTCATTTATGTATATGATTTTTTAAGTATGTGGACATTTTTTGTTGAATTGGCTGATGTAGCTGAAAAAGAAGATGGAAGGCCTTATCCCAATGTTTTATTCAGCTTTGGTGAATTGCCTGAAGCTCCTCCGGAAAAGAAATTTGAGTCGGATCCATCCTTGGATTTTGATGAACCTCTGGAAAACTATGATGATATGGATTTTGATGAAAATTGGAATTAATATTATTTGACTTAAATAAAAAAGCAGATGCCTATTTAATCAATGCCTAATCTCTTCCCCACAATAAATATCGAACAAAACCAAAAGACTAATCCCAAAGAATTACTATGATCAATCTCTATGCCACCCAAATTGAAGGTGTATCACTGCACCGTATAGGAAATAAAAGCAAAGCAGAACCAATGTTTCTCTCTAAAGAACCTTTTATCCTTGACGACGAAACTAATAGTTTATTAAAGGAATACTTTTTTAAGCCCTTTCGAGAAAAAGAGGAAAATTATTATCGTCTTACGCATGAGATTGATATTGAATTTAATGAGGTGTATAAGCTTGTTTCTGATATTTTTGAAAAGCCGGAGCGGACTCATGAGATATCACTAAATCTGACTAAACATTTATATGATCAATCCAATCATCCTCATATAAAAAGTGGTGAGATATATATTACATATCTGACCGATATACTTCTCGATAATGAGAAAACGGATGCGATCGGGATCTTTAAAAGCGAAATAAAACAGGATTTTTTACAGTTTTCAGAAAATGGAACCAATCTCGATTTAATTGTACAACAAGGAATCAATATCAATAAACTGGATAAAGGCTGCCTAATCTTTAATGTAAATAAGTCTGACGGTTATAAGGTACTATCTGTTGATAGCAATAGGTATGATACGAAATATTGGTTAGAGAGTTTTCTTGGAGTAGATGCCCTGGCTGACGATAATTTTTACACCAAAAACTATCTGAAATTTTGTCAAAACTTTGCGAAAGATGTCGTACTGCCTGCAGAAGACAAAAAACAGGAAGTTATGTTCATGAACAGGGCTGTTAACCATTTTGCTAAAAATGATGCTTTCGAGGAAAGTAATTTCCTGAATGAAGTAATAGAGAATCCGGATTTGATCCCCGAATTTAAGCATTATAAAACAGAGAAAGGACCAAAATATAGTATAGAAGATATTTCCAATTTTGATATAGCGAATAAAGCTGTGTCTGATACTCGTAAAAAAATAAAAAATATCATTCAGCTGGACACGAATATTCAGATTAAGATGGATTTTATTAATCCTGAATCAGCAGAAAAATTCGTGGAAAAGGGATGGGATGAGGAACGGCAAATGTATTACTACCTTGTATATTTTAATAAGGAACAGAAAACATAAGTTTTATGGCATTTTGATCTTTTTCTCAATAATTTGCTTCATACTCACATCTTCGTAATTACGCTTTACAAAATCGAGAGCAAGATCCAATAATTGCCCCATGGTTTTGCATTTCTTAAAGTTAACGTCTAATGTAAGTTCATAAATCTGCTTGCTAAGCGCTTCAATGTTTTCTGGCAGTGATATGTTATCAGCTTTACAAATATTTACCAATTGGTTAATTCTATCTCCTGAACTTATAATCCTCTTCGCGACTATAGAGCGCTCTTCAATCTTATATTGATCAACAGAATCACGTTGTAATTTGTTTTGTACCATTTGAACCATTATGTAATTCTCTTTAAAAAACTGCGGACGGTATACTTTGAGTTTACCTTCAAAACTCTGTTGGTCAAAATCAATAGCCCTTATTTTGTAAACTACATGATCGAAATCATGCATGGGAACAATTACATAATTATAAGATCTCATATCCCCCAATAGCCTGATCATACAGCGCTCATTAAATTTTACAAATTCTTTTGCAAGCTGAGCCTTTTCAGATTCTGTACAATTAGGTAACATATCTTTAATAAATACATCCCCGGGAATACCGGCAATGTGCTCCTCTATCAGGGTATCCCTATGTACCAGAAAATTTAAATTATAGGGCGATAACATATGCTCCAGTTCCAGGCCGTAAATACGGGACGCATCTGTTTTCTTGATATAGAAATACAGAAAGTTATCATTGAGAATGTTCCTGACTTTGATACGGAAGGGTTTAGAATTACCAAAAGTACAATAGTCTACCGCATCAATATTCAAATATTGGAAGATCCTATCACTGCCATCAGAGTGTAAAATAGAGTATACCTGTTTAAGACTTTGATCAATCTCAAGTCTTTCAGAATCAGAATAATAAACTCTAACCCATAGGGTATCATTCCCATCATCATCATACACTACAACCGAACCCGCAAAACGCAATAGGTCTTCATAAAAAATAGGTATTTCAATTTTTCTGTTATACTGGTCCAAATAGGCATCCAATTTTGGGCTTACAGGATAGGCGGGTTTCTTCTTCGACATTAATCTTTCTCCGGACATACGTTAAATATTAATTTTGTTGCTTTTGTAACAAAATAACGATTTCTTCGTCAAGTATACTAAACACAACCTAAAAACTCCATCTAATTTGGAAACGATTCTAACAGTAAGCAATCTTACAAAGAAATTCGGTTATCTTACCGCAGTTCAGGATTTATCTTTTTCTATTGAAAAAGGCAATGTTTATGGTATTCTGGGACCCAACGGAAGTGGGAAATCAACCACGCTAGGAATCGTTTTAAATGTGGTCAATAGTACAAATGGAAGTTTTTCCTGGTTTGATGGAAATACCACAACCCATGAAGCGTTAAAAAAAGTCGGCGCTATAATAGAGCGGCCTAACTTCTACCCTTATATGACCGCAATTCAAAATTTAAAATTGGTCTGTAAAATTAAAGACGTTCCTGTAGAAAAAATAAAAGATAAATTGGAACTTGTAGGGTTATGGGAAAGGAAGGACAGCAAGTTCAGGACATACTCACTTGGAATGAAACAACGTCTTGCCATTGCTTCTGCCTTGTTAAATGATCCAGAAATTCTCATTTTAGATGAACCTACTAACGGTTTGGATCCTCAGGGAATTCATCAAATTCGGGAAATTATAAAGAAGATTGCCTCTGAAGGCACAACTATCCTTCTTGCGTCGCATTTATTGGATGAAGTTGAAAAAGTATGCAGTCATGTAGTCATTCTAAGAAAAGGTAAAAAACTTTATTCTGGTAGTGTGGACGGTATGTTGGCGAGTTTTGGATTCTTTGAACTTAAAACTGATGACAACGAGGTGTTAATAAATTTTCTGGAGGAACATCCAAATTTTGGTGAAATTAAAACGTATAACGGACTTATTACGGCCTTTCTAAAAAAGGAGATGAACGCCCGCGAATTGAATAATTCCCTGTTTAAAAAAGGTATTGTCCTCTCGCATTTGGTCAAAAGAAGAGAAAGTCTGGAAGAACAATTCCTAACACTTACTGAAAATCAAACTGTTTAAATTCCCAAATCGAAAAACAATGAAAAGGTTATTACAGATAGAATTTATAAAACTTTGGAATAATAAGGCAAGCAGGGCACTTATCCTTGCTTATTTTGTGCTCCTTACTTCAATTGCATTAGTAGCGGCCATAAAGTTTGATATTGGACCTGTGAAATTTCATTTAGCGGAACAGGGGATATTTAATTTTCCCTATATCTGGCATTTCAACACGTTTATAACCGCGTTTTTCAAACTTTTCTTAGCCATAGTCATAGTCTCTATGATGGCAAATGAATACAGCAATAAAACAATAAAGCAGAACTTAATTGATGGGCTTTCTAAAAAGGAATTTATTCTTTCGAAATTTCTTACCGTTATTTCATTTGCGTTAATTTCGACAGTATTTGTATTTGTAGTTTCAATGATACTTGGGCTTATCTATTCAGATTATAATGAAATCTCCATCATTTTTTCTGATATGGAATTTTTACTGGCTTTTTTCATAAAACTCGTCGGATTCTTCTCATTCTGTTTATTTCTCGGAATACTTGTAAAACGCTCCGCATTTGCACTAGGTTTTCTAATTTTGTGGCAGGTTTTCGAAGGGTTTGTACGGGGTATGATCCGATGGAAACTTTTTGATGGTGAAACTACTGATGCCATCATGGGTTTTTTCCCTTTAAATTCCATGTTTAATCTGATTAAAGAACCTTTTTCAAGATTGAGTGCGGTACAAACAGTAGCCGATCAAATTGGTGAAGAACTTGCACTGGACTATCATGTTCAATTCTATGAGATTCTTATAGTCACGGGTTGGACAGCCATTTTTGTCTATTTATCGTATGCTTTACTAAAAAAGAGGGATTTGTAGTATCTTGTGGTGTTTGGAAGAACACTATGAAAAAGATTGGGACATTATTGCTCTTTCTGATTATTTGCCCCCTTTTTGTCTCAGGTCAGGGCGAAGCGTCCAATTGGTACTTTGGAAATGAAGCAGGGTTAAGATTTAATAATGACGGCAGCGTTACGGCACTTAAAAATGGTAAACTCAATACCTTTGAAGGCTGTGCGGCCATTTCTGATACTTTCGGTAATTTACTTTTCTATACAGATGGGATTACGGTTTATGATCAGACAAATGAAATAATGCAAAATGGTGAAGGCCTGTTAGGGGATCCAACCAGCACCCAATCCGCACTTATTGTTCCCAAACCCGAGGACCCAAATCAATTCTACATATTTACGGTAGATACATCAATTGCCGAAGTTGATCCCGATTTTGGATTTAATTATACCGTAGTAGATATTTCTCTGAACAATGGAAATGGAGCCGTAATTCAAAAAAATGTTAAATTATTAAAAGACAGTTCAGAAAAAATAACAGCTGTACTAAAGGATTGTGCAGATAATTCAGTCTGGGTACTAACACTTGGCTCCGCCAGAGGGGGTTCAGGCATATTAAATACATATTATTCCTACGAAATAAATGCAGCAGGTGTGCTAAATGACCCGGTAAAAACAAGTTTTGATGATATAGCCATTGCAGATCCCAGAGGGTACTTGAAATTTTCATCAGACGGTACTAAAATAGCAAGTGCAAATGTTAGAGATGGGCTGTATCTTTATGATTTTGATACATCAACTGGAATACTCTCTAATCAACAACTAATAACCACATCTGAACAGAACCAATTTCCCTATGGGGTGGAGTTTTCCCCCGAAGGAGATTATCTTTATGTACATACTTCAAACGATAATCTTCAAGATTCAGGGCATAAATCCAACTTACTACAATATGACTTGAATGCCGCTGATATTTCTGCTTCAGAGGTAATACTAGATTCAAGAACAATATTTCGAGGGGCACTGCAATTAGCAATTAATGGAAAAATATACCGAACGATAGCGAATACTTATTTTCAGGGCACACCTTATTTAGGGGCTATCAATAATCCTGATGAAAAGGGAGCTGCTGCCAATTATGAACACAATGCCGTATTTTTGGAAAAGAACGCTACCCAGGGGTTACCCCCTTTTATTCAGTCGTTTTTTGGTAAAACACAATTGGTTCTAAACAATGATGGAACGAGAAGCAGTACCCTAACAATATGTACAGGGGAAACTTTTAGACTGGAAGCCGAAGAAATTCCAGGGGCAACATATTCCTGGTTAAAGAATGGAGCTCCAATTGCCGTCCCTACAGGTTATTATTTGGAAATAACAAATGCAGATATTGATGATTCCGGGCGCTACAGTTTGGATATTATACCCTCTGATCCTTCTGAATGTCCTATTCTTGGTGAGGCCCTTGTGAAAATAATTCCTGTTCCAGACCCGATTATCACTCTGACAAAATGTGATCTTGATGTTAGCAATTCAACCGATGGTATAGCTGCAATTAATTTAGAAAAAATTAATAATGATCCGGATATACTTTTTTATTTCTATGAAAGTATCTCTAACAGGGATAATGACATCAGCATTCCCAATACTACAGAGTATTATAATACTTCTGCATTTAACCAAAGGTTATATTACAAAGCTGTAAACATTTTGGGTTGCACATACTTAGGGGAATTACTCCTTGAAATATACCCGGTTAGTATTGAGGCAAGTCCATTTGGTCCGTTTTACAGTTGCGACGAAATTTCGGAAGACGATATTCTACTGAGCAGCTTTGACCTTGAAACTATTGCGGAAAAATATACTAATGAAGAAATTAGATTTTATGAAACGCTTGAGGATGTGGCTTTTGAAGAAAATGAAGTAGACAATCTTTACATTTCCGAAACGTCGACCATCTATGGCCTGCGGGAAAGCTCCGGACAGTGTTTGGGCGTGGATGCTATAGAATTAGTGGTTACTGAATCTCCCAAACTATTCCTAGCAGAGAATTATACAATATGTGAGGGTGAGGAGCTTTCTGTAAATGGCCCGGAAGGTTTTAGTTCTTACCGATGGTCACAGCAAATAAACAACAGGGAAGAACTTTTATCTGAAAAGCCAGAGGTCAGTATAAAAGAAGTAGGGGATTATATACTTGAAACAACCTTTATTTATGAGATTGGAGGAGTGGAAATAAGCTGTGAAAATAGCGCAAAATTCGCTGTAATTTCTTCGGGTAGGCCAATAATTCAGAATATCAATATTACTGATTTTTCAGATATTAATTCCGTGGAGATTGAGGTGATCGGAGAGGGTATTTATGAATATTCACTTGATGGGATTAACTATCAACCAGAGAATGTTTTTTACAACATTGAACCAGGTTTTTTAAGCATTACAGTAAGGGACACAAATGGCTGTGGAGAAGCAGTAAAAGATATTTCTGTTATGGGCTATCCCAAATTTTTTACTCCAAACGGGGATGGAGTTAATGATTACTGGCAAATTACAGGAATAAATGAAGAATTTCAACCTAATGCCATGATCTCTATTTTTGATCGTTATGGAAAATTTGTTACACAAATCAATCCCGAAGAACAAGGTTGGAACGGCACATCAAGTTCTAACATATTGCCTGCCTCTGATTATTGGTTTAATCTAAGATTGCAGGATGGCAGAGAAATTAAGGGTCACTTTACCCTAAAAAGGTAAATAAAAAGTAATTATAAAATTGTTTTGAACTTGGAACTAGAAAATACAAATTGGGAATAGATAAGAAATATACCGTCTTATATATATTACTATGCTGGTCATTTTATTTATCAGCACAGGTATGTAATTCTCCAGTACTGACATTTCCTGCCAATGGATCTGTGAACGTGCCTGTTAACGCAACCATTACCTGGGACGCCGTAGTAGGTGTACCGGGGTATGTTATTTCTATTGGCACCACGCCGGGGGGTGTGGATATAGTTAATCAAGAAAATCTGGGAAATTCCCTTTCTTACACTCCCCCTTTCGGTTTACCTGAAAATAGAGATTTATATGTAAGCCTTACACTTTTCTTTTTTGATGCCGATATCCCTGATGTGGTCTGCCCAAGCTCAACATTTCGGACTGAAGATGTTATCATTCCCCCTGCCTGCACTGTGGTTACAAACCCTGTAGATGGTGCCACCAATGTAAACATAGCTACAAACATTAGATGGAATTATTCGCCTACGGCTACTGGCTATCGAATTTCCATGAGTACAGTACCGGGACTAGGTAATATTGTGAATAATCAGGACCTAGGTAATGTCCTGTCGTATAATCCCATTCTGGACTTGCCACCAAGTACTCAGGTTTTTGTTCAAATTACGCCTTACAATGAAAACGGTGATCTTTCACCTTGTCCGGAACAAAGTTTTACAACCGGCGCCATAGCCATAGCACCCGCTTGTACAACTCTCACTAACCCTTTAAACGGTGCCATAAATGTTCCCGTTACACCTTTAATAGAATGGACAGAAGTCGCGGATGCTGAAGGATATAGGGTAACTATTGGAAGTTCGCCCTTTACGGCAGAAGTATTAGACAATGTCATATTCACTACGAATTCAACATTTGTAATCGACTTTGAACCAAACCTGACTTTTTTTGTAACTATTATTCCTTTTAATGCAGCTGGAAATGCCATAGATTGTACCCAGGAGTCTTTCTCCACTATTATTGGGTGCGGTCCCTATTTTGATTCAGTTACAGGGGAACTTATCATCATAAATCCGGAAATATCTTTTCCCGACACTTTTTCTATTTGTGAGGATGAACTTCCTTTTTTAGTGAGTTCAACAGATACAGCGGAAGGATTCAGGTGGTTTCAGATAGATCAATTTGGGAATGAAACCCTGATCTCAAGCACATCTAATGCGACCCTTACGGAAACAGGTGAGTACCGTTATGAAGCATACAATACAGTAGTGCAAGCCAGTGGTACTGTGGAATGTCCTTCATCTCAAATTTTTAACCTGATATCATCGGAATTGGCAACTATTAATTCCGTAGTAATAGCAACCTTAGAAACAGGAATTAGAATTACGGTGGAAGTAAGTGGAATTGGCGACTACGAATATGCTTTAAATGATATAAATGGTCCTTATCAGGACAGTAATGTTTTTAACAATATCCCTGCTGGTTCATATACAGTATATGTTAGAGATAAAAACGGCTGCGGAATAGCACAAGAAAGCATAGAACAGGATTTAACACTGGAAGGGTTTCCGAAATTTTTTACCCCCAATGGCGATGGGGTTAATGACTTTTGGCAGTTTATTCCAACCCCTTTCACAGGTGAACTAAGCATAGAAGTAATACAAATATTTGATAGATATGGAACGCTTTTGGCTCAAATAGAACCTGCTTCTAATGGCTGGGATGGAAGTTTTAATGGGAGACCCCTACCCTCAACTGATTATTGGTTTAAGGCAATTTCTGAGAGTAGTGGTCAAATACAAGGACATTTTGCATTAAAAAGATAATAGCTATGAAAAATGTTCCGATTAATGGTTTTTATCAAATGAAAAAGTTAGCACTAAGCATACTATTCATATTTCACTTAGTTTTGGCAATGGGACAGAGCTGTCCCACTATTACCAGTCCTACTAATGGTTCTTTGGCAGTACCAGTTAACACCACTATAACGTGGCCACCTGTTCCCGGTATCGTTGGATATTTGGTATCCCTTGGAACCACACCTGGGGGCGTGGACATTTTGAACAGACGTTCAGCAGGTCTTACCAATAGCTATACTCCCGAAGTAGGTCTCCCTGAAAGCACGACAATTTGGGTAACTATAAGCTTATTTTTATTTGATGGAGAACTTATCATATGTACAAGTGAATCATTTACCACGGAAGAAGTAACGACACCTCCGCCCTGTACCTCATTAGTTGAACCAGTAAATAATGAAGGAAATGTATCTGTTAAGAGTGAAATCCAATGGGCTTATGCTGCGACTGCTACAGGCTATAGATTATCGGTTGGCACTTCGGCAGGAGCTACCGATTTATTGAATAATTTGGATGTAGGGAATGTATTAACCTTTAATCCTTTGGGTGATTTTCCACAGGATAGTCCTGTCTTTGTAACAATTACCCCATATAATGAAAACGGGGATGCCGGATCTTGCGCAGAAGAAAGTTTTACAACAGGGAATGCTGTTGTTGATTGTAATGCCTATTTTGATGCAGTAAGTGGGGAAATTATCCCAAGAAAACCAGAAAGCAATTTTCCAAGTCAGATTGGGCTGTGTAAGAATGACATCCCAACACTGATTAGTACGGATGATGCAGCAGAAGGTTTTAGATGGTTTAAAATAAATGAAGATGGCACTGAATCTTTACTTTCCTCAACCTCAGAAGTTTCACTTTCTGAAGTAGGGTCTTATCGCTATGAGGCATATAATTTCGTTCTACAGGGAGGGGAAACATTTGAGTGCGGAATATCTAAAGATTTTAATGTAATATTATCTGAAATAGCCCAGATTACTTCAGTTAGTAGCTCTCAGGAAGTAGATGGAAGACAAATACAGATTGAGGTCAGCGGACTTGGGGATTACGAGTATGCGCTGGACAATATAGAGGGTCCTTATCAGGATAGGGCCATCTTTAACCGGCTTACTGAAGGCACCCATACTATTTATGTTAATGATAAGAATGGATGCGGAATTGCGCAGAGGATCATTGAAAGGGAATTGAACCCTGATGATTTTCCAAAGTTTTTCACTCCCAATGGGGACGGTATCAACGACTATTGGCAATATATTTCCCCTCGTGAAAGCAATGAAATTCAACTTTCCTATATTCATGTTTTTGATAGGTATGGGATATTATTAGCCCAGATTATGCCCACTTCAAAGGGATGGGATGGCACATTTAACGGACAGCCACTACCCGCCTCCAGTTATTGGTTTAAGGCAAGGGATAACTTAAATAACGAAATCCAGGGATTTTTTGCCTTGAAAAGGTAAAACATACATAATATATATCCTTCTAAGAATAATAATTACCCTTTTGTAACTTTGCTAAATGAAATTTAAGGTAGTATCGGAATTTGATCCAACAGGAGACCAACCTGAAGCCATTAAACAGCTGACAGAAGGTATAGAAACTGGTGAACGTTATCAAACATTATTAGGAGTTACGGGATCTGGTAAAACGTTTACAGTGGCCAATGTAATTGAAGAAGTTAAACGGCCAACACTGGTTTTGGCACACAATAAAACATTAGCCGCTCAACTATATTCTGAATTCAAACAGTTTTTTCCTGAAAATGCCGTTGAATATTTTGTTTCCTATTATGATTACTATCAGCCTGAAGCTTATATTCCTACCTCTGGATTGTATATCGAAAAGGATCTTTCTATAAATGAGGACATAGAGAAATTGCGACTTAGTGCTACTTCGTCTCTGTTATCCGGAAGAAGAGATGTTATTGTAGTGGCTTCCGTTTCCTGTTTATACGGTATTGGTAACCCTGTGGAATTTCAAAAAAATGTAGTTTCAGTTCAGAAAGATCAGGTTATTTCCAGAACCAAATTCCTCCATCAACTTGTACAGAGTCTTTATTCAAGAACGACAGCAGATTTCCGAAATGGAAATTTTAGAGTAAAGGGGGATGTCGTAGATGTATTTCCAAGCTATGCTGATCACGCCTATAGAATCCATTTCTTTGGGGATGAGATAGAAGAAATTGAAGCATTTGATCCATATAAAAATAAGGCATTGGAGCGATATGAAAACCTAAATATATATCCGGCAAATATGTTTGTGACCTCACCCGACATCCTTCAGGGAGCCATTCATCAGATACAGGAAGATCTTGTAAATCAGGTGGAATACTTTAAAAGTATTCCTAAACCCCTTGAAGCCAAACGACTCGAAGAGCGTACCAATTTTGATTTGGAAATGATCCGAGAATTAGGATACTGCTCGGGTATCGAAAATTATTCAAGGTATCTTGACGGTCGTGAACCTGGCACCAGACCATTCTGCTTACTGGACTATTTTCCGGATGACTACTTAATGATTGTTGACGAGAGTCATGTTACAATACCTCAGGTGCATGCAATGTATGGAGGTGACAGGTCTAGAAAAGAAAATCTTGTGGAGTATGGATTTCGCTTGCCGGCAGCCATGGACAACCGTCCTTTAAAATTTGAAGAATTTGAAGCAATTCAGAATCAGGTAATCTATGTTAGTGCTACCCCTGCAGATTATGAATTGCAGAACAGTCAGGGTGTTTTTGTTGAACAAATAATTCGTCCTACAGGCCTTTTAGATCCGGAAATAGATATCCGTCCAAGTTTAAATCAAATTGATGATCTGGTAGAAGAAATACAACAACGGGTAGAATTAGACGAACGTACCCTTGTAACAACACTGACCAAAAGAATGGCCGAGGAACTCGCTAAATATCTTGCAAGAATCAATGTTCGATGTCGATATATTCATAGTGATGTGGACACATTGGAGAGGGTTGAAATAATGCAGGATTTACGAAAAGGGGTTTTTGATGTCTTAATTGGAGTTAACTTGTTAAGAGAAGGTTTAGACTTGCCTGAGGTATCCCTTGTGGCCATATTGGATGCAGACAAAGAAGGGTTTCTGAGAAGTAACCGCTCATTAACGCAAACTGTTGGAAGAGCAGCTCGCCATTTAAACGGCAAAGCAATTATGTATGCTGACAGAATTACAGCAAGCATGCAAAAGACGATTGATGAGACGAATTATAGACGGGAAAAACAAACAGCGTATAATATTTCAAATAATATCATTCCTAAGGCGCTTAATAAAAGTTTAGACAATGCACTGGCCAAGAATTCTGTCTCGACCTACCATTTTATAAAAGAAGAAATTAGGGCTGCAGAACCTGACTTACAATATATTACGAAAGAGCAAAGGGAAAAGCTGATCCGAGACAAGAGAAAAGCAATGGAAAAAGCAGCTAAAGATTTGGATTTTATGCATGCCGCAAAACTCAGAGATGAAATAAAAATGCTGCAACACCAAAGCTAAAAAAGAGCGCCCTGAATAATCAAGGCGCTCTTCCTAACCAACTAAACAAACCAACCATTATGAATACCCTTAAGAGGGCACCACATAGTATTTTTAATACTTATTTCTCAATCTCAATTAATCTTTTGGGTTTAGGAAGTGACTCTTCTTTCTTAGGTAGATTAAAACTTAAAATACCATTTTCATAAGAGGCTTTAATTCCCTCCTCATTAACCGTTTCTGGAAGCGTAAACGATCTTTTAAATGAAGAATAAGAAAATTCCCTCCGCGTGTAACCCTCTTCTTTAATTACTTCTTCTTTTTTCGCTTCACTGCTAATTGTCAAAACCTGTTCATCAATTTCGATATTGAAATCTTCTTTTACTCTTCCTGGAACAGATAATTCTAACTCAAAACTTGTTTCATTATCCTGAATGTTTACTGGAGGAAATGTGTTCCCATAATTTTCCAGTCCCCCAAACCAATCCGGTTTAAGGATTTCATTCATTAGGGAAGGAAAAACCAAATTATTTCTTTTAACTATACTCATGGTGATATATTTTTTATTAAACTTATTTACTTGTTTAATAATAGTCAAATCATATACCAAGTTCAATTAACTGCCTTTTTGGCTTGGTAACGAATTATATTAGTGCCATTATGGCGCATAAACTTAACTACAAAGCAAAAACTTTTTGTTGCTAAAAGGCTTTTTTAAATTACATGTTAAATTCTTAGAAGGAAGAATGAATTTAATGGAAGATTGATACTTAAATTTAGTTGTAATGTGCTTTAAAAATATTGATAAGCACTTCAGGAGGAATTATCATATCAGGGTAATCGTGCATAACGGTAAGTACCTGTTCTATGGCAGATGGAGGTAAACCCATGCCCAATCCAATATCGTGTAATTTACCAATTTCTATTTGATGTTGTTCCTGGTCAACATTCATTAACAGTACCAGTCTGTGGAATTGAAGAATACGATCAGCCTGTGTTTTAGGCACGATTATTTTTACCTGTTTGTCGAGAAGCGAATTAAATATTTCCTTATCAATACCCAAACTAACCGCCACACCGAACAGAAAATTATATTCAGTATCTTTTAAAGCATGATCTGCCTTTGCAAAAGCAATCATTTCGGATAATATGCTAAGTTTTTCTTTATAGGAACTCATACCCTTAATTGTTAATCCCTCCCTTAATTTAATCATATCTATAACACCAAAATGCCCAATTTCGTATAAAAATTGGCCCAAAAGTCCTAAAATGGGGAATGGCTTGGTTATTTGTAATACCTTGCATAAAATGCCTGGTATGACCAATAATGATATATTAAAAAAACTTCGGGTGGCATTAATGCTTCGGGATGATGAAATTGTAGAAATTCTTGAATTGGTTGATTTTCGAATTTCAAAAAGTGAGATCGGTGCCTTTTGCCGAAAAGAAGGGCATCCTAAATACCGTGAATGCGGAGATCAGGTATTGCGTAATTTCCTCAATGGTTTAGTTATTCATTTAAGAGGTACAAAAGAAAATCCGAAAATCCCAATAGAGGTTTTAAAACAAACAAGAAAACCGGAAGGCACTCCTGCCAAGAAATACGAAAAGACAAAGAAAAAACCGGATCTTAGTTATGTCAAATACAAAAACAAAAAAAAGCCCTGAATTTCTTCAGGACTTTTTTTCACAAAGTTTCACTACGCTTGAACGCGTATGGGCAACATATACATTTTGCCTTCTGTTACTTCTTCCAATTCAACTTTTTTGTAGTTCAGTTTACTTTTGACAAATGATTCTAAATCCGAATCTTTGGTATCTACAGAAATGACAACAATTTCCATTTCACTATTCACAGTAAAAAGGATTTTAGCTGTCAAATCATAATTTTCAGCCAGTAATGTGTTTTCTTTTAAAAGTTTCCCTATTTGGGTCGCAAGACTTTTTTGAGGGTTTGTTTTGTCCATGTCATTTGCAAAAAGATTTCCTGAAGCAAGCAGTGTTGCAGCTACTAAAATTAAACTGAATTTTCTCATGATTTGTTTGTTTAATAATTGATGAATATGTAACAATAGACGCCATTAGCTTAAAGATGTTACAAATACTGTCCCATTTTAACATAGTTTTAATAAAGAATTTCATTCTGATTAACCAACCAATCCTAATTAAAAAAGGGCAATGTTTATCACATCGCCCTTTTTAATCGAATCTTAGTAAACTTATATTTCAGCTAAAACTTCTTTTACTTTATCAGCGGCTTCCTGGAATTGAACTGCTGAATGCACGGCCAATCCAGAATTATCAATTATCTCCTTGGCCAATTCGGCATTAGTACCTTGCAATCGAACAATAATAGGAATTTTGATAGCATCTCCCATATTTTTATACGCATCTACTACCCCCTGTGCTACCCGGTCGCATCTGACGATACCTCCAAAAATATTTATAAGGATAGCCTTCACAGCAGTATCTTTCAATATGATACGAAAGGCTTCTTCCACCCTTTTGGCATCAGCCGTACCTCCAACATCCAGAAAGTTAGCCGGTTCCCCGCCTGCCATTTTAATCAGATCCATTGTAGCCATTGCCAATCCGGCTCCATTGACCATACAACCTACGTTTCCATCAAGATCCACGTAATTCAATCCTACAGCGCGTGCTTCCACTTCAATAGGGCTCTCTTCACGTAAATCCCGCATTTCAGCATATTGCTTTCTCCTGTATAGCGAATTATCATCTATAGAAACCTTGGCATCAACAGCCATTATCAAATTATCCGATGTCTTAAGAACCGGGTTTATTTCAAACATATTAGAATCACTTTGCTCATATGCTTTATAAAGGGCTGTAACAAATTTGGTCATTTCCTTAAAAGCAATTCCCGATAACCCCAGATTAAAGGCTATTTTTCTGGCCTGAAATGGCAATAATCCAACAGCAGGATCTATTTCCTCTGTAAAAATTAAGTGCGGAGTTTTATCCGCTACTTCTTCAATATCCATACCCCCTTCTGTGGAGTACATTATCATATTCCTTCCAGTAGACCTATTCAGTAAAACGGACACATAAAACTCACTTGTTTCACTTTCTCCCGGATAATAGACATCTTCCGCAATCAGTACCTGATGCACTTTTTTACCCTCCGCCGAAGTTTGAGGGGTAACTAAATTCATTCCTATAATATTACCAGAAACTTCTTCTACTTCTTTTAAACTTTTTGCCAGCTTTACGCCTCCTCCTTTACCCCTTCCTCCTGCGTGTACCTGTGCTTTTATCACAAACCATTTAGTACCGGTCTCACGCGTAAGTTGTTTTGCTACATCTACGGCTTCCTTTGGGTTATGGGCAACGAGACCCCGTTGAATTCGTACTCCAAAACTTGCTAAAATTTCTTTTCCCTGGTATTCGTGAAGATTCATAATAAAATTTATGTTCGTTAAGAGACAAAAATAGGAAACGGACCGCATTTACCCTAATAAAACGATAAATTGGATTTAATCTTTTTAAGAATCAGCAAACTTTGGAATAGTAGTTTTTAGAAAGGAAAGTAATCAACACATAATAGTGTTACACTTAACCCTCATTAAATCTATAAAACATCGATTATTTGTGATTTTTCAACTATTGTTGTATATAATAAATCTAATAGTAAACCTTTTATACAAACACCTCTCTAACATATCCAGGCAAGCCGCTTTTTACAGAAAAATTTTTAATTCTCCTTGATTAATTTAGGTATGACCGGTGAAAGGTAGGCGAACACAGCCCGAATAGATCCAGTTTGTCAATGTTGTATAATCTCAAACTGGCTTGCGTACTGCATGCTGAACAGCAACAGCATGTGGGGACAGCTCAGTGCACTCCAGTAGAATAGTGCCAATATCTTTATTTTCCTTAACCATTTGTTTAGCAACTGCAATAATCTCATTTTCTGCTTTTGCCGAATTATACCTACCAGTATTTGCCATGATTGCTCCAGAGAACTCAGGTCCATCTTCGCAACTCATAATTAATTTTCTAAATCACACAAAGCCATAGTACATATCTATGATATCTCATATTGATCTACTAGTATTAAAATTTAAAGAATGAGGCCATTTTTTAATTGTCTTCATAGTTTCATTTTTCAGAAATCTACTTCACTGGCAACGTCAGGACCGGATGCGCACCAGGTACTGTTCCGCCAACTACAGCGAAAAGAGCAGTAATCATAGCAAATGTTTCCCGAGATTGAAGGTCACTGTCATCAATATAGAACCAATGGCCACGATATTCTACCATCAAACTACCACTTGAAGATTTAGAGTCTGAACTTTTAATTACAAGCCAATCGGCTTCACCAGTGTCATTTGATTGGTCCCGTGATTGGTTGGCACTTGCGATACCAAGCTCGATATCCGTTTGCGGAACGCGTACTTCCTTTGATGCTACTTGCATGATCTCAAGCATTGAGCGCCCACGAAGGCCAACCTCAGTCCAAACCACGCTAGAATCCAGTGCTCCCGGCGATTGCCCAAGCACACCTCGCGCTTTTTCGGCATTGACCATTTCCGCTTCTACGATGGAAAAATTATTTCGATGGATATCCAATCCAAGAAGCTTTTTCAAGCGCTGTGCATCTGCTGAGTTTATCGCGGCAGGAGCAAACCGCAAAGCCATGTGTTTTTCATACCTATGCGTCTGCCATTTACCGTCAGGGTAAGAGACAATTTCTGCGTCATTCGACATAGCGTAACTAGCAGCTCCTAGTAAAAGGACTTGGGACATTTCGCCTTTCGCGTCTACCTTAACAGGGCTCGACCAGGACGTTTCCTTACCTCCCAACTCCAGATCAACGATTCCCGTGGTCCGGAGCTTTTTGATGAGCCCAAACGCCTCCTTAAATTGAGCATACATTATAGTCTCCTCTGATGTATTTCCGTAATCGGCGTTAATGTTCCTCAAACCGTTTATTCCCCTTGCCGCCGTTCGGAACACAAGTTCGCTGTCAAATCCTGCTAACACCAGGGAAGTAACCTGGTCAGCGCTGAGCGGCGCCAACAGCCGACCATAATACGCCCTAGATTCTGGCATAGAAAACGAAATGGTTGGGCGCTCCTCATACGAACCACCAATATTGGCGCCATATGCACCTCCATTACCGGCCGAAGCCCCAACATTCCCTCCAACAACAAATGAGGTGTTTAGACTCGAAACCTGCAGGAAAATAGGCGATTGTAAGTAGCGCATCCGAACGAGGTTGGCCAGCATCTGCTGATCAAGTGTAGTACGGACAGCATCGTTGTATTGGGTAAAGCTGGTTTTATATAACTTAGACCCGACATGACATCCCGTGAACATTGATACGATCACGAACCAGCAAGCAAGGGATGCTATTCGAACTACTGAATGACCAGTTATGATACCAAACAGCTTATTACTTGTTATGCGATTTAAAATAAATGGAATTGTTTGTTCCCGACTAGATTTTATTTTCATAATAGTTATATTAAGGAATCCAAATAGCCCCGCAGGTATCACTTTTATGACTTTCCATTGAGGTATTAATGTATTATATTATCGCTGATCAATTACATCCATCCTGTAAATGGCGCCCTCATGGCCCCGGCGTGCATGAAGTTTGCCATTGTTGTGAAATCCCATACGCTGCGGCGACAAACACCCTGAATGGCGTGGGCATAGGGAGGGAACTCTGTACATTCGAGCACCACAGCTCCAACATCCGGATGTTCTTTCATCATTGTTTTTGTCAACTCGACTAACTCCTTCTCTAAGGCTTTGGGATTAAATGCGCCCGTTTCACCCGTGATTCTTTTCATCTGCTCACCGTCTTCGTTCCCGTAGACTACTATTCGTTTCATGCCCTCAGCAGTTACTCCAACGTTTTTGAGGGCAGGTGAAGGCATCAGCAACTTCTTACTTGCGGTGAGAATACCAACTTTCTTGTTGGATCCAACGCTGTTCAAGAGCATAGGAACCTGGTTCAGAGAACTAGGGAAGAACTGTACACCCGGGTCGAGGGATGCTGCAACCTCAGGCTGGTAGTTGGCGAAAAAGCCGCAGTTACCAATGATTGACTTGACGCCCTGCATTGTGAGCCGCTTGCAGGCAGCTATAACTTTTTCCATAACCACTGGGTGAGGTTTTTCAGCCAAAACCCAAAATGGGTCAATTTCCTCAATCAATTCATAAATTACAGGAAAATTAAAGGTTGTAGGATTCCCCACATCACCAGGAAGCATGGGAATGTTAGCAGGTAGCTGGAGAATACCAACGGTTGCACCATAAACATACTGCCCCTTCCAACCGGTCACTTCTCTGTCGCTGTAGCCACGCTTTTCATTGTAGAGGTCGCCATGTGGAGTTTCCCATCGAACAGAAGTATCTGGTGACTCAGGCTCTGGTGGCGATACTTTACTGTCCTGAGGAGTCTCCTGTGCACAAGTGACAGTACTTAAGCCTAGTACAGAAGCGCCCGCAATTGCAGTTGTCGATCCCTTTATAAATTTACGACGTGAAAAATTATTTTTGTTATCGCCTTGTTCTAAATTTTTCATGTTTTCCCTTTTTAAGTTTAATTATTAATTTTTTTTGGTTTAGAGTTATTTTTTATACTGCTTCTCATCAGTTTGGATTATATATCAAATTTCATCAATGAGATGACGGGATATTGATGATCAAATAAGATATTTAAAAGGCCATTTAAGGCTTCCTCATCTGCAATTTTTCCGGTTAATGTGGTTAATGCATGACCATGTATTTCCGTGTGAGAAACAGAAAGATCATTGAGCTGATTCATAAACGCAGGATCAACCTTGCCCTTAACGGTAATCTGGTAAGTTGCAGGGCCTGTGTATTTTTTAATAAATTCTTGAGGTTCCATATCTATTTAATGAAAAGCTTCTTAAGCAAAATAAAGAAATAAGGGGTTGGAAATCAAGACCTAGAGGGTCTTAAAATGGTCTTAGTAGGCTTAGTAGGGTCTTAGAAACCTTTGGTTGATAAACTTATATTGACCGAATTATGTCGGATGGAAAGTGAATCAGAACAAGACAGGATAAACTAAATCAATGCTAATTCTTTTGCCTTAGCAATAGCGTCAAACCTGTTTACAACATCCAACTTTCTATTGATGTTGGTGATGTGTACTTTAACCGTTTTTTCGGAGATGAATAGTTGATTGCCTACTTCTTTATTGGTCATCTTTTCAGCAAGAACCAAAATTGCTTTCTCCCTTTGGGTTAATATGACTTTTTCCATCGGGATGTTTGATTCTTTTTGAAAGTATTGAAGAATTTCATCAATGTGTGGATTGATTATAGCTGTTTTTTTATATTCGATCAATAAGCTATTCATCGATTTCCCCAATTGCAAATAAGGTCTTATTAATTGACCAACACTAGACAGCTTAACTACTTTCTCCAGTATGTTATATGCTTTTTTCAATTCGCCGGCTTTGAAATAAAGTACAACCTGTATTGTGAAGGCACGAATTAGAACATTTATATCATTTTGCCCTTCGAAAAAGGGAATCGTAGTATTTAGTATTTCCTGAGCCAGGCTATTAGAAGAAGGATCATCATCAAGTGCCAGAATACGAGCCTGCACAATCTCAGGAGAAAATAAATTAGCAAGTGGCAAGAAGTCTTTATAATCGTTTTCTTTGGCCCATTTTAAACCGGATAAATTATTTTGATCTCTCCATGCTAATTCTGCGGATGCAGATTTCGTGATTTTATTAAACAATTTTCCCCCTTGATTTAAAGCTGTTGTTTCGTACGCTTGGATAATAGCATCTCTCTCTTCAATTTTGCCTGTTTTTGCATAAATATCAGCAAGCGCCATTCCCGTAGCAAAACTCATATGCAAATACGTATATCGACGTAATTCATGAGATTCCAATAGATAATCCAGGGCTTTTTCATCATTATTCTGATAATAATAAGCGATGCCTGTCAGAATATTTCCGTTTGCAGTCACCATTTTTATTCCTGAATTATGCCCGAGCCGAAGTAAATGCTCAGCAGTTTTGATCATGCTGCCTAAATTACCTTCAAACCAATCAATGAAACATAGTATCAGTAACAAATGTCCTTTCATGACGGCATTATCATTGTTCTCCAGCACTTCATAAATTTCTTTTTTTGCTTTCGACGGTTGACCCAGGTGCTGCATTACTGCCCCATAATAAACCCAGGCCATGCCGCATGCATAAGGATTTCTACCTCTTAGCAACTTAATTGCCTGCTTGCAATGTTTAAGACATGCCTGCATATCCACATCGGACAAATATCGATCAAAGGTCTTCATAGCATGTAGTTCGCCAATTAATAAATCGAGTATCTCCTGAGGGTGTCCTTCTCGTAGAAGAAATTGTTCCAGAGGCTTAATAAACCTGGCCATTTCAGGAATATTTCCTTTTTGCAATAGAAGCCATCCTTTCGTAACGAGTAATATGCCATTCTTTTCAACAATCTTGTCAGGAAACATATTGAATATGAGTTCTAACTGCTGAAAACGGGTTTCTGAAATAAGTTTGAGCCTGTATTCCATAAAAATATCAAGTGCTTGCGTAACCTGATTTGCCTGCAGATAATATTTAATGGCATCCTCCGGAATATTATTTTCATAGTGCCAATCTGCCGCCTTCAACCTTAGTTCACCTACCTTCTTATTGTCATATTTTGTCAGTAATAACTCATATAATTGCTCAGTAAATAGATGATGAAAACGATACCAACTGTGCTTATCATCCAGCGCAATGATAAACATGTTAGAATTGATTAAATCCAAAGTAAACTCATTGAATCTAATCTCTTTGTTTTCCTTCTCTTCTTCGTTCAAACATAATTCAGAAAATAAATCCACATTGAACTGGTTCAATATTGATAACCTGAGTAGTCGGTCCTTTACTATATCAGACTGGTTATCGAGCACAGCATCAATAAGCTCATGAATGACCCGGGAGTTTTTGTAATTGAAATTTGATATGTGATTTTGTAAATCTTCCCTATTATTGGCCGTAAGCATCAGTATACGTAAGCCAGAAATCCATCCTTCTGTTGCTTCCACAATTTTGGAAAGTACATTATCTTCAGGACAATGGGCAACGGCCTGCTCATAAAAGGCTGCTATTTCATTACGATTGAACTTGAGGTCCGATGTTCTTACTTCTATTAATATATTTTTACCCCTCCATAATGAGAACGGTAATTCTGGATCACGTCGTGTGACAATGATAAGCCTGAAGAATGGCTGAGGATATTGAAATAATTTTGTGACAAAAAGATGAGCATCATTATTTCTGATAAGGTGATAGTCATCAACTGCCATAAATACATGCTTATCCAGTTCGGCCAGATCATTAACAATATGCTCTGCCAATTCTTCAACAGCAGGAGGTTCTGGCGCATACACCAATTCTAACGCATGCTCACCAAAACCAGGCACCTTCCCTTGAATGGCCTTAATAAAATAAAGGACAAATCGTTGAAATTCATTCTCCTTTTCACTTAATGAAAGCCAAACATGGTCTTCTTCCCGATTCTTAAGAAAAGCTGATACAACAGTGCTCTTTCCATAACCTGTAGAAGCTGACACCAGCATCACTGGCTTCTCCTTTAGTTCATCAAATTTTACTTTAAGACCTTTGCGTTCAATAAAATCAGACGTTGGTTGCGGCAGAAAAAATTTGGTTTTTAGTATGGAGTTATCAATCAGCATTTGTCGACAAATTAGTCTTAGAACATCAAGTTATAAAGTTAATGCAAAAATCAAATTATTAAAATTTTAGGTCTATTTGCAGGGTTTAATATAACTCATTTTATATCTGTACTTTTAACAATCACAAATGTATTCGAGATAATACGTCGCAATCATATTATTTAGTTTTTAAGTGATAATAGTGGTTTTTACAATAGTTTGTTTTTACATTTCTTTTTTACCAAATAAATATACAGCTACCACTACGCACAAATAACAAAAATTTTCTTCCCATATATTAGTATAGTTCTGAATAGGAAAATAAATAGACATCCCTTCAGTATTTAAACTAAATTTTAAACGCTTTAAAATCTAATGGATCAAAATTTCTGAAATGACCATTCAATTCTATGAGTATTTTAGTACGATTAACTTCATTCAGAACCTGAATGGTTGTCAATAAGTGATTCATTATAAATTCTAAACGTTCCTTTTCACTTGCTAACTGTAATAGCTGGTATTCCTGTTCAAATGAAAGACCCATTTTGTGGGCAAGGGTATAACTATTAAACATTTCTAGCTCAATGGGTGCAAAAGGAACCTCCATTAGTTGATATAACTCCTTTAGTTTTTGAAATACTCCTTCTTTGACAGATAATTCACTGTCCTTAATATTGTCAATGAATTGTACCTCGCCACCGGCGTATAATCTATTATTCATTGAATTCTCAAAGGATATCACCCTGAATATCTGTCGCGCAACACATACTACATCCATTGCCCCGCTTTCATAGGTGTTTACAACTTCCATCAACTGAACCTCAGTTCCAAAAGCAATGTTATCATCAATATACACGGGAATACCAAAAGTAATAGCCTCTTTACGGCAGTCATTGATAAGTTGTTTATACCTTTCCTCAAAAATGTGTAAAGGCACCTTTTCACCAGGAAAGAAGACAGATTGCAAAGGGAAAAAGGGTAGTTTCATATTAAAATATTTTTCTAAAAATACAAAGTGAACTACATAGTCACAAATGTCACATTAATTATGATTGTTATATTTGTAACTATTTGTTTTATTTCTAATATTTCTACGTTTTATTTTGTGTAATAGATCCAAGTATTTTAGTTTTGCTCAAAAGTAAGGTTAAAGATGAAGTACACCGATCTATTAAACATTACAAAAGAGTACGGAAATCCTGTATATGTTTACGATGCTGAAAAGATAAAATCTCAGTTCAACAGGCTAACCAATGCCTTTAAAACGGTTAAAAAATTAAAACTAAATTACGCTGCAAAAGCACTTTCCAACCTTACAATACTAAGGTTAATGAACGACCTTGGAAGTGGTTTAGACACCGTTTCAATTCAGGAGGTGAAACTCGGTCTTCTGGCTGGTTTTAAACCTGAGGAAATCATTTATACCCCCAATGGAGTTTCTTTAGAAGAAATAGAAGAAGCCGCAGCTTTAGGAGTACGAATAAATATTGATAATCTTTCTGTCCTGGAACAATTTGGGAACAAACACCCCGATATTCCTGTATGTATAAGAATAAACCCTCATGTAATGGCCGGTGGTAATTCTAATATATCGGTGGGCCACATTGATTCAAAATTTGGAATTAGCATCCATCAGATTCCTCATTTATTGAAAATTGTTGAATTAACAAGAATGACAATCAATGGCATACATATGCATACCGGAAGTGATATTTTGGATATTGAGGTGTTTTTATATGCCTCAGAAATTCTCTTTGAAACAGCGAAAAATTTTAAAGAGCTGGACTTTATAGATTTTGGAAGCGGATTTAAAGTGCCATATAAAGAGGGAGATATTGAGACCAATATTGAGGAATTGGGCGAAAAATTAAGTGGTCGGTTTAATGACTTTTGTGAAGAGTATGGTAAAGAACTGACTCTGGCTTTTGAACCTGGTAAGTTTCTTGTAAGTGAAGCCGGTTACTTTCTTGCAAAAGTAAATGTGGTAAAACAGACTACTTCTACTGTTTTTGCCAGCGTAGATTCTGGCTTTAATCACCTAATTCGGCCTATGCTTTATGGTGCCACTCATGAAATTATCAATATCTCAAATCCGAAAGGAAAAGAACGCTATTATTCTGTAGTGGGTTATATCTGCGAAACGGATACCTTTGCCAATAACAGGAGGATCAATGAAATTTCTGAAGGTGATGTCCTTTGTTTTAAAAATGCAGGGGCTTATTGCTTTAGCATGGCCAGTAATTATAATTCCAGATACAGACCGGCTGAAGTCCTTTGGCACCAGGGTAAATCTGTACTTATACGGGAAAGAGAAACTTTTGATGATCTGATTAGAAACCAAATTGATGTTAAAGATTTGTTTGCCGTAAAGAATCAAAAAGCTTCAGTGAAATAAAGCAGCTAAATTTTCGTTAGTTTTGGTACAGTATTTGGACTAATTACTCAAATCAAATCTTATGAAATCTAAGTCCCTGGCAATTTCTACGCCTTTTCTTATAGTCTTTATTGGTTTATTAACCTTTACGTCAAATGCCCAGGAGGTTAATTGGCTAAGCTGGAATGAAGCTGCAGCCTTGGCGGCAACAGACAAGAATCCAAAGAAAATATTTGTGGACGTATATACTGATTGGTGTGGCTGGTGTAAAAAAATGGATAAGGACACATTTCAAAATGCCGAAGTGGCCGAATACATGTCCAACAACTTTTATATGGTGAAGCTGGATGGAGAAGGGAAAGAACCCATTGATTTTAAAGGCAAGACCTATAAATATGTGCCATCGGGTAAAAGAGGTTACCACGAGTTAGCTGCGGCATTGTTACAAGGACGTTTGAGTTATCCGACTGTTGTATTCATGGATGAGCAACACAATATGCTTTCCCCAGTACCGGGATATCAAAAACCAGATCCTTTTTTAAATATTGCCCGTTATTTTGGAGATAATATCTACCTGGAAAAAGACTGGAAAACGTATAGTGGTAATGGGAAATAGTTTACCTGCTGTAGTTGGGAGATTCCTTCGTAATTGTAACATCATGAGGATGGCCCTCATTAATACCGCTCGCAGTTATCTTTACAAATCTTCCTGTTTCTTTTAAAGTGTCTATATCTTTGGAACCGCAATAACCCATCCCGGCCCTGAGACCACCAACAAATTGATGTATACTTTCATATAGCTCTCCTTTATAAGGAACGCGCCCTACTATCCCTTCGGGCACCAATTTATTAATATCATCTTCGACGTCCTGGAAATACCGGTCCTTACTTCCTTCCTTCATAGCCTCCACAGATCCCATACCTCTATAAGATTTAAATTTTCGGCCTTCATAAATAATTGTCTCTCCGGGAGATTCTTTCGTCCCGGCTAATAAAGACCCCAGCATTACACAATCTGCGCCTGCTGCAATTGCTTTTGGGATATCTCCGGTATAACGTATGCCACCATCCGCAATAACCGGTACACCGCTACCTTTAATGGCTGCGGCAACTTCCAATACCGCTGAGAATTGTGGAAACCCAACGCCTGCTACTACTCTTGTTGTGCAAATTGAACCTGGTCCTATCCCGACTTTGACGGCATCGGCCCCGGCCTCTACTAAATATTTTGCAGCATCCGCTGTGGCAATATTACCAACAATAACTTCTAGCTGCGGGAATTGTTTCTTTACGTCCATAAGTATATTAACTACTCCCTTTGTATGTCCATGGGCAGTATCTATAACTATAGCATCAACACCGGCTGTCACCAGTGCTTCTGTCCTTTTCAAGGCATCTGGAGTTACACCTATGGCCGCTGCTACTCTTAGCCTTCCATATTGGTCTTTATTTGCAATTGGTTTTTGAGTTAGCTTAGTAATATCGCGAAATGTGATTAGGCCAACAAGTTTATTTGTAGTATCTACAACCGGAAGTTTTTCAATTTTATTGGTCTGAAGTATACCCTCTGCCTGTTCTAAGGAAGTCCCCTCAGCGACGGTAACGAGATTGGATTTTGTCATTACCTCAGCAATAGGACGGCTATTGTTCTTCTCAAACCTAAGGTCTCGGTTGGTTACAATACCTATAAGTTTTTGATCTTCGTCAACAACAGGAATACCGCCAATGCTATGCTCACGCATACTGGCTTTAGCGTCTCCTACCAAAGCATCAAGATGCAGTGTTACAGGATCCAAAATCATCCCACTTTCAGCCCTTTTAACTTTTCGAACCTTTGTTGCTTGTTGCTCAATTGTCATATTCTTATGTAATACACCAATACAGCCTTCACGAGCCATCGCAATAGCCATTCGCGATTCGGTTACAGTATCCATAGCCGCTGAAACTATGGGAACATTTATAGTAATATTTTTGGTGAACTTTGTACGAATATCAACTTCTCTGGGTAGTATTTCAGAAAAAGCCGGAACAAGGAGTACATCGTCATATGTGAGACCTTCTCCAAGAATTTTACTAAGGTGAGCTTCCATGGCAATTAAGGATTAATTGCGTGCAAATATACTACATTTAATACAACTTGAGGATTACTGTTTTCTTACCGTTCTGAATTAATCGGAATCACTAGTTGATAAAGGACCAATAACGAAGAAATCATAAAGGTAATAGTCATCAATATGCCGGAAAAAACCACTACATATTTCATCCATTCAAGTCCTGACCATAAGACATAAATACCTCCGAAAGTGAGGATGACTGAAAGGAAAGGTTCTATAGTAAGGAACAGCTTAAGCTTTTTAGGTAGTTTAGTGAGCCATACCAGAATTCCCAATAAGAAAAAAATAAAAGACATGGACAAGATATGGGTGTGGATAATTGTAAGCATTTCATACTCACTTTTCTTAAATTTCATAACCCTGGCATCTTCGTCAGCCTCATTTCCTAAATAATTTTCCACGATACCACTTGGTGCTGCCGAACTTGTTTGATTAACAAATAAAAGTCCTGTATAAAAACCAATGGATAATATAAAAACAAATGAACCTACAAACCATTTGATCTCCACTGGTAATCGCTGTAAAAGACCATTGTAATTCATTACAATACCTTGTTTTCCTGAAGCTGTCCAATTGTCTGAAAAAGTTTATCCATAGACAAAGTCATGGATCGCACAGAGATCGTGGCTCCTGAAATAGCATCAATATTGTTTTCATAGCTCACTCTATCATTCCCTGTTTTTCCCAAAAATTGCTTCAACCATCGTTTGCTTCCAATTTCACCTCCATAATCTTCTCTGTATACCAGCACTTTGGTGTGAATAACCGTTAAGTCCTGATCGAATATTACCAGATAATCAAACTTGGCTGTTTTGCTTGGAGCATTGTCCACAAATGCATAACCCAAAAGTTCAGAACCTTCTGATAAAGTAAAAAAATTAGCTCCGGTAATTTTTGTTGGAAGTTTACTATTGATTTCTTCCGGTACAATAACCGGGAGCATCTCTATGGTCGAAGATTGAAAAGTCTTTTCGATCTCCTTATTTACCCTCTTCTGAATAACTTTTGGAAGACCAAATCCGAATAATAGGAAGGACACCAGAATAAAAGAAAAACAAAATTGTTTGTGAAACCACATAAGGCAAATGTATTAATTTAGATTTAATCTTAATAAGCTATTCATCAGTAATACTAAATTATTTTCATTGCTTGATTTATCAGAACCATACTCCGATCCCAAAATTTAATTGATTCGGAATATCACTTCCTTCAAGGGCATTACTTCTAAATTGATAGTCTCCTTTTACAACTACTCCTGTTACTATATGATAGGTTAAACCCGTTGTAATATCCGATCTGTTATAAGCATCATTTCTTTCCAATGTGCCATCTGTCTGGGCATGAGTATCATAGGATTCAAAGCGGGCAAAGGTAAAGAGTTTTTGTTTCTTTTCTTGTGGCAAAAGATTAAACGCACCTTCCACATACCAGCCCTGCAAAGCGCTTCCCAAATCCTGTCCGGTAAGAGTGTTATAAGCTTCGGTATCGGACAACCATCCTTGAATAAACTGACCTCTGGCCATAAATCGTTTGTAGGCATACCTTGCATCAAGTCCAAGCATGGAGATACCAATACGAGCACCGTCTAACTTTTTAATATCATCTTCTGCCTGGGTCTTTCCAAGATAGGTGGCTAAACCTAAACGCAAACCTCGAATACCGTAGTAGTCTACTTTGGCCGATAAAGTGGGGCTACTAACAGTGGATTGAATTCCTTTTTGCCTCCCACTCCTAAGTCCGTTAGATCCCTTCAAAAAGCCGTTAATGCCACCCTCTCCATCCGATTCTGCAGACTTGAAACCATTGAATATGTAAGCCTGATATCCAAGGGAGATCGAGTTAAATCTTCCGGTTACCCCAACTCCGATTTCCCTCCATGTGGTAGGTACAATGACATTATCCACACCGGGTCGTTCTGTTCCGTTAAAAGTTGTGGGTTCATGAAATTCATTGATTATTCCCATAGGGATAAGCATTAAACCACCCCTCAGATTTACATTATTTGCAACATTATAATTTATAAAAGCCTGTTCCACAAAGACCTCTTCAACGTGTTCCACTTCTACTTCAGTAACAAATTGAACTTTATCGTTAAAATTATATCCAAAGAGTAGAACCAATCGTTGTACATCCAATTCTCCATTGGCTCCTTCGGGTTGATTATATAAAACTTCACCGTATGCCCCTACGGTTACTGCCGAGGCATAATTACCGGATATTAAACGTTGTGCTGCATTTATCTGCTTTTGCGGATCGAGAGTAATAGAATCCGTTTTAGTCTGTGCTATCATCATCCCGCAATAAAATAATAAAAAGACAAGGGTGGTTTGTTTCATTTTGGTAGTTATTTTTATTTAGACTGATTTTAAATAATTGATAAATAAAGAACAAATGTAATCTCAAAATTTAATTTTCAAAAGTTTATTTATAATAAATCTAAATAATTTATCAACTTTAACAGTTATGGGATAGCGAGAAATTAATAAAGTCGAAATTATCTTAACTATAGGCAGCAAAGAGTTCTGTCGCCTTATTATGTGCAGCTTCGAAGACCATCCACTGAACTCCCGTATCTACCTTGTTTTCAGTGAAATAAGACAACATTTTTTCAGTAGGCATATTTCCGGTTAATTCATCTTTGGCCATTGGACAGCCCCCAAACCCTCTTATCGCGCCATCAAACCTGCGACAGCCTGCTTTATATGCTGCATCTACTTTTTCATGCCATCTGTTTGGTGTTGTATGTAAATGGGCTCCAAATTCAACATCCGGATATTTAGGAATTAAATGTGAAAATAAATAGTTGATATCTTCAGGGGTGGAGGTCCCCACAGTATCAGACAAGGACAATATCCGAGCTCCCATATTTGCCAATTTTTCTGCCCATTCTCCAACAACTTCGACACTCCATGGATCACCATATGGGTTGCCGAAGCCCATGGAGAGATAAGTAACTACTTCTTTATTTGTTGCATTGGCTATTTCAAGAATCTCACCCAGAATATCTATAGATTGCGCAATGGTTTTATGCGTGTTACGCATTTGAAAATTCTCAGAAATTGAAAATGGATATCCCAAATAGTCAATTTCAGGATGAACACTTGCCTCATTTGCCCCTCTCACATTTGCTACAATAGCCAATAACTTGCTCTTTGATTTGGACAGATCTAAATTTGAAAGTACTTCAGCAGTATCCGACATCTGCGGTATGGCCCTGGGTGAGACAAAACTCCCAAAATCTATGGTATCAAAACCACAACCCAGCAAAGATTGAATGTATGCAATTTTCCTCTCAGTCGGAATAAAGTTTTTAATGCCTTGCATAGCATCTCTGGGACATTCAATAATCTTCACTTTTTCGGGCATATGGCGAATCTAGTATTTACCAAAATTAATATTAATTATCCGAAAATAATAGGTAAATACCTATGCCAGAAAAGACGACAATTTGTAACCACTTAAGAAATAATTCAATACCAGAATGCTTTTTAATTTGTTTGGCAATAGAGCCTGAAAGCAATGCGATTGCAGAAAAAATAAAGAATGTAACTATCATGAACAATAAGCCAAGAACATAAAATTGAATTACCGTATCCAAATCTTCACTAAAAAGAAATCCTGGAAAAAAAGCAAGAAAGAAAATTGTAACCTTCGGATTGAGCACATTCATAATAAAACCTTGTCTAAACAATTGACCCAAAGATTTTTTCGGAAACTTTGTACTATCCAATGTAATATGCACCTTGGCATTGTATACCTTATAAGCCAGGTAAAACAAATAAAATGCTCCAAATAGTTTAACTATGAAAAATATCTGATCGTTTTCCTTAATTAGTACGGAAACGCCAAATGCCAGGAAAGTAGTATGAACAATACAACCTGTAATTAGGCCAGCGGTGGTTGAAAGACCACATTTTATGCCATTGGATATGCTTTGTGTTAATACATAAATATTATCCGGACCCGGTGATATAGCCAGGGCAGCGGTTGCCAGGATAAAGGCGGAAAGTATTTCGTAATTCAAGTTAAGAAATTATGAGAATCATAGCTCAAAATACAAAAGTTTCGTGCTTTTTTTTATCTTACAAAAATTTTATTTATGAAAACCAAAATACTTTTATTGACAGCGGTGCTTGGTCTGGTGTCACTTAGCTTTACTTCCTTAAAAATGGATAAAAAAATAAATCAGACAAAAACGGAATTACAAAATACGAAGGACAGCGTTTTAAGACATGTGGTCCTTTTTAAGTTTAAGGAAGAAACATCTGAAGAGCAACTAGTTTCTTTTGAAAAGGCTTTTGGCGCTTTAGCGGGTAAAATACCTCAAATCTCTGATTTTGAATGGGGTTTAAACAATAGTCCGGAAGGACTGGATAAAGGATTTACGCATTGCTTTTTTGTCAGTTTTAAAAGTGAAGAAGATCGTGCAATATATTTGCCACATCCAGACCATAAGGCCTTCGTCAGTCTTATAGGACCTTCTGTAGATGATGTAATGGTGGTTGATTATTGGACTAAATAGTCCGGATTACCATTTTTGAGGTAAGGCATCACAAATAGTATCCGAGGAAAATTAATTGGAATCTCTCAGGATTGGTCCAGAATGGCCTTATTTATCCTTTTCACCAGTGCAGGTCCTTCATAGACAAATCCTGTCCATAGCTGAATTAAATCAGCACCTGCTTCTAGTTTTTCCAGGGCATCTTCTGTAGAATGAATTCCTCCAACCCCAATTATTGGAAATGCCCTATTGCTTTTTTCAGACAAGAATCGAATAACCTCTGTACTTCTGTTCGCAAGGGGTTTTCCACTTAATCCTCCATTTTCTTCCACAAGAAAGTAATCCGATTTCAGATTTTCTCTGGCTATTGTAGTATTAGTAGCAATTATCCCTGAAATCCGCGTATCTTCAACAATTTGAATTATATCCAATAACTGTTCATTCGAAAGGTCAGGTGCTATTTTTAGAAGAATTGGCTTCTCAATTACTTGTTTACTTTGTGCGTATTTACGGTTTTCGCGTTTTAAAGCCATCAAGAGCGCCGTAAGAGGCTCCTTATCCTGTAATTCCCGGAGGCCCGGAGTATTTGGAGAACTTACATTTATAACAAAATAGTCGACATGATCAAAAAGGGCATCAAAGCATATCAGGTAATCTTTGATGGCAAGATTATTAGGTGTGATTTTGTTCTTACCAATATTCCCGCCTATAATAACATTGTGTTTTTTCTTTAAGGTTTCAACGGCTTCAAAAACTCCCAGGTTATTAAAACCCATTCTGTTTATTATTGCGTGATCTGCTTTTAATCTGAAAAGCCTCTTTTTAGGATTACCAGCTTGTGGTTTGGGCGTTACAGTACCAATTTCAATAAAACCAAATCCAAAATTGGAGAGTTCGTTATATAATTCAGCGTTTTTATCAAATCCGGCTGCAAGGCCCACAGGATTTTTAAATTTTATTCCAAAAACCTCTCGTTCCAAACGTTCGTCATCTATAAGATAAAGGAATCTGAAGAGACCAGAAAATCCAATTTTAGATAATAATTTAATCAATGTAAATGAAAGGTGGTGTACTTTTTCCGGGTCCAAAAGGAATAGAAAAGGTCTGATGAGGAGCTTGTACATAGGCTAAAAAAACTTTGTTCAAAAATACAAACTTCCATTAGGTTAGCGGTGCATTACCAACTATTTCGTCTTTTCTGGAGTGTTAAAATCACTCCGGTACCATGTCCTCCTTGGAGATTAATCCCTTTAGTGGTCTGCGGATAGCCTCGGTACATAAGTCAATATACCGACGGTATTGATTTTCATTTAGTATACCAATTAATTTTTGATCACATATTCTTGAATTGGCAATAATCTGTGCACGGAGTGGTTTAAATTTTTCAGCCAGGACTTGCAATTCTTCTTCGTTACTTTGCGGATGCTTATCCAAAAGGACATCAATCTGTTCTTCGATTAATTCATTGGATTTATTTAATTCCTGAATCCAGCCCTCCATTTGTACTAACTGTTCTTCACTAAGCTGAAAGACTTTAATAATAGTTTCTGTATCCTTACCACCAATGCCTAAGGTACAGTCTGCCGTTTGACCCATGCTTGTTAAGAAGATAAAAAGCAATAGAATAGAACAATAATATTTCAATTTCATGATCTCAAATCCTTTTTAGTTTTTATCTAATAAACTTCTATATAAACTGTGTTTTTTATCAAAAATTATAATTCCCCCCAATTTAACACCACAAACAAAAAAAGCTACCTTATAAGGTAGCTTTTTTATAATTGCAATTGTATGGATTATTTTAAAATGAAATTAACTCGAGCAAATAAGAATCTACCTCCAATACCAAATTGTTGTGCTCTCCTAGACCAATCAAAACGACCGCTACTGCGATTATTCCCACCGTCAGCCAAAACTTCGGCTGCCCTGTCCGGATAAGTGTCAAATACGTTGTTTGCCCCAACTGTAAAGGTCAGGGAGGGTGTAGCTTTGTAACTCGCCGAAAGATCCGTCACAAATTTGGTACCAAAAACCTGTTGTCTATCAATATTTGTAGTTGCTTCTGTAACTTTTCCAAAATATACCCCTCTTAAAAAGAAAATCCATTTGTCTGAAGACAGATTAAACGTTAAGTTCACCTTTGTTCTTGGAACCGCTTCTTCCAGATAAACCCTACTATCTTCAGGGAAGTAAGTATCTACTAACCCAGCATCTTCAATTACCTGGGATGCCTTTATCTCTCCAACCTGTTGGGTTTTAGAAAAAGTAGCTGCCAAACTTGAATTAAGCATCCATCCATCCCACACATTCGCCCTATGGGTAAGAACTAAATCAATACCCCTTGATTCTGTGTCAATTGCATTAGCAAAAAATGAAGCTGCTGAGGCATTTGCCTGTCTAAGCAGATTATCCAATTCCGTTCCCGTACCAGGACCCTGAAACTGCCCTGTATATACCACTCTGTCATCAATTTTAACAAAATAACCATCGACAGTCACCGTAAGGTTGGCATCTGGTATTTTACCTGTCAAACCTAAACTAATACTACTCGATGTTTCTTCTTTTAATTCAGGTATCCCCAAAAGTTTAGCAGCCCTGCTATCGTTGGAAAAAGTACCCACCTCTTGCGGATTCCCATCCTGATCAAAAATGGTGGAAGTTGAATTAAAATAAATCTGATGAAGAGATGGTGCTCTAAATCCGGTATTTAATGCACCACGTAGATTAAAGTTATCGCTAATTTTAACACGTGATGAAACTTTGAAATTTATGGTTGAACCAAAATCACTGTAATTTTCGAAACGGGTTGCAAAACTCACAAGAACATTTTCAGAAAAATCAGCCTCTAAATCAAAATATCCCGCAATGCTGCTTCGATCTCTCGATAATTCATTGTTAGGACTAAATCCAGGAAATACCTGCGATCCTCCTGGTCTGGCGCTTCCAAAGAAATCCTGCGATGGCTCTTGAGTAGAAAGTGTAATTACTTCTCCTGCAGCAGTATATTGAGCATAAGAGGATTCTTGACCTGCAACAATTTCGTAGTTCTCATAACGGTATTCTCCACCGAATGCCACATTAAAACCACTAAAGATATCATCATAAAACTGTGTAATATCCAGGTTAGTTGTATTTTGTGCAAAGGAAAACCCTCCGGCGTCAAAGCTAGTAGGTGATGCGCTCTGCAAGGAAGCATTAAAGGTATTACCTATAGTATAAAGAAATGCATTCTTTCCATACGTATTACTGAAATCCACACTCCAATCGCCTACTTTTCCCTTGATACCTATAGATACGGATTGATCCTTGATGTTAGAATTTATTTCTGGTAGAAATCCATTAAGATAAGCAGGAGTATATGTTCTACTCTGATTAGGAAGTCGGTAAAAACCTGCAGAATTTCCTGTTCTTGAGCTAATCCCGGCAAAAGAATATAATTCTGTTCCATAATCGTCTAAGGGAAGTGCAAAATTAGCGAAAAAACGACCCCCTCTTAAGGCAGACTGACCTACTCTCATATTAAAATCACTTCTAACTAATCCCCTAGCAGTCAATTCAGATTCTGTATTATCAACAGAGAGAATGGGCTGTAATTCTTCTTTAGTAGTTGCCAGTCCTGTATCAATGCCTGCAGCATTTGCATAAAATAGTACATCAGTTACATCGTCATCTAATAAAGCAGCTACATCATAACCATCAGCATCTGCAAATCGCTCTACAGTATTGTATTGATTAAATACATCACCTTCCCATTCTTTCATACGGCTATAGTCCTGACGAACATCAAAATCTCCGGAAAAGTTTATATATCCTCCTCTTTCACCCAAAGAAATTCCATAACTGCCGGCTATATTGGTGGCTTCACCATCTGAACCTCCTGTTTGCCCATTGGCATTCTTGGAAAAATTGGCGCCGGTTGTAACTGTAAGGTTTAATTCACCTGCATCTTTATTAAGAATTATATTGATTACACCTGCAATTGCATCTGATCCATATTGTGCCGCAGCTCCATCTCTAAGTACCTCAACACGTTGTATTGAAGCTGTAGAAATAGCATTTAAATCTGTTCCTACACTTCCTCTACCAAATGTACCATTCACATTTACCAGTGAAGATGTATGTCTTCTTTTCCCATTAATCAAAACCAATACCTGATCAGGTCCTAAACCTCTTAATGATGCAGGATCTATATGGTCTGTTCCATCCGAAATGGTTTGTGTATTTGAAGTAAATGAAGGCGCTACGTAGTTTAAAATCTGGTTTAAATTTACCTGCGGGCCAACACTTGCCAACTCCTTAACATCAATTACATCTACAGGAACTGTGCTCTCCGTCGCAACCCTGTTAGGGTTACGGGAACCTGTAATTATGACCTCGCTCAATGCCAATCCGGAAACAAGGGTAATGTTTAGAATAGTACTATTTACTAAAACTTCCAGAGGTTCGTATCCAATATATGAAACGACTAACCTGTCACCAAGGATGGCATCTATGCTGTAGTTTCCATCAAAATCTGTTGTAGTACCAATAGTTGTGCCTTTTTTTACAACCGAAGCTCCAACAAGCGGAACCCCCTGATCATCCGTCACTGTACCCGTTATCTGCCCGTTTACAATGCCAATGGCGCCAAATATTAGGACAAAAATAATTAAGTAATGCTGTTTCATGTGTTATCATTTTTGAGTTAATATCCTCATAAGGTAGACAAAACTTATCTTAAATTGTCTGCTAGATACTACTTTCTTCATATGGATTTGGAGTTAAACATCTATTATTATGATGTTTGAGGCTTTAAAGTATTATTGTAATTTTGATATAAACTAATTAGCATGCAAAAAATCATTGACCGTTTTATTAGCTATGTCACTATAGATACTCAGAGTGATCCAAATTCAAATAGTACTCCGAGTACAGAAAAACAATGGGTATTGGCCAATAAACTTACCGAGGAATTAAAACAAATTGGTTTGGAAGATATATCTATTGATAAGAACAGCTACATTATGGCTACGCTTCCTTCAAATATTAAAAAGGTGGTACCCACAGTTGGCTTTATTTCGCATTTTGATACGACCCCGGATTTTTCAGGAACCGATGTGAAACCTCGTCTGATTCATAATTATGACGGAAAGGACATTGTCCTTAATAAAGAAAACAACATTGTACTTTCACCTGATTATTTTGATGATTTACTTCTTTACAAAGGACAAACCCTTATTGTTACTGATGGCACGACGCTCCTTGGGGCCGACGATAAAGCGGGTATTACCGAAATAATTACAGCAATGGAGTATCTTATACAGCACCCGGAAATTAAACATGGGCCTATCCGTATTGGTTTTACACCAGACGAAGAAATTGGGCGTGGAGCACATAAATTTGATGTTAAAAAATTTAATGCAGATTGGGCATATACAATAGACGGGAGTCAGATAGGGGAAGTGGAGTATGAGAATTTTAATGCCGCCGGAGCAAAGATTACTGCCATAGGTAAAAGCGTACATCCGGGATATGCCAAAGGAAAAATGGTAAATGCAATTGGCCTGATTAATGAGTTAATGAATTTATTACCAAAAAAAGAAGTACCGGAACAAACCGAAGGTCGGGAAGGATTTTTTCATATAAATCAGCTTCGTGGCGAAATAGAAAAAGCAGAGTTGGAACTCATAATTAGGGATCACGATCGATCCTTATTTGAGAAGAGAAAAAAACTACTGCAGAATAGTGTCAATGAACTAAATGAAAAACACGGGGATTGCTTTTCCCTGGAGATAAAAGATCAGTACTACAATATGAGAGAAAAGATAGAACCAGTTTTTCATGTTGTTGAAATTGCCAAAGAAGCTATGGAAACATTAGATATAGAACCGATCATAAAACCTATCAGGGGTGGTACAGATGGTTCACAACTCAGTTTTATGGAACTACCTTGTCCAAATATATTTGCGGGTGGACATAATTTTCACGGCAAGTATGAATACATACCTGTGGAAAGTATGCAAAAAGCGGTTGATGTTATCGTGAAAATCTGCGAAATTGTAGCTAGAAAATAGACTGGAGTATGAATGTTGATGCAAAAATAGTAGCCTACTATTCCAAAAATCAAAAATATAAGGAGGGTATCTCACATTTGAGAGCCATTGCCTTGAAAACCCAATTGGTAGAAACTCTAAAATGGGGCTCACCTGTGTATACTATCGACAATAAAAACGTACTGGGAATATTAGCTTTTAAAAATCATTTTGGCATTTGGTTTTTTAACGGAGTTTTCCTTAGTGATCCTAAGGGAGTTCTGGTGAATGCACAGGAAGGCAAAACAAAATCAATGAGGCACTGGAAATTTAGCTCAGTAAACGATATAGATGAAGCGGGTGTTCTAGAATATATAAATGAAGCTATCGCAATTCAAAAGAAAGGACTGGCAATAAAACAATCGCGAAAGACAGAAATAATCCTCCCAAAACTGTTATTGGACGCTTTGTCAGAAAACACCAGGCTGAATGAGCAATTTAATGCCCTCACTCCTTATAAACAGAGAGATTATTGCGAGTATATCACAGAGGCAAAACAACAAAAGACAAAGGAATCGCGACTTGAGAAGATTATTCCAATGATCTCAGCAGGCCAGGGATTAAATGATAAATACAAATAAACTTAGAACTTTCTATCCCTAATAAGGGCCTTAAATTTCTGAAAATGTAAATTTACAACTTTAGGTAACTTTAATTTTGTGGCAATTTCCATCCATTATGATAAGACGCCTTCATAATCTTATTAGCCGTTGTATCAGTAAATCTGTTCTTATCTGCATCCCAATATATTCTATTACCGGATTTGAATGCAACATTTCCCATATGGGATACCATGGCTGCATCATAACCTACTTTAATAGGCGCATTAAGGTTCTTCGGATCCCTGCTTTTAACAGCCTCTATGAAATTCTTAGTATGAAGATCCAAACCACTTCCCTGATTCTGTTGTAGAGGCAAAGCTTCCATGCGGGGGATGCCTTCTTTTCCCCAGCCTTGAAATTCTTTTTCCGGAATTACTTCCCAGCCATTTCTATCTAATACCAGGGTACCATTATTGCCAATAAAGGCTATCCCGTGATTTCTTCCGTAATTTCCCCCGTCAATACCAGTAGCATGTTCCCATAATATGGAGAAATCATCATATTCAAAAACTGCCTGTAATGAGTCTGGTGTTTCTGAAGCATCATCCGGGTAGGCGAACTTACCTCCAAGAGCCATTACAGATTTTGGGGTTCCGGCTTTCATTCCGTATAACGCATAATCTATCAGATGAACACCCCAATCCGTCATAAGTCCACCTGCATAATCCCAAAACCACCTGAAATTAAAATGAAATCTATTAGGATTAAATAAACGTTCTTGTGCAGGTCCTAACCACATTTTGTAATCAACTCCGACAGGAGCATTGGTGTCTGCCAGGATAGGAACTGGTTTCATCCATCCTTGATATGCCCAGGCTTTTGCCAGTCTTATTTCACCTAGTTTTCCGGAGTGTACAAAATTAATCGCATCTACAAAATGAGGTTGACTACGTTGCCATTGACCAATTTGAACAATATTCTTGCTATTCTGAACAGTATTAAGCATAATATCACATTCCTGCATTGAGTTCGCAATTGGTTTTTCACAATACACATCTTTTCCAGCACTTAAAGCATCTGTCAATTGCAGGCAATGCCAGTGATCTGGTGTCCCAATAACCACAACATCAATATCTTTATTATCCAACATTTTTCGATAATCCTTATACCATTGTGGTTTCTTAATACCGGCTTTTTCGAGTTCTGAAGTACGTCTGGAAAGTACTTTTTCATCTACATCACACAGTGCTAATACGTTAACCTCACTAATTTTCAAAAGCGAGAGCAGGTTACTAAAGCCCATGCCATTGCAACCAATTAATCCCAGATTAATCTGGTCATTAGCGCCGACTTTTTTACGCATTGACGCAAGAAGTTCAACAGGAAATAGAAAATAGCCGGCTGACCCTAAAAGATATAATGAGCTTTTCTTAATAAACCTTCTTCTGTTTGTTTTCATATCATTTTTTTTGAAAAGTTTAATATAAAGAATTTCAGCCAAATATTAGATCAAAAAAAAACATCGGTAGTGACCGATGCTTTTTTAATGAAATTGTTTTTAATCCTATTTTTCCTTGGGAACAACATTCAATTTGGCGCTCATTTCCATAGAAATGGAAGATCTGTCAAATTTAAGCCTTCCGGCCATGGTTTCAATAATACAGGAAAAATCCTTATCGTTCAAATCCACAATTTTGCCATGCAAGCCACTTTTGGTTACTATTTTATCACCCTTCTTCAATGCTTGTGCAAATTTCTTTTCATCCTTTTGACGTTTCATCTGCGGTCGTATCATAAAAAAATATGCCACGGCAAAGATGAGTATCATCGGTAGAAATTGTCCTATATCACCCATAATATTTTGTTGAGTTTTGTACTACTTATTTAACAGGGCCCAATGCTGCCGAAGGTCCCCCTTCTTTAGGGTTAACAAATGCCTTAATTCTTAGAACTTCCTGTCCTTTTTCCGTATTCGCAGTTACAGTAATGGTCTTAGTAACCTGATTTTGGCCTGAACCATTAAACTTCACAAGAAGTTCACCTGTTGCACCTGGAGCAATTGGATCTTTAGGTGGATTAGGAACTGTACATCCACAACTACTGGTTGCATTTGTAATAATTAATGGCGCATTACCTGTGTTTGTGAAATTGAAGACAGTCTCCTGTGGAGCACCTTGAGTGATGGTTCCGAAATCGTGTTCCGTTTTTTCAAAATTCATTACAGGTAAATTTTTTGCCTGCATGTCTCTTTCAGCTGCCACTTCAACGTTTTCAGTATTTACCTTACTAGAAGCATTCTCCTTGCAAGAGCTAAGAACTAATGCTGCGGTTAAACCGAGGGCAATAAATAATCTTTTCATTTTAATTTAAGTTTTAAGATTTGCATGCAAAATTAAGGAATATTTGTTTATAATAACCCTCTCCCTGCTTTTTTCAATTTTCCATTAATCCTATATTCTTTTACCAATTTATCCAATATGCCATTAATAAAGATACTGCTCTTAGGTGTAGAATACTCTTTAGCAATTTCTAAATACTCATTAATGGTGACTCGTTCGGGTATGGAAGAAAAACCGGTTAGCTCACAAATGGCCATCTTTAAAAGTATAGCATCTATATCGGCTATTCTGTCCTTATCCCAGTTAGGTGTTTTTATTTGAATTTCTTCTTCAAATTTTTTATTGTTTAGGAGCGTTTTTGTTAATAATTGATCAGCAAAAACCATATCATCTGAGTCTTTTAAGAGCTTTGGCAAAAAGAAGGATTGGCTATATTCTTCATTTACCTTCCTCAATTGTTTCAATACAAAGGTATTCACCAGAGGGATGTCATCTACCCAGGTTAATTTATCATCCTCAAAATATTCATAAATCCTTTCATTTGGAGCTATAACCTCTTTAAAGAGACTTGCAATAAGATTTTTATCCCCTTCATAGTTGCGCTCATCCATTAGCATATATTGCTCATAGAGTTCACTCTTTTTTATTTCATTAAACACTATTTTTATATAATCCTGGTGCAGATCCCAATTATTCAATTTCCTTTTAACCAATTCATTTTGCAACAGGGAATTATTAACAATTTGCTTAAGCACTGCATTATTTAGAAACTTTTCCTTATTCGGATATTTTTCGTCATTTGCATTCAAATATTTCTTAGATGATAATCTGATGAAATTTTCCTCCATTTTATGAAGTTCCATTAAAAGACTTAAAACAAGTAGATAGAGAATATAAGTGTTGTCAATGCTTATTCGGAGAAAGTTTTTCTGTTTTTCTAATGATTCATCGTGCGATAAGGTTAAGGCATAAATGCATTGCATCACTTTTACCCTGATTTGCCTTCGTGTAAGCATTTTAAAGAACCTTTTGTTAAATTAGAAATACAAAACGCCGCAAAAATACTAATCTATTTTAAAACCAAACCTAATTCTCAGTTTATCTTATAAGTTTTATAACATTTGTTTTGCGACCAATCAGCTATATTTGTCCAATGCTTAAAACCTAGTTGCATTACCAGCCATTTTAATGAAAGAACTCAGGCACTTAGACAAATACTTCAAAAAATATTGGTTTAAATTACTCATCGGCATAATCATCACCATTATTGCGAGGATATTTCAATTGGTAATGCCTTCCTATGTAAAAAAATCTATAGAAGTTGTTGAAAATTATGTGGCTTCACAAATTACAGAGCCCCAGGCAAGAGATTTGCTTTTGGAATATATCCTGATCATTGTCGGGGCGGCTTTACTCTCGGGATTCTTCACTTTCTTAATGAGACAGACCATTATAAATGTATCTCGATACATTGAATACGATTTAAAAAACGAAGTTTTCGATCATTACCAACTTTTAAGTCTAAATTTTTATAAAAAGAACCGCACGGGTGACTTAATGAACAGGATAAGTGAGGATGTTGGGCAGGTAAGGCTTTATACCGGACCCGCAATAATGTATGGAATTCAGACACTCACCTTATTCGTATGTCTTATACCCCTAATGTTCATTAAGGCTCCAACTATTGCATTTTATTCCCTATTGCCACTGCCCATACTTTCTGTTTTGATATATCAGATAAGTAAAATTATTCATAAACGAAGTACTAAAGTTCAGGAATACCTGTCCACTTTGTCAACCTTTGCCCAGGAATCCTTTTCTGGAGTATCAGTAATAAAAGCATATAGCCTGGAACCTCAGCTAAACAATGAAATGACTGTACTGGCTAATAAAGGAAAGGAGAAAAGTATGGATCTGGCCAAAGTAAACGCCTGGTTTTTTCCGTTGATGATCCTTTTAATTGGAATCAGCAACATTTTTGTTATTTATGTGGGAGGTAAACAATATATTAATGGCGAAATTTCATCTATAGGTACCATAGCAGAATTCATACTTTATGTAAATATGCTTACCTGGCCGGTAGCTGTTGTAGGTTGGCTGACTTCCATTGTTCAGCGCGCCGAAGCTTCCCAAAAGAGAATAAATGAGTTCTTAAAGGAACAACCCGAGATAAGAAATGCAGTTTTAGAAGACACGCCGATTAAAGGCACCATAGAATTTAAGAATGTCATATTTACCTATGACGACACAAATATTACCGCACTTAACGATATATCTTTCACCATTAAAGAAGGTGAAACGGTTGCGATAATTGGAAAAACCGGCTCAGGAAAATCCACTATCCTGGATCTGATTGCCAGGCTTTATGACACCTCTTCAGGTGAGATTTTAATTGACAATGTCCCGGTTCAAAGTTTAAATTTAAATAGCCTGAGAGAGTCTGTTGGTGCCGTTCCACAAGATGCATTTCTGTTTTCTGATACTATAAAAAATAACATTAAATTCGGGAAGGAGGACGCAACGGAATATGAAATTTTGGAAGTAGCCCGAAAGGCTGCTGTGCATGAAAACATTATGGGCTTTTCCAAAAAGTACGATACAATACTCGGTGAAAGGGGAATAACCCTTAGTGGAGGTCAAAAACAGCGTGTTTCAATAGCCAGGGCTTTGCTAAAAGATCCCAGGATATATCTGTTCGATGATTGTCTGTCTGCCGTGGACACAGAGACTGAAGAAGAAATATTACACAACCTAAAACATGCTTCACATCTAAGGACCACCCTAATAGTAAGTCATCGTGTTTCTTCGGCCAAAAATGCGGATAAGATTATAGTCCTGGAAGACGGAAAGGTACTCCAAGAAGGCACTCACAATGATTTGATAGAAATAAATGGCTATTACAAGGAGCTATATATCAATCAACTATCAGCGAAAGAAAACTAGAAAAATGTTGCTGGATACGCTTTTTTTTTCCATTTTTGAATATATTTTGAGCATAAATACTAACTAGATATTTAACAAATGAGCGATAAAGATTTCATGGATCAGGAAGAAATTTTCTCAAAAGTTTTAAGAGCTGGGAGAAGGACCTATTTTTTTGATGTCAGGAGTACAAAGGCGGGAGATTATTATCTGACCATTACGGAGAGTAAAAAATTTACACATGATGATGGCTCCTTTCATTATAAGAAACACAAAATATATCTCTATAAAGAGGATTTTCAATCCTTTAGAGAGATCATGGAAGAAATGATGGACTATATAATTGACGAGAAAGGACTTGAAGTCATCTCAGAAAGACATCAAAAGGACTTCAAAAAGGAAGAGCCGAGTCAGAATGGAGAAGTTTCTTCTACAGATAATTTCACAGATCTAGATTTTGATGATATCTAAACTCTAATCACAAAAATGACTAAACGATCTTTGTATTCAAAGGTCGTTTTTTGTTTCTATTCCTAAACTTATTAATATCCCCATAACACATGAGAATAACAATCACAACATTACTTCTTATATTCTCCTTTTTAGGTATCGCACAACATTCGATTGATCTTGATTATTATTTACCACAAAATATTACTTATGATGATAACATACCCAAACCGGCTGATATAATTGGTCATGAAGTTGGTGAATGGCATGTTACCCACGATAAGTTGATGTTTTATATGCAAACATTAGCCGAGAAAAGTAATCGCATAAGTATTGAAAATCGCGGATCTACTTTTGAAGGAAGACCCATTTTATTACTTACTATCACTTCCCCTAAAAACCATAATAACCTGGAACAGATAAGAGCAGAACATATTGCACTTACCGAAAACCAAAATACCTCAGCTTCCATAGAAAACATGCCTATAATAGTATATCAGGGTTTCTCTATTCACGGCAATGAACCAAGTGGGGCAAACGCTGGATTAGCTTACGCTTACTACCTGGCGGCTGCTCAAGGTCCTGAAATTGATGAATTACTGGATAACCTGGTCATTCTTATGGATCCCTCCTATAATCCGGATGGACTTCAGCGTTTTGCATATTGGGCTAATACCAATAAAAGCATCAACCTAAATTCGGATAATAATGAAAGAGAGTATCACGAAGTATGGCCCGGCGGCCGGACTAATCATTATTGGTTTGACATGAATAGGGATTGGCTTCCGGTTCAATTGCCCGAAAGCCGTGCCAGAATAGAAACATTCCATAAATGGTTACCAAATATTCTAACAGACCATCATGAAATGGTTACTAATTCAACCTTCTTTTTTCAACCCGGCGAACCAACAAGAGTTCATCCTTTAACACCTGCCATGAACCAGGAGTTAACAGCTCAAATTGGAAGCTACCATGCTAAAGCATTGGACAAAATAGGTTCTCTTTATTTTTCAGAGGAAAGATATGATGACTACTATTATGGCAAGGGCTCTACTTTTCCCGATGTCAACGGCGGTATTGGAATATTGTTTGAACAAGCCAGTTCGAGGGGTCATTTACAAGACACTGAAAACGGTACCCTAACTTTTCCATTTACAATCAGAAATCAATTTACAACCGCATTATCAACCATTGAAGCGGCACAAAATATGCGTGTAAAGATACTTTCCTATCAGCAGGAATTTTATCGAAACATGAGAAACGAAGCCTCAAAAAGCAGGACTAAGGCCATAGTTTTTGGAGATAGCAAGGATGCAGCCAAAACCTGGCATCTGGCAGAAATACTTAGCAGACAGAAAATAAACTTCCATGAACTTGCCACCGATGTTACTATAGATAGCAAATCATTTAAAAAAGATCATAGCTATGTGGTTCCAATGAATCAGAAAAACCATAGGTTAATTAAATCTATGTTTGAGAAGCGAACTACATTTACTGACAGTTTGTTTTATGATATTTCGGCATGGACATTTCCTCTTGCATTTAATGTTGATTATGCGGAATTGGAGTCCCTGTCGAGTGCAGGACCACAAATAACTGACTTTAAACCGCTAACAGGGAATGTAAGTCAGCAAAGTAGTTATGCGTACTTATTTGAATGGCATGAATATTATACGCCCAGAGCACTAAATCAAATTTTATCTAAAGGACTTAGGGCCAAAGTAGCAAAGTTGCCGTTTTCCCTGGAAAATAACACCTATGATTACGGAACAATAATGATACCGGTGCAAAATCAGGTATTAAACAGCAATGATTTGTATATATTTCTAAAAGAAGTAGCTGAAGACAGTAAGATCATAATAACGGGTGTGAATACAGGTTTATCACAGGGTATTGATCTGGGCAGTAACGATTTTGATCCTGTTAAAAAACAAAAAGTTGCCATAGTGGTAGGCAGCGGTATACGATCTTATGATGCAGGAGAAATTTGGCATTTATTTGACACACGCTATAATATGAAGATTACCAAAATTGATAAAGAGTATCTTAATTCTGTTGATTTGAGTTCTTACACAGATATTATAATACCCAGGTCATCAGGTAAAAATTCGAATGATAAAACTATGGCTAAAAAATTAAATGATTGGGTAAAAGCCGGTGGAACGCTTATTGGTTATGGAAATATGGCAAATTGGTTTGATAAACATCAGCTCATGAACTTAGAATTTAGAAAGGACACCCTTGAAGCCAGGGATATATCATTCGGGCAGAAGTCAGATTTCATTGGGGCGCAGGTTACAGGCGGCGCAATATTTGAGGCTAAGCAAGATCGCTCTCACCCCATTAATTTTGGATACAAAAACGATAAAGTGTCCCTGTTTAGAAATACAAACGTTTATATTGAACCAGATAAGGATAGTTATAATAATCCAATTCAATATACTAATCAACCTCTCCAAAGCGGTTATATTTCAGAAGAAAACTTGGAAATGATTAAAGGTAGCGTGCCATTTAAAGTACAAAGACTTGGCAAGGGCCGGGTTGTTTTATTTACAGATAACACTAACTTCAGGGCCTTTTGGTATGGAACAAATAAATTTCTTATGAACGCTATTTTCTTTGGAAAAATAATGTAATAAACACAGTTTATGAATTGCCAAGACTTTCGTCTAAGTTGCGGCAAACTATCTAATAAGTGATGAAATTAGAGTTAATAAGGTTTCTTTTATTTAACTTATAACTACTAACTTTAATCCTGTTTATTAGAAAACTTCAAAAGATGGCAAGAACACCAAGCAAAATGTTGCCTTTGGGCACAATTGCCCCTAATTTTAATTTACCAGATACTGTCACTGACAAAATGGTCAGCCTTGATCAAATAAAAGGTGAAAAAGGTAGTCTGATTATGTTTATCTGCAATCATTGTCCCTTTGTTAAACACGTAAATTCTACAATAACACAATTGGCAAGTACTTACCAATCTAAGGGAATAGCTTTTATAGCAATCTCCAGTAACGATGTAGTAAATTATCCTCAGGACGCCCCCGAACTTATGAAACAAACAGCATTACAAGAAAGTTATAGCTTTCCGTATTTATTTGATGAATCCCAGGAGGTGGCTAAGGCATATGAGGCGGCATGCACTCCGGATTTTTATCTTTTTGACAATACCCTGAGACTTGTATATAGAGGTCAATTAGACGATTCCAGGCCAGAAAATGGGATACCCTCAACCGGATTGGACTTAAATAATGCCATGGAGGCATTGTTAAATAATAAACCAATAAATCCGGTTCAAAAACCGAGTATAGGTTGTAATATAAAATGGATATAAAATTTGAGGCCGTAACAAATAAAACCCGTGAGCTCTATTGTAAACTAGGAATAAAGGCATACAAAGAGCATTATTTGCACTTATGGAAAAATAATGATCCTACTCCTTACTTTGAAGAAAGCTTTACCATAGATGTCGTCAGACATGAATTGAAAGATAATTCATCATCTCTTTGGTTAATTCATATGGGAGATACGGCAATTGGTATTCTTAAACTTATCAAAGATGCTCCAATAGGACCCTATAATTCAAAAAAAGCGATCTTACTCGAAAAAATATACATCCTAAATAAATTCGCCGGTAAAGGGATAGGGAGCCTTGCACTAAGCTGGGTTGAAAAATACTGCATGGACTCAGACAAACAAGTGTTATGGCTGGAAGCTATGCAAAAAGGACCCGCATTGAAATTCTATCTTAAAAACGGATATCATATCCTAAAAGAAAAGCAATTAAAATTTGATCTAGTTTTGGATAAAGAAAAGCCGATGTACGTGCTTTTGAAAAAAATAAAAACATCTTAGTTTTATAGTAGACATTCATTTACCCAGCCCTGTCAAATCCAACCCTCTCTTTGTAATAGATTTTTAATATGATTGTAATGATGGTTGCCATGCCAGACATATCGACCAATATTTTCCTCTATTGTAGTTGATTCTGTACTCTCAGGATGTATAAAACTGCGTTTCAAGTCTGAAGAAGAAAGCCCTTTAAGTAAATAAACCAATTTGGCATGTACTGCCCTGAGATGGTTCAGCGATAGTTCAATAGGGGCCGTCCGTGTATCAAAAAGTTCTGCCCATTCCTTTTCAAGATAAGGTTTTATGACGGGAGTTTCTTCTGTTAATGCCCATTTAAAACGAATATAGCTATGGTGATGACTATCGGCAACATGATGAATAACCTGGCGAACAGTCCACCCGCCAGGCCTATACGGAGACTCTAATTGAGAAGTTGACAATTCATTTACCAGCAACTCCAATTTATTAGGGTAATGTTCCAAAATAGCAATCCATTCTGAAATTTGCTCTTCCGAAATTGCAGAGGGCACTTCAAATTTTCCAATGGGATATCGCAATTCTTCCAGTTTTACTTTTTCCATATATCAAAAATAGTGATTTTCATTTCCTGAAGCTAAGCCAATTCCCTTGCAGTGCTTTTATTTTCAGTAGTCAGGAAAGTTTAATCCGTTAAACTTTAATAGATATTTAACCTGGTATTGACCAAAATCATTTCATTAACTATTAATTTTATAGAGTTTTAAACTTCAACTTAAAAATAATAAAAATGGCAACAATTCGATTGGGTGACATCGCCCCAGATTTTACCGCTGACAGCTCTGCAGGAACGATTAATCTTTATAATTATTTAGGTGATGGATGGGGTATTCTTTTTTCACATCCAGCAGACTTCACCCCTGTTTGTACAACTGAACTTGGGACAGCTTCTAAATTTAAAGCAGAATTTGACAAACGAAATGTAAAGATGTTAGCCCTTAGTGTTGATGGTAAAGCTTCTCACAACGAATGGATAAAGGATATTAATGAGACACAAAATACAACGGTTAACTTTCCTATTATTGCGGATGAGGACAAGAAGGTTTCCTCCTTATATGATATGATACATCCTAATGCCGATAACAATCTTACAGTGCGTTCGGTGTACATTATAGCTCCCGATAAGACGGTTAAACTTATTATTACCTATCCTGCTTCTACAGGTCGTAATTTTCACGAATTATTAAGGGTTGTTGATTCTCTTCAACTAACTGCCTATCACAAGGTAGCCACTCCGGCCAACTGGAACCATGGGGAGGATGTAGTGGTAAGTCCGGCTATACCAACTGATGAAGCACGCAATATGTTTACCAAAGGAGTAGAAGAAATTAAACCTTACCTTCGAATGACTCCGGATCCAACAACGGTTTAAAAGAACTTTAGTATGAATATAAAAAGCCTTCTGAGATCAAAAGGCTTTTTATTATCTCTTATATGACTTTAAAATTAGTTGAAGTCAACAATAAGATTTGTGGTGTTGGATCATATGAGACTAATAAATAACTTGGTTAACAAAATTTAATTAAGCTTAAGCTTGGTCATTTGTCCAACCTTCTTTAATTTTATCATTGTATTACACGATCTGACATTCCCCCTTGTTGTAAACAACTTCATAAAATACTTTTTAAGTGGTTACATGGTAGGGTTTACAACTACAAAGGTGTTATATAAATAAGAAGATTCCCCATAAATAACCTTAACAAGTTGCTATGTCTGTTTTTTTTGTAATGCTATTCTTTTTGTTCGTTATCAATTTAATTCTCCTTGTTTTTAGTGCGAACAGGGTTAAATAAAAAACTTCTTTCGAAAAATTGAAAGAAGTTTTACTGAATTTAACAGATAATTCTAAGGGTCGCCCCTCCTCTATTATTTTTTATAGGATATGGATATTTATTTAACTTCCATAAGCTCAACATCAAAAACCAGGGTCGCGTTTGGAGGTATTACACCACCAGCACCAGCACTCCCATAACCAAGTTCAGATGGAATTACAAAACGTGCCTTATCACCTACGTTTAATAAACTAATTCCTTCATCCCATCCTGGTATTACTTGTCCTATCCCTAATTGAAAATCTATAGGCTGATTGCGTTGGTATGACGAATCAAATACTTGTCCGTTAGTCAATGAACCTTCATAATGAACAGAAACCGTATTTCCGTTTGCTGCTTTATTACCATCTCCTTTTTTAAGAATCTTGTAACGAAGTCCGCTGTTTGTTTTATCAAATCCAGAAGCAAGTTTTTCTAATTCTGCCTCTGCTTTATTTCTTTCTTCCTGTTGTCTAATTTCGCCTGAACTTTCAAAGGATTTAAAGGCTTCAACCGCATTCCAGGATTCTGCTTCGCTTCCTACACGAATAATCTCAAGGTTATTAATTGAATCTCCCTGGGCTATTTCATCAACAATATTCTGTCCTTCTATAACATTTCCGAAAACCGTGTGCTTATTATCTAACCATGGAGTAGCCACGTGTGTAATGAAGAACTGACTTCCATTGGTGCCGGGGCCTGCATTAGCCATAGACAATACTCCAGGTCCTGTATGTTTTAGGTCCGGGTGAAATTCGTCATCAAATTTATAACCAGGATCTCCTGTTCCCGTACCCTGAGGACAACCACCTTGAACCATAAAATCTGGGATTACCCTATGAAAACTAAGTCCGTCATAATAAGGTGTGTTTTTTGGTTTGGCACTATTTTCCAAATTTCCTTCAGCCAGTGCTACAAAATTACCTACAGTACCAGGGGTCTTATCATAGGTTAATTTTACTGTTATTTCTCCTTTTGAAGTATTGAATTTTGCGTAAATTCCGTCTTGCATATCTCATTTTTTTAATAAGCTGCAAAGGTAATAAATTTAAATTGACAGCTGCTCATTTTATCGTCCTTATGGCTTCTATATGGTAGTAATTTAGAAATAGCAGGGAGGTATTATTTACCTCCTTCCATTTTTGTTGCACTTGTACCATATTTATCAAATAGATATACCAAACTGGCCATTGTGGCTGCACCAAGTTCCAGTTCACGTCTATTAACATGCTCAAATGTATCAATCTCAGCATGATGATGGTCGAAATACCGCTGTGAATCCGGACGCAATCCTGCAAGTACAATTTGGTCATTTTTTAATGGACCAATATCGGCACCGCTACCTCCTTTCTCAAACATATGAACCAGGTATGGTTCAAAAAGCGGTTTCCATCGTAAAATTTTGGCAAAGTCAGTTTCCTGGCAGTCAAAAGAAAAACCTCTGGGTGTAAAGCCTCCTGAATCACTTTCCAATGCAAATACATGCTTCTCTTTCTTATTTAATGCAATCTCCGCATAGGTAGTTGCACCTCTTAAACCGTTTTCTTCATTCATAAAAAGTACCACCCGGATTGTACGTTTAGGGACATATCCAGTTATTCTTAATAACCGAAGAACTTCCATGCTCTGAACGCAGCCGGCACCATCATCATGGGAACCATCACCAAGATCCCAGGAGTCGAGATGTCCACCAACTACTATAATTTCTTCGGGATATGTACTGCCCTTTATCTCTCCAATAACATTGTAGGATTGAACATCCTGAAGTTGCCTGCAATTTTGCTTAAAATAAAATTTTATCTCCGGATTAAGTTGCAGTGTAGTGCTTAACAATTCAGCTCCGTTGGTACTTATGGCAGCGGCAGGAATCCTATTATTTATCGGGATTTCCCCATAACTCATAGCTCCAGTATGAGGATAATCATCCAAACGCAGGCTCATAGAACGAACAATAACCCCCACAGCTCCATATTTTGAAGCTTCTTTAGCTCCGGAATACCTTTGTTTCGCGCTTGCAGAATAAGATTCAAATGTTTTAATCTTCGTCGGATCCATAGGTCCGTTGTAAAAGACAATTTTACCTTCAATTTTACTACGCCCTAGCTTTTCCAATTCTTCAATACCCCTTACTTCAATAACATTGGCCTTGATACCGCCAGAAGGCGTAGAAATAGACCCACCCAATGCACAAATAGGTACATTATTCGTAATGCCGGGTTTACTTTCAATATAGGCGAATTCAGGTACACCCCTAACCCATTTAGGAACCATTACTGGTTGTAACCATACCCGATCCAGTCCGAGGGAATCCATTTTTTGCTTGGTATATTCCACTGCTTGTTCGGCCTGTACTGAACCTGTAAGTCGACCCCCAATCTGATTAGATAAATAATTCAACCAATTATAAGCCTTACCCTGTGTAAGTGATGTATTATAAATTGCTTTTAACTGTTCTTTGTCATCCGTTTGCGACCAGATAGGTCCGACCAATAATAAAAGTAGCAGGCATAAATTTTTCATCATTCTTTTTCCAATTGGGATTTATAGGCTTCAATATTAGCCTTTATTTTATAATCAAGCTCTGGTTCCTTTATATCTTTGTATTTTTTTAACGATTCCAGCAATATAGTAGCTACAATTAATCTCGAAGCATTCTTGTCATCAGCCGGAATAACATACCACGGCGCATTGGTTTTAGACGTTCTGTTAATGGCTTCCTCATAACAATCCTGATAATTATCCCAAAGATTGCGTTCTTTTAGATCACCTGGTGAGAATTTCCAATTTTTTTCCTGCAGACGCAATCTTCTCAATAAGCGCTGTCTTTGTTCTTCTTTAGAAATGTTTAAAAAGAATTTGAAAACAAGAGTTCCATTATCTGTGATATGGCGTTCAAAATCATTAATTTGTTTATACCGTTTGTCCCAGAATGATTTATCAATATCTGCCACCGTATTAATATTTGGAATATTCTCGCTTAAAATATACTCCGGATGTACCTTGGTTACCAATACATTTTCATAATGGGTTCTGTTAAACACCCCAAATTTTCCTTTTGGTGGTAGCGCAATATAATGTCTCCATATATAATCATGATCCAGCTCAAGCTCCGTAGGTACTTTAAAGCTATGTACAACGACACCTCTAACATTGCAATCTTTAAATACTTCACGTATAAGGCTATCCTTACCGGAAGTATCCATCCCCTGAAAACAAATCAGGACGGCGTATTTGCCATGCGCGTATAGCATATTTTGAAAATCGCCTAAATCTTCACGTAATTTTTCCAGTTTTTTCTTGAGTTCCTTTTCTGTGCTGTCAAGATTTTCCGAAGTATTGAGATCTGCTAATTTTAGTTCAGAAACTATTTTGTATGAGGATATATCAATTTTCTTCATGAGATGAATATATAATATTTTGTTGTCCTAATAAGGGCTCAAATTTAAAAATAACCTTTTATCCTTAATAATGTACCATTCGACATTTAATCCCGAAAGACCGGTTAATTAAACGAATAAATAAGGCGACTGGGGCGATGCCCTTTATCTTTACCCCTCCTAAATTTTACATAATCAATACTTTAAGCTATGAAGGTATTATGTACCGTTCTAATGTTCTTTGTGCTTTTCTCTATGTCTTCTTTTGATATGAGTAAGGCATGTGACTATGCAGGGTCGAATATTGGGTACATCAAATCCCAGACAGAACGCGCTCTTGCTGCAGAAGACATTAATACTTCGCGCTTCTTTGCCTACAAAGCTCTTAATGCCATTGAAAAATCGAAAGAGCAAATTGAAGCCTGCGGTTGCGATTATGCTAAAGAAAGCATTTATGAAGGTCTGGACAACCTAAAGAAAGCTACCAGAGTTTCTTCCTTAAACAGCGCTAAATTACTTCTAACAAGAGCATTGGATAACTCTGCGGGAAGCCTTGAAGCTATAAGAGATCATGATGAACACCAGGGAAGTTTATATGCCAATGATATGCTGGTAATGAATACGAAAACAGCAGAAAAAGAAAAATTAAGTATGATAATGCCGGTTGGCAAAGAACTGGAACGAAAAATTGATCAGTCACTTGTAAATTATCAAAATTCTCTGGACGAGGTAGTCAATAGCGTAGAATGCAAAGAGGCCTACGAGTTTGCAAGTAAAATTTACGAGCGTTGTGAACAGGAACTTCTAAAGCCGGGACTTACAGAAGCCAAAAAGTATTACAATTTGAGAACAAAACAAATTACGGCAATCGCACTTGATAAATTAAAGGACTGCAATAATTAGCATACAGGATTTTCTGCAATTACCTTATTGAATTTACCTATTTATAATTCCGCTATTTACTTGCAAACAGATTAACGTCCTCTTCGGTAATTTCTGCACCGCCCAGTATAATTAAGCGCTCGACCACATTTCTTAATTCGCGAATATTACCTGTCCAATCATAACTTTTTAAAAGTTCAAGAGCTTTTTTGGTAAACTTTTTGGTAACTACCCCTTGCTCAGAGGCAATTTTGGCGGCAAAATGATCTATTAGGAGTGGAATATCTTCCCTTCTGTCATTCAATGATGGAACATTTATGAGTATAACGGCTAAACGATGATATAGATCTTCCCTAAATTTTGCTTCTTCAATCTCATGCTGAAGATCCTTGTTGGTAGCAGCAATTACGCGTACATCAACTTTAATATCTTTGTCAGTGCCAACCCTCGAGATTTTACTCTCTTGCAAAGCCCTAAGCACTTTGGCCTGAGCTGAAAGACTCATATCTCCAATCTCATCCAAAAAGATAGTGCCTTTGTTGGCAGCCTCAAATTTACCGGCTCTATCTCTCACCGCCGAAGTAAAGGCCCCCTTTACGTGGCCAAATAATTCGCTTTCAATCAATTCTGAGGGGATAGCTGCACAATTCACTTCAATAAATGGGCCTCCGCTGCGATCACTTTTTTCATGTAGCCAATGGGCCACAAGTTCCTTACCGGTACCATTTGATCCGGTTATTAAAACTCTGGCATCTGTTGGCGCAACCTTATCTATCATTTCCTTGATAGTGGTAATTTCCTTACTTTGACCAATCATTTCATAGCCTTTACTAACTTTTTTCTTTAAGATCTTATTTTCCAGTACTAGTTCCTTCTTATCCAAGGCGTTCCGTACTGTTGTGAGAAGTCTGTTTAAATCGGGTGGTTTGGAGATATAGTCAAAAGCTCCTAACCTCATTGTATTTACAGCAGTATCCAAATCTCCATGGCCTGAAATCATTATAAAGGGGACTTCCGGTCTAATTTTTTTTGCGGCCTGTAGGACCTCAACACCATCCATTTTGGGCATTTTAATATCACAAAGGGCAAGATCATAGTCCGTTTTTTTAATCATTTCCAGACCAAGTGAACCATCTTCTGCCTCATCCACTTCATACATTTCGCTCTCTTCAGATAAAATCTTAACTAAAACCCTACGGATAGCTGCTTCATCTTCTATAACCAGTATTTTTGACATGTTTTTATTATTAAAAAATTGAAATTTTAAATCCCGCTTTCCAGTAAAAACCTCCCGCCTTTTTATCATTTAAGGTATAAACTTTTTCCCTATTATTATTTCTCAACAAACCTGATTGGTATAACGTAACTCCGGCAACCCCATAAAAAGACATACGCTTATTAATATTATATTGGTAACTAAAAGCACTAACAAAAGCCGAAAGTGAAACGGAGGATCCAAATTCACCATCGGGCAAAAGAATGTCATTTTGCACATTTACAAAGTAACCGTCCAAAAATAGTGCCATTTGTAAGGTATGTTTATCTTTAAAGTGATATCTAAAATCTGTTCTTGGAATTCCCAGGGAGTAAGACCAGGACCTGTGAAACCGTTTGTGGTAATTAACAAGTGGCAGAGGAAAAGGGAGACCGGTTGTACTATTATAAGTTAGGCCCAGTATTAATCTAAATGGTTTGTCAATATCCTTTTTCTCCTTCCACATAGTTGCAGTAAGGTTTAATAAAAAGTCATCTCCCTGAAGGCCATTTACCAAATTAGATGCTATTCTTGGAGTTACAATACCCACAAATCGCCAGTCTTCATTTACTTTAAAAATATAGCCTACATTAAGATCAATAACATAAAGTGTATTCAATTCACTGGAATCAAATGGATATTCTTTAGTGATTTCAAAATCAATAAGATTAAACTCACCGCCAAGTACCAGATACTTATCTAAGCCAACTTTAATAGGTACATTTAGTATAAATCGGTAACGTGATGCATTGGTACCCGAATCTCCTTTCGGAAGCGAACTATATTCAACCCTCAAAATATCCGTGCTTTGAGCAAAACAAGTTCCACCTACTAAAAGTAAAAAGTAAAATAAAAGAAAATACTTACTCATACTATCAATATTGCTACTTCCATGTGGCGATTTTTTTTAGAATTTGAAAACTAGTTCTGGAATAAGTGAATATCTCTCTGTGGAAAAGGGATTTTGATATTGTTTTCCTGGAATTTAGAATCTATAATATATCGAATTCTGCTTTTTATCTTTAACGCTTTGAAACTATCATTAATATAAAAATGCAATGAAAATAAAAGACCGGAATCGCCAAAATCGTCAAAAAGAACAAACGGTTCCGGGCTATTTAATATTTCTTTATCATCTGCCAAACAGGAAAGCAAAACTGTTGTGACTAATTGTACATCGCTTCCGTAAGCCACTCCAACCTTAATTTCTTCTCTGGTTCTATTATTGTTTTGGGTATAATTATAAACAATATCACTCATAAATTTGTGATTGGGTATAATTATAACCCTATCACCTCGTGTAATTGCTCTTGTGGTTCTCAATTTTATTTCGACTACCTTACCAACCTTTCCCTCAGTTTCGACAATATCTCCCACTTGAAGCGATTTATCGGTAATGATAAAAATACCTCCAATAATGTCCTGGAATAGTTCTTGAAGCGCAAGGCCCAATCCAACAAATAAAGCAGCTGAAGCTGTTATAAGAAGTGTTATATCTATACCCCCCGCACTCAGGGTAATCAGTATTACAACCAGATAGACCAGATACTTGATAAATTTAAAGATGCTGATGAACTTTAATTTATCATCACCTTCCATTTTATTTGTATAAAATCTCCTTATCGTATTTAATACAAAATGGGTAATAAAGAAAGTAATAATAATTACAAGTAAAAGTCCAATAGTAATATTAATTGAATTGGCCCCTTCACCCAGATGAAGTCCCCAGTTTAAAAAGTCATAAATGGAGTCCCAAACATCTTCCCGAATGAATTTCTCTACTTCACCTGGTTCCTGATCTTGCATGATTAGTATTTTAACCATTTGTATAGTTCTTTATAGGTAGGTTTTTTTCCATACATTAAAATTCCCACCCGGTAGATTTTAGCTGCAAGCCAAACGATACCAATAAAAGTTACAATTAAGAATATAATGGATATAATTACCTGCCACAATGGAACCCCGCCTTCTCCAATCCCTCCGGGTAAACGCATCAGCATTACAATTGGTGAGGTTAACGGAAACAGGGAAAACGCAACAGCAATAGGACCATTGGGGTTGCTAAATACCGAAAAGAATCCAACATATATGGCCAACATTAAAGGCAGTATTATTGGAAAGATAAACTGCTGAGTATCCGTCTCGTTATCTACGGCTGCCCCTATTGCTGCATAAATAGAGCTATAAATTAAATATCCGAGAATAAAATACACCAAAAACAGCGAAATGAGCATAAACCAGGGTATCTCCAGAAATTCGATTGCATACAATTGCATAGTATTTGTTGTTGCCGGTAAAGGCGACATACTATTCATAGGATTAGTAGCTATGCCAGGTTGTTCACTAAGCCCTGTCAGATCTATTCCAAAAATTAAAAACACCACAAACAATAGCAAGGACGCAGATATTATCCAGATGGCAAATTGCGTTATTCCTGCTAAAGAAGTACCGATAATTTTACCCAACATTAATTGAAATGGCTTTACGGAAGAGATTATAACTTCAATAATACGACTCGTTTTCTCTTCTATAACGCTGCGCATAACAAAACCACCATAAATTATAATAAACATCATAATCAAATAACCAAAACCACCGCCTATAAAGGCTTTCATTTCATTTATTCCTTTTAGATTCTGCTCGCCGCTAAAAGTGGCTATATTAATTTCGAATTTGTCATTTATTGTAGTAAATTCCTCTGCAGAAACCCCAATATCTACAAGTTTTCCTTGCCTTAAGCGTTCCTCAAATATATCTTCCAATGGATCGAGAACGATATTGCTTGGAGCTTCTTTTGAATAAAAGTAAGAATTTTGGGCTACCTCTTCAAGGTCACTGTGATCAGGAATATGTAAGAGACCGGAAAAGCCAAGATTTAAAGTAGAATCCTTTGCAGCATGCAATGATAAATCTTTAAGAAAAATATAGGAAGTTCTTTCAGTCGTATTGAAGTCAGTAGAGAAATAATCGCTTTCATTAAATACCGCAATTATTCTCTTCTGACTATCGTTTACCTTGGTGAGATACGCAATAAGCACAATCATTCCCACCATCAGAATGGGACTAAGAAAAGTCATGATCACAAATGATTTGTTTCGAACTTTGGCAAGATATTCGCGCTTAATGATAAGAGATAATTTATTCATGGTCATTTTTGCGTTGTACTGTTTGAATAAAAATATCATTAACGGTAGGGATGGTCTCCACAAAATTATTAATGATCGACTCTGAAGATAGGAATGCTAAAAAAGATCTGGTATCATCTGTGGGCAGTTGTACTGTAAAGTCTAACTGCTTTCTGTTCATATCATAGTGAGAATAGGAAATATCAAATTTCTCAGAAATCAGTTTTAAAAAGTTTTCTCCATTTTCCAATTCAAGCCCTACTTTAAACATATTGTTTTTGTACTCTTTTTTGATATCTTCAAGCCTACCGTCCAAAATCTTTTCCGCGTTGTGCAATAAGGTAATATATTCACATAACTCTTCAACAGATTCCATTCTGTGAGTTGAAAAAATAATAGAGGTCCCTTTATCCTTTAGCTTTAAAATCTCATCCTTTATAATATTGGCATTTATTGGATCAAAACCACTAAAAGGTTCATCAAAAATGAGGAGTTTAGGCTCATGCAGAACTGTTACAATAAACTGAATTTTTTGCGCCATGCCCTTTGAGAGTTCCTGAATTTTCCTATTCCACCAATCTCCAATCTCCAGCTTATCAAACCAATACTTAAGTTTCTGATTTGCATCGGATTTGCCCAATCCCTTAAGCTGAGCAAGATATAGTGCCTGCTCGCCAACTTTCATACTTTTATAAAGACCTCTCTCTTCAGGAAGATAACCAATATGCTCAATATGATGGGGTTGCAGTAATTCTCCGTCAAATATAACTTCACCGGAATCCGGATAGGTAATTTGATTTATTATCCTTATTAAGGTAGTCTTACCGGCACCATTTGGTCCTAAGAGCCCATAAATACTATTCTTTGGTATTGCCAGTGAAACATTATTTAACGCAATTTGGTTGCCAAATTTTTTAGTAACATTATTAGCAACAAGAATATTATTCATTCAGGCTATTTTTTACGTTTTGATTGTATCTATGGTATTCGAAATGAGTTTTGAATTAACTAAGATTAAATAGAACAAATTACAATTACAACCTATACTATATTAATAAGCTTAGAATTTTGTATCTATCATTCTCTTTTTATAGGATTCAAAGATATAGAAATGCATTAGAATGGATTTGCAATTCATAGTATTTTGTTTTTAGCCTGACTGATGTGCGGATAAAAGCTTATATCAGTCATTTTTATTGTGCACTACTATTAGTAATTAATGGAAAAAAATAGATCTTAAATTTCTGATAAGATCAAAGATCATCAGTATTATATTATAAAAAAGAGCAGTAATTACTATTGTCCAACCGTATATAAAACAAAACCCACCCTTAAAAAGATTAAGGATGGGAAAAAAATTGCTATGAAAAAGAAAATTAATATTGGTTTCCCAATATTGATTCAAATATACGTTTTTTATTTAAAAAGAAAATTTTAATTCGTTAAGAGAACATATCTTTTACTTTTTCAAAAAAGGATTTATCAGATTTTTCAGGTTTAGGTTCAAAGTTCTCACTATTCTGCATCTTCTTAAAAAATTCGCGTTGTTCCTTATTTAGTTCCTTGGGTGTCCAGACATTCACGTGTACCAAAAGGTCGCCTGTACCATAACCATTAATACTGGATATACCTTTTCCCCTTAATCTTAGAATTTTGCCCGACTGAATCCCGGATTCTAATTTAATACGAACCTGACCTGTTACGGTATCAATCTCCTTTGTAGTACCTAAAACCGCATCCGAAATACTTATGTATAAATCATAATGCAAATTATCACCTTCTCTTTTTAAGGATCCATGTTCGATTGTCTCTATTGCAACCAGCAAATCACCTGGTATTCCATCACCAGGAGCTTCGTTACCCTTACCGGAAACTTTTAACTGCATGCCTTGCTCTACACCCGGTGGTATTTTTATAGAAACTGTCTCCTCAACTATTTTCAATCCATGAGCGTCAGCATCACTTGGTCTTTTATCTATTATTTGCCCACTTCCGCCACAACTACTGCAAGTAGCTGCCGTTTGCATCCTACCCAGAATTGTATTGGTTATTTTTGTTACCTGCCCTGCGCCATTGCAAGTAGTGCAAGTTTTATAGGTAACGCCAGTCGCTTGCTTTTTGCGCTTCACTTTAACCTTTTTCTCTACACCATGAGCAATCTCTTCAAGTGTTAAACTAACACGAATTCTCAAATTACTGCCTTTCATCCTGCGTTGACCACCGCTGAAACCTCCAAATCCTCCAAATCCACCTCCAAATGCACTGCCAAAAATATCACCAAATTGGCTAAAGATATCCTCCATGTTCATACCTCCGCCACCAAAACCACCACCTTCAAATGCAGCATGCCCGTATTGATCGTATCTGGCTTTTTTATCAGGATCACTCAAAACTTCATAAGCCTCAGCTGCCTTTTTAAACATTTCTTCTGCCTCGGAATCTCCCGGATTTTTATCCGGATGAAATTCTATCGCTTTTTTGCGATATGCTTTTTTAATCTCGGCTGCTGTAGCATTTTTAGAAATACCTAATATTTCGTAGAAATCCTGCTTCATAAGTCTTTTATAAATTTAATTTCCAACAACCACTTTTGGATGTCGGATTATTTTATCTCCAAGTTTAAATCCCTTCTCAACAACATCTATGATTTTACCTTTTAGCTTTTTGTGAGGAGCCGGAATCTGGGTAATTGCATCGTGTACTTCGGCATCAAAAGCATCGCCTTCTTTCGTTTTTATCTCCTCTAAACCTTTAGATTTAAGCGTTTCTTTAAATTTGTTGCTAATAAGATCTACTCCTTTAAACAATTCCTTATCGGTAGACTTTGAAATCTCCTTCAGAGCCCGATCAAAATCATCCATAATAGGCAAAAGAGATACAATGACCTCCTGTCCGGCAGTTTTAAAAAGGTCCATACGTTCTTTCGTAGTACGCTTTTTATAATTTTCAAACTCCGCAAAAAGTCTTAAAAACTTATCTTTTTCTCTATCCAGATCTTCCTGTAATTGCTCTTCAATAGATTTCACCTCCTCCTGGGGCTTATTTAGATCTGATTCCAATTCCAGCTCATCCTGTATTTCCTGATCTTCGGGAATCATTTCATTTATCTCTTCTGACTTATCTTTATTATTCATTTGATATAGCTTTATATAAACCTCAAATTAGGATGGCAAAAGTACTGCCAATTCTTGAAAAATGTCAAAATGTCACAAAAAAAACACCCTAATTGAAGGATGTTCAAAAGTTTGCTACTGATTATTTGTTAAAATCTATACATATTCTTTGGCCATTACATCATTTGGATGATCCTCATTGACTTCCTTTAAGTATAAATTTTCCAGAGCTAAGCAAATATTACTAAATTTAAAATTAAAGCCTTTTTTTTCTATTTTTTTGTTGCTCACACGCTGACTAACAAATAACAGATAAGACATCTCGCCCAGGATAAGTCTCATTACAATACGAGGAATATTGGGCAAAAACAAAGGCCTATTAAGAACCTTGGCCAGTTCTTTAACCATTTTTGCATTGGTAACAGGGTTTGGCGCAACGCCGTTAAAAACACCAGACAATCTATTTTCGGCTACATATAAGACCATCCGGGCGAGATCATTCTCATGGATCCACGATTGCCATTGTCTCCCTGAACCAAATGAAGCCCCTAAATATCTTCTTACAGTACTGGCCATCTTTGGCAATGCACCCCCTTCCGATGACAGAACCAGGCCTATGCGTATTTTGGTAACGGTACACTTAAGTGATTGAAATTTATCGATTTCCTTTTCCCAAATCTCAGTTACATCCCCCAAAAAACTTGAATCTACGCTTGTTTCTTCTTCAGTATAAAAATTGGGTAAGGAATTTGGATAAACGCCTATTGCAGATGCCGAAATAAATGAAATGCTTTCTTCAAGGTTCAGATTTTTAAGAGCAATATAAAGTGTATTTAAGCTATCTATTCTGCTAGATAGAATTTCCTTTTTATACGATCTAGTCCATCTTTTGGCAATGCTGGCTCCCGCCAGATTGATGATTGCCGTTACTCCTTCAAAACAATTTAAATCTATTTCATTTGTCTTCGGCTCCCAATAAAATCCACGGTAATTTGATTCGTTCTTTATTTTTGACTTATCAGTAGTAAGATAATTTACCGAAATCCCTTTTTCAAAACATAAATCGGTTATCGCTCTACCTATTAAACCAGTGGCTCCGGTGATCAAAACTTTCATCGCATAATTTTGGATAAAGATATTGGTTTTTATACCTGTGACAATCAGGTTTAATTTGGATTTAACAGTATCGTTTATGAATTATTGCTAAAATTGGTTTTCCCAGATACTTTAAGGGCTCTCAGCATTTCCCTTTTGCCAGGTGGTCCTGGCAAACGTTCAACCACAAAACCAACTGTTTGCATGGCTCTTCTCACACTTCCTTTGGCCGAATAGGTTACCAAAATTCCATTTTCATTTAGAGCATTGTACATCTTTTCAAAAATTATCTCCGTCCATAGTTCTGGTTGTACCCTGGCTCCAAAGGCATCGAAATAAATAAGGTCGTAATGATTACTGTCAGCAATTTCATGGAAGTCTTTTTTTTGTTTGCTAAATGAAAAATGCGGCGTAAGTTTTAATTTGCTTTCCCAGGCACAACTGTGCATCTCAAAAAAGGCTTCTCTAAAAGCATCAGCTTTTAAAGTTTCAATATAGTCTAATTGTGATATTACCTCAATATTTATGGGATATGCCTCGATACCCGTATAATCAACTAGCCTGTTATTCTTTTGGGCTTCAATCAAAGTAATGAGTGCATTAAGACCTGTTCCAAAACCAATCTCTAAAATACTAAGGCTCTTATTGGTCAAATATGTAAAACCTTTATCAATAAAAACGTGATAAGCCTCATTTACGGCCCCGTGCATGGAATGATATTGTTCGTTCCAATCCTGTATTTGGATGGTTTTAGAACCATCGCCTGTGGTAATTATCTTTCTTATCAACTTATTGCCCTATTAGTACACCATCTGCCTCAAACTCAAAAGTTTTTTTAGGTTCTTTAATCTGTGCAATACCTTCTTGAGATTTACCAGCATCTTCGGCATAATGCCTTTGGTCATCAACACTCATGTTATCAACAAAAGCAATTCCATTTACAACAACTTCCCGGCCTTCTATATCCTTGGGTACAAAAAAACCATAATCTTTAAACTTCACCATTACTTCCTCTCCATTTTTCAAATTCAGTTTCATCCAGCAACCTTTAGATTTACAGACATCAGTAACTGTAGCTGAAAACTTTGTTTCCAGAGTATCTGCATCCTTAAGTGCATGGAATTCATATAGCATTTCTTCACCGCCAATGGCACCTTCGAAGTCAATTAACTTGCCAAATGAAGCATAATTCATTTCACTTTGGACATTTTCACTTTCTGCAGATGGCTTTTGTTTATTCTTACAACCCACTATCAGTACTAAAAACACAAGTAAAATGTTAAAACTTTTCATTATTAATAATATTTATGTCACATATACAAAACTGGTGATTTTTCCTCGAAAAAAGAAGTCATGAAAGATGATAATTGTTTAATTTTAATCTTAGAAAAAGTGATTTCAATGGATACAGAAGTAAAAAACCTGATAGTCGAGAAGGCTAAAACATCTAAGATTAGCAAGGTTAATTTTGACCAACTGCCTTTTGGCGCATATTTTACAGATCATATGTTTGTCTGTGATTATAGGAACGGTGAATGGGAAACGCCCAAAATAATCCCTTATCAGCCGTTGCAAATGGAACCTTCTTCCAGGGTATTTCATTATGGTCAGGCAGTTTTTGAAGGGATGAAAGCCTACAGAGATGATGAAGGAGGTGTGTGGTTATTTAGACCGGATGAAAACTTTAGACGTATAAATAAATCAAGTGTCCGACTTGCAATGCCTGAATTTCCTGAAGAGTACTTTTTTGATGGTCTTAAAAAGCTATTGCAGTTAGATGAGAAGTGGATAAAAGCAGGTATTGGCAATTCTCTGTATATCCGTCCTTTTGTTATAGCCTCCCAAGCAGGTATTATTGCTTCTCCCTCTGAAGAATTTAAATTTATAATTATTTGCTCTCCCGCACAATCCTATTACGGCGGTGAGGTAAGAGTGAAGATTGCCGAAAAATTTAGCAGGGCCGCTGATGGAGGATTTGGTTTTACCAAAGCCGCCGGTAACTATGCCGGACAATTTTATCCAACCAACCTTGCGAAGGAAGAAGGGTTTCAACAAGTGGTTTGGACAGATGCAAGCACTCATGAGTACATTGAAGAGGCTGGTACAATGAATATCTTTATTCGATTTGATAACAAACTAATTACTTGTCCCACCGGCGATAGAATTTTAGATGGTATAACCCGAAAAAGTATCATTGAATTAGCAAAAGACATGGGTATTGAAGTAGAAATAAGACCTATAAAAGTGTCTGAATTGGTTGATGGCATAAAGAACAATTCTCTAAAAGAAATGTTTGGTAGTGGAACCGCGGCCGTGATAAATCCAATTTTGGGCTTTGGTTATAAAGAAGAACGCTATGAATTGCCAAAAATTGAAAATTCCTATGCGTCAATCTTAAAGCAACACTTATTAGATATACAATATAACAAGATTGAAGATAAATTTGGATGGAGGTACAAGGTACTGTAATCCAATAAAACTAAAAGAAATGGGCACTAAAGATTAGTGTCCTTTTTATTTATCAAGGATAGCCTGAATGTTTGGTTTAAAATATTTTGGTCCTTTAAGCACTTTACCATCCTCCCTGTAAATTGGCTTACCATTTTTTCCTAATTTACTCATATTGCTACGCTGTATTTCTTCAAACACTTCCTCAATTTTATGTTGCATACCATGTTCCAGAATAGTTCCACAAAGAATATAAAGCATATCGCCTAAAGCATCCGCTACCTCTGCCAAATCATTATTTTGGGCTGCCTCAAAATATTCCTTATTTTCTTCGTCCATAAGGTTAAATCGCAACTTGTTCTTGGCAGCACCCAGATCTGCCTTCATTGAGTGAGACACTCCCAGGCCAAAAGATTTATGAAAAATTTCAACAGAAGCAATTTTCCTTTTCATGGCTTTTTTGTTTTAGTTTTGCGTAAAAATAATAAATATGTTTAGCACAGGACAAGTAATCTTTGCGGTAGTTTTTATTTTGTTATTCACATTGATCCTGATCTTTTCTTATCGAAAAGACAAAAAACTTCATGCTAAAAATTATAGAGGAGTAAAGTGGGTAGGCATTGTGTTTATAATATTCGTAATATTATTATTTGTTATTAAGAACATCCTTAAAAATTAATAAAATTACTATCAATACAACAAAAACTTGGTGATTCACAACAAACTTTGCTTTTAATTCGTATAATATAAGAAAAGAAGTAATTTTGCGTTAACAAATTATATCATTATTCTAAAATGACCACCTTTTTAATTATTTTTTTTGTTCTAATATTCTTGAATGCAGCACTTTTATTTTTTAGCGTAACAAGCGCTGAACAAAGAGTAAGTAAGCTAAGGAAAAGTATTTCAGAGCAATCTTTGACTAAAATTTATCCTCTGGATTTAAATCCAACCAAGTACAAAAAAGCCATTTAGTTTTTTACCTTTAGGGTATGAAACAGTTTTTACTTGTTTTTATTGGAGGTGGGTTTGGTAGCTTTCTTCGTTTTATTATTGGCAAAACCTTCAACGAATATTTTCATAATTTCTTCCTTGGTACATTCCTGGTTAATATTATTGGTTGCTTAATAATTGGTTTTATTCTGGGCGCATCAATGAAAGGAAATCTACTTTCAAAAGATCAGATCTTAATTCTATCTACAGGTTTTTGCGGTGGATTTACTACTTTTTCTGCATTTACTTTAGAAAATCACGGATTGCTACAATCCGGTGAATGGTTGCACTTTTCCTTTTATACTTTAAGCAGTATTACCGTTGGTGTTCTTGCTGTGGTCGTGGGGCTTTGGGTTTCCAGGTTAATATGAATACCACCGGTATTTAAGTGCTATTTTCCTTATTAACAGTAATTTATAAGCCTCTTCATGATTGAAATAGAAAGCAGGTTTTTTTTGCTTTCCTACAAATTTAGTTAATACTTCCTCACAAAATCATCAAATAAACAATTTTTTACATTTTTAATGTCATACCCTAATTTTTTATGGGGTATAATTATAATTATAATAAATATTGTATAACTACCCCCTATTTTTTTAGGGTGTAAATTATTTTAATATATATTTGCGCCAATCAACAATAAAAATTAAAAATGAAAAAAGTTGAAGCAATTATTAGAAAATCCAAATTTGATGATGTGAAAAATGCACTTCATGAAATTGAGGTAAATTTCTTTAGTTACTGGGATGTAACTGGAGTAGGTAATGAAAAAGAAGGACACGTCTATCGAGGTATTTCATATAGTACCACAGACATCCAAAGAAGGTATCTGGAAATCGTCATTTCTGACGAATTTCTTGAAAGAACTGTAAACACAGTATTGGAAGCCGCTTACACAGGAAATGTAGGTGATGGTAAGATATTTGTTTCCGATGTCCTGCAAGCTTATCGAATAAGAACAAAAGAAAACGGCAAAGCCGGAATCAACTAAAAAGTAACCAACTAATACTTAAAAGAAATGGAAGCAGGATTATTTACAGCAAATAATGTTTGGATGATGGTATGTACCGCCCTTGTATTTTTTATGCATACGGGGTTCGCCTTTTTAGAAATTGGCCTCACCAGACAAAAAAATACAATTAATATACTTTTTAAAAACATCTTTATTATAACAGTAGGACTACTATTGTATTATATAGGTGGCTTTAATCTAATGTATCCCGGGTTTGAAGAAGGTTCGATGGGTATTTTCGAATTTGCAGGTTTTGGTATTGACGCCCCGGAAAATGGGATGACACCTGAATACGCCGATGGAGGTTATACCTGGTGGACAGATTTTCTGTTCCAGGGAATGTTTGCAGCCACAGCGGCAACAATTGTATCAGGAGCGGTTGCCGAGCGTATTAAAATAGGTTCCTTTATGATTTTCACAATCATTTACGTGGGCCTAATATATCCCATAGTTGGTTCCTGGCAATGGGGTGGCGGATTCTTATCCACATTAGGTGGAGAAGAAGGAGGCTTTTATGATTTTGCAGGTTCTACTTTGGTACATTCCGTTGGTGGATGGGGCGCATTAATAGCCATTTACCTTTTGGGAGCCAGAATAGGCAAATTTGATAAGGACGGGAAACCAATGGCTATCCCGGGGCATAGTATTCCAATGGCGACAGCGGGTGTTTTAATCCTATGGTTGGGCTGGTTTGGATTTAACGGTGGTTCTGTTTTATCTGCTGACCCAGCTTCTACATCTCTTGTACTTGTAACTACCTGTTTGGCAGCTGCTGCCGGTGGTGTTGCTGCTGCAGCATTATCTACCATTATGTATAAGAATATGGACCTAACCATGTTCCTAAACGGAATATTGGGAGGCCTGGTAGGTATTACGGCAGGTGCCGATCTAATGTCGCCGACCGAGGCTGTAATTATAGGTCTTATAGCTGGTGTGATTATTGTTCTTGGCGTGGCTCTAATTGATAGGATTCGATTAGATGATCCTGTTGGAGCAGTTACTGTACACCTTATATGCGGAATCTGGGGAACACTAGCAGTAGGTATATTTGGAGATTTAGCCGGAGGGCAGCAGTTAATATATCAACTAACCGGAATTGCCTCAGTAGGAGTATTCTGCTGTATCTCAGCCTTCATTATCATTTTTGCACTTAAGAAAACAGTAGGAATAAGAGTCCCTAAAGAAGAAGAAATAAACGGGTTGGACTTGGCAGAACATGGAATGGACGCCTACCCCGACTTTAGAATGAATCAACACTAATAATATAAAAAACTAACGGAGCGTTTGGCAGAACGCTCCGTTATGTAAAATTTTCAAATAAATCAATTTAAATCTTTTAACGCATTCCTTAAACAGGAATCTCAAAAACATTGAATTATGAAATTATTTACAAATACAAGTTACATAAAAAATTTATTTCTTTTAGCAATGCTATTGCTGGGATCAGCCGCATTTGCACAAGAAGAAGAGGAAGAAGAAAAAAAGAAAATCTCTTTTAGCGGTTCGGTAGACGCGTATTATCGTACAAATTTCAACGGATTGAACAGCGTAGTACCAATTGTAGAAGGTGGTGAGGAGATAGGCGAAATACCTGCAACTGCACCCGGTTCATCATTCGCCAATGATAATGGTTTTGCAATAGGTATGGTTAATTTTATAGCAGGATACGAAGGCGAAAAAGTGGGTTTTGTAGCTGACCTGGTATTTGGACCCAGAGGTGAAGATGCCGTATTTAATGATTCGGGGCCTACCAGCATCGTGAACCAGTTGTATGTCTATTGGAACGTCAGCGATAAAGTGACTCTTACTCTAGGAAATTTCAACACATTTCTGGGATATGAGGTAATCTCACCAGTTGCGAATTTTAATTATAGTACTTCTTATATGTTCTCCTACGGCCCGTTTTCCCACACTGGTCTGAAAGCAGATTTTGATTTAGGAAATGACTGGTCGGCCATGGTAGCCATTTTGAATCAAACCGATTTTACATCTGCTGCCCGGCAAAGCGATTTTAGTTTTGGAGCCCAGCTCGGTTATGCAGGTCAATTCCTTAACTTCTTGTACGGAAAACAGGGAATCGACAAAATTGTCAATGATGGAGTTATTGAGGAACCAGACATTAACAATCTATTCCAGATAGATTATACTGGAGGATTTAACATTGGTGAAGATTTCTTCCTCGGAATAAATGCCACTTATCAGGATACCGGTGATGTAAGTTTTGATGAAGATACCCCAGATGATCTCGGTTTCTACGGTGTTGCATTATATCCGCAATACACTTTTTCTGAGGTCTTTACCCTTGGTTTAAGAGGTGAGTATTTTGAAGAAATTGGTGATTTTGGAGCCATTGGAACCGGAGTTGAAGATTCTAACGTATTCGCTGTCACCCTTTCAGGAAATGTGACAATAGGCAATTACCTTAAAATAATTCCAGAAATAAGATTAGACAACGCTTCAGATGATGCCTTTTTAAATAAGGATTTAGAAACGTCTAAAAGCCTATCTTCTTTCCTATTGGCAGCTGTATTCGCTTTCTAGGAAGAAAAAAAGTTTGGTTTGTTATGTTTAGTTAAATAAATGCCGGCCCTGATGGTAACACATCGGGGCCTATTTATTTTACTTATGTTTAAAGCTTTTCACCCCAGCTTTGATTTTAGTATTCAGGCTATTTGTTTTTGGGACAATAGGACAGGAATATTTCTTATTATATGCACAATATGGATTATAAGCTCTGTTAAAATCAAGTATAATTGAATTTCCTTCTGGAATTGCTAAATCCAGATAGCGACCACCGGTGTATGTCTCTTCGCCGTTCGTATTATCCAAAAAAGGCAGAAAGAGATAATCTTTATATTCTACGGTTTCCACCAACTCCAGATTTTGATAAACTTCAAGACTATAGTTTTTCCCATTTACAGTAAAATTAGCAATCCCGTATACTACTTCTTCAGAAAGGCGATCAGTAGTAGTAGGCATCATAAAAGGAATGGCATCTACTGTCCTTTCCAGGGAAGCTATCACTCTAAATGAAGTATCCGGTTGAAAGAAATCTAATCCCTCAAAATCTTTTCGATACCTGTCAGGCAGTGGAGAAGTATCCGGGTTTTTGAATTCTTCATTGAGTTCCTTTTGAAATAATAAAATCTCCTTAACTATCTCTGAATTATCTGATACAATAAGGTCCGACTTTATAGTATCGTGATATTTCCGCTTATCTGCACATCCTATGACACAAGCAAAGAGACATATGATACCAAACAAAAGTTTTTTATTCATAGACACATATTTACATCAAAAATACAACATCTCTTTTTTTTTATATATTTTTACTTTGTAAGACTTAATATGAACAGATCGTTAATTCTGAGGCTGGTTAAAGCATTTCCTTATCAAAGGAAACAGCGCTGCTAGTTTTAGAATCAATTCTGGTTTATCGGTTTTAGCCTGGCAAGAGTGTCAGGCTTTTTTATGATTTAGACGGAATGAAATCAGTATACACTAGCTACATAAATTCATTTAAGGGATTATCCAAAGAGGTTTGGTGGTTGTCTTTAATTACCCTTATTAATCGAGCGGGGACGATGGTTATCCCTTTTTTGTCACTTTATCTTACCCAGGATCTCGGTTTTACTTTGGAAAATGTCGGTATTATAATGAGTTGTTTTGGATTAGGATCACTTATAGGTGCCTGGCTGGGAGGTAAATTAACGGATATGTTTGGCTCATACCCTGTGATGCTTGTAAGTCTGATATTGACTGGTATTCTTTTTATAATACTTCAATACCTTGATTCATTTTGGACAATTTGTGGAGGTATTTTTGTGTTAATGATCATTGCGGACGCATTCAGACCCGCAACATTTGTGGCGCTAAGCACGTATAGTAAGCCTGAAAACAAAACCAGATCCGTAACTCTTATACGTCTTGCAATAAATCTTGGATTTTCTGCCGGACCAGCACTTGGCGGTCTAATTATTGGTACCTTAGGTTACTCTGGGTTATTTTGGATAGATGGTCTTAGCTGTATCGCAGCAGGTATATTGTTATTAGTACTTCTAAATCCTAAAAAGGCTAAAGTCCTTGATAGCGTTGAAAATAAAATGCCGTTATCTGCATATAAAGATGTGCCGTATTTGGTATTTATTATTGCAATGGTGCTGTTCGGATTCATATTTGTGCAGTACTTTTCTACAATCCCAATTTACTATAACGATGTGCACGCATTAAGTGAAACTCAGATAGGTCTACTATTAGCCATGAATGGTTTCTTAATATTTGTATTTGAAATGCCCCTTATAAAGTTTTTAGAAACAAGGTCTTCATCTAAAATATCCAATATGATAATTGGTTTAATGCTAGTTACTTTCAGTTTTCTAATACTAACTTTCACCACATGGATTGGTATCCTTGTTATAGGGATGTTATTGATGACACTTGGAGAAATGATAGCGTTCCCGTTCTCTAATGCATTTGCCATGGATAGGGCAAAAAGAGGCAGGCAAGGAGAGTATATGGCCCTTTATAGTATTTCCTTTTCAATCTCTCACATTTTCGCACATAATTCGGGGATGATTTCCATTGCCAGGCTAGGTTATCAAACCACCTGGTATTTGGCCACTTTTGTAGGTTTACTTGGCATTTTGTTACTTTTGTTATTGAAAAAATTACTTCTAAGAAATTCCCGAAAGTAAAAGCTATGAAAATATTTCTCTCACTCTTAGTTCTTTCTGGTTTAATTACCGGATGCATGGAAAAAAAGAATCATTCCAAAACTTCAGGAAACATTCTTAAAAGAGCTATTGAATTACATCCTGATAATTATAATGTTGCCTTCTTAATTATGGATGGCACATATAATACAGAATTTACTGCCCCATATGACATTTTTCAGCATACAAAATACAGAGAAGGCATCAAGGCCATGAATACTTTTACGGTGGCTAACACTTTAGAGCCAATTACTACTTTTGAGGGACTGCGCATATTACCGGATTTTAATTACATAAGAGATTCCCTTCCACGAATAGATATACTGGTAATTCCCAGTGCCGAACATCACCTGGACACGGATTTAAAAGATACTGCCATGCTTAATTTTGTAAAAAGGGTAGACAAGAATGCGTTATTTATGACTTCACATTGCGATGGCGCTTTTGTTCTGGCAAAAGCCGGCTTGTTAGACAAGGTTACCTCTACCACTTTTCCGAGCGACATTGCAAAATACAGGCAGATGTTTCCTCTTCTAAAAGTAAAGGACAGTGTACTGTTTGTGCATGATGGTAAATACATAACCTCTGCGGGTGGAGCAAAGAGCTTCGAAGCCTCTTTATATCTTTGCGAGTACCTTTATGGAAAAGAAGTGACTAAATCTCTTGCCAAAGGATTAGTAATTGATTGGGATCTTAATTTAATTGAAAAAACTATTCCTCAATAATGGCATCATAACGAGACCCCTTTAGATACTTATTTACTATGGCATTGAACTCGGGCATAATTCTCAATAGGGCTGTATGTTCCAATGAATATAGGCGTGCCTTGTCCTCATAGCCATTTTTTAACAATTCTTCCAGATAAAATAAGGCCGTACCAAAATCTTCGTATTTAGAACTATCGGATATAATATTTAAGTAATATGAATAAGCCTTAGGCTCTGTTATAGTTTTCAACATCCAGAGAAAACTTAATGCCTCGTCATTAACAACTGGATACTCCTTTTCAATATCTATATTATCTTCTATAAGTGCATTTAGATACCCCAATAAACGTTTTCCCATTTGTTGTTCGAATGGATCCAGCTTCTTATCATATTTTTTGAGTTCCTCCATCTGATAATTCCACCATCCCAGATTATTGTAATTCAGAGCAGATAAGTCATCAAATAAATTATAGTCATAATCCTCTTTTATAAATGATTCCCGAAGAAGAACATTATTTAAATTTCGTCTTTGAGATCTATACCTATTTTCTTTTTTAAGGGTTTTAAGTTGCTCCCTCAATGAATCAACTTCCAGATGTGGCCTGTAAATAGATATTATTTCACTTTGTAAGTTATATGCCTTTAATAACTGACCTGAATTAATTAGTAGTTTAAGGTCCTTCAAATTTTGGCCATAAGAATTCATCACAAATTCATCATTTTTAGCGACATTCCCTTTAGCTATAGCCGAAAGTGTAAGTATCTTTAATGCCTTGCCTATAAGGCTATAATCTGACCATCTTTCACCTCCATCAAATACCAACAGATCATTGGGGAATTTCATTTTGTTCAACAATTCTCTGCCCTGTAACATTTGAGGATAGTTAAAATCCTCATTCCCAACAATTCCAACAAAGTAAAAAGGATTTTTCTCGTCTAATAATTCAACACTTGGAACAAAAGATCCACATGAAATTACACCTTCAACCTCTTTTATAAATGAAGGTACAAGAGCGGCAAACTTAGCTCCGGACGAAAATCCGGCAGTATAAATTCTATTTCTATTCAAAGGGAAAAGCGCTGCAACTTCCTGAAACATCCTACTGGTAATTAAAACATTTTTTGAAATTGAAAGCGTATCGCCTATATCATTAGACGAAGCAAGTAGAAACCCCTGCTCTTCTGCCGCAACCTTGAAAATGTTTAATGCCTGGCCATTTTTGCCTTCCATGTCAAAAACAAATATGACGGGCCATGTACCCTTACCATCAAACTTTTTAGGAAGATATAATTTATATGTTTCGGAAATTGAATCGTTGATGCGGACAGAATCTATAATCTTTCCTTTTTTAAATACCGCTTGTCTTGTTTGTGAACTGCCGGTATAAGCCAAGCTTACAAATAAAAGAAGAAATAAAACTCGCTTCATATTTCTGAAATAATCAAAAACCTGGCCAAAATAGTTAAGAATTCTACAAATGTTCAAAGTATTACTGAAAAACCTTTAAGATTGTATATTGGATTACTTATAAAAAATACAACCTCGTGACAACCTATAGATAAATTAAGTAATTAAATCCTTCAACAACAAATATTCAAAACTATTTATTTCCTACACCCGGATGTCCGGTTATAAAATTCTGTTAAAAGAATAATTTTTAATTTAATTACTTTCATTATATCTAATCCAGCCGGCAATAGACATGACTCCTTTACCATATTCCAGACTCAATTAACAAACTTTACTTAAGTCGCTTTATCGGTGCATCAGAGACTACATCAGACAGAATAATATGTGTCCTGGTTTCGCCATATCTAATAAGTTCATCGATAAATCTTTCGAGATGAGTCTGATCCTTTAGAACTACCTCCATTATAATATTTTCATCACCCGTAATCCGATAACAATTTATAACTTCCTCCAGAGTTTTAACCATCTCAAGAAAAGGCTTCAATTTACCCATAAAAGCTCTTAATGTAATAATTGCCTTTAGTTGATAACCTGCCAGGGTATACGATACTTTTGCATTAAAACCTTCGAGAATTCCAAGGTCCTCCATTTTTTTGACACGCTCCGCCACTGCTGGTGGAGTTAGCCCCACCTCCCTTCCAATATATGACAATGACAGCCTCGAATTCTCCTGCAGGAGTTTAAGGATGCGCCAATTTAAGTCATCTATTTTGCTATTCAAAGTAAATTATCTTAATTAATATTGTTTATAAAGCTAAAATACAAAATTGCTTTATATTTTAAAGATAATATCTGAAATTTGAACGTAACTTTATAGTAGAATATTTGCTAAAAGAGAAAATGCCCTACAAAAACTTAAGAACCTTACCGGTTTACAGAAAAGCGATGGAACTTTGCACTATGAGCAGAGAAATTGCCTCGTTTGTTTCCCACAACAAGGATTTACTGAAATTGTACCAATCCAATAGTTTAAGAGATCATATTGCAGATTCTTTATTAACTGACGCCATTTTAATCCCGCAACAGATTGCACAAGCAGAATCTACAGAATCATTTACTGTTCGAATGAAAAGTGCTTCATTTATTAATATTATGATAGATAACATAATCTCCTATTGTAACGGACTGGAAAAGGATGGATTAAAAGAACGAGAATATGTGGATTTACTTCGGAAAGAAATCCATAGTTTTAGAAAATCTTTTAAGAAATGGAGAAAGTCTATCGGTAAAAATGGTGGTGATTCAAGCTGGGGATTTAATGATTATATGGGCTACTAAATAAGGCCCTTAAGGAATAATACATTGCTTTAATGAATTTAAATTCCGGGTTTTTCCTATAATTACTTTACATATTTCTTCTATACTGCCCTCCTACTTCAAATAATGCATGTGTAATTTGGCCTAATGAGCAAACTTTAGTCGCCTCTATAAGTTTTTCAAATATGTTATCATTCTTTATGGCCGTTTCCTGTAGCTCTTTCAACTGTTTTTGAGCAATTAGCTTATTTCGTATTTGCAAGCCTTGTAAAGTATTAATTTGCTGCTGTTTTTCCTCATCTGTAGCCCTAATAACCTCGGCAGGGAGTATGGTAGGTGATCCTGAAGAACTTAAAAAAGTGTTTACACCAATTATTGGATATTCACCTGTATGTTTCAGTGTTTCATAGTACATACTTTCTTCCTGAATTTTGGATCGTTGGTACATAGTTTCCATTGCACCCAAAACACCCCCGCGCTCAGTAATTCTGTCAAATTCAAGTAAAACAGCCTCCTCTACAAGATCTGTAAGTTCTTCAATTATAAAGGAGCCTTGAAGCGGATTTTCATTTTTGGTAAGACCTAATTCCTTGTTAATAATCAATTGAATCGCCATTGCTCTTCTAACCGATTCTTCCGTTGGTGTGGTAATAGCCTCATCATATGCATTGGTATGCAATGAATTACAATTGTCATAAATGGCATAGAGAGCCTGCAAAGTGGTTCTAATATCATTAAAATCAATCTCCTGCGCATGCAAACTTCTACCGGATGTTTGTATATGATATTTTAACATTTGTGCCCTGGAATCCGCATCGTATTTGTCTTTCATAGCTTTGGCCCAAATACGCCTTGCGACTCTTCCTATTACTGCATACTCAGGATCTATTCCATTGGAAAAGAAAAACGACAAGTTGGGACCAAACTTGTTAATATCCATTCCCCGGCTAAGGTAATATTCAACATAGGTAAAACCATTAGACAGCGTAAAAGCCAATTGGGTAATAGGATTTGCCCCGGCCTCTGCTATGTGGTAACCCGAAATCGATACAGAATAAAAATTCCTTACCTCATTGAGAATAAAATATTCCTGAACGTCCCCCATAAGTCTCAATGCAAATTCTGTTGAAAAGATACAGGTATTTTGTGCCTGATCTTCCTTTAGAATATCTGCCTGGACTGTTCCGCGGATTGTTTTTAAAGTCTCATGCTTAATGGTTTTGTACACCTCAGGGGCAAGTACTATATCTCCAGTTATACCCAGTAAAAAAAGACCAAGACCGTTGTTTCCATCCGGTAAAATGCCCTCATATTTTGGTCTATTTTTTAAATCTCTGCCATAATGGGCTTTGATTTTTGATTCTACCTCTTTTTCGAGACCATTTTGATGTATATACTTCTCACAGTTTTGATCAATTGCAGCATTAATGAAGTAACCCAACAGCATTGGTGCAGGTCCATTTATGGTCATACTAACTGATGTCATGGGATCGCTCAGATCAAAACCGGAATACAACTTTTTGGCATCGTCAAGACAGCAAACAGATACTCCTGCATTCCCTATTTTTCCATAAATATCGGGTCTGTGATCAGGATCATTACCATAGAGTGTCACAGAATCGAATGCAGTAGACAATCTCTTGGCAGGCATATCAAGACTTACATAATGAAATCTCCTGTTTGTGCGTTCAGGTCCTCCTTCACCTGCAAACATTCGTGTGGGATCTTCACCTGTCCTTTTAAAGGGATAAAGTCCGGAAGTATATGGAAATTCCCCAGGTACATTCTCCTGTAATCGCCATAGAAGCAAGTCTCCCCACGCTTTATACTTAGGCAAAACCACTTTGGGAATTGCAAGGCCTGATAGTGACTCAACATGCGTATCTATACTTATCTCTTTTTCTCTAACTTTAAAAACATAAGTAGGGCCTTTATACTTATTTGCAAAACTATCCCAGTTGAGTATAATCTCCCAGTTATAAGGATCAAAATTGAGTTTTACCCGTTCAAATTCAACTAATAAAAGTTGAATTAAATTATCTTTTTCACCTTCCTCTGAAATTTCCAAACTGGAAGCTTTTATTCCCGCACTAGTTAACTCTGGTGGGGTCTGAGAAAGACCTGCTATTGTTTTGTAAATTCCATATAATTGTTGGGCTACTTCAACCTGATGTGACACTTTAGTATCATAAGTTTTAATACTTTCCGCAATCTCTGAAAGATATCGTGTCCTGGATGGCGGCACAACAAATACCTTTTGATCCATTTCCTGGCTGATCACTATAGTTGAAGCAAGATCTGCTCTTGCCTTTTCTGTTAATTGTTGCATAACCGCTTTGTATAAACGATTCATGCCCGGGTCATTAAATTGTGAAGCTATAGTGCCAAATATCGGTAAAGTCTCAACATCTGTTTCCCATAGTCCTTGATTTCGTACATATTGTTTCCTTACATCTCTTAAGGCATCGGGAGCTCCTCTTTTATCAAATTTATTTATCGCAACCAGATCAGCAAAATCGAGCATATCAATTTTCTCAAGCTGAGTTGCAGCACCAAATTCAGGGGTCATAACATAAAGGGAAACATCACTATGCTCAATTATTTCTGTGTCTGACTGGCCAATGCCCGAGGTTTCGAGAATAATCAGATCAAAGGCAGCTGTTTTTAGTACTTCAACGGCCTCATTGACATATTTAGATAATGCCAAATTGGATTGTCGTGTTGCCAGGGATCGCATATACACCCGATCATCATTTATAGCATTCATTCTGATCCGGTCACCCAGAAGAGCTCCTCCTGTTTTTCTTTTAGAAGGATCAACAGATATCAAACCAATTGATTTCTCTGGAAAATCCCTTAAAAATCGCCGAACGAGTTCGTCAACTAAACTAGATTTTCCAGAACCTCCCGTACCTGTTATTCCTAACACAGGGACATGATTTTTATCCTGGCGAATTCCGGAAAAGAGTTCTTCAAATTCAGAAGGCCTGTTTTCCGCAAGACTTATTAGCCGTGCAATAGTCTTTGGTTGTTTTCTCTTTAAAGCTTTAATGAGGGTGGTTCCTTTATCTAGAATTAAGTCGGGAACCGGTGTATCACTCTGTTCTACAAGGTTGTTTATCATTCCTTGTAATCCCATTGTCCGACCATCATCAGGTGAATATATCCTGGTAATCCCATACTTCATCAAGGCCTCTATTTCTGACGGCAGAATTACACCTCCACCACCACCAAATATCTTAATATGACCAGCTCCGCGCTCCTTTAAAAGGTCATACATATATCTAAAATATTCATTATGACCACCTTGATACGAAGTCATTGCTATGGCATTGACATCTTCTTGTATAGCGCAATTTACAACCTCATCAACACTTCTGTCGTGGCCTAAATGAATTACCTCTACTCCTGTAGACTGAATAATGCGCCGCATAATGTTAATGGCTGCATCATGGCCATCAAACAGAGAAGCCGCAGTAACCACTCTTATTTTATTCTTTGGTTTATAGACTTTATTTTGTTCCATTGATAATTTTTGGCCTTCTTTAGGTTAGCAATTTACGGAAAATGCAAAAAAAATCACCTTGCAATCAGAATTTTATAAAAATCATTAGTTTCACCAAGCCTCTGTTCCTAATATTATAATTTTATAGGCTTAAATATATCATTTTGAGAAACACAATTCTTATTCACTGCCCGGATCAATCGGGAATAATAAGTGCTATAACCGGGTTTATACACAATAAAGGAGGAAATATCGTTTACCTGGATCAGCATGTTGACGAAGAGCTCAGTGTTTTTTTTATGCGTCTGGAAAGTGAGTTTTCAAGTAACACGATTGCATTTTCTGAATTCAAAGAAGAATTTGAGACGAAATTGGCACTCCCATATGAGATGAATTGGAACATACATCCTGGAAACCTAAAACCGAGAATGGCCATTTTTGTATCTAAATACAACCATTGCCTGTATGACCTGCTCAGCAGATATAAATCGGGCGAACTGGAGGTGGAGATCCCTTTCATCTTAAGCAATCATGAAGAGGTTAAACATATTGCTGAACAATTTGAAATCCCTTTCTATTATATTCCTGTAACTAAAGAATCCAAAGCCGAGGCTGAGAAGAAACAATTGGAACTGTTAAAATCCCATAATACAGATTTTATAGTATTGGCTCGATATATGCAAATAATAAGCAGTAAAATTATAGATCATTTTCCAAACAAAATAATCAACATTCACCATTCCTTTCTTCCCGCGTTTGCCGGAGCCAAACCTTATCATGCCGCATTTGCACGGGGTGTGAAAATCATTGGGGCAACCAGCCATTATGTTACGGAAGCTCTGGATGCAGGACCCATAATTGAGCAAGATGTTACAATGGTTTCTCACTCACACCGAGTGAAAGACTTTATTGCCAAAGGACGCGATCTGGAAAAAATTGTACTTTCCAGGGCCGTTCAACTTCATGTAAACAGGAAAACAATGGTTTACAATAATAAAACAGTAATATTCTCATAACCTCAAAGTATAAGCCCTTTTTACCCCGCATATTATTTAGTATATTAACAGAATAATATTTTACAAAGATTTATGCAAATGGTTAAAATTGCAGTTTTAGGTCCAATACCAAGAGATACCATCTACACGCATCAGGACGAGGTAATACAAAAATATGGTTGTGTAACACATCCTGTAATTGCTTTATCCAAACTATTGGGAGAGGAAGGAACTGTTATTCCTATCACCAATGTTCATCAAAAAGATTTTGATCCTATTTTGGAAGTGTTTAAACCTTATTCAAATATTGACACTTCTCACATTAGGAATGAGGAAGACAGAGGCACTGTTATAGAATTGAGGTTTATAGATCAAAATAATCGATTAGAGAAACAAACATCCTGTATGAGACCTATCTTACCAAAAGATATTTCAGATATAGATGATATTGATGCGTATGTTTTTGTTCCTATTACAGACTTCGAAGTTTCCCTTAGTACTCTGAGTTATATTAAACAGCATAAAAAAGGGTTGATAATTTTTGATGCGCATGGGCCTACTACGACAATGAGTATGACCGGAGATCGATACCGAAAGTTTTGGGTGGATATGGATGAATGGCTTCCCTATATTGATGTTCTTAAAATGAATCTTGAAGAATCTCAGGCGTGTTGGTTTAAAAACGAATATGAATATGAGGAAATGACGAGTTATGAAGAAGATAAAACCGATCATTTGGATGCAATGGCTGAACACGTGCTGTCCAAGGGGGTTACTTATTTTTATGTTACCTTAGACTCAAGAGGTTGCGTCGTTTATTATAGGGAAAATGGTACTACTGTGAAAAAATTTATAAAATCTGTTTTTATGAAAGATGTTGTAGATACTACAGGATGTGGGGATTCTTTTGCCGGTGGTTTGGCCTATGGGTTTTCTTTTTACAAAGACCCAATTAGAGCTGCGCAATATGCAAATACTCTTGGTGCCCTGCGTACACAGGGAAAAACTTTTGATGTTTTTAAAAACAAAACAGAAACGGAGAAGTTAATTTCCGATCACTATTGAAAATCGTATGGGTATCCTAAGTCACCAATAAATTATCCAATTACATTCAGATTTTACAATGAATTCTGTATAATTTAAAGCAATAAGTGAAAATTTCTTAAAATCCTTGCAATAAACATAATATATTAACGTTAAAATTTTGAAGGTAAATCACTACAATTTTTAAAATATTGTAGTTCTGCTGACTTATAAGGCAGATATCCTTAAACGAATTATTTGAGTTAGTATTTTTTGAGTTAGTTAGTTTAAACCGGTGGAAGCACCGGTTTTTTTATTCCCCAATTGTCTTAATGTCTTAGTTAATCCGCTTTCTTATACAAACCGTCAAAAGCCACATTTACCAATGTACCATTATTCATGATTTCCCAGAGTTGCCTTACTGTTCCATCATTATTTAGGGTCCAGGTAATTTTATTTACATATTGCTTGCCATCCTTATGATCAATAGGCTCAGATTTCAGGATCATTTGATTTTCTATTCTATTACCCGTCAGTTTCAAATAACTTCCGGAATTATCAACCCAAAGTTGCTCCCATTGCTTGGTTTTATCATTATAAAAATTTAAACTAGTACCGGTATAATTCCCTTTGGCTCCAACCCAATTTTCTTTTAGAACACAGCCGTCTTGCATTTTCACTATTGTATTCTTACCAGCAACAGTTCCATCTGTATTAGTAACCTCCCACTTACCTTCCCAAAAATCGAAATCGTCATGGTTTTCTGAACAGCAATTACAATCTGAAGATTGCGCCCAGGTTCCAAACGCTGTAGCAAGAAAAATGCTTATTAATATTAAATATTTTTTATTCAAGGAATTGATTATCAATTGATAGCTATGGTGAATTAAATTAAGCCTTATTTGTGATTCGTTTTCTGTATTCACAAATAACCGGAAAACTTGCCCAATTTTATTTTTTTGAAGGCATAATGGGTATATATTCAACAATTTAGTTAAAAATTAGACATATCACCTGATTTTTAGGTGAATACATATAGAAGTGAACATCCAAACCTTCGTTTTGGTCGTATATTTGTAAGAACAAAGAATGTGATCATGGATAATCAATATTGTAAAGTGGGAGCGATTACTCCAATAACAAGTGGACAAAAGGCCCTGGCCCTAATTGAATCCCAATATCAGAACTTTTTAAGGAAGGCATCAGACTTTAAGACTACAGATGATAAGCTTGCTGAATTTTTTGAATTGAAGGCACGAAAGCTTAAGAAATTGTTGGAGAATTTTGTGTAGTATAACTCAATTTGTTTTAAGTTCTTTTGCCATTTTATCGCGTAATTCGGCAGCTTTTTGCGCTGCCATAATTGCAAAATCCTGCTCTGTCGAGGCGTAGATAATCCCTCTTGAGGAATTCACTAATATCCCAACATTTTTATTCATACCATATTTACAAACTTCTTCCAGACTTCCACCCTGTGCACCTACCCCCGGTACTAAAAGAAAACTATCCGGAATTATTTTGCGGATTTCTACTAAATGACTGGCTTTTGTAGCTCCAACTACATACATTAGATTTTGAGAATTTTTGTATGATCTTGATGTTTCCAGAACTTGTTCATACAGCTTCTTTTCGCCAATTTGTTTTGTCTGAAAATCAAAGGCACCCTCGTTTGAAGTCAATGCCAGTAGAATGGTATGTTTGTTCTCAAAAGATAAAAATGGTTCAACAGAATCCCTGCCCATATAGGGTGCAACCGTGATTGAATCAAAATCCAAATCTTCAAAAAATGCTTTTGCGTATCTATATGAAGTATTCCCTATATCACCTCGTTTTGCATCTGCAATGGTAAATAATTCAGGGTAAAATTCATTAAGGTATTCAATAGTTTTGCGCAACGCATCCCAACCCATGGAACCATAAGCTTCATAAAAAGCAATATTTGGTTTATAGGCTACACAAAGGTGATGGGTAGCATCAATAATGGCCTTATTAAAAGAAAAAATTGGTGATTCTTCATTTAGGAGATGCTCTGGTATTTTTTCCAGGTCCGTATCCAGACCTATACAGAGAAAGGATTCCTTTTTATAGATTTGCTCAACTAAGTGTTCAATTTTCATCCTGATTTCTAAAAAATCTCCGAAGCTTCTTTCAGTTTCTCGGTATTCTCAACCAACATCAACTCATCAATAATCTTTTGAATATCTCCGTTGATTATATTTTGCAGATCGTAGAGCGTTAGGCCTATCCTATGATCAGTAACCCTTCCCTGGGGATAATTATACGTACGAATCTTAGCTGAACGATCTCCACTACTAACCTGTGAATTTCGTTTTGCAGCATCCTCCTCTTGCCTTTTAGCCAGTTCCATGTCGTAAAGTCGCGATCGCAATACTCTAAAAGCTTTATCCTTGTTCTTGTGCTGTGATTTTTCATCCTGACACTGAGCCACCAAACCTGTGGGAATATGGGTTAATCTAACAGCTGAGTAGGTTGTATTTACAGATTGGCCTCCCGGACCTGATGAACAAAAGAAATCTATACGTACATCCTTTGGATCTATCTGTACATCAAAATCTTCGGCCTCTGGTAAAACCATTACTGTTGCCGCGCTGGTATGAACACGGCCCTGTGTTTCTGTCTGTGGTACGCGTTGCACGCGATGAACCCCCGCTTCAAATTTCAGTGTCCCGTATACATCTTCTCCGCTAACTTCAAATTGAATTTCTTTATAACCTCCGCTGGTACCTTCACTCAAATCAATGATGTTCGTTCTCCAACCTTTAGACTCACAATATTTGGTATACATGCGATGAAGGTCTCCTGCAAAGATACTGGCCTCATCTCCACCTGTCCCTGCGCGTATTTCCATCACTACATCTTTAGCATCCTCCGGATCTTTTGGAATCAATAATAACTTAATTTCCTCCTCCAATACAGGCAATGCCTCCTTAGCCTCATCCAATTGCATTTTTGCCATCTCAATCATCTCCAGATCACTACCATCACTTATGATCTCCTCAGCTTCGTTCATATTATTGGTCAACTCAATATATCGATCTCTTTTATCAACAAGCAAGCGTAAATCCTTGTATTCCTTATTAAGTTTTACATAGCGCTTTTGATCTGAAATAATATCAGGCTGTATTATAAGGTCTGATACTTCATCAAAGCGCTGTTTAACAATATTTAATTTATCTAACATTCAAACATCTCTTAGGAATGCGAATTTACAAATTTTTAAAGGTAAATTAACCACTTCATAAGCAAGATAGAAAGAGTTTTATAAAAGAAGAATGAGAAAATTTATTCTACCGTGTCCAAAATTATTCCATGGCTATGAAACATCTGATTATAGTTATCTAAAATTATCACTTCGGTATCACCGAGCTGATTTATTAAGGATATTCCTTTCTCCTTACCTAAAATATAGACCGCCGTAGCCAAAGCATCACATAATTCCGCACTTTTGGCAAATATGGTTACCTTGCTTATTCCAGTGGTCGGATACCCGGATATTGGATCGATGTAATGTGGGTATTTCTTACCGTTAAAAGTAATATATCTATCCAAATTACCTGTAATGGACACGGATGATTCTATTAATGGTATCCAGGTAAATATTTTGCCATTACTTCTTGGGTGATCGACGCCTATTAACCATTTCTCTCCGCTTGCCTTTGTCCCCCAGGTAGAGATATCTCCTGAAGCGTTAATCATACCTGCAGGAACCTGTTTGGATACTAATAGCTCTTTAACTTGATCTGCGGCATAACCTTTTCCAATTGCCCCAAAACCAATCTTCATTCCTTTTTCTTTAAGAAATACAGTGTTTTCAGTACTATTCAAAATGATTTTTTTATAACCTACTTTGGAAACTGCCCGACTGATTTGTTCCGGAGTTGGAAACATGGACATTGAACCATCAAATTTCCAGACCCCTTCCATTGCTGCAACAGTAATATCAAAAGCACCATCTGTAATTTCAGAAATCTGAATAGAACGTTCGATTAATTTGTAAAGCTCGAAGCTTACCTTGACAGGTTTTGAGCCGGCATTCCGATTTATTTCCGAAGTCTCTGATTCAGGATCCCAGGAAGAAATCAGCCTTTCTATACGTTTGACTTCAGCAATTGCCTCTTCCAAATTGATATATCCAATTTCTTCATTTTGCGTTACCACAGTAAATTCAAAGGGACTGCCCATTAATTTCACAGATCTCTTTACGGTAACATTCCTTTTCGCCTGACCACAAACTGAAGTCATGGTAAGAATACCAAAAAGTAGTGCCACAAAACTTTTCACTTACTGTGCTTTTTTAAGTTGTGAAAATATTGGGCGTAGGGTTGCGCATTTTTTATGAATTGAAAAAAATGTGCAAGAAAAAACGAAAAGATTTAGGGCCAAACTTTTCACGTAATTATCAAAATGTGACTAATCCGTAATTACTCAAAAACCCGAAGTATATTACCGTTTAGTTCTGTGTTAAACGTTTTAAGCGGATTGTTTGTAATTGTGTTTAAAGGTGCTCCATTTTGATCAAATTCTGATCCATGGGTGGAGCAACGAAAAATTCCTCCATTATCATCCAAAAATCTCACCTGATCTGTTTGCTGATGACTACATATCTGACTTGCAGCAATAAAAACACCTTCAAGATTCTTTACAACAACCACATCATTTTTTAGAATAAAATCACCATTATTCTGCAACCCTGCACCTTCCTGCGAATTAAGATCAACAGTGAAGTCAACACCACTAGGTATGGGCTGCATTGGCAGTTCTCCATCATCACTTGAACAGCCGTTAATACAAGGGAAGGTTAACGCAAAAGCGGCACCCGCTCCCAGGCTTCTTAAAAATTCTTTTCTCTCCATAACATTCATTTTTTTTAATGTCTGCATGTAATTTCAACCCAGGAATCGGGCTGAAAACTACTATAAAAAGAACGCTTTAAAAGAGTGATTCGTATACCTTAATAGATAAACGTTCCGTATTCGCTCTTAATTGTCAGCTTTTTTGAAGTATTAGGCTCTACATAGCCCACAATTTGGGCATCTACGTCAAACTCGCGGGAAATTGCTATCAGGTCTTTCGCAACGCTTTCGTTCACATAAAGTTCCATGCGATGACCACAATTAAAGACCTGATACATTTCTTTCCAATCTGTACCCGATTGTTCCTGTATTAATTTGAATAATGGCGGTACTGCGAACATAGAATCTTTAACAATATGCAGTTTATCCACGAAGTGAAGAATCTTTGTCTGTGCCCCGCCACTGCAATGCACCATCCCATGAATATCTTTAGAATCGTATTTCTGCAGAATTTTTTTGATGATCGGAGCATAGGTTCTGGTAGGAGACAGTACAAGTTTACCGGCATCAAGGGGGGAATCCTGGACAGAATCTGTAAGTTTTACACTTCCTGAATACACCAATTCCTCCGGAACATGCGAGTCATAGCTCTCAGGATACTTAGTGCTCAAATATTTTGAAAAAACATCATGCCTTGCTGATGTAAGTCCATTGCTACCCATCCCTCCGTTATATTCAGACTCATAGGTAGCTTTTCCATAGGAAGCCAAACCAACAATTACATCTCCCGGACAAATATTCGCATTGTCTATAACATTAGCCCTTTTTAGCCTGGCTGTTACCGTAGAATCAACAATTATTGTGCGTACCAAATCGCCCACGTCAGCGGTTTCCCCGCCCGTTGAATAAATGGTTATACCATGATTTGCTAAATCTTCTATTAATTCCTGAGTGCCATTTATTATTGCCGAAATGACTTCACCCGGAATCAGGTTTTTATTTCTCCCGATAGTAGAGGATAAAAGAATATTATCTGTTACCCCCACACATAAAAGATCATCCAGGTTCATGATTAATGCATCCTGCGCAATACCCTTCCAAACAGACACATCCCCTGTTTCTTTCCAATACATATAAGCGAGTGAAGATTTGGTGCCAGCGCCATCTGCATGCATTACCAAACAGTATTCCTCATCCCTGGTCAGATAATCCTCTACAATCTTGCAAAATGCATTTGGAAATAAGCCTTTGTCAATATTTTTTATGGCATTGTGTACGTCTTCCTTTGAGGCAGAAACTCCTCTTTGGTCATAACGTTTGCTAGTAGACGGATCCATGGGTTTTGGTTTCCGCAAAAATAAGATAAACCATAAAAAAAAGCCCACAAAATGTGAGCTTTAATTATTCGTTTATTTAATATACAATAGTTCCCGGTATTTAGTAAGTGGCCACGACTGATCATCTATTAGTTGCTCCAGCTTATCGCAATGGTATCTGATTTTATCAAAATAAGGTCGAACATTATCACAGTAAGCGAAAGCTTTCTTGTTCAGGTCCTTTAAATTGTTGGCCATTTTTCTGGCATTGGTCATATCATCCGTATTCTTTTTTATTTCTACCATATGCTCCGCAATCTGTTCAATAAGAGTGAGATGACCCTCAGACAGTTTTTTATGAGCCGCTCCATAAATCTCTTTTAAGCCCAGAACATTTTTAATTATTTTATTTTGGTATTCAATTGCCGAAGGAATGATGTAGCTATAAACCAAATCATTAAAAACCCTGCCTTCAATTTGGGTTTGTAAAATATAGGTCTCTAGTTCAACGTCCCGCCTAGCTTCTACTTCAATAGTACTCATTACTTCCTGTCCCTTAAAAAGTTCCAAACTCTCTTTGGATGTAAGTACCCTGATTGCCGAAGGGGTATTTTTATTATTACTCAGCTTCCTTTTTTTTGCTTCTTTTTCCCATTCATCACTATAGCCATCCCCATCAAAACGAATTCTTTTGGATGACTTGATGTATTCCCTTAAAACATTAAAAACTGCTTCATCCTTTTTTAATTTCTTTTTATCAATTAAAGCATCTACTTCTCTTTTAAACTCTTTTAATTGGTGAGCAACAACAGTATTTAGAATCATCATGGGTTTAGCAGAATTAGTTTTTGAACCAACTCCTCTCATCTCAAACTTATTCCCCGTAAAGGCAAATGGCGAGGTTCGATTTCTATCTGTATTGTCTAATAAAATTTCCGGAATCTTACCTACAACATTAAGTTTTAATTCTGTTTTCTCTTCAGGTGAGAGTTTTCCCTGGGAAACCCCTTCCAATTCATCCAATACATTACTTAGTTGTGTACCTATAAAGATTGAAAAAATAGCGGGTGGAGCTTCATTGGCGCCCAGTCTGTGATCATTACTGGCAGAAGCAATTGAAGATCTCAATAGTTCCTCATAGGTGTCTACGGCTTTGATGGTATTAACAAAAAAGGTAAGGAACTGCAGGTTTTTCATAGGTGTAGAACCCGGGCTTAGAAGATTGACCCCTGTATCTGTTGCCAGTGACCAATTGTTATGCTTTCCTGAACCGTTAATCCCTGCAAAGGGTTTTTCATGAAAAAGAACTTTAAAATTATGCCTGTCTGCTACCTTTTCCATAATATCCATGAGAAGCAAGTTATGATCAACCGAGAGATTTGCTTCTTCAAAAACAGGAGCCAATTCAAATTGATTCGGTGCTACCTCATTGTGTCTGGTTTTTAATGGGATGCCTTTTTGAATGCATTCTTTTTCCAGATCCCGCATAAAATTTATTGCTCTGATAGGAATAACTCCAAAATAGTGATCACTTAACTGCTGTCCCTTGGCTGCGAGATGTCCAATAAGTGTCCGACCGGTTAGAACTATATCAGGACGTGAATTCGCTAATGCTTTATCAACCAAAAAAAACTCTTGCTCCCACCCTAATGTTGCGTGGACTTTGGAAACATTTTTATCAAAAAATTTGGCAACAGCAGTAGCAGCAATATCCACAGCATGCAATGCCCTTAATAGTGGGGCTTTGTTATCCAGCGCTTCTCCGGTATAGGAAACAAAAATTGTGGGGATACAGAGTGTTGTTCCGTAAATAAATGCCGGTGAAGAAGGATCCCATGCCGTGTAACCCCTTGCTTCAAAGGTATTTCGTATACCGCCACTTGGAAAACTTGAGGCATCCGGTTCTTGCTGAACAAGTTGTGCTCCACCAAATTTTTCAACCGCCCTACCGTCAGGTCGAAGATCAAAAAAAGCGTCGTGTTTTTCTGCAGTTGATCCTGTTAGAGGTTGAAACCAATGTGTGTAGTGAGTAGCGCCCATAGAGATTGCCCACGCTTTCATGGCCTCCGCAACCTGATCTGCTATTTTTCTATCAATTTTGGAGCCTGAGAATATAGCCTCTTTAATACTTAAATGCGCATCCTTTGTAAGATATTGCAGCATCCTGTCTTCATTGAAAACATGGGTTCCAAACAATTCTGATCTTCGCCCTGTTTCTACTACTGAAAGCTGTTGGCGCTGCAGGCTTTCAGTAATTGCATTTAATCTTCTTTTGGACATTAATTGAATTTTAAGATTTTAATTAAAACGATATTAAGTATTTCATAGAAAAACCGCTAAATTATACAAATATTGCAAAATACCCTTTAAAAAACAGGGGTGTTGATAAATATGTCGATTTTTTTGATAAATACCCCCTAATTTTTTATAGATGTCTATAAAATAATTTATTTTTGAAAATCATAAAAATGAAATATTAACACGGAAGATTATGAGCAAAACAAAGTTAGAATACATTTGGTTGGATGGTCACGAACCAACTCAGGAACTAAGAAGCAAAACCAAGATTGAAGAAGACTTCAGTGGTAAATTGGAAGACTGCCCTATATGGTCTTTTGATGGAAGTTCCACAGAGCAAGCCACAGGCGATTCCTCAGATTGTCTGTTGAAACCGGTCGCTATTTATCCGGATCCGGAAAGAGAAACTGGATTTTTAGTAATGGCAGAAGTGTTAAATGCAGATGGAACAGCGCATGTGTCGAATCATCGTGCTAAAATTGATGATGATGATAATGACTTCTGGTTCGGATTTGAACAGGAATACTTTTTAATGGACACTGAAACGGATTTACCTCTTGGGTTTCCACGTGGTGGATTTCCAGGACCTCAAGGTAAATATTACTGCTCCGTAGGTGGAAGGTACACCTGGGGGAGAGATTTTGTAGAAGAGCATATGGATATGTGTATCGCAACTGGAATTAATTTTGAAGGTATAAACCAGGAAGTTGCGCCAGGGCAATGGGAATTTCAGTGTTTTGCCAAAGGTGCTAAAAAAGCAGGTGATGAGATCTGGATAGCGCGTTATCTACTGAATCGCCTTAGCGAAAAATATGGTTATTACATAGAATTACATCCAAAACCTGTTAAAGGTGATTGGAATGGTAGTGGAATGCACGCAAACTTTTCCAATACTACTTTAAGAACATGTGGCTCTAAAGAAATATATGAAAGAATTTGTGAGGCTTTCAGACCAGTGGCTCTTGACCATATAGACGTTTATGGTGCTTTTAATGATGAAAGACTTACAGGCTTGCACGAAACAGCATCTATTAAGGATTTCAGTTATGGGGTTTCAGACAGGGGTGCCTCAATCAGAATTCCAATTATAACTGTCGAAAAAGGATGGAAAGGATGGTTAGAAGACAGAAGACCAGCTTCTAATGGAGATCCGTATAAAATAGCAGGTAGAATTATCAAAACGGTAAAATCAGCAAATATAGAAGCTGTAGCTAACTAATTTTCAGAATTATTTTTATAAAGCCGCCTTTGAGGAATTAAAGGCGGTTTTTTAATTATCTATAGTCTTTAATGGGGTATTCATCCATAATTCGGAGAAATCGTCTGGTTTAACAATAGGCTGGTTTTTAAAAATAGGCCTGTCCTTCTTCATATACAGACTGTCTTCAGGACCTCTGACATTTGGTTTTACCTGCTGGACGAAAAATTCCCTAAACTGATTAAAATAAATGTAAGTTGGTGTATTTATTTCGTTACCCTCTGTATCAACAATATTCCTGGCATCAAAGGAAAATAACTTAGCATCTATTATATTGTCTTTATTCCGGGAAGTATTCAATTCTTTAAAGAAAGACAACCTTTCATCAACATTACTAAAATTAGGGTATATGTATGCCTGATTTTTATTTATTATAATCTCCTTTAATTTCATCTTTTTACCCTTATAAATTAAAGAATAATTGTTCTTTATTAGGGCTGATTGCTTTTCAGGTTCCTTGTTAAACACTACTACAAAACATAGTTTTTTCGAATCCATCAACATTTCCTCCACTTTAAATTTAGGAGGCTTCCTTAATCTGAAGGAATTATTAAAAGAAATATAGTTTAAAAACATTTTATTATCAACGCGTTGATACTCGGTGATGACTTCAAAAATCAGTTGTCCTTTAGTCACATTATTATTTCCATTATTGGCAACTGTGGTTTTTAATTTATCATAAAGGGCGTACTCCATTTTATGAATGGCGAAATCTCTTTGGGAAATGTATAAAGTACCATAGGCCAAATAACGCATGTCCTCCTTTCTAAATCTAATTGCATAAAGGCTTTCACTGGCTAAATAGGTATCCGGCCCTTTGGAAAAAGTGTGATTTTTAATGAAATCATATTTTAAACGATGCACAAAAGAGTACGAATCAATGTCATAATTTCGCAAGGCATCATGGATTCGCAAAATGGTAAATTCATTACCCCCATAATTCCTTAAAAATGCTTTATCTATGACCTTTACACCACTTTTATAATTATAGGGCTTTTCGGCTATAGTATCCCTCTCAAAATCCCTGTTTTCCCGGTAATCATATATGCGTACTGAAGTGGATTCATTATCGGACTCATCAAAACCTTCATCAAAAACCCCTAAAATAGCCTCATTAAGGTTGATATATTGATTTTGTTTTTTTTGATAATCCCGATAATAACCAACTGTTGAAAAAGAATTCAGAGGGTAATTCCCAGGAATTCCTTCTATGGCCTTTTTAACAATCCTTTTTGCAGAGAGCCTCTTCTTTTTTCTATTTGTGACTATTACTTCCTGGAGTTCTATAGTCTTGGGAAAAAGCTTTATTATGTTTATTTCTTCCGTAGCTAATTCCGAAATTAGTATGTTCTGCTCCATGAAACCCATTGAGGTAATTTCAAGTATTTCGCCTATTTCTTTAAATTCCAAGGGTATAGCAAACCCGCCATCATCATTGGAGATCACACCTATGGCTTTGTTCTCAATTCGTATCGTGGCAAAAGAGACAGGTTTTTTAGTTTCAGCATCTATGATTTTTCCATATATAAACTCTGACTGCTGTGCCCAGCTAACGGAAGTATAAAAACCTATAAGGATATAAAAGACCAGAAGTAATCTTACCCTCATAAAAATTTAAATTTTTAATGGCACCCTTAGGACAATGTAAAATACAAAAACAAAATGTAAAGGGAAAGTAAAATAATTCCGTCGCGCCAACCAAGCCGGAGGCCTTTGGGTATAAATACTAATGGAAGAATAACAAAGGAAATACCAAGCATCCACCAGATGTCATTGGTTAAAAGCCCCTGGTCTATTACATAGATTGGGGTTATCATGGAGGTAATACCCAGGACCGCCAATAAATTAAAAATGTTAGATCCAATAAGGTTTCCAACTGAAATCGCTTTTTCCTTTTTAATTATAGCTATAATAGAAGCGGCCAGTTCCGGGATACTTGTCCCTACAGAAACCACTGTGATTCCAATGATTCTTTCGCTAACCTCATAGAAAGTAGCCATGCCTACGGCACCCATTACCAATAATTCTGACCCCCCCCAAAGGGCTACTCCCCCCAATCCAAGGAAAAGCAGTGCTTTATAAAGTGCCAGTGGTTTGTCATCCTCACGAGCATCATCTACAACAGCTGTTTTCTGATAGCGAAGTAAAAAAATTAAAAACAGAAATAGAAAAAGAAGCATAATTCCGCCTTCATAGCGCTGTAATGCACCGTCGAAATAAATAAAACCAAAAAATAAAAAAGTCGCGGCCATCATCACCGGCCAGTCTGTAATGTAGAAAGCCTTGCGCACATCAATGTTGCCCAGTACTATAATAATTGCCAATACTAATCCCAGGTTTGCAATATTGGATCCAACTACATTGCCCAGCGCCAGGTCCGGAAAACCATCTATGGCGGCGTTTATGCTAACTATAAGTTCCGGTGCTGAGGTAGCAAAAGACACAATGGTCATACCTATAATAATCCTGGATATGTTCAAACGCAATGAAAAAGCTACCGCTGACTTCAACAGCCAATTACCCCCCAGAACTAATAGAGCCAAGCCAAGAGCAATAAGCAATAAATTGAACATCTTAAAAATTTTAGCAAATATAGCAGAATACACCCGGAACAGGGCTGTACACAACATTAAATTAATACCGTCTTTTGGACAATTGAAGGATGATTTATTATCCTTAGATAATGTCTGAGAATTGAATTATTAACCCAATAAAAACTTAAAAAATAGTTAAATAACTATAAATGTAGTTGCTTAACTAGATTATTAGTAATATGTTTGATTAAAATTAATCGCATCATGCAGAGACTTACCAATAAGGAAGAGGAAATAATGAAAATCCTGTGGAGATTAGAAAAGGCATTTGTAAAGGAAATCAGGGCTGAATTGAAGGGCGATAAGCCACATTACAATACTTTATCTACAATAGTCCGCAACCTGGAGGAGAAGAATTACGTTTCTCATGAAGCATTTGGCAATACCCACCGCTATTATCCTTTGGTCACCAAAGAAAATTACCGAAAACACTTTATTTCTAACACCCTTGTAGATTATTATGACAATTCCTATAAAAGCATGGTGTCTTTTTTTGCCAGGGAGCAAAAGATTTCGATTGATGAACTTAAGGAAATAATAGAATTAATTGAAAAAAAAGACTAGATGGAAGCTATAATGATATATCTTTTAAAAGCCTCGGGAATACTCGTTCTATTTTATTTCGTCTACCAGGTATTTCTTAAAAAGGAAACCTTTTTCCGGGTAAACCGCCATTTTTTACTAATCGGAGTAATAGCTGCCTTTGTTTGCCCTTTTATCGTAATTAATAATTATGTAGAAATTACAGCGACTCCTTTTATTACAGCTAATACCTCAGTTAAAAATTCCTCTTTTGAAATAAGTCAGCCCTTATTTAATTGGCTGGATTTAGTTTATTTAGTTTATGGTATAGGTATGTTTTTACTTGGACTTAAGTTTTTTCTGCAAATCTTCGCTATAAGGAAGGTGATTCACTCGAACAAAATTATTAAAAAGGATGGTTACGTTTATATAGAAACTAATAAGGACATTGCCCCTTTTTCGTTTTTCAGGTATATTTTTTATAACCCCGTTAAATTCGAGGAGCTGGAACTTGAAGCAATCTTAAAACACGAGCGGGCTCATAGTTCCCAGCAACATTCCCTGGACTTACTGTTGGCCCATCTGCTTACCATAGTTATGTGGGCAAATCCATTCAGCTGGTTATATAAAAAAAACATTGAACAAAATCTTGAGTTTTTAGCAGACGATACGGCCATACAAAGTGTTGTCTCCAGCAGGGCATATAAATATGCTTTGCTTAAAGTATCCGGAAATCACTTTTTTACACCAATCACAAATAATTTTTACAGTTCATTAATCAAAAAACGAATAGTCATGTTACACAAATCAAAATCACACAAAAGAAACTTGCTTAAAATGGCACTAATCCTGCCGGCCCTGGCCGTATTCCTAATAAGTTTTAACACACATACGGTCTACCTACCGAAGAAAGAAACTAATACCAGTTCTGCCTTTATAACCGCAGAAGGCCTTAAAACCATTGAAATCCTGATAAATAAGGATACTACAAATGAAGAATTGGAGGAAATTAAAAAAGATTTATCCTCCAAGGGAATAGATTTCTCCTACACCGTTGTGCATAATGAGAATAAAGAGATTATAGAGCTAGAAATTGATATGCGCTCTAAGAAGAAAGACGGGAAAAAATTCAGAGGATCCTCTTCATTCGACAATAATGGAAAGCCAATTGATCCCATAACTATTGTTTATGATGAAGATAACAACTCCTTTTTTATGGGAGACAAAAAGTCCAAGCATAAAGTTATACACGAAGATACCGATATTAATACCTGGGTCTACAGCGACAATGAAGAGCATAAGCACATTGAAATAAAAGTGAATGATGGAAAGGAAATAATTATTGTAAATGGTAAAGAAGTTTCCCGCGAAGCCTTTGAGGAAATAGAGGAAGAAGATAAGATGCATGGTAAACATGTACGGATAAAGCAAAAACACTTAGCCGGTGACCATACCAACGTAATTATAGTAAAGGATACCGATGATGAAGATGATATTGAAGTAATTAGTGAAGATGGGAATGGATTTTTATTTATTGATACGGAAGATGACGAAGTTCAACTTTATATTATTGACGGAAAAGAAGGCAGCAAAGAAGATGTTAAATCTGTATCTCCCAATAAGATTGAAACCATAAATGTTTACAAAGGTGATAAGGCAGTTGAAAAGTATGGTAAAAAAGCAAAAGATGGGGTAATAGAAATTAAAACCAAAAAGGAGAACTAGCTCCTGAAAGTACCTAAACTAAATATTTATATACTTAAAATACCGATCACATTTCTGATCGGTATTTTTTTATTGCACAACGGAATTGCCCAAATTGGCTTTTATTGAACCAAAAAGTGCCTTGCAATTCCAAAAAAGTTAAAAATACCCCCTACAATTATTACTAATTATAAGTTTAACAAGCATTTATGCTTAATATTTGAAACTTTGTACAAGGGACAGTTAATATATTTATAATATAACTCATTATTTTACTTACAATAGTGTATGCAATTGCATTAATTTTTAACAATTTGCTTGGAGATGGGGTATGAATTCCAATATCTTCGATCTATAATTAAAAGGAAATAATTTTTAAACGTATAAAACCAGTTATGATTACAATTGCCAAAATTATAATATTTGTCATAGTATCCTTGATTCTTATAATATCCTAAACAGAATTAAAGGGGTATCTTTTATAAAAAAATGAACGCTTTATGCGTTCATTTTTTTTATTTTTTAGGTACTATCTTTACAAAAAGTAACGCATGAAAAAAGCACTCTTTAGGCTTCTTGCCAAGATTAACAAACTGATATTACCTTCCTTTACTAAAAAGAGATTAGATCTTTCCAAAGCCTCTAAGTACCAAATGGCCATTATTGGTTGGCGTTACTTTGTTACTACCAATGCCCTGGATTAAAAACTTACCAATGATTTAGTCTGGTAACCCTCTAATTTAGCCGCACCATTAAGTTTAAGTAACTCCAGTAAAAAATTACATTGTATTACTTTTCCTCCCAGTGCTTCCACCAATTCACAAGTAGCCTTTGCAGTCCCGCCTGTGGCTAAAACATCATCATGTATAATTACGTTTTCTCCGGGCTGAATACTGTCTGCATGCATTTCCAGAGTATCTTTCCCATATTCAAGCGAATAGGTTCTGCTGATCTTATCCGAAGGCAATTTTCCCGATTTTCGCACAGGAACAAATCCGGCATTTAATCGTGATGCAAGGATTGGAGCAAAGAAAAAACCCCTGCTTTCCATTCCAACAACCTTATCTACTTTCATATCACCAATCATTTTTAGCATGGCATCTGCCGCCGCCTGCAATGCAGTTGCTTCTTTTAAAAGGGGGGTAATATCCTTAAAGTTCACCCCTTTCTCAGGAAAATCATGAATATCTCTGATGTAATTTTTAAAATCCATTTATTTGATTGCTAGTAATTTTGCCTTAAATGTAAAAAGAAATATATTTGCAGCCCCCTTGGGAAACATAATATATTTGGCCTCGTAGCATAACTGAATAATGCACTTGATTACGGCTCAAGAGATTACAGGTTTGAATCCTGTCGAGGTCACTTAAAGCAGAAAGTCCATTACGCGAGTAATGGATTTTTTCATTTTAGAAACGTCAAAAACTAAAGGTTTTTGTAAGTGAATTAAAATGGAAAATCAACTGCGCCCGCAGCTGGTCTTTCTATTTTCAAAAAGGAGTTCAAAGGAAAACCGTAGGTAATCCTGTCAAGGTCACGAATAAACCACAAAAAAGTGGAAATACAAGCGTGTTTCAAAAAGGAGCTCGCTTCTTTTTTGATAAATACATGTTTCTAAGTTTAAATAATAGAAGACAATTAATCCTGAAGATAAAACTTTTTTATTGTGCTGTAGACATTTGGTTTAATCTGGATTAATTTAATGAAATTCTTTTCCAGGCTTACATTAATAACAGCCATAATATCCATGATCGGCAATCCAAATAGATAGACTTTCATTTCTTTGGATAAATAGGAATCTAAGTGCATTTTATCCAAGTAAATTATATTTGAACGGATATCTTTTGTAATTAAGGCCATCCATTCTAGTTTTACGATTATGAGAAGAAGATCCAAAATTATCAGCTTTGTACTAACACTTGGAAGTGCTTTTGTTCTTTTTATGTCATTCATGGTAGTTACCAATATTATCTAGGCTACTTCCGGTCATATCAATCTAATTGGTATCTTTGATCTACCAATATGCTCCAAATCCATGTTAGTTTTACTATCATGATCTTAAAACCTAAAAAATGCCTAAAAGCACCAGAAATTTAGCAATTGCCTTGATCTTGGTTATCTTGGGCTTTGGTATTGGCATATACCTTCAAGATTTAAAGCATCAGGAAAGTACGGCTGCAGCCTGGGAAGCCAACCGGTTTAATGTTGCAAAATTCCACAGGATACTACGATATAATTCAGATATGAATATGGCCAACTGGGAAGCAATGAAAGATAGCATTTCACAGCAATTAGACTCATTGGTCATCCTAAGATTCAGGAAGGAAATGGACAGCCTCAACGCCCTAAAGAATCAAAACCCATAAGAGTCTCTTAAATTCTTAAGCAATACAAAAGGCAGAATTAAGTATATATTTCCTGAATTTCCTTTTTATATTTCTCCCTAATCACACGTCTTTTGAGCTTTAATGTTGGCGTTAGTTCAGCCACAGCATCATCTTCGTGAACAGGCAGCCAAACGGCTGGGACCAACCGGAATTTCTTTATTTGTTCTATATGACTGAATTCCGGATTGTATTTATCAATCACTTTTTGATATTTCGCGATAATTCTATCCTGCATTACCATGTCCTCCAGATTGGTCCACTTAATACTTTTATGCATACACCAGTTCTTTAACCCATCCTCAGAGGGAACAATTAGCGCAGAAACAAATTTTTGTTTATCCCCAATAACCATGATCTGATCAATAACAAAATTTTCCTTTATCCTGTTTTCAATAGGTGCAGGGGCCACATATTTACCGCCGGAAGTTTTCAACAACTCCTTCTTCCTGTCAGTTATTTTTAAAAAATCCTTGCCATTCGAACCTTTTATCAATTTTCCAATATCCCCGGTGCAGAACCATCTTCTGCCATCAATTTCTTTAAATACCTTAGCATTTATCTCAGGTTTTTTATAATAACCCGACATAACATTAGGCCCAATAGCAAGTATTTCACCTTCGTCTTCATTATATTCCCCTGACGACCTATCTATATATAGCTCTACCCCTTTGATAGCATAGCCTACCGTGCCAATAATGGCTCCCCCCGGTTCAGTACTATTAACAGTTAAGGTAGGAGAGGTTTCTGTTAACCCATATGCCTCCCTTATATTAATGCCTGCAGCGCAAAAAACGCGAATTATCTTCAAGGGGCAAGGAGCTGAGCCCGTAATAATCAGACGTACATTTCCCCCCAGGGCTTCACGCCATTTGCTGAAAATCAATTTATCTGCGATCCCCCATTTTATTTTATTAATAGGAGATAGATTTTGATCCAGCTCATAATTATCTGTTAAGCGAAGTGCCCAAAAGAAAAGTGCCTTTTTTACTCCTGTTAAAGCCAGGCCTTTATTGTAGATCGCTTCATATACTTTTTCAAGCAGTCTTGGAACTGTCGTAAAAACCACCGGTTTCACCGATGCCAGATCACCGTCCGGCCCACTCAGGCTATCGGTTCCACAAAAATATATGCTGGCAGCCTTGTTAAACCAGGCGAAAGAAACCGCTCTTTCATAAATGTGGCATAACGGCAGAAAACTCAGCACCTTTTCACCGGGATCAATTGGTGCTATTGGTGCAGTTTCAAGTATAGCATGCATGATATTACTATTTGTTAGCATGACACCTTTAGGATTACCGGTTGTTCCGGACGTATAAATTATAGTAATCAGATCTTCTCCCGTTAATCGCCCCTTAATTTCCTCCACTTTGCTTAAACCTTCACTGTCCAAAATTTCCTCCCAATAGGGCCTTCCTTCAGCTTTGTCAAAAGTGTAGATATTTTCTAAACTCGGAATATTCTTTCCTGCTAAGGACAGTTTGTCATAAAGATCAAGACCTCCGCAAAATGCTGCCTTTACTTCCGCTTCATTCAGGATATATTCATACTCCGAAATACTAATGGTTGGGTATAATGGAATACTTATAAGTCCGGCCATTTGCAGCGCAAAATCCATAATTACCCATTCGGGCCTGTTTTTATAGATTACCATCGCTACCTTATCTCCGGGCTTCAGGCCTAATTTTAGCAAACCGGAAGCAGCTTGTTCCGAATAATTTTTTACATCCTCTGTGCTATAGGACTTCCAGTTACCTTTAGAATCCCGGGCACTTAAGGAAGCTTCAAGTGGGTTGCTGTTTAATTGATGGTAAAGAAGATCAAAAAGTCTGGTCATTGGTTTGTTATTTTAGGTTTGGTATTGGTATATTTATTAAATCCGCCTTTATCCGAGAATCATTAGTCAACTTTAAAATTAAAAAAATTACTCGAACATCAAACTAATAAATTCGGCCACACAGGCTGGTTTATCAGAACCGTCTAGCTCCACCACACAATTCCAGGTAATTTTTAATCCTTTATCCCCGTAATCTTCAATTTTTTGAATAGTACAGATTAACCTGAGCTGATTATCTACTAAAACAGGGCTTGGAAAGCGTACTTTATTTAATCCATAATTTATACCCATTTTGGCAGATTTAACTAACAAAACATCTTTTAAAAGTTTAGCTAAAAGTGCAAGTGACATAAAACCATGAGCCACCGGCTTTTTAAAAGGTGAATATTTTTCTGCTTTTTCAACATCGATATGTATCCACTGGAAATCCATGGTGGCTTTGGCAAAGTCATTAATCATTTCCTGGGTCACCGTAAGCCAATCTCCCGCCGGTAATCTTTGACCTTCTATTTCTCGAAAGTCAGCAAAATTCTCTAATTCTAATTTGGCCATATTAATTATCTTGAAGTTCCACCATCTATTGTAAGGCATATCCCCGAAACAAAGCGCGCCTCATCAGATGCCAGATAGAGATAACCATAGGCTATATCTAAAGGTTGAGCTACAGTGCGCAAGGGAATGCTTTCTTTAATTTTAGCAAAATGTTCTTCCGGAATCTTATCTACCATATCGGTCATTGTAAAACCGGGTGCTATGGCGTTGGCGGTTATGCCATACTTGCCAAATTCCATCGTCCAGGTCTTTGCCATGGCAATAACACCTGCTTTGGTGGCTGCATAGTTCGTCTGTCCAAAATTACCCCTTAAACCTACATTGGAGGCGGCGCTTACAATCCTTCCATACGTATTGGCCTTCATATATGGTACTACAGCCTGTGTACAGATAAAGACTCCTTTCAGATTGACATCAATAACGGCGTCCCATTCTTCTTCACTCATTTTTTCGAGCGTTCTGTCTCTTGTGATTCCCGCATTATTAATAAGGATATCTATTTTACCATATTTATCATTTACTTTTTTGAAAAGCCTTTCTACTGCAGGTTTATCGGTTACAGAAACCTGATGATACTCCGCTTTTCCCCCGGTCTCATTTATGTTATCAGCTACCTTCTGTCCTTGCGGTAACAGGTCCATAATAATTACCGTTGCACCCTCTTTTGAAAAGAGTTCGGATATGGCCTGCCCTATTCCACGGGAACCCCCGGTAACTATGGCAATTTTGTCTTTAAGTCTCATTTTGTATGATTCATTAATTATATTTTTTTTCGTCTTTGCGAAATTTGATCCTTTAAACTAAGCAGAACTTTAATCTAAAGCAAAATAATCAGGAAGAAGAACGGCATTAAACTTTTATTACCAATTTACCTCTGACTTTTCTGTCCATTATTTCCTGTAACGCCATGGAGGTTTCCTTCAACTCATAAATCTTATGGATATGGGGTTTTATTCTGCCCTCATCATACCATTGCATCAGGGTCCTTGTATTCTCCATATTCACTTTGGGGTTTCTCATGGCAAAATCGCCCCAAAATACCCCAACGATAGAAGCTGTCTTAAGCAAAGGCAGGTTTAAAGGCATTTTAGGTATAGTCCCGGAAGCAAATCCTACTACCAGATATCTCCCTTCCCATGCAATACCTCTGAATGCCGCCTCAGAATATTCCCCACCAACAGGATCGTATATAACATCTACCCCTTTGTTATCTGTCAATTTTTTTATTTCAGACTTCAAATTTTCTTTGGAATAGTTAATGGTTTGATCAGCACCATATTCGCGACATAATTCTAACTTTTCTTCAGAAGACGCTGCTGCAATAACCTTGGCCCCCATTAATTTACCTAATTCCACCGCAGCCAAACCAACACCACCCGAAGCGCCAAGTACTAGTAATGTCTCGCCCTTTGCCAGTTTTGCCCTGTCTTTGAGGGCATGATATGAGGTGCCATATGCCACCATAAAAGAAGCCGCAACAGGGAAATTCATTTTCTTTGATTTCAGGAAACAGGTATTGGAAGGCACTATAACTTCCTCTGCAAAGCCTCCGCTGAACACAAATCCAAAGACCTCATCTCCTATGGCCAGATGATGTACATCTTCGCCAACTTCTTTAACTATTCCGGCAATATCACTTCCAGGAGTGAATGGAAGCTCTGGTTTAAACTGGTATAAACCCTGGATAATTAATGTGTCAGGAAAATTTATTCCACAGGCTTTTACTTGCACCACCACCTCTTTTGCTTTGGGTTTTAAACCGGACATTTCTTCTAAAACCAGAGAAGATGGCGGTCCGAATTCTTTACATCGTATGGCCTTCATCTTCTACTACTTTTAGCACCAGTTTGCCTAACTTTTCACCTGTAAACAACCTTTTATAGGTTTGCGGAAAATTCTCAATTCCCTCATATATATCTTCTTTGCCTTTCAATTTTCCCTCTGCCAGCCACGCACCCATCGCCCTTGCAGCTTCGCCATACCTTTGTGCATAATCAAATACCACCATTCCCTGCATTGTGGCTCGGTTTACCAGGAGTGAAAGGTAATTACTGGGTCCTTTTATGGCCGTTTTATTGTTGTATTGCGATATGGCTCCACATATCACTATTCGGGCATGCATTCTCAGTTTACTCAGGGCAATATCAAGAATTTCGCCACCTACGTTGTCAAAATAAACATCCAGGCCTTTTGGACATTCTTCCTTCAACCTGGTTACAACATTCTCGTTCTTATAATCAATAGCAGCGTCAAAACCCAACTCCTCTAAAATATATTTACATTTCTCCTTACCCCCGGCAATGCCGACAACCCGGCATCCTTTAATTTTAGCAATTTGACCTACGATGCTCCCCACCGCTCCTGCTGCTCCTGAAACTACCACAATATCACCTTCTTTTATTTTCCCTACCTCAAGAATACCAAAATAGGCTGTCATGCCTGTCATGCCCAAAGTGCCTAAATAAGTTGGAAGAGGAGCAAGCTTAGGATCTATATTACGCAAATCCTTTCCATCCGAAATTGCATATTGCTGTACACCCCCAAATCCGGCTACATAATTCCCTACTTTAAAGTTGAGATTTTTATTAACTGCCACCACCTCACCAACAGCGCCAGAGCGCATAACTGATCCAATAGCCATTGGCTCTATATAGGACTTGGAATCATTCATCCAACCCCGCATAGCCGGGTCAAGGGAAACATAATGTTGTTTCACCAGAATTTCCCCTTCCTGCAATTCGGGAATAGGATTAGTCTCTAATGACCAGGTTGAAGCATCTGCCTCACCTATCGGTCTCTTTACAAATTTCAATTGTTTATTCATATTTTTCATTTCGGTTTTATCCTTTCTTTTTATTTGAGAAACTCTTTACGTATGCTTCCATTTTGGTTCGTATTTCAGGTTTCCACCACAGTGTTGCAGCTTCTTTCAGCGAATTTTTAGCATTTAAATCAAGTTTAGCGAGTAAATTTTTTCGAAGCTTATTTTTTGTGTTAAGAAGTATTTCCTGATCTGCTTGCAAATACTGCTGCATCCTGGATTCAGCCTTTGGCAATACCTGCTCTAAAGGAACCAATTCGTCCACTAATCCGGCAGACAAGGCTTCTTTTCCATTAAGCAGCTTCCCTTCCATAATATATCTGCTAGCCAAACCCTGACCTATCCAAAAGGCATAGGTTTCTACAAGGTTCTGAGAAATTTGAATATTTACAGCAACCTCATTCAGTCCAATAATATATTGTTCTCCATCTGCCATAATTCGGTTATCACTTGCCACTGCAAGAACGCAGCCCCCCGCCGGGGAATGACCGGTAATTGCCGATATAACAGGTTTGGTGATCTGCATTAGTTCTATGAAAAGTGCACCAAAAACATTAAAAAAATCTTCGATCTGCTTTTTGTCGTACTGAAATAATTCTATTAAATCCAATCCTGCCGAGAAATAGTGTGGCTGCCCTGTAAGTATTGCTCCTTTCACTGCTTTGTCATTTTCAATATCGCGGAACACTTGCCTAAGCTCCTGAACCATATCATAATTAATGGCATTTACCTTACCACGGTTCATCTGAATAATGGTATAACCCTCTTTCTTAATAATCTTTAATGTATTCATCCGGGTAAAATTTTTATTTTGTTCAGCATTGGTTTTTTAAATTATTTTATAATAAAGATGTTCCACCGTCGAGTGTTATGGTTTGACCAGTAATATATTTTGAATTATCAGACGCTAGCCATGCTACGGCTTCCGCAATTTCATCTGCTTCTCCAAACCTATCCATAGGAATCAATCTTTTAAGGGTTTCTCCCATATCAGGTTTGCTTGCAAGTAATTTGTCTAAAAGTGCCGAATGGGTATACCCCGGACATACTGCATTTATTCTAATATTCTTACGCCCATATTCCAGGGCCGCCGATTTGGTCATACCTACAACCGCAAACTTACTGGCACTATAGGAAAGGTTGTAACCAGAGGGTTTTAAGCCTGCCAGTGAAGCGATATTTATAATATTCCCATGTCCCTGCTTCATCATTTGCTGCAAAGCCACTTTCATGCAATAGAATACCCCCGTCTGATTCACAGCAATAACATTGTCCCAATCTTCAAGGGTATGTTCAGCTGTCTTTCTTTGATTTTCACCACCTATACCCGCATTATTTATCATGACGTCTAACCTACCATGATCCCGAACCGTTTGGCTTATTAACAACTCTACTTCTTCAAACTTAGATACATCCGCCTGGTACGTAAAAGCATTACCTCCTGCAGTGTTTATTTGATCGGCTACCTTTTGGGCTCTTTCAATATTCAGATCAGATACAATGACCAATGCCTTGTGCTTAGCTAACAATAAAGCTGAAGCAGCTCCTATTCCACTTCCTGCTCCGGTAATGATCACAATCTTATTTTCTAATTGCATATTGCTTTTATTTTGTCAAACGTCCTTGATCTTTTATGCTTTGTGTTTTAAATTTTAAATTACTAATGTTATCAGTCAATACTATCATTCTGAATGGCGTTCCATGCGGTATCGCAACATAAGGCGGAAACCGTATTCAGGTTCGCAAAACGAGGGTCTGTTGTATGTCCGTGCTTAAATCTATAATATATCTGTTGGGCAATTACCGCAATTTTAAAAAGACCATATGCAAAATAGAAGGTAAGGTTATTTATCTCCCTGCCACTTTTAAGTGCATATTGCTGCACGATTTCTGTTCGGGTAGGATTGCCTGCCATAGTTGTTGGAGATGGAAGCCCCTGTTTTAAAAAATCAGCATCTGAGGCTGTGGTCCAATACCCAAGGGAAGTACCCAAATCCATCAAAGGATCACCTAAAGTACACATTTCCCAATCCAGTATTGCGGCTATTTTTTTCCATTGGTCATCAACAAACACTACATTATCGTACTTATAGTCATTATGGATAAGGCTGTAATGATAGTTTTCAGGTTGATACTTTTCCATCCATGACATGACCTTATTTGCGGAGGGAACTTCTTCCGTTGCCGCGGCAAGGTACTGCTTGCCCCAGTTTCTAACTTGTCGCTCAACATAGCCATCCGGATTTCCCAATGATTCAAGACCGGCTGCTTTATAATCTACATCATGGAGTTCCACATAGGCATCCAACCATGTATCCGCTATAGTTTTAAATTCATTAGGAGTGACCGCACGATCTCTGGCCTCATTAGCAGTTAAAATTATTCCGTCAACTTTTTTCATTAAATAAAAAGGAGCTCCCAAAATATCAACATCTTCTGAATATGCATAAGGCGCAGGCGCTTTATCAAATACTTTATGCAAATTATAGAGTACTTTAAATTCCCTGCCCATATTATGACCGCGTTTTGGTGCCGCAAAGGGCGGACGACGAAGTACGTATTCCTTATCCTCTGTTTTTAGCAGATAAGTAAGATTAGAATATCCATTATAAAACTGCCTGATGATTAATTCACTTTTCTCATCATTGATCAAATTGCATTGCAACAGGAACTTTTTCAAGCTTTGCACATGAAGCTCTTCTCCTTTTCGAACAGTTTTGGTCAGTTCCTTTACCCGCATTGCCAGACTTATGTGTATTTTTTTATTGTATTTTTTCCCAATTGACTTAGATGAACCTCGTCCGGGCCATCAGCCAGCCTCAAGGTTCTGGCAGAGGCATAAAAGTGCGCTAATGGGGTATCTCCACAAACGCCCTTGCCACCCATTATCTGTATGGCCCTATCAATCACTTTTAAGGCCATATTTGGAGCTACTATCTTAATCATAGCAATCAGGTCTTTTGCTTCCTTATTTCCAACCCTATCCATTTTATCTGCAGCAGAAAGGACCAGTAGACGTGTTTGTTCTATTTCACAACGAGAATGCGCAATTTCCTGACGAATACTGCTATAGGTATCTAAAGTTCTGCCAAACGGACTGCGTTCAGAGGCCCTTTGAGACATTAACTCCAGGGAACGTTGTGCCATTCCTATTAATCGCATGCAATGGTGTATTCTTCCCGGACCCAAGCGACCCTGGGCTATCTCAAATCCTCTGCCTTCACCAAGGATAAGATTCTTTTTTGGTACACGAACTTTATTTAGAACGATTTCTGCATGGCCCTCGGGAGAATCCTGGTATCCAAAAACACTTAGAGGTCTTATAACCTCCAGGCCGGGCGTATCCATCGGAATCAAAATCATGCTGTGTTGCAGATGGCGGGGCGCATCAAAACTAGTCTTACCCATTACTATGGTGATCCTGCAATTAGGGTCCATGGCTCCTGAAGACCACCATTTTTTTCCTGTTACTACATAATCATCGCCATCAGCTACAATAGATGTCTCAATATTAGTTGCATCTGAGGAGGCTACGTCGGGTTCTGTCATTAAAAATGAAGATCTGATTTCGCCCTGCATTAATGGCTGAAGCCATGTTTCCTTCTGTTCAGAAGTTCCGTATTTCGCCAAGACTTCCATATTACCTGTATCGGGGGGACTGCAATTAAATACTTCTGAGGACCAAAGTATCCTTCCCATGATCTCGGCCAATGGGGCATATTCCAAATTTGTCAATCCCGGACTTAAGGCTCCATAACCCACGGGTATAAACAAATTCCAAAGTCCCTGAGCTTTGGCTTTTTGTTTCAATGCCTCAAGGCCCGGCCATTTTTTCCAAATATTGGTTGGGTCTCTATGGAAAGTTTCCACTTCCTCCTGTACAGGTATTAAATGCGTAGCTATAAATAGCTTAAGTTTTTCCTGGAAAGCAAGCGATTTTTCACTGTATTCAAAATTCATATCATTAATTTTAATCCGTAAACAAATGTCAACCTGAAATTAAGTACCCCCCGTCTGCTACATATACTCCACCTGTCATATAAGATCCTGCATCAGATGCCAGCAACATGACCATTCCGGCCATTTCTTCGGGAGCAGCTATCCGACCCAGTGGTAAGGCTTTTGTTAATCCGGCAACCAATTTGTCATTTGTCCATAATCCTTCACTAAATTTAGTCTTGATCAGACCAGGACACAATACATTTGCCCTAATCCCATAACGGCCCCATTCTTTCGCCTGATTCTTGGTTAGCATTATCAAAGCAGATTTAGTGGCGCTGTACAATCCTAATCCAAAGCCAGGAGTTATTCCTTCAACCGATGAAATGTTAATGATGCTACCACTACCCTTTTCCTTCATGTGAGGCAGGACCAGATTAGAAAGAATCCAGGGCGCCTTGACATTGACATTCATTATCTTATCAAAGACGGCTTCGTCTGAGCCCTCCAGAGGACCATAATAGGGGTTTATGGCCGCATTGTTCACTAAGATGTCTATGCTTCCAAAATGTTCAATGGTCTTAGCAATAAGTGTTTTACGTTGTTCAGAATCGCCAATATGGCATTGTATTCCCACCGCCTCAAGGCCGTCTTCCCTAAATTCAGCGGCAACTTCGTCTACAGCTGCCTGCTTCCTACTACTTACTACTACTTTGGCTCCATTTTCAGCCAGCCCCCTGGCAATAGACTTCCCTATTCCTTTACTTGATCCGGTGACTATAGCTACTTTACCACTCAGGTCAAATTTAGATTTTATACTGCTCATAGTTTATTTCAACTTATTTTATTCAAATTGGTAATTCTTCGTTCACTAATGCCCCATGACGTCCACTAGGTAAACAACTTATTTTCATTAGCTGTAGTCAACACATCTTTATCCATCAAAACCTCAGCCAATGCCTTTGTTTTAGGAATTTCATATTTAAAATAAAATTTCATCGCAGAGATCTTACTCTCATAGAATGCGGATGAATATTTGGTGTCACTCAAAACCATCGCATTTTGAGATTTAACAGCGATATCCAACCACAACCAGCCTAAAACAATATTTCCAAAAAATTCCATAAATACCGTAGCATCTGATAAAAATCGTTCATAATCTCCTTTTTTAGCAAAATCCATCAGAAAATTCAACACTTCCTCTGTTAAGGATAAAGTTGTTCCAAGTTTCTTTGCATAAGGCACAAGATCATCATGTTCAGATGCTTTTTTTATGCTTTTCATTATTTCTGCCGACAACAATTGTAATGCTTTGCCATTATTCATTGTAATCTTTCTTCCTAAGAGATCCAATGACTGAATCCCTGTAGTTCCTTCGTAAATTGAAAAAATTCGGATGTCTCTGTAATATTGCTGTAAAATAAAGTCTGAACAAAAACCATAACCCCCAAGGACCTGTACACCGTTACTAACGGATAGCAATCCCATTTCAGAGGGATAGGTTTTAGCAATTGGTGTTAGCATTTCAAGCAGTTGTTCATATCTTTCCCTTTCTTCCGGATCTGTATGAGTCTTTGATAAATCATGATATTTGGAGGTAAGTAATACCAGGCTCAAGGATCCTTCTGCCACAACTTTTTGCAATAAAAGCATACGTTTAACATCCGGGTGGTTTATGATAAGGGTTTGCTCCTGCGCTACATCTTTTTTACCGGTATTAGTCAGGCTTCGTCCCTGGGGTCTTTCACGTGCGTACGCTAAAGATGCCTGATAAGCTGCCATAGTAATAGCCGCAGCTCCCCGTCCTACAGCTATCCGGGCACCGTTCATCATCATGAACATATACTTTAATCCCTGATTGGGTTCCCCAACAAGCCATCCCTTACAATCGTCATTATGCCCAAAGAAAAGATGCGTTGTACAATAGCCTTTCTGACCCATTTTTTGAAAATCCGCAAAAGTAGTCACATCATTAAATGTAAGGTCACCAGTAGCTGATTGCCTGTTTTTAGGAACAACAAATAGAGAAATTCCTTTGGTGCCTGCAGGTGCCCCTTTGATTCTGGCCAATACCAGATGAACAATGTTTTCGGCGCCTTTATAGTCTCCTCCCGATATAAATATTTTCTGCCCTGAAATGTTATAGCCGTCTTCGGAAGGTTCAGCTGAAGTCACAATATCAGATAAAGAACTTCCTGCCTGGGGTTCCGTCAGGCACATAGTCCCGTTCCAATCACCAGTAAGCATTTTAGGAACGAATTTATCATTGAGCTCTTTACTCCCAAATTTTACAATCAACTCTGCTGCCCCAAGGGTCAATCCAAGGTAACCAGGCAAATGATTATTAGCTGTTTCCTGGATATAAGCCGATGCAGTAACCACCATCCCGGGTAATTGCATCCCACCCATTTCATAATCAAAAAGTCCGGAAACAAGTCCCATTTCCCCTCCTTTTTTTATGTAATTTTTCACCTGTGGATGGACAATTATTTCTCCATCTTCAAAACGGGCAGGCTGCTCATCCATTTCACGAAAAAATGGGAACATCTCCCTGTCCGAAAAATCCTTGACAGCGTTTAAAAAAAGGTCTACAGATTCCTGGTCATAGTCATTAAAACGACTCTGATCTAAAACAATTTGAAGATCGTGTACTTCGTAAAGTAAAAATTTAAGGGTATTGATATCCAGATATTTGTTTTCCATATACTTTTATTAGGTGTCCTGTATTTATAAAATAGGATTACCAATCAAAATCTTAATAAAATTTTCTATTTGCCTGCCAATATTTGTAACATCTAGGCTACAATAATCGACATATAACCTCAAGATAGGCATTTCGAATGACATGTAATTTTTGGTAGCCAAAATATCCATTTTGTCAATTTATTTCGAAATTATTTTATTCTGGTGCAACCCTTTCGTTTTTAGCTTGTCTTTAGAAGTGAATGAAATTTATAATTCAAAAATAGAACTAACCAAGGCCTGATCTAGTTGAAAGCCAATATACGTTATACGCATAAAGATCTTGTTGAAAAAAGCAAGTTGGGAGATAGAACATCACAATACCAATTGTATGAACTCTATGTGGACGCCATGTACAATGTTGGTATGCGAATGATAGGAATAAAAGAAGATGCTGAGGATGTACTCCAGGATAGTTTTGTTGAGGCATTTAAAAACCTAAAAAACTTTAGGTATGAAAGCACATTTGGTTCGTGGTTAAAAAGAATAGTAATAAATAAAAGTATTAACCACCTTAAAACAAGGCGTATAGCAATTACGCCAATTGAAAACCATGAATATTACCTGAATGAAGATGAGAATGAAAAGAGTGATCAAAAGAGTGAACAAAAGGATATCCAAAACATCATTAACGGAATTGAAAAACTACCTGCCGGGTATAAACAGATCATAAATCTTTATTTAATAGAAGGTTATGCACATAAAGAGATTGCACAGATACTCGAGATTTCTGAAGCTACTTCAAAATCTCAGTACCACAGAGCCAAAAAAAAATTAATCACAATTATTAGCAGCTAATAATGGACAAATTTGAAAAACATATACGGTCGAACAAAGAATTGTTTGATATACACGAACCTGATAAAGCTAAACTTTGGGGAAATATTTCGGCTAAATTGGGTGATCCTCAGCCCAAGGTTATACAGCTTTGGAGGATATCCATGGTCCGAATTGCTGCCAGTATTTTATTGGTACTAGGGCTATCAGGAATCATAGGGGTTACTTTATTCAATACGGGAAATCAAAAATATCAGGATAGTCTGGTCACCAAAGAATTACAGGGTATTGATATGCACTATAAGGCTTTAGTCTCTCACCAGATACAGTTGGTAAAAGATCACCCTAAACTCTCAGAAAACGATAAAGAGGAATTTTTAGGTTTTATAGATGAACTGGATGAAGAATATGAGGTATTAAAATTGGAAATGAAAAAAAACTTGGACAGCGAAATTGTTCTGGAGGCCATCATTACCAATTATAAAAAAAGAATTGAACTCATAGAAAATTTATTGCAACAAATAAACGAATCCAAAATAACAGATGAAAATGATGGATACAATTTATAAAAAACTACTGGTTATAATGGTTATTCTCGCATTAAGCCATTCTACAACGGCTCAGCAGAAGGTAACTAAGAGGATAGAAAATTCTTTTGAAATGAATGGGGCCGGGGAATTACAGGTTAACAACGAATACGGAAATATTACTGTGAGGGGCTGGGATCAAAACAAAGTTGAAATAGTAATAGACATTACCGCTACCGGTAAGAAGAAAGAAAACGCGGAAAGTCTTTTAGAACGCGTTATTCCTGATTTCAAGGTTATGGACAATTATGTGGCGGTGACCTCAGAAATACAGGCTAAAAAAACAGGATTTATTGCCAAATATTTTACCAATGAGAGTCCTTTAGATTTTAGTCGAAGTAATCTTAAAATAGATTATATCATTATGCTGCCTTCCAATGCCGAATTGGAGATAAATAACAAATTTGGTGATGTTGTTATTGACGGATGGGCAGGAAATCTTAAAGCTATAGTTGCACATGGCGATATCTGGATTAATGAGAACATTGATAATGCAGACATTACCATAGACTACGGGAAATTAAAGGCCCGTTCTGTCGGTTACGGTAATCTTAGGTCAAAGAACGGTGACATTACTATTGATGAATCCAGAGATCTACGGATTAATAGCCGTGGCACAAATATTAAAATAGAAAACGTAACTACGCTTGATATCCATTCGAATAAGGATGAAATAACTATAGGAGAAATTGGCTCTATTGAGGGAGAGCTAAAATTTACTACTGCACTTGTGAAAAGTGTTGGTAATACTATTAATATTAGCACTAAGGTCACGGATTTTAAAGTTTCCCAATTTCTTAAACCAAATCCTGTAGTTTTTATTAACCAGGAGTCCTCGGATGTCAGTCTTAATATTAGTGGAACATCCTTCGTATTTGATGCCGTTTTGGAAGAGGGATTACTAAGGATTCCTAAGACCTTTGAAAACATTAATTCAAAGATGGTAAATGATGTAAAAAAAATCCGTGAAATTGAAGCTACATATGGAAAAAAAATGCAGGGTAAGGTGTCCTTAATCGGAAATAAAGGCGTGGTAGTACTTAAAGAACAGAAGTAAACTATCCAACTTCCATTAAAATTACGATAACTAGCTCTTAAAAAGACCTGATCCAAAATATTAAAATACCATTGTTTAAAATAAATAATAAGAAATGCAACTATTTTAAAAATGGGTTGTCTATTACTACATCAATCAAATAATAATTAAATCATGAAACATCAAAAATTACTATTCCTTCTCATCCTGTTACAAGTTGTTGCCTTTACCAATGCCCAAGAATCTAATGACTACGTGGAGTTTAATGATCGCAAAAATGTGGTACATGGCATATACCTGGGAATTGCAGGGTCTTATGGTAAAATTGATAAAAAAGACACTTATTTGGGCAGCGTAAAAATAGCTTATGTGGCCAATCAGCAATTCGAAGTGGGAATAATTGGAGTGGGACTTTATTCGGAACAAAATGCCCAAAGTAGTTCATTTTCCTATGGAGACCTTGTTGGTGGTTACGGAGGATTACATTTAGAGCCTATTTTATTTGGAAAATCCCGGGTTAACGTGTCGTTTCCCGTACTTATAGGGGGTGGCGCCGTGGGCTATTTAAACGGGGATATTGATGACCCCTTTACAGACGTTGATGAGTGGGATGCCATATTTGTATTTGAACCAGGGGTCAATATTCTCTACAATATTTCACGATATGTACAGCTAGAAGCGGGCTTAAAGTACAGGTTTTCAAGCAGCACTGATTTTCAACCCGGCCTGGTTTCTGATATTAATGGTTTCTCTGTAGGAATTGGTGTTAAGGTGGGCGTATTCAATATGGGTAGAAACAGATACAAAAAGAAAATTTAAGATGGTAAAAAATACTATACCTCCTGGAAGCTCTGCACATTGGCTGATACGTACACAGTATGTATACTCCAAAAACAATAATGTTTTTGTAAAAAACGATACAATAGACAATCAAGGAAACACTGAATGGTCTCCAATAAACTTTCAATGGATACCCCTAATGGGATCAAATAAAAACTTAAAATAGTACTAAAATAAATTATAAGAAAATGAAAAAAACAACTTTATTAACCGGTTTAATCTTCGTAATAGTAATACTGACATCTTGTGAAAAAGAAACTGTAAATGTTTCTGGCCAAGTAAGCAGGGTTGAAGTAAACCTCAAAGGATTTACAGGACTGAAAGTAGCCAGTACCTTTAATGCATTTGTTACCTTCTCGGATACTGAAGAAAAAATAATTGTTGAAGCCAATGAAGATATTCAAAATCTTGTGGTTGTAGAAATGAAAGACAACAATCTGGAAATTAAGCTTAAGGAACTTACCAATATTCGCGGAAACGCAACAATGAATGTTTACATTACCACAAAGAACATTGACTATTATCTCGCCACCGGGGCTTCCACGATAACCCTGGAATCTGAACTAACAGCAGAATCAGCTAAAATTGACTTATCTGGCGCTTCTATTTTTACTGGTCAGCTAAATACTGATAATTTAGAACTTGAAGCTGAAGGTGCTTCCAAAATAGATATTTTCGGGAAAACTGGTGAATTCAAGGCAGAGTTGTCAGGTGGTAGCGAATTGCTCAACTATGATTTTTTAGTCAAAAATTTAACTATTGCTCTTTCCGGAGCCAGTAATGCCCAACTTTCTGTATCAGAGACAATTAAAATAGATGCTGCCGGAGCCAGTTCACTTACCTATGAAGGAGGTGCTTTAGTAACTGAAAAGCATTTGACCGGAGCCTCACAACTTATTAAAAAAGAATAGATCAAAACAATCAGAATTAATGTGAGCATAATTGGTAATTAGTAAAGTATCATTAAACCAAAAGATACTAAAGGAGCAGCTATAAAAAATGTTTACAGCTGCTCCTATATAATTTTCACTTCTTTGATATTGTCATTTCGAATGACATTCGCGGGTAAATAATGGTGCTAGAACCAGGTTGCTTTCTTTTAAACCATACTCCTGGAAGCAGGCTAAAGCCTAATCAGGAACTTTACCAGTTTCATTTAAAATACCATCCATTTTTAAATGTGTAATTATTGGTTTTTGTGCCATTCTCACCAGGGTTACATGATCAAAAGCAAGAGAATCACCCGTCTTTTGGCTTCCCCCTGTTGTTCCCAGGACCATATAATCCATTTTGTTTCTGATCCTGTGTGAAAAGGAATGTAAATGACCGTTAAGTACGGTATAATTTCGATTAGATAAAACTGCTTCCAATTGTCCCAAACCTTTATCATCTTCTCTCCTCCAAAGTGGCTTGTGCATTAAAACAAAAGTCCATTTTACGCTGGGATATTGATTGAGGACATTTTTAAAATAAAGCAATTGATCCTCACTCATACCTCCAAGTCGACGCTCGGGCATATTGAAATATTCAGACTCTTCGTAAATTCCCTCAATATCACCATTTATAATTTTAAGGGCTTCAGCTCGCGCATGGTAAATCTCTAACATCCGCTTTTCAGTATAGTCCTCTGAGTCCATCATTAAAAATAAAACATCTTCGTAAACAAAATGATAGTAACGTGGTCCAAATCTATTTTTCCAGAATTCCCTCATCCTCGGATTTGTCAGATCGTGGTTACCCCCTAAATAAAAAAAAGGCATATTAAGTTTTGAAGTACGGGCATCAAAAGAATCCCACTCTTTAGCCAGTTGTATAGAGTCTTCGGTACCTCCATCAATTAAATCGCCTACACTAAGAACAAAAGTTGGGTCCAATCTGTTTAATTGGGATACAGCCGTACTGTAAACCCCTTCCCGCTCACCTCCATTTAAATCTGAGATGATGGCAAATGTGAAATCCTCCTCCTCTAATTCAAAAAGATCACTGGTCCAGGGGGTTGGCCCCATTTTAATATCATGTTGAAATTTTGGCGTGGGTTCTTTACTAGTTTTACAGCTTAAAAAGAATAATCCCAGGATGATTAATAATAATTTATAAGATTTCATAGTCTTTAAAATACTTCTTTTCAGACTTTGCCAAACTGCATAGTGTCTGATTGATTAATCTAATTTTCTAATTCTTATTTCCCTGAATTCGATGCCCTGACCTTCAGATTGCAATCCTATATACCCTTCTTTTAGCAGTTTACCATCAATTTTAATTGCAGGATCAAATCCGTCTGCCACCCCACCCCCTATTTGAGGCTTGCTATACTGCAATACTTCTTTACCATTGACAATATGCGTCACCAGAGAATCACCATATACAATTAATTCTCCGCTTACCCACCGATCCCATTTATACGTTTTAGAAGAAGAGCTGATACAATGTCTGGGATCAATTTCATTATTATACAGTACATCCGTTCCAGGCGAGCACATATTGCCGGTTGGGCGGGGAACTCCATTTCCCTCATCGGCTAATATTTGGTATTCCACAGAAACAGGCCAGTTCTGTTCTTTTAAAATGGTTTTGGGATCCTGAGAATGAAACATAACACCACTATTCCTATACGTATAAACAGGAGCATCTTTTAACCACTGGTCTGTAAATTTATACTCAAATTTTAAGTGATAAGACGAGAAGGACTCATTATAGAACAGATGTGCAAATCTGTCATTAAATGCATCATAATCATCATAGTTAATTTGAATTTTCCCATCAACAACACGAAAAGTATTCGCATAGTTATCACCCAATTCATGATGATGCACTTTAACCACCCAACCCTCCAGGTTCTTTCCGTTAAAAAGATAATGCCAATCTTCTGTGGCATTACCAATTTTTTCAGTACTCACAACCACCCAGGATATTATACTTAAAATAGCCGTGATGAACAGTATTGGTTTTAATTTTTTCATCTTCAATAAATTTTATTTTTCCAAAATATGCTCCAGGTTATGCTTAAAATACATTTATTCAAATCTAATGGTTTTTATGCTATATAATAGCTATTAATTGCTACCGGACCCCATAATATAAAACCGCTGTTCCTATCGGTTGAACTATTCCAATTACGAAAATTGATCTATTATCATCAAAATCATTTACATTTGATTCAGAATTAAAAAAAAAAGCAATGAAAAAGATTAAGGTTATAATACCCCTAATTGTCTTTATATTTATTTTACAGGCTTGCTCTTCGGACGATAATGCTCCCACTGTGGATAACAATGATGCAGTTATAGGTACCTGGAGTTTGGCCGAACTAAATATTAATCCGCCCCAGGATATTAACGAAAATGGAAATACAACTTCGAATATTTTGACTGAACTTCCCTGCGCAACAGGAACACTTATTATAAATAATGACGGTACGTGGAGCTCAACCGTTGCTAATTTAGAAATTACTACCATTACAGGCGGGCTTTTTGATATTAGGTGTAGCGGCACAAGTAATACCTCTTCAGGACTCTGGCAATTTCAAAATTCGCAGCTGTCCTTATTTATAAATACTACCTTGATTGTATATAATCTAAGTGGTGACAGGTTAACGAGCACTACAAATGAGGACCTGCCTGGATTTATGAGTGAAGTTTACACAAAACAATAATATAATCATTTTTATTTCAAAGAAATTAAAGTTGCAAAAATCATCTTTAAACAAGTTTCATGCGAGTAATTTATACTCCATGAATCCGACAATTATTGAGTTATGTTTTTTATAAATAAAGGAAATGGAATATCTGCTTAAACCCTGGCCCTGGTATGTTTCAGGACCTTTGATAACACTCGTAATGTTATTGCTGATTTATTTTGGCAAAACCTTTGGCATGTCAACTACGCTCAGAACCCTATGTAGTATTAGCGGTGCCGGAAAATATTCTGATTTCTTCCGTTTCGACTGGAAGGCTTATCGCTGGAACCTTGTTGTAGTTCTGGGCGCCATTATTGGTGGCTATGTGGCTGTTACTTTTTTGTCTGATGGTTCTACTATTGCCCTAAATTCTCAAACCGTGGCGGACCTTGGCCAACTAGGATTTAGCAATGCAGGTGAGAATCTTTTACCCTCTGAAATTTATGCATGGGATAATGTTTTAACAATAAAGGGAATGGCCATTCTTATTATAGCAGGTTTCCTGGTTGGTTTTGGAACACGGTACGCGGGTGGTTGTACATCGGGTCATGCGATTACAGGGCTCAGCAATCTTCAATGGCCTTCGCTAATTGCAGTTGTTGGATTTTTTATTGGGGGCTTAATAATGACCCATTTACTATTACCTATAATATTCAGCCCATGAAAGTTTTAAAATTCTTATTGGTAGGCATTTTCTTTGGAATAGTCCTCGTAAAATCTGAAGCTGTTTCCTGGTACAGGATTTATGAAATGTTCAAATTTCAAGCGTTTCATATGTATGGTATCATTGGCTCTGCCGTTTTACTTGGCGTTTTATTTATTGGGCTATTTAAAATCCTGAGGATAAAAAATATTGAAGGCAATAAAATTCATCTGATACCAAAAGACAGCGGCTTTGTACGTTATATTGCGGGCGGTACGGTTTTCGGTCTTGGCTGGGCACTTGCAGGTGCTTGCCCCGGGCCCTTATATGTTCTATTTGGTACAGGTGTAATAAGTATGCTAATCGTTATTGCTGCAGCTGTATTTGGCACATTTGTATACGGTGTACTAAAAAACAAACTTCCTCATTAATAAATGCGGTTTTTTAAATTCATTACCCCATTATCACTTCCACAGTATGTTCCTTACCCTTTTCCAGAATAGGAACAATATTAGAATCAATGGCGGTGCCATTTACCAGTATTTTTTTTATCCCTTTACTTATATGTTCCGGGTTTTTAACATTAATATTATAAGTAACATCCCTAAACACCCTTTTCATTTTAAAGCCATCCCATCCAGAAGGGATACAAGGATTAATTGATAACCCATCGTATTCTGGGCTGATTCCCAAAATATGTTGTGTAATAGCGTAGAAATTCCAGGAGGCCGTACCCGACAGCCACGAATTTTTTGCTTCACCCGGCTTTTGTGCCTCTTTACCTGCTATCATCTGGCAATAGACATAGGGTTCTACTTTATGCAATTCCGACAATTCCTCCAGAAAACTAGGTGCTATTTTTGTGTAGTATTCATAAGCCTGATCTCCGCGCCCCAGCATTGTTTCGCCAATCATAATCCAGGGGTTGTTATGGCAAAAGATACCGCCATTCTCCTTATAACCCGCCGGATAAGTTGAAATTTCACCGTACTCAATATAATACTTGGTAAAGGCTGGATAATTCAGGACAATTCCGTATTCACAATCCAGGTGTTCCTTCACCGCATTTAAAGATTTCTCCACCATTCCATTTTCTTTTCCAATTTCGGCCATAGTACACCAGCCTTGAGATTCAATGAATATTTTACCTTCTTCATTATCTGAAGATCCCACTTTATTGCCAAAATAATCATATGCGCGTAAAAACCATTCCCCGTCCCAACCATGTGCTTTTACTGCTTCAATCATGGCATCTACATGTACCTGAGCTTCTTTAGCTTCTTTCTCTTTTCCAATACGCTTACAAAGCTTTACATATTCTTTTCCGTATACCACAAATAGTCCTGCTATCATTAAAGATTCTGCAGTACCTCCTTTTTGGTTCTCTGTAGTTTGAAAGGATTCATTAGGATCCTCAGAGAAGCAATTTAAATTAAGGCAGTCATTCCAATCGGCCCTGCCTATTAAGGGTAATTTATGCGGACCCAAATTATTTACCACATGGTAAAAAGAAGCTTTCAAATGTTCAAAATGGGTTTTCGCTCGTGTGGGATCATTATCAAAAGGTACCATTTCATCCAATAGGGAAAAGTCACCTGTCTCCTTTATATAAGCGGTTGTAGAGAGAATCAGCCAGAGTGGATCATCATTAAAGTTGCCGCCCACTGAGGCATTACCTTTTTTTGTCAGGGGTTGATACTGATGATAACAGGAACCATCTTCAAACTGGGTAGAGGCAATGTCATAAATACGCTCCCTGGCTCTTTCCGGAATTTGATGTACAAAACCGATAAGATCCTGATTTGAATCCCGAAACCCCATTCCCCGACCAATACCAGACTCAAAGAAAGAGGCTGAACGAGACATATTAAAGGTAACCATACATTGGTACTGATTCCAGATATTAACCATTCTATCCAGTCTGGCATCTCCGGATTCAATTGAGATCTTGCCCAATAAATTATCCCAGTAGGTCCTTAGCTCTTCATAGGCTTTATTTACTTTCTCTACCGTGTCATAGGCAGAGATCATCTCCTGTGCCGGTTGTTTATTAATGACCGACTTGCTTTCCCATTTGTTATCTTTCTCTACCTCCACATACCCCAGCATAAAGATCAATTCTTTTTCTTCTCCGGGCTTAAGCTCAATTTCCAGACAATGCGATGCAATTGGCGACCAGCCATGGGCAACCGAGTTTTTTGATTGCCCTGCACTGACTACATCCGGGGAATCCAGATCATTGTAAAGACCAATAAAGGTTTCCCTGTCTGTATCAAAGCCATCAATAGGGCTGTTTACCGAATAAAAAGCATAATGATTACGGCGCTCCTTAAACTCTGTCTTGTGATAGATCACAGAGTCCTTTACTTCAACTTCGCCAGTGGAGAAGTTTCGCTGAAAATTGGTCATATCATCTTCCGCATTCCACAAACACCATTCTATAAAGGAAAACAACTTTATTTTTTTGATACCGGGGGAAGCATTTTTTACCGTTACTTTCTGAATCTCTCCCCAGAAGCCAAGTGGGATAAATTGAAGTACTGCTACCTCCAGTTTATTCTTAGAGCCCTTGAATTTGGTATAGCTCATGCCATGGCGACATTCATAATGGTCCAGTTCTGTTTTAACAGGTTTCCAGCCGGGAGACCAGGTAGTATCACCATCTTTAACATAAAAATATTTGCCCCCGTTATCTACAGGAATATTATTATATCTGTAACGGGTTAACCTACGGAATTTGGCGTCCTTATAAAAGGTGTAACCTCCACCGGTATTGGAGGTAAGTGAGAAAAAATCCTCATTCCCTAAGTAATTGATCCAGGGATAAGGTGTTTTGGGATTTGTAATTACATACTCTCTATTCTCATCATCAAAGTGTCCGTACTTCATATTGCGGATATTTAAAATTTTCTTATTAGGTCTTTATTCGTCTTGTCTTCTCTTATTCAACTCCAGGGTAATTTCATCAAGCTTTTTTTGATTGAGCGGGTAAAGAAGCATTAAACCGGCTGCTATTACTGTAATGATTGCCGGCACCCAACTCATCAGCATTATGATTCCGGGAACTGCTCCTTTTATAGCTTCGGTATCCTGCCCGTTATAATGAAAAGCGCCTAGTATCAAACCAATTATTGCACCTGCGATGCCACCTCCAAATTTAGTTGCAAATGACCCCGCTGAATATATTAGTCCCGTAGCTCTTCGTCCGTTTTTAAACTCTGAATAATCTGCTGCATCACCAAGCATTACAAAAAACAAAGTAGGAAAAATAGCCGCTGCCAATTCAGATGCAATTCCAATCGAAAAAATGGCTTCAATATCATTTGGCCCGCAAAAAGCTAGTAAGGCATTTACTCCACCTGAAAATATCAGTGCATATATAAATAAATTACGTTTACCCAATTTCTTTCCTAAAGGTGCGGTAATCATTGCGCCGGCCACAGAAGCGATCATCAAGCCAACCAGAAAGGATGCAGCTAACAGTTGATTATTTAAATAATGAGTAAAATAAATGATAACAATACCTTGCTTTATAGAATTGTATATGTTGAATAATAGTCCGATGACCAATAATACAAGCCATGGTTTGTTTGAAATTAAATCTTTAAAATCTTGCTTTAAATTATTTTTTTGTGCCTTTGGAGGTTGAACTCTTTCCTTAGTAGTATAAAATGTAATAAACATAAAAAGAGCCAGGAAAACAGACATCAAATACATTGAATTACTGTAACCTCGCTTTTGATCTATAATTGAAATCTTACTTGCGTTTATATTAGACTCTCCGGCAACAATAAATGCATACTTCTTATCTGCCTTCATAGAAAAACTCTTTCTGGGAGTTGGAACATTTTCTTCAAAATCCATAGTATTATCATCCCAAGTGAACATTGCAATTCCATCTTCAGTCTTAATATTAACATTCTCAATATCCTCAGCGACAGAAACTACAACGCTGAATTTTTCATTGTCCAGTTCATTAACCTCTATTGCAGGGTTAACATTTCCATAATAAGCGACTAAAAAAAGTAAAGCTCCCTGTACAATCATACCACCTCCAAAAGCTCCAACCATTCTAAAAGAACCTAAACTTGTCCTCTCTCTGTCATCACCCGTCATTACCGCCATTAGCGCTCCGTAAGGAACATTATTAGCGGTATAGATTAGTGTGAAAAATATATAGGTTATATAGGCATAAATAATTTTACCCGAAGATCCAAGATCAGGACTGGTAAATAGTAAAGATAGAATGGCGGCAAGCGGAATGGCTGTCCATAAAATCCAAGGGCGAAATTTTCCGTACTTAGATTTTGTCCTGTCACCAATAATACCCATCAACACATCGCTAATACCATCACTAAAGCGAGCAACCAGCATCAATACACCAACAGTAACGGGGCTCAATCCAAAAACATCTGTATAAAAAATAAATAAAAAGGTAGCTACTCCTCTCCAGGCAATGTTTGCAGCACCATCCCCTAAGGCATATCCAATTTTTTCCTTTATTGATATTTTTTTTGTTACAGACATGTGCTATTTATTTTGAAAAGTAAAACCAGCCTCATTGGGTAAATTGTTATCCATAAGATGGGTGCTGAGGCGTGTTTAATCAATACTAATTTTTAATTTCTTCACAATATTATCAGAGGCGTTTCCTTCACAAATCATATATTCCCCTTTTTCCAGGCGCCAATTTGAAATAGATTCTTCGTAATATTTTAAATCAGCAATATCAATTAAAATTTCTCCCCTTACCCCATGTGGGCCGTCAGACATCCAGACTTCGGGTATTCCCAAACGAGGCATACCAGGGGTACTAAATTTAGATTGGGCATGGCACATAGCCACTTTTTCTTCCAAGGTTAATTGGGAAAGCAGGCTATCAATTTTGGTGTCAATGTTCTGCATGTGCGAGCTAAAAGGAATATTTTTCAATTCTTTATTATTTTCTTGAGAAAGAACAACAGAGGGGTTAAAAAATGAAAAAACGAAGATTGTGGCTAGAATATATTTGGGATAACGTAATTTTATTATTCTCATATTGATCAGCAGTTAGTAAGCTTTAAAAGTAAAAAAATGTTTGTGAAAAATCACACTGTGCAAATATTATTATAAATTGGGCAATAGGTTATATATTTTGCATTATAAATCAAGGAACATAAGGGCTAACTATATTTTAGCCATGTTTAAGGAAATCATGATACAAATCATTTTATTTACCGCATAAATAGCATAAGATTGCAAATAAATTCTTCAAAACCCTGAAAATGAATTTGAAAGAAAAAATAGCAGCACTGAAAAACGAGAAGAATGCAATTATTTTGGCGCATTATTATCAACCTCCTGAAATACAGGAAATAGCAGATTATGTTGGTGATAGTTTAGGGTTATCTCAAATGGCCGCGGCAACAAATGCAGATATAATTGTATTTGCCGGAGTTCATTTTATGGCAGAAACCGCGAAAATACTAAACCCTGAAAAAACGGTTGTCTTACCCGATTTGAATGCAGGATGCTCATTAGCAGATTCTTGTCCGCCGGATGTTTTTCGGAAGTTTGTAGCCGCCCATCCGGACCATGTCGTTATTACTTATGTAAATTGTAGTGCTGAGGTAAAAGCAATGTCTGATATAGTTTGTACTTCTTCAAATGCTCTAAAAATCGTAGAATCTATTCCTAAGGATAAACCTATCATTTTTGCTCCCGATAGAAATTTAGGAAAGTATATCATAAAAAAAACAGGTAGAAACATGCTGCTATGGGATGGGAGTTGCATAGTACATGAAGCCTTCAGTATTGATAAATTATTGGCGCTCTACAAAGAACATCCGGATGCAATAATTATTGCCCATCCTGAATCTGAAGAACACATATTAAATACTGCCAGTTATATCGGTTCTACCTCCGGAATGATAAATTATGTAAAAGAGTATCCAACAGAAAAATTTATTGTCGCAACAGAAGCTGGTCTCTTGCATAAAATGAAACAAGAAGTCCCCGATGCTCAATTGGTTCCTGCCCCTGCAGAAGAAGATAATACTTGTGCCTGTAGTGAATGTGGCTATATGAAAGTAAATACGCTACAAAAATTATATAATTGTTTACTTAATGAAAGCCCGCAGATCAATGTTCCCAGAGCTATCAGGGAAAAGGCTTTGGTCCCAATCCAACATATGTTGGACCTTTCAAAATAACCATGATTTCAACAACAGACATAGTTAACTATGAACTTCCTATTATGTAAACTAAGATAAGCTATCTTAAGAATACCAAAGATAATTCGTGGTTCCGTGTTTTGTAATACAGAATGCTTAATAGATAAACTGTATAGCATCACAGCTTTTTATTTTGTTGGTGGTTGGAAAAAGGCACGAGCGAGATGCTCGCGCCAGCGAGGGGGCAAACGTTACCTGGTTTTTAAAATACAAACTGTCTCAACTTATTTAAATCTTATACCAGGTATTAGTGACTTCATGTATTTTTTCTACTACCTATGCGCAAAGTGCTGCAACGGGTGGTATATGAAGCGTAGCATCACTAAGTGTGCTGTGTTTTCATATACAGTGTTAGGCACTTTTCTTAATTTCTTTGAAAATCCATATCCCAATTGCTATTCTGACCAAGGGTTGCAGGTAAGGATATATCCATTCATAGGACCAATTTACAATGGTATTAAGGGAGCTTACTCCTAAATAATATCTTACAAACGAGGAAATACTTAATAACCCAATGAATAAGAGCGCTACTCCAATCCATTTTTCCCAACCTTTTTCTTGAACGAATGCCATTCCGTAGAGTAAAGAGCCTATCCCAAAGCCATAAATAACCAAAAAATACTTGCTGTCAGAAATTCCATTTGCAGCATTAATAAGGGTCTTAAACATATTTTTGGTTACTTCATTTTCTGCCTCGATATATCCTGGTCGCCAAATTTGATTCAAGCTATCGATCAATAATGACTGTTGGGAAATTTCTGCCAGTGCCCAAACCAGTAAAAATAAGGTTCCAACTATGATATGTAAGGGGTGTTTTTTCCATAACAGAAGGGCAATTCCCAGGGCTGCCAAAATATTTACCTGCGGATGAATAAACAAAATCCAAAGTTTACTTAAGTACAGTCTATTTTCATATAGCAGTGTTTGAGATTCGAAATCGGTAGCTACCGTATTTGGTAGAAAAATCAATAAGACTGTTGTCAATGCCCCAAGAAATGAGCAAATAGCTGCGAGCTTTAAAAACGGTTTGTAAATATCTATGTTTGTCATTCAATATTATTTCTATTTCCAATTGTACATAACCATAAGATATAGTTATTCATGAACGCCCACTTATGTTAACCAAGATAATGTATTTAGAGGCTATTTAGTCATTTTCTAAATTAAAAAAATTAAGCAGTCTGTGGCATCTGAATTGCATGCGCTTTTGATAATATTCTAACATATGGAACCTATTGTTGTGAAGGTGCTTCAGTCGGATTTGAAATCTTGAAATAGCGGTCATAAAAATTCGGATCAGGAGAGAATTAATTGTCAAGAAATAACATGAACATTTACAAAAGTTGGTAACTTTGAGCAAAGTGCGTTTCAATGACCAAAAAAAACTTAGAATCGTTGAGCGTTACGGTAATGAATATCATATCCGGAAAAACCAGGTGGAATCAGCGCAATATGCTGTTAGGCTTGCATGGGTGAGATACGATAATGGGTTAACAAATTACCTTGAGATACTTGACCTTCAGCGATCTGAATTCAATTCAAAGGTGGCTGCTTCAAAAGCTTTACAATTGCAGCTCTCTTCAACCATTGACCTGTATAGAGCTCTGGGCGGTGGTTGGGTGCCCGGACAAGACACCGTTTATTTAAGAAATCCTTAATCAACTAAAAATTAAATTTATATAGTATGAGTAATTCTGACAAAAACATTAACGAAATTTCGAAAGTCACCATAGATGTGGCAATAAGGCTGATCCTTTTGGTGGTAACGATTGCTATTTGTATAGGCATCATATTGCCTTTTCTTAATCCATTTTTATGGGGCGCTATCATTGCAGTAGCAGTATCACCACTGTACAAGAAAATTACTAGGTGGATAGGTGGCAGGGAGAAACTTGCAGCTTTGTTGCTGACTTTGTTTTTCCTGTTAATTATTATTGTTCCCAGTTATTTTTTGATTGATTCGATGTATGATGGAATACATAAAATCGGGAGTGATTTGCGAAGCGGGACAGTAATTATCCCGCCACCAAATGAAAGTGTTTCAGATTGGCCTTTAATTGGCGAAAAAATTAGCGAAGCCTGGCAAGCTGCTTACGATAATCTAGAAAATGCATTTAATAAATACCAGGAGCAGTTAGAAGAAATCGGAATAACCGTAGTAGGCTCTGCGGTTAATTTGAGCAAAAGCATGCTGTTGTTCCTTGTTTCCTTTATCATCGCCGGTATTCTTCTAGTATTTTCAGAACCTGCCGATAAAACTTTCAAGAAATTATTCACAAGGCTTATGGGACCCAGTGGTGCAAAGGTCAGTGAACTAACGGTTATCACGATCAATAATGTTACCAGAGGTATATTAGGAGTTGCTCTGATTCAAGGCATCCTTGCTGGAATTGGATTCACACTGGCAGGAGTGCCATTCGCTGGATTGTGGGCATTGTTTATATTGATATTTGCCATACTACAAATACCTCCTGTATTGGTAACCATTCCAATAGCCGTATATCTTTATTCTGTTCACGATCCATTGGTTGCCACAATCTGGACAATTGTATTAATTATTATTTCTGGTGCTGATAATGTGCTAACGCCCCTGCTAATGGGAAAAGGTGCGCCCGTACCTATATTGGTCATCTTTCTTGGAGCGGTTGGAGGGTTCATGTTTTTCGGTTTTATAGGGTTATTTTCTGGCGCTATTATCCTCTCGATAGGATACAAGCTATTCATTGCTTGGCTTAATGAATCAGAAGAAACAGTTAAGGAATAACTGATTCTTTTGGTTTTATGTAGTATCAACCCATTCCGCAAATTGCACCCTATTTTGATCCTCGTAAGGCATATAAAACTAACGAACACATAGGAAACTTATTAATAAAATTAAAAGTCTAAACCCGAAACTCGAAAAAATAATGAGCCTCGGCATGTTTTAATTTATTTTGAATTAACTTCAATAGATAATTTTATCATCTCTAAATTAGAAATAAATAATGAAAGAGCTTACTGAGTTTATCAAATAACTACATATTGGCAATTCACTGTTAAAAATTATAAATCAGCAGGGAACTCACTCTTATCGTATTGTTTGAAGGGCTTGTTATATTTTTCCTTTCTGCATATTCAACTTCAACACCCACACTAAAGGCACCAAATTTTGAGGAGGGCTTATAGAACAGGTTAGTAAGTACTTTACTCCCGGACTTAAAGTATCCACCATCGAAAAAGGATTTTTCTTCTGAACCTAATATACTCCCTCCAATGGCCGATGTGAATTCATCTGACCAATCATGCTCATAACCCAGGAATGCAGTAAAAGCACCCATATTCTCAAATTTCTGGTCATCCGGATTGAAGGCGAGATCAATATCAACAAAAGCAAAATCTCCCATAAGTCCTCCTATTCCCATACCCCCAGTTGCACTCATCATGAACCTGTTCTTTTTATTTAAATGTATCTTTGCAGCAACCAGACCTCCATATCCTGTTTCCGATTGACTGCCATTATAATCTGATGTAAATTGCACTCTGTTGATTCTTAGTACTCCGGCAAGCATTATATCAAAAGAATTGGTTTTATAACTAACATTTCCAGTAAAACCTGGAAAAATAACATCGCTTTGGGCTCCCAGGGTATCAGGTTGAATCAAAGTGGGCTTTTGATATTCGGCTGAGAACTGATAACTCCACTTTTCGGTTTGGTTGTAGTATCGTATCTGAACTGGTCTTACACCTACTGCGCCTCCAGTTAAACGACCATCTACCGCTTGAGTTAGATAGGCCACATTGTTAAAAGATGACCATGATTTCCCAACCAGCCAATGCTCCGAACGCAGGTACAGGTGTCTGATCCTGAACTTTTCATTATCCCCCTTCCAGTCTAATTCAATTCTGATTAACAAGTCGCTTGATTTATTTCTTGCTATCATCGCATCAAAACCCAGCCTGGACATGTTGATAGTAGCCTGGGAATTAGGGTAATAAAAATCCTTGACGCCAGTTGGGATAGTGGGTTGAGTTAAGTCAAAGGGATGAAAGTTCTTCTTGTCGTCCCAGGTAAGTAATAAACGAAATGATCCATAAATTCTAAGTGCCTCACGTCCATTTGCAGTGTATATAAACAATCCGGATTCATCCGGAACATCATGGGGGTGAATTTCTGTATAACCAGTGGAATTTAATGTAACTGAGATAGTGCTATCACTAGGGATTAATACCCTTTGTGCAAATAGATTGATACTAGCCGAGAAATAGAATAATATGATTAGATTTCTGATTTTCATTTTATGGGCTGATTCGCCAAACCGTGAAAATAGCTGGTGGTCTAGCTCATAAAACACTTTACTTAGTATCATCATGATGATTCTAATTTCTTATCATTTTTTTTAAATCTTACTATCAAACCCAAAGCTGCAGCGATATAAATTACAGTTATCATTATTTGTAAAACACGCTTCCAAACCTTGGCATCCGCATCGGTCATTCCTGTTGCTGTTGTTGAGCATATTACTAATAAAAAAGTAGAATATCCCATTCCCCACAAACTGGCCATTGGCTTACCACTAAAAACCTGTTTACAAAAGATTAATCCTGTTAGCAAGACAACAATAATAAAGTTACAAAATTCCGGTAATACAGTAAACACTTCAAATACTATAATTGCAGCAATTCCACCAATTTAATTGCTATTGATGCTCCGATTATGAAATTGTTGTTAGTCGGGGTTGTTTTGGTTTCAAAAATGTCGTCCTTGCTATTCAACCAACGACCTTCCAGTCGGCAAACGATATATGACGTTGGTGAATAGTCCAGATTTAATGAAAGTCCTGTTGTTTGGAAACCGTTAATTGTGCCAGTAGGAATAATGATGCCTGTTTCGTCCTGATAGTATTCTGCTCTTATTGCCGTTTTCCAAGTTTTGTTAAAAGTGTATTGTCCTATTACTATAGGGCTAAGCCAAATATCGTAATCCGAACTTCCTTTTGTTCTTTGTTGTATCCCAATGTCAAAACCTGCGATTAATCCAATTCTTTCTGCCAGTTGAAATTGCCCGTAAAGATTATTGAAGTATCGCATACGCCTTGTTGTGTCGGGGTCGTCAGTTCCAATAAATGTGCTCCAGTTTAACTTTATTTTTTCTGTTGGGCTATAAATTACTTGCGTTCCAAATGACAGCAAAGAATTTCCCTGCAATCGTTGAATGCGCTGCCAACCGTTAACAATTAACCCTGCTATTTCCCATTTATCTGTTGGGTTAAAAGTTAATTTAACCCCTGTTAAAAAGTAAGGCGAACTTTCAACCAACAGTGACCGTGTAAATGTATAGTTGTCCATTGAAATGGGACTCTCTAAACCAAGGTGAGATGGCAAAACACCTGCATCTAGCCATAGATTAATTTTCTTGCTAAGTAAAATACCAATATTCGCTTCAGAAATTATTTTCAATAGTCCTGGCTCTGCAGCATAATTATCATTGGCATAAGTTCCTGCCTGAAACGCAAGATTGGCTCTGTACTTTGTATGCTCTAAAGCGAATTTTACCAATCCTAGATTTAAATTAAACTCGTTGTGTCGGTTGTGGTTGAATAAAAACGGTTGTCTGCTAGTACCTTGCGGCTGGTTAAAATCATAGATATAAAACACGTCTATAAATCCAGAAAATTTGATTTCGGGTTTTTGATGCCAGACACTTTCAACCTGTGCTGAAAGATTGATGCTGGTTAAAAGCAGGATAATAATTGTGTTTAATTTCTTAAATATATTCATTTACTTAACCTCTATTGGTTTGGTAATTTGTAATATTCTGACTAACGAAATCTCAAGTCATGGTCAATGAGTCAGATAAGAATCCTATGTCTTCTGGTTTAAGGTCGAATTTATCAATTTGTTTTATAATTAACGCCAACGGTTAGTCTATTTCTATTGCAGATATGTGCATGTCATAGCCATAGTGCTTATATAACGAGGGAACGCACTGGCACTCCATTGCTGTACTTTCCCATCAAAACTATTTCACAACCCTTGTAATGCAGTGAATACATCATCCTGCTTCAACTGTTCAATAGTATACTTTGGTTGGTTAATCTGAATGGCTAACAGCTTTGATGAATTCAATTTGTTTCCATTCAAAGTCAATCGAATCATTTTGTTGTGGCTTACCCGGTGTACTTCGTCCATCCAAAATATATTTAATTAGCAGAGTCTTAAGCTCTGCCACTATCTCAGGATTTTTAGCTTGTAAATTATACTTTTCTCCGGGATCTGTTTCCAGATCGTATAATTGTACAGGAGGCATTGTGACCAGTATTTCCTTATCGTTATCCGGATTTGGGAAACTCCAGCCACCCGATCCCGGGGCCATAATCAGCTTCCATTTCTCTTTCCTTATAGCAAAATTTCCATTTATGGAATGATGTACAATGGCTTTTCGATCTGACTTATTTGTACTATTTTGTTCAAACAAAGAAAGCATAGAGTAACTGTCTTCTCCTTCGTTATCTTTTAATGAATAACCGATAATATCAGCCAGGGTAGCCATCAAATCAGTGGTACAGATCGTCTGATTACTCATGGAGGTTGCCTCAATTTTAGCGGGCCATTTAACGATAAACGGAACCCGGTGACCACCTTCATAGATATCCGCTTTATGTCCTCTGTATATATAGCTTGGTTTATGTCCTTTTTCCTCCATTTCATCAATCTTTGCCGCTGGAGAACAACCATTATCACTGGTGAAAATTACGATGGTGTTCTCTTCTATCCCCGCTTCTTTTATCACTTTTTCAAGTTGCCCCATATAGGCATCTATCATCATCACAAAATCGCCATATGGGTTTAAGCCACTCTTTCCCTGCCATTCTTTGGTGGGCAGAATGGGGGTATGAGGTGAAGGTAAAGCCAGATAAAGGAAAAAAGGAGCGTCTTCCCCGGCTTTTTCAGCAACATATTTATTAGCCCGGCGAAAGAAATTTGGAGTCACATCTTTATGAATAAAATCGCTGCCGGTAGGACCCTCTCTCCACCAGGAGTACTTGCCTGTATTAACTGTAGTTGTATCTGGCAGGGCTGTAACCCTCCCGTTTTCCACATAAACATAGGGTGCCATATCTAATGATCCTGAGTGGCCATAGGCATAATTAAAGCCTAAATCATTTGGGTTGTTTGTAACCTGCCTGCTAAAATCTATATTCTCAAAATCCTCCTTGTTCCATCCTGCCCCAGTACTGTCTATTGGACTTTTGAGTCCCCAATTCCACCCTAAATGCCATTTCCCAATAAAGGCGGTCTCATAGCCATGATTTTCAAGCATAGAGGCCACTGTTTTTCGGCTGGTGGGGATTAGCGCTTTTGACTTTCCTGTGAGCACGCCACTCTTTAGCTTGCTTCTCCAGTTGTATCTCCCGGTGAGAATGCCGTATCGTGTTGGGGTGCAAACTGATGAAGAAGTGTGAGCATCGGTAAATATCATCCCCTGATTGGCCATTTTATCTAAGTATAGCGTTTTTATTTTACCTTCCGGATTTAGCCCTGATACATCACCATACCCCATATCATCTGCCAATACATAAATTATATTCGGTTGTCTTTGCTCTTTCTCCACTTTAGTACATGCAACAACACAAAGTGACAAGCTTACGAAAATTACTAAAATGCTATTTTTCATTTATTTATCTATTGCTAGAAACCTTTCGATGTTGATTTGAATGATTACAATGGTTATAGGTATTAACTACATCCATATATGTAAACTAAGATAATCTATCTTAAGCATACCAAAGATAATTCGTGGTTCCAAGTTAAATTGCAGTTTATGCTTTTTAGGTAACCCTGGTATTGCATATCAGCTATTATTTTTGGTGGTAGTTGGGAAAAGGTACGAGTGAGATGTTTGCGCCAGCGGGGGCAAAGTCCTGGTAAAACGATATTAAGTATGTAGACTCTGAAATTATACTAAAATGTAAAAACATTACCCTTCTTTGTAACAATTTAAAATGGAATCCTGTCCAAACAAAATAGCACGAATCATTGTTAATTTAGATCATATTAGCCAAATAGGAAATGACATAAATTAGTGCTAATTTTAAAGGAGTTTAGCACTTTATGACCAAAGGAAGAAAAATGAAAACAAAAGTTATCAATCAAATTCGTAGTACTATGTTCATTTTTCTGATACTGTTGGCTGGCATGAGTTCCTGTAAGGATAATCAGACTTCTAAGCCCTCAGTGAATTCCTCTAAAGCGGAATCCATGGAGTCTTTGGCCGAACCCGAATTTAATGCTTCGGATGAGGTACTTGGACTCAGTGAAAAATGGACGGGCGACCTGGATGGTATGATTGAACGTGGACACATCCGGGCCCTGGTACCTTATAACCGTACCAGTTATTTTATAGACGGCATGAAAAGGAGTGGGATTACATATGAGGCGCTCAATCTGTTTGAACAGAAGTTCAACGAACGGTTGGGGAAAAAATCAGGGAACCCCGGATATGTTCAGGTAATTTTCATCCCGATTACCCGTGACCGGATTTTACCATCCTTGCAGGAAGGATATGGGGATATCGCCGCAGCAAACATTGTGATTACTGATAAACGCAAAGATTTGGTTGATTTTTCCGCACCTCTTCTCAGTGGCTGGAACGAACTAGTGGTTTCGGGCCCTGAAGTACTGCCCCTATCAAGCCTGGAAGACATGTTGGGAGATACAGTACATGTGCGTCGTACAAGCAGTTATTTCGAACATTTGGTAATGCTAAATGATTCTCTTCGTACCGCAGGAAAACCGATAGTCCACATTGAGCCCGTAGACGAGTTTCTGGAGGACGATGATATTTTAGAGATGGTCAATGCCGGGTTGATTCCGTTGACTATAGCGAATGAGTTCACCGTGAAATTGTGGGAACCCGTTCTGGAGAATATCCGTGTACATCCAAATCTTTTGATAAAAACCGACAGAGAAGTGGCGTGGGCAATGCGCAAAAACAGTCCAAAACTGAAAGCTGAAGTGGATGTCTTTGTGCAGGAACACAAACAAGGCACTTTGATGGGGAATATTTTGTTGAAAAAATACCTTGACAATTTAAGTTATGTCAAAAAAGCCAGTTCCCCGGAAACCCTTAACCGATTTATCGTGGTCCGGGATCTGTTTGTCAAATACGGTAAGCAATACGATATTGATTGGATGCTGTTGGCGGCTCAGGGATACCAGGAATCTCAGCTCGATAATAGCAAGCAGAGTTCAACAGGAGCAGTTGGGATAATGCAGATAAAACCCAGTACGGCTGCTGACCCGAATGTTGGGATTGACAATGTCTATGATATGGAAAACAACATTCATGCAGGTACCAAATACCTTGCCTTTATACGGGAGAGGTACTTTACAGACCCGAAAATTGACCCCTTGAATGCCATTTTGTTTAGCATGGCTGCTTACAACATGGGTCCGGCACGGATTAACCGGATTCGCGGGAAAGCCGATGCGCAGGGAGTGAATCCCAATATTTGGTTTGGGCAGGTGGAACTGCTGGTAGCGCGGGAGGTAGGCCGGGAGCCGGTGCAGTATGTCAGCAACATCTACAAATATTACGCTTCTTTCAGGTCTTTGCGTCGCTATGGCAAGAAAACGGGAAAGACCGTGAAATAGAATTTTATTTGAAATGAATGCTGTCTACTTCTTATATGCCTTCCTTCGTAGTTCGCACTTCGTAATTTGTTCCCTATTTTTTTATTTTCTCAGAGATACTATAATCTGTACTACATCTCCAGTCCTTTCAAAGAGCTGTTTGCTCGTATCGCGGTCTAGCTGTAATGTTTCGAAATTCTTTGAAGTTTTATTAGCATAAAATACTTCAAGGCCCTCCTGTTCGTCAAGTTTATAGACTACCGGTACCTGGCAATAGGTAAAGCAAAGCCACTCTTTTTTCAGTTCTAATTGTTGAGGCTTAAAATGTATATCTACATAATTAAAGGTAGCAGGCGCTTTTAAAAACTCGGCCTTATTAAAAATGCCGGGGCTAAATGTAATTTTACCGGCCTTTACGGCTACGCCCAGTTCTGCCATCCTGCTTAAAATATCCTCTTTTACCTGGCCGGTCATCCCGGGTTGCTGGGCGCCCTTCCCCGCCGGGGTATGCGAATAAGGATCTGTAGGGAAGGCCCCATACAGCTCAGGAGATTTATGTATCCCTATCCCCGCATTTATTTCGTAATAATGGTCTATTAATCTTCCAATGATGGCCTCGTCCTCCCCTTCTTCTATGGCTTTTAAACAGACCTCCATGACCGCCAGGAGCAATTTGGACACCATATGCCAGTAAATAGACCCAAGGCCCTCGTAACCAAAGAAGGTCCCTGATCTTCCGGTAAAGGATTTATGATCAAACACCTCTTCAAAAGTGTTTAACAATAATTCCTGTTCCTCATCAACAAGCGTTTTGTATGGCCCTTCAGGGAGTTCTGCAAGAGCTTTTTTAAGGCTGTCGGCATTATTAAAGGCCCCGTTAAAATGGTAGTCCCCTGCCACATCCTGTTCCAGCACCGTCTTATTCCCCTCTTTGAGTAATTGTTGCAAGAGCCTGGACCGGGCTACTTTTTCTGCAGGGATCTTGTTCTTGTCTACAAAGCGTGGCAAGTCCTTGTCCGGGTATAAGATATAGCTGTATTGATCTTCCCGGAACAAGCTGCTGGCCTTTAAAGCATCGAGTACTTCCAGGCAGGCTTCTGAGGAAAGGTAACCAGCGCTCAGTACTGCCACCTGCCCTTCGAGCATTTCACTTAAATAGGAAACAGCAATCTCCTTGTCATTCTCCACAGACATGAGGTTATAGGCATGGTACATCTTGTCTGCCCTTTTATTGGCGTCTATGCTGTGATCCATATAGTTTAGGGCCACTTCTACAAAATTCAGCAGCGCGGCTTTGGAAACATTTTTCCGGGACCCGTTATAGCCATCAGCATAAATAGTGGCTCTGTAGTTGCTCCCCGCCTGCCCCAGTCCATCTAATATCAACTTTCTGTCGGTATCCGAGATCTTGCCTTTTAAGCGGTCTTTATAGGTTTCCAAGGTGGTGCTTAGCCCCTCAAAAAAGGTGATCAATTCCTCAGACAAGGCCAGCTGGGTAAAAGAGGCATTAGTAAGTGTATTTTGAAAGAAACTTAAAAACCTTCTGATATAGTAGAGGGTTACCATAGAAACCCCATTCCCTACCAGGGCATTATTGGCATCATTCCATTCCGGCCTTTGTGTATTCAGCCAAATCCCCGCTTCGGGAATAAAGTTGGAGCATTTTGCCAGCAGGGTTGCCAGCATTTTTTCGAGCAGGTTTACCCTGTAGATCTCCCCGCTCTTATCCGTCAAAAGTGCGCCGTCTGCACCCAGATCTTCTTTTCTTTTAAAGATTTCTTCGCTCAGTGCATGGTCAAAATCAATCGTATCCTTCGGGTTTTTAAGGGTGTCCTCATAACTTTTAATCTTATAGGGAACATTCGCATACACAAACAAGTCCTGATTAAAATAGCTTTCCAGTCTGGCTGGGTAATAGTCTTGTATGAACTCCAGAAATTTTAAAAGGTAAATGATCTGATGATCGCCCCAATAACCAATATAGGACCAGGGATCGTCTGGTTCTATGATCTCCCAGTCAAACCCATCTTTGGTCACCCGGTAGGGGTTGTAGCCTTCAAAGGTGGTGGCGTTTAAGAATTTATGGATCATACTGTCTATAAATTCCGGGTAGGAATGTGCCAGGGCTTCCCAGTTTTGGAAGATATCGCGCCAATTGCCCTGATAATCCAGAATATTAGAGCCATCTACCTCACTTTGGGTATTAATGGAAAACTTGTTCCAGGGCCTGCTGGGGTCTCCATGCCGGCGGCTAAATTTTAAGGGCATATACTCAAAACACAACCTTTTGAAGTCGTTATCTGTGTTCTCTAAAGCGAGTTGGTGTAAGGTTTTAAGGGAGAAGACAGCAGGCAAGGCGCTTATTGCCGCTTCATTGTCTTTCCAAACTTTTTTGTTGGCCTTCTGCAGATAGATCGTGAAATCCTTCTTCTGAATCTCATAATTCTTATCAAAAATCCCACCCCGCATGATGTTGTACAGCACGTTGGAATAGTGCCTGGCGGTGCGCAGATTATCTTCAGTTACCTGCAAGCCGTCTGCTGCGGCAGCCAAATCAATCAGATTTTGGGTACCCAGGGCTATATCCTGGTCTACTGCCTGAGCGAGGTCCTTAGGGCTTTTTAATTGTTCCTTAATGTCAATCACCTGGGCGGGACCCTGGTTTACATTGGCAACCAGCATCCATTGTTTTTGTGATTCCCCAGCCAAATTTAAATCCGCACTAATAAAATAGGCGCCTTTTTCGGCCTTGATATCGGTTTCGTTTTTGAGAATCTTGCCCCGTCTAAAGGCATTGAGCTGTAAGGAGGAGACCAGATATGTTGGATTGTCTAAGCCCACAGACCAGGCAATGGTGGCCTTAAGGGCTTCGCTGGGCTCGGCTTTGTCGACAATTATAGCACTCAGAGCAAAAATGCCCAGGCCGGTATCGGCCTCTAATTCGCTCTTTTTATAGGCATCCACCAGGTTACTACGGCCATTTTGTATGTCGGTATTTACGCCATAGGGCAGGATATTCTGCAAACCATCCAGAAGGGTGAGCTTAATGTCTTTTTTGGTGTTGTTGAGGAGGCTGGCTTTTCTGACGAATCCGAATTTATTACTGGAGTTCCATTGGTATCTGAAGGTGAGGCCCAGATCCTCATTGATCTCTTCAAAGATGAGTTTATCGCCGGTGTTGTTTTTGTAAAGATTTCTGCTGATGGTATAAAGGCCTTCATACCTGTCGGAAAAAGGTTCCCATAAATAGGGTTTGCTCCCCAAATGCACCCGCAATAACGTCTTACTGCCGGTTACCTCCAGGGATTCGGTTATTTTATCATCTGTGTAATACGGAAAAAGGGAAGATTCGCTATCCTTTCTTCCTGCGGTTAGGGCCCCATTGCTTGAAATAAACATCCAGTGGTTGGAATCACTTACCAGGCTCATAAAAAAGGGCCTTAAATTATTACTGTTGGAGATTTTGTAATAGTCCTCATTCTCAAAATTCACATATTCCCCTTTTACTTCGTGGGTTTCTAAATGAGCTGGGGCTTCTCCAAGGTATTGTTGCTCTGGATTCATAGTTGATTCTTTTTATTTGAAAATAAAAACCTCCTAAGAAGTAAATGACTTAAAGAGGTTTTATTCTGGTATTTATCGTTTTTTTAGAAAATTAATACTACTGCATAAGTTACTTTAAAATGGATTCTCCGTAATAATCGATGAACGATTTTCTCCAGGCTTCAGGAAAAGGGTGTTTTTTTAATTCCTCCATGTCATAAGCCATTAACAAGTTCTTGGAGATGGCTGCGAGCCGATCGTGTTTTTTGCTATAGATTTTCCCTTCACACAGCACCCTATCTTCCATCAATTCAATTATATCCAAAGTAATCAAAACGGTGTCCGGATAGGTCACCGGAAAGATATATTTACAATCCTGCCAGGCAAGAATAGGAACTATTTTCCTAAACTTGAAATCGCCTTCATGCATTTTTTTAAACATCTCAATCCTTGCAGATTCCATCCAACGCAGGTAAACCGTGTTGTTCACGTGTTGTGCAGCATCCATATTCCCCCATTGTACAGGAAGTTCAAGTGTTACATAACTATCTGATGTATTCTCTATCAAGCCATCAATTATTTAATCTTATTTAACCATAAAAGGGATATTGGCTGTTGCCGAATGATTTTGAGCATCTTTCACATAAACGAACAAGCGGTAAGGCCCTTTCCCCGGAGCCTTAAATACTACTGTTCCTTCTTCCTGTGAGACCACAAGTCCTTCTATGGCTTCCGGCCTTGATTCCTCATCTCCTCCATCCTGCAGGTCTGTACTTTCGGGTAATATTTCCCAGCTATAGGTTAAGGGATCATCCTCATAATCCATGATTTCTATGGTGGCACTATATTCTCCGTCTTCTTCTAAATAAACATTGTCTAAGGCAACCTTTCCGTCCAGGGTGTAGTTTTCTATAACGGGTGTCCTGTTTTCCGGCCATTGACCATTCCAGATATAATGCATGACATCTACAGATTCTGTTTCTTGTCCGTCTTCCAGAAATATCCCATACCAGGTGGGCGTTCTTTCCTGTTTGTTACCCCAAAGAAAAACATAAGACCCTATGCACTGTGTGGTATCTGAAGCAATGCCTTTCTCATGGCGCTGCAAATAATTGTTTGCCTTTACGGTACTGTTTTGCTCTATGGGTGCTTCCCAGGAAGTTTTAGGTACTTCCCAATGCCCGGTTGCCCCCCACTCTGTTACCATATAGGGACCTTCCCAGCCATATTCTCGTATTAATCGCGGTACCTGGGGCAAATCGCCATACATTTGAACAGACAAAATATCCAGATCGGAACAGCGCTCCTTGATATACTTTACTTCCTTTTCACCAATGCCCGCCAGACTAGTGGTGGTAAGGTGATTTGGATCTACTTCATGGATCATTTTTGATATTTCATTCACGGCATCCCAAACTTTCGGATTCTCATAATGGAGGTTTAACTCATTTCCTATACCCCATATTAAGAGGGCCGGATGGTCTTTTAATGCCATTACCTGCTCCTTTATGTCTTGCAACTGTTTGTTTACTGCTTCCGGATTATCATAATCAAAACCATGTCTTTCCCTGCCAACTTCTATCCCCATAGTTACCATGACCCCATTTTCATGGGCTTCATCCAACACTTCTTTTCCGGATTTCCGACCATTTTCAGTTCGCCAGGTTCGGAACGAATTTGCATTATGGCTTGCAAGTGCAGGCACATTACCAAATTCCAGGCCTGCCCCCTTAATATAAAACGGTTCATTATTAACCCTTAGAATATATTTACCAGCCTCCTTATTTACGACTACTTTGGCCGGTAATTCAACTGAATTTGAAACTATCTCAACCTCTTTTTTTTCTGATTTATCCTTGCAGGATAATAGCAGAGATAAACAAACGATACTTACAATAATTTTCATTTTAAAATCTATTTTCTAATTAATACTTCCTGGACTTCTTCTAAGGTTTTACCTTTTGTTTCGATAACAAATTTGTACACAAAGAAGATCGCACAGAATGACAATAAGGCGTAAATGGCAAACGTAGCTGTTGGTCCCAGATTGGATAGTTCCCAGGGGAATACCTGGGTAACCGAAAAGCTAACCAGGGAGTTAAAGAAGCCCACTACAGAAATGGCTATTCCTTTTACTTTGGTCGGGAATATTTCTGAAATCAGCGTCCACATAACCGGGCCCAGTGAGATGGCAAATGCTGCCACATACAAGAGGATGGCTATAAGCACCAAGGTTGCATTAACCTGAATAAAATTGGTGATTTCATTTCGTTTAAACTTGAGGAACAGGTCTTTATTCATCATAGGTTCTACCTCCTCAAACAGGGCAGCCTGACCATCGAAAGATTTGCCATTTAAATCTGTTAAAGCAGTTCTTATCTCGGTGTTGCCCACTTTAGCCAGTGTTTTTTCATTAAAATCATAGGAAGCATTATTAAATGCAAAGGCCGCCATTAAAAGGGCTATAGTCATAAAAGTAGTGCCTATTAACAAAAGAGGTTTACGTCCCAGCCTGTCTATCAGCCATATGGCAACCAGGGTAAATACCAGATTGGTAAGCCCTACGACAATGGCTTGTAAAAAGGAAGAGTCTGTGCTTCCTCCCGCTTGTTCAAAAATGGTTGGTGCGTAATAGAATACCGCATTTATACCGGTAATTTGCTGAAAAAAGGCAATCCCAATGGCAATAATCATGATGGTCCGGTTCCTGTATGTAAAAAGATCGGATAGTTTGCCTTTTTCTTCCAACATGGCTACGCCGCGTTGAATCTCAGCTATGGTTACGTCGGCATATTCCTCCCCGCCTATTTTCGCAAGGATCTTTCTTGCCGGTTCAACCTGGTTTAATTTGGTAATTAACCAACGTGGGCTTTTTGGTACCGTAAAAAGAGCTAAAAAATAAATGGCCGCCGGGATAGCTTCAACCCCCAACATATATCTCCAACTATTTTCACCCATATCTACGAGAAAGTAATTAGAGAAATAGGCAACGGATATCCCGATAACTATATTCAATTGGTTGAATGACACCAGACTACCTCTGAGTTTGGGAGGTGCTATTTCCGCAATATAGATGGGTGCAATAAGGATGGCGCCCCCAATACCAATGCCCCCAATAATCCGGGCAATTATAAATTCTGTATAACCGGTTGCCATGGCAGACCAGGAAGCAGAGATTGTAAAAAGTGCAGCTACAAAAATCAGGACATTTTTCCGGCCGAACTTATCGCTCAGGGGCCCGGCCATTAAATTTCCTGCCATGGCACCAAAAACAACGCAGCCCACGGAAAATCCGAGCATCCATTCTGTCATTTCAAAATAGATAGTGATCCCCTTGACCGCACCTGAAATTACAGCACTGTCAAACCCCAATAAAAACCCTCCCAAAGCCACGATAAGGCTAATGAGAATGGTATAGGATTTATTCATTTTTAAAACTTTATCTGATTCTTCCATGTTATTAGTTCTTGGTTTGGTTATATTTTTGTTTTGGTATTTCTTATAAAATAATTACTCTTCAGACATTACAATGGTTTGTATCCCATGTGCGGGGATTTCAATTTTTGCCATTTTTGAACTCATAGTAATACCATATTCTAAGGGTTGTTTAAATTCATTGAATGTCAATGCCCCGATCTCAGAAAGTTTTAGATCTGTTTTATGCGCTGTGGTAAAAACTTCTGTTTTTTTTATTTTAACCATTGTAACAAGGGGTTCTGTTTCGGGTTTTGAGGCTTCAACTTCCTTCTTCTTTTCAGGAGAACAGCTTGTGAAGAGTAACAATCCAATAAAAAACCCAATGCTTCCTTTTAAAGAGGTATTAACGCCACGTTTCATAGTATCTGACAATTAGTTTTAAAATGTAAAAGGTTCCAATAGACCACAAATTTTGGCCCCGAAGCTTTATAAAAATTTTCAGCTTTCAAAGTAATAAAAAAAAAGGGCAGGAAAAACGGACCAGCCCTATTATCACAAATTAAAAATAAATAAACAGTTTTTAGCCATTATTGTATATCGAATGCTGAATAGTTCAAATTTTCTGAATTACATAAAAATCAAACACAAATTCACACTTCATTTTAAATGAGAAAGGTGACATTTTTAGGAAAGAAAAAATCAGGTATGGAAGAGCTCTTCTCTAAAAGGTAAGAACAGATTAGTATCTTATTAAAATCCTCCCATTCTGTTCTCTCAAACAATCTCAGCACTCAAGCCTGCCTGCAATAATTTGCTGCAACGAGGTTCTAAGTCCTTATATTCCCCTGTTTTGACCGTGCATTTGCCTTTGTAATGAACTATTAATGAACATTGTTCTGCCTGTTCTGCGGTATGTTCACACACATCAATTAAAGTGTAAATAACGTGTTCAAAAGTATTTACTTCATCATTGAACAGCACTATTTCATTTTGTTTCACCGTCTCCTCATCCAAAAGTAGTTCTTCGGAGACTTTTTCCTTAGTACTCATACAGATAGGTTTTTGTATGAACTAAAATACATATTTTGCCGCAACCCAGTTGTTTTTTTCAACATTATCTTGAAATGAAAATCCATGGGCCAAACATTCTTTTGAAATAAGGGCAATATCTTCTTTGTAAAAGCCACTTAAAAGCAATGCTCCCCCTTTTTTAAGGTGCCCTGCATAAACAGAAATATCTGAAAGCAAAATATTGCGGTTAATATTCGCTAAGATGATATCGTAATTTTGATCTGTCAATAAATTCGCGTCACCTTCAAACACATTAATCTGTTCACATTTATTAGCAGACACATTTTCCATTGCATTCAGATAACTCCAGTTATCTATATCAATTGCATCTACAGACCTGGCCCCTTTCATAGCAGCCAGAATGGCCAGAACACCGGTTCCACAGCCCATATCCAATACAGATTTATCTTTGAAATCTAATGTCAACACTAATTGAAGCATCATATGTGTAGTTTCATGATGCCCGGTACCAAAACTCATTTTAGGAGTTATAACTATATCAAAGGCAACATCCTGCTCATCATGAAAGGGAGCACGTACAACGCATTGATTATCTACATTTATGGGATCAAAATTCTCTTCCCATTTTGCATTCCAGTTTTCCTGTTCTATTTCAGATATTTCATAATCAATATCAAAATCTTCATTGGCAAGGATGTGGACATTTCGTAAGTCCGACGGGTTCCATAACTCCTTTTTGACATAAGCCAGCAAACCATCCCGGGTTTCCAAAAAACTGTCAAAACCCAGTGCGGCCAGCTCGGCTATTAAAATGTCCACAGCAGGTTGTAAGGGATCTATCGAAAATCGATATTCCAGAAAGAGTTCTTGCATAAACGTTCAGATAGCCTCAATAATGGCTACAAAATCATCTGCCTTCAAAGCAGCTCCGCCTATTAGTCCCCCATCCACATCGGGTTTTGAAAAGATCTCATTAGCATTTGAAGGTTTTACGCTGCCGCCATATAAAATGGATACTTCATCAGCGATTGAAGTATTATAAGCTTCCGTTATCGTCTTACGGATAAAGGCGTGCATTTCCTGAGCCTGTTCCGGAGAAGCTGTCTCACCGGTGCCAATAGCCCAAACAGGTTCATAAGCCAGTACTATATGTTGCCAGGCATCTGCTGGTAAGTCAAAAAGACCGTTCTTGAGCTGAGATTCCACTACCTTGAAATGATTGCCAGCCTTTCTCTCTTCCAATTCTTCTCCAAAACAAAATATGACGCGCATATTGTTTTCCAAAGCAGCCTTCACTTTTTTAGCTAAAAGATCATCTGTTTCTCCAAAATATGCCCTCCGCTCTGAATGTCCTATAATTACAGTATCCACATTAATATTTAAAAGCATATCGGCAGAAATTTCCCCTGTATAGGCCCCGCTTTTCGCGAAATGCATATTCTGGGCCGCGACTTTTATCTCTGATGATTCCAGGGTACGGGCTGTATCTGCCAGGTTAACAAAAGTGGGAGCTACAATGACTTCTGCCTCTGTTTTTGGTAATTTACCTGATAATTCTTCTAATAAGGCCTTAGTTTCATTTAAGTTCTTATTCATTTTCCAGTTTCCGGCAACTATTTTACTTCTCATTTTTAGTTCTTTTATGTTTACAATAGGTGTTGTTTTATTTTTAATGTCATCACAGTTTAGTAAAGACTTATTCAATTTTCAAATCCTCAATATCATTATAATGGACCTTTTGGGTAATTGTCCCGCTTTCCAGAATTAAAAGACCGGGATTAGATCGGACAATGGTTTTTAAGGTTGTTTCATCTGTAAAATAAAATTCAAATCCCAGTTGGTATTCTTCAATTAGCTTGTTGGTCCATTCTTCATTGGAAGCCGACATTCCTATAACTTTATAACCCTGGTTAATGGCTCTATCGGTAATATCCTTTACTTTTTCAAAGGCGTCATATTCGCTTTTAGCCAGGTCAAAAGCAACCACCGTAAGCAGTTTAGCTTCCTGCATCAACAAAGCGGTAAAATCCTCCCCTTCCTGTTCAATAGTAAAATCGTGGATAGGAGGTTCATATCCCTTCTGTATTTCTTTAGTCTCCACTCCAATAAATTCCCCGTCAACATCGGGGTATTCCCCATTGGTTACGATTACTTTTTCTTCTCCTTTACTATTAAATTTCCAGGAATATTCATAAATGGGTTTCGGTGCATCTTCAGGATATGCCATCCCATCTTCTATATTGGCCCCAATCTTATAAGGCCTGAAGTCTATTACAGGTAGATGATTAAGTACATAGTTTCCATATATAATACAAATAACTACTGATACCAAAGCAATAATTTGTCTGACCCCCTGGCTAAAAAATGGCTTAATATATCGACTGCCGAAGTATAAAATTAAGATTAGTACCAGAAGGACTATATCTTTGGTAAATGACTCCCATGGTGTTAATTTAATGGCGTCTCCAAAGCATCCGCAATCTGTTACCTTATTAAAATAAGCGGAATAAAAGGTAAGAAAAGTAAAAAACAGGATCATTATTAACAGGCTCCATATGGTAAAATTCTTACGATAGCCTATCAAGAGGAATACCCCCAAAACAACTTCGAAAATGACTACAAAGATTGATATCGCAAGAGCATAGGGCATTAAAAATGGTAAGTCGAGAACTCCCTGGCTAAAGTATTCTTCCAATTTGAACGAAAAGCCTACAGGATCATTAAGCTTTATAAAACCACTGATAATAAATAGTATTCCAACAAATACCCTGGAAAAGCCTACTAAATGTTTCATACTATTTATTGAATATTTATCAGGTGGATTCATTCATATGAATCATGGCAAAAACTGAATAATTTATGATATCCTGATAGTTTGCCTCAATACCTTCACTAACTAATGTTTTTCCTTTATTATCTTCAATTTGCTTAACCCTCAATAATTTTTGAATAATCAGATCTGTTAACGAACTTATCCTCATATCTCGCCATGCCTCCCCGTAATCATGGTTCTTCTTTTCCATGAGTAATTTGGTAATCTCAACATGTTTATTGTACAAACCAAGGGCCTCTGCAGGAGCAAGATCGGGTTCCTGGGCAACGCCTTTCTCCAGTTGTATGAGCGCCATAATGGCGTAATTGATAATACCAATAAATTCAGATTTTTCCCCTTCGTCTACTTTTCGGACCTCGTTTTCCTGTAAACTTCTTATGCGCTGTGCCTTAATATAAATTTGATCTGTTAAAGAAGGTAGTCTTAAAATTCGCCAGGCACTTCCGTAATCTTTCATTTTTTTTGAAAATAAGTCCCGACAAGTAGTTATGATGCCATCGTATTGTTCCGAGGTTTGCTGCATGTAAATTGTTCTAATTTGCGTAAATTTCGCTCAAAATAATGGAAACATCAAAGTTCGGAGTTTAATCTTGGTCTTCAAAATAATTTATACTCCAAATGGTTTAAAAAAATCCTATGACAATAAATTGTAAGGGCAGGTTGATAGATTTAAAGAAGCCTAAAGTTATGGGCATATTAAATGTTACCCCAGACTCTTTTTATGATGGAGGAAAATATAAGGATGAAGTCTCTATTTTGAAACAAGCAGAAAAAATACTTAATGAGGGAGCCACTTTTGTGGACCTGGGAGCCTATAGCTCCAGACCGGGTGCGACTGATATTTCTGAAAAAGAAGAATTGAAAAGGATCTTGCCCGTTGTTGATCTGCTTACTAATAATTTTCCTGATATCAATTTATCTATAGATACTTTCAGAAGCGAGGTGGCCAGGCATTGTCTTGAAAATGGTGCTGCAATGATCAATGATATATCTGCCGGAAATATGGATCGTAAAATGATGCAAATCATATCCGATTTTAAAGTGCCTTATATAATGATGCACATGAAAGGAACACCACAAAACATGGCAAAGCAAACCAAATACAGCAAGCTGTTAGAAGATGTCCTTTATTATTTTTCGGAAAAAGTAGCTCTTGCCACATCTTTCGGTATTAATGACATAATCCTGGATCCTGGTTTTGGGTTTGCCAAGACTCCTGCTCAAAGTTTTTCTTTGTTACATCATCTGAATCTCTTTAAAACTTTTAAACTTCCAATTCTTGTAGGTCTAAGCAGAAAGTCTATGATCTATAAGACCTTAGGTATTAATGCCGAGCAGGCGTTGAATGGAACCACTGCCCTAAACACCTTTGCATTAACCAATGGCGCCAATATTTTAAGGGTACACGACGTTAAAGAAGCAGTGGAATGCATTGAATTAATGCAAGCGGTAAACGAAATTGAAGATTAATTTTTTGTTTACCTATTTTTTCTAATTTTACAAAAACTACAAGGATTGGACTTTTTTAACTTTCTGGATTTAAAGATCACGGACATTATAGACATCCTCCTTGTGGCTATACTGCTCTATTACATCTACAAACTGGTACGAGGTACTGTTGCTATCAATATTTTTATTGGAATTGTTATTGTGTGGGGGTTTTGGAAATTAACCCAATTACTGGATATGAAAATGATCAGTAGTATGGTTGGAGGTTTTATGTCGGTTGGTTTAATTGCTTTAATTGTTGTTTTCCAGCAGGAAATAAGGAAATTCCTGCTTATGATTGGTTCTACCAATTTTGCCAATAAACGGAATTTTGTAAAACGATTTAAATTTTTAAGACAGGAAGGTATTGCTTCTAAACTGGATGTTGATGCTATTCTCAAGGCTTGTGACAAAATGAGCAGAAGCAGAACCGGTGCCATTTTGGTTATAAAACGAAGTAATTCTCTGGATTTTGTAAAATCGTCGGGAGATAGTATGAATGTCGAAATTAATCAACCCATCATAGAAAGTATTTTTTATAAGAATAGTCCATTACATGATGGGGCGGCTATTATTGAAAATAATAATATTATGGCTACCAGGGTTATACTGCCTCTATCTAATGAGCGCAATATCCCCTTGCGTTTTGGATTAAGGCACAGGGCGGCTGTGGGTATTACGGAACGAACAGATGCGCTTGCACTGGTTGTTAGCGAAGAAACCGGTTCTATCTCTTATATAAACAATGGTGAATTTGTTCCTTTTAAGGATTTATCCGACCTGGCTAACAAGATAAAGGTAGATATGCTTTAAATATGGAGTGTAAAAATTGTGGTACACAACAACGAACAGATTTTGATTATTGTCCCAATTGTGGCGCCAAAGTTATACGCAACAGGTTAAGTTTTAAAAACCTGTCCCATGATGTTATTGAGCAGTCTTTTGATCTTGATAATACTTTCTATAGAACTTTTAAGCATTTGTTTACCAAGCCAGAAGTTGTTATTGATGGTTATATTTCCGGGATTCGAAGAAGGTACCTAAATCCAATAGGTTATTTAGGTATTGCACTAACCCTTTCCGGTCTTCTTTATTTTATACTGCAAAAAGTTTTTGTGGTAGAAATGGACATGGATGTCTTTAACCAAGGAGTAAATCCTGAATTCTATAAAAAAATAATGCCCATTTTGGGAGACTTCCAGTCTTTAGTATTTATATTATTTATACCAATCTTTGGATTCGCCGGTTGGTTGACTTTTAATAAACGAGGCTATTTATTCTCTGAATACCTGGTAGTTATGCTGTATAGTCTGGCGCAATGGAGTATCGTATCTTTCCCTATTAGCCTGATTGTGTTAATCTTTATCCCTCAAGATTTTATAATCATGTCTACAATTATGCTTCCTCTAATGTTGGCATACACTATATATGTCATACAGAGGATAAATAAATTCTCAACAGGTCAATTCATACTTAGAGCTTGTCTGTTCCTTGTTTTGGCAATGATTGGGTATATAGGATTAATTATAGCCTTTTATGTACTACTTTTCGCAACAGGAACAATCACTTTGGAAGACTTTAAACCAGTGAAGAATTAATAAAAAAGATACTAAGCCACTTCCTCAGCCATAAACTGGGCCTTATAGAGTTTATTGTAATAGCCTCCTTTTTTGAGTAACTCCTTGTGTGTTCCGCTCTCTAGAATTTTACCTGCATCCATGACCAGAATTTTATCGGCCTTCTTTACGGTGGCAAGTCGGTGAGCAATAATTATAGAAGTCCTGCCAGAAGTGATTTTTTCTGTAGCTTTTTGGATCAGCTGCTCAGAATAGGTGTCCACGGAGGAAGTAGCTTCATCCAGAACCAATATGCTGGGATTACTCACATAAGCCCGCAAAAAAGCAATTAGTTGTCGTTGCCCGCTGGAAAGCATGGCTCCTCTTTCTTTTACATTGTATTGGTATCCACCAGGTAAACTATTGATAAACTCATGAACACCTATTTGCTTTGCAGCTTCTTCAATGTTCTCTAAAGAAATTGATTTATCCCTGAGGGATATATTATTGGCTATGGTATCTGCAAAAAGAAAGACATCCTGCAATACAACTGCTATGTTTCTGCGCAGGGAAGCTAACTTATAGTTAGTAATATTAGTCCCGTCTACCAGGATTTCACCTGAATTAATCTCATAAAAACGATTTAAGAGATTTATAATAGTTGATTTCCCTGCTCCCGTTGCCCCTACTATGGCCACGGTCTGTCCCACTTTTACATCAAAGGAGATCCCGTGTAGTATTTCTTCATCCTCAAGGTAGCCGAAACGAACACCTGAAAATTTAATATTTCCGAGTACATGATCTTTTTCAACAGTTCCAAAGTCTTCAATATGACTATCTGTATCCAAAATTTTAAAAACCCTATTTGCTGCTACCATCCCCATTTGAAGCGTATTAAATTTATCCGCAATCTGCCTGAGAGGCTGAAATAACATCCCTGACAACAGAATAAAGGCAAAAATTGTCCCGTATTCGTCTACTTCAATATTAGTAACGTTCTGGAGACCTCCATACCAAACGATTAAACCTATGGTAATTGATGAAACGATATCTGCAATTGGGAAGAAGAAAGAATTGTACCAGACCGTTTTAAGCCAGGCATTCATATGCTTTTTATTTATTTCCCTAAACTTATCACTTTCTATTTTTTCTCGTGTAAACAGCTGCACGATCTTCATTCCGGTTATGCGCTCCTGCACAAAGGAATTCAGATTGGAAACCTCAGCCCTTACATCTATAAAAGCCTTCTTCATTGCCCTTTGGAATAGTCGGGTAGCATATAAAATTACGGGTAGAACAGCGAACACAATAAGTGCCAATTTCCAATTGATTATCAACATGACTATGGCCACAACCATCATTTTAAGAAGATCGGATACGATAATAAAAAAACCCTGACTAAAAATTTCACCTATACGCTGCAAATCTGCTACAGCCCGGGTAACGAGCAATCCAATTGAAGAATTATCGAAATACTTCATTTTAAACCCAATCATTTTTTTGAAAAGGAAAATCCGGATATCTCTGATTACCGATTCGCCAAGCCAATTGGCATAATAACTAAAACATAGCTGGCTGATAACCTGCCCTAAAAGTACGGCGGCCATTGCGAGGATAAGAACTAAAAGCTTTTCAGCATCACCTTGTTTAACGGCCCCATCAATAATTTCACCGACTATAAGCGGAGTTAATACTGCAAAACCTGAAATAAAAATTGCAGCTAAGGCCACACCATAAAACGTAAGTTTATAGGGTTGGGTATAAGCGAATACTCGTTTGAATAGTCTAAAATCAAATGCTTTTCCGGTGTCTTTATCCATTAAAATCCAGAATGGTTGAAGGGTATAAAACTTTAGTCAAATATAAGCCTTTTGCCGGGACGGAAGCACCGGCGGCACTTCGATCCTTGCTTTTTATAATAGTCTTAACATCTTCCGGAGACATTTTTCCAAGACCCACATCCAGAAAGGTTCCCACTATGGCGCGGACCATATTCCTCAGAAAACGGTTTGCTGTAATTGTAAAAACAAGTTTGTCTCCTATTAAATTCCAGGTCGCAGATTTAATCTTGCACCGATAAGTTTTAACATCTGTATTTGATTTAGAAAAGCATTCAAAGTCATCATACTCCAACAAAAAGTCGGCTGCTTTATTCATTGATGGAATATCCAATGTGTGTTTTATATAATGCGCAGTATCCTTATAAAATGGGTTCTTTTCTTGTACTATCCAATACTCATAGGTTCGTTGTACAGCATCAAAACGAGCATGTGCATCATCCGGGACTACACTAATCTTTTGGATTGCAATATCCTCCGGTAAAAAGGCATTTAACCTATAAGTGAGGTTTGTTAAATTATTTATTTCATGAAAATCAAAATGTGCATATATACTTTTTGCGTGGACTCCGGCATCTGTTCTGCCTGCACCAACAAGGCTTATCGGTGATTTCAGTAATGTACTTAATGATTCTTCCATTAACTGTTGAACAGAAGAAGCGTTTGGCTGTCGCTGCCATCCGTGGTAGGCTTGTCCGAAGTATGAAAAAGCGACAAAATATCTCAAGCTATTATTCTATTTTTGTGAAAGGCAAAGATAACGAAGTTAGCCGTTAGAAATAAGGACCTTCTGGTTTGCCTAAATCTGAACAAAATCTTTATTGATGTTGAATGGAGCTATTTGACACTTGTATACGGTTTTAAATTCTTACTAAAATAAATGACCCACATCTTACTTCTATCCGATACCCATGGCTATATAGATGAAACTATCCTTAAGTATGCCAAACAGGCCGATGAAATATGGCATGCGGGAGATATTGGCTCTTTTAATGTTACCGATGCTCTGGCTGCATTAAAACCAGTTCGGGCCGTTTATGGCAATATTGATGATTATAAATTACAAAAAGAATTTCCGTTGGACAATCGGTTTAAATGTGAGAACGTGGCCGTTTGGATGACTCATATTGGGGGTTATCCTAATAGATACGATAGGAGAATCAGGGAAGAAATAAAACAGAATCCGCCTAAACTATTTATCTCAGGACATTCCCATATTCTTAAGGTAATGTGGGACAAAAAGCTAAATCTTTTGCATATGAATCCTGGTTCTTGTGGAAAAAACGGATTTCATCAGATCAGAACCATGCTGCGGTTTGATATAGATGGAGAAGAAATTAAGAACCTGGAAGTAATAGAATTAGGAAAGCGCTAGGGATAGGAGCGGCATCCTTTTTTGCTATCATCTTGAGCACAATTGAAAGAAATGCAAAAAAGATATAGCGAATAGCCCGGTGCTACGAAGCCTAAATTTATTGAGGCGAAGGAGGAAGCGCCAAAAAGCCTTTATTTATAACGTAAAACCCTGAAGTAGAGATAAACTTACTTCAGGGTTACGCACTAATACTACTAAGATGTTAGGTTTAACGTAAGCGATCAACAGATTTTACAAGATCTTCATCCTTTTTTATAGCCTTGTTGGCCAGGACTAAAAAAACGATAGAAAATACAGGAATCAGCATCCCAATACCCTTCTCAGAGACCGAGGTCTCTCCGGATAAGTTTAGCGATCGGTAAACGAAAAATCCCAGTAAAAAAAGATTTAATATTATATTCAACCTGTTAAAAACAAATTGATTTTTTCGATTCTTAAATAAAAAAATAGTGATAAGCGCCAAGGCGGAAGAAGCAGCAAAAATAACCGCAACCCAAGTAATATCAATCGCAAAAACCGTATTTCCTTCAGTGCCAGTCCAAAGGCTTAAATAAAAAGGTAAGGCTCCGGTAAAGAGAGCCACCAAAATTATATAAACGGTTTGTATGCGTTGAATCATAGTGTATCTAAAAATAGAAATGCAAAAGTACATGTCTTTTAAAACATTACCATAAAATTTAAAATAAAAATAGCTTCCTATTAGTGTAAGATCATCGTATCAGCTATGACTAAGCGGGTTAGAGACAATCTATTTATGTAAATCATATGCTACTTCCAAAGAGGAAGAATTAAATTAATAAGTAATATGAGATGATTTGTATAAAATAATTTGTAATATTGTGTCGTTATACGTTATAACACTTACCTATTGGGGTCTCAATCCCATGTAATACCCAAAAAAAACAATATACTCCAATTTTTATATACTATAATATATTTTATACTCAATGTTTGAGATTTCAGATTTAAAAGCAAAAAAGCTGCCTGAGCTTCAGGATATTGCTAAAGATTTAAGCGTCCCCAAATACAAGACCTTAAAAAAACTGGATTTGGTTTACCAAATCCTTGATCTACAGGCCAGTAATCCAAAAGCTGTACAGGCTACGACAGTGGCGGTAAAGGAAAAAGCACCGGAAAAAGCACCGGAAAAACCACACAGACCTCATGTTCCTAAGGAAAGTTTTAAGACTGCTCCTCAGAAAAACCACCCTTCTGCAGAGAAGGTGGCTAAACATGAACCAAAACAAGAAGTTTCACAGCAAAAGAGCCCTTCATATCAGGGCAATAAAGAACATCCTAAAAGTAACCCTCAACACAAGAAGGGCCAGCAACACAAAAAGATTCAGCATCATAAGAACGGGCAGGATGGCAAGACCAGTAATTTTGATAAGGACCTAAAAAATAAATACAAGCAACCTGAATACGAATTTGACAGTATTATTGAAAGCGAAGGCGTTCTTGATATCATGCAGGATGGGTATGGATTTCTTAGATCTTCAGATTACAATTACCTCTCTTCTCCAGATGATATCTATGTATCCCAATCGCAAATAAGGCTATTTGGTCTTAAAACTGGAGATACGGTTTTAGGTAATGTACGTCCGCCTAAAGAAGGAGAAAAATATTTTCCCTTAATAAAGGTGAATAAAATAAATGGAATGGACCCTCAGGTTGTAAGAGACAGAGTTTCTTTTGAGCACCTGACTCCATTGTTCCCACAGGAAAAATTTAAGCTGGCAGAACGCCAAAGCAATCTTTCTACAAGAATTATTGACTTGTTTTCTCCTATTGGAAAAGGACAACGTGGAATGATCGTTTCCCAGCCAAAAACCGGGAAAACCATGCTATTGAAAGATATTGCGAATGCGATTGCAGCGAATCATCCTGAAGTTTATCAGATTATTCTTCTGATAGATGAACGTCCGGAAGAAGTAACAGATATGCAGCGTAATGTAAGCGGTGAAGTTGTTGCCTCTACTTTTGACAAGGAAGCCACTGAACATGTTCGTGTGGCCAATATAGTATTGGAAAAGGCAAAAAGGCTGGTAGAATGCGGACATGATGTGGTAATACTTTTAGATTCTATTACGCGTCTTGCGAGAGCTTACAATACCGTTCAACCTGCTTCCGGTAAAGTGCTAAGTGGTGGAGTAGATGCTAATGCTCTCCATAAACCTAAACGCTTTTTTGGAGCAGCACGTAATATTGAAAACGGTGGTTCTTTATCTATCATTGCTACAGCCCTTACGGAAACAGGATCTAAGATGGATGAGGTTATTTTTGAGGAATTCAAAGGTACCGGTAATATGGAATTACAATTAGACAGACGAATAAGTAACCGTAGAATTTTCCCGGCCATAGACCTTATATCTTCTTCAACAAGAAGGGATGATCTACTATTAGATGAAAATACAATTCAACGTATGTGGATTATGCGTAAGTATCTTGCCGATATGAATCCGGTTGAGGCCATGGAATTTATGGAACAGCGTATAAAACAGACGAAAAATAATGAGGAGTTTTTGATGACTATGAGTCAGTAAAAATGTTCCCTGATTAGAGAAAATCCCAATGATAAGTTGTCATTGGGATTTTTTATTTGTAATAAGTATTACACCTAATGGGTTACACCGGTATTAAAACAGTATGATATTAACAACACTATTTGACTATTCTTTGAGTAAGAATTGTCCATCCGCTTTTAATTATCATAATGTATGACTATTTTGCTTTCGGATTTACAATAATGAGGAGGCGAAAACTATTTATAAAATAAGACAATTATGAAAGTTTTGATTATTGGAGGTAAAGGAACCATTGGAAGCAAAGTTAGTTCTTACTTTTCCATAAAACACGAAGTTCTAATAGCCGGGAGAAGCAGCGGGGATCAGCTAGTGGATATATCAAATAGTGAATCAATTGAAGCACTTTTTAAAAAAATTGGGGCATTAGATGCCATAATTTGTACTGCCGGTGAAGCTAAGTGGGCTCCATTTAATGATCTTTCTGAAGATGACTATTATATTGGAATACGAAGTAAGTTAATGGGACAGGTAAATCTGGTGCGAATAGGGAAAAAATACCTCAACCCTAATGGTTCCATAACCTTAACAACAGGTATACTTGCAGACGATCCCGTAATAATGACTACTAGTGCGGCTATGGTTAACGGGGCTATCCATAGTTTTGTCAAGTCAGTTGTCCTTGAACTTGACAAGGGAATTCGAGTGAATGCGGTTTCCTCTGGCGTCGTTGAAGACGCCTTAGATAAATACGGGGATTATTTCCCTGGCCATAACCCCATACCAATGGATAAAATGTTAAGGGGATATATTAGAAGTGTGGAAGGGAAGGCTAATGGTGAGATAATTCGTATTTACGATTAAGCCCATATTTTGTTATAGAGAACTTCGCTTGAATCTTATACAATGTTATTCCTAAAAGAAGTTTAGGGCTAATTAAAATTTTAAAATGAAATTTACCTGCCAACACAAATGGCAGTATTCCCCAGAACTACTTTAATAGCAGCGAAAAAAACAATTATACATTTATATAAGCTCTATTAAACATAAAAAAAGCCCTAACCGTTAGGCAAGGGCTTTAGTAAATTATATCAAAACTTATATTGCAGCAATATGCTTTGTAAGTTTACTTTTTAAATTAGCCGCTTTATTTGCATGTATAATATTGCGTTTAGCAAGCTTATCTATCATGCTTACCACAGTTGGTAAAAGAGCTTCCGCAGCCTTTTTGTCGGTTTCACTCCTCAATTTTTTAATTGCGTTTCTTGTGGTTTTGTGCTGATATCTGTTACGTAATCGCACAACTTCGTTTCTTCTGATTCTCTTTAATGCCGACTTGTGATTTGCCATCTTTTTTTAAATTTTATTTATTCGGGCTTTGTTTTTTTGTAGCCCGTAGGGGAATCGAACCCCTGTTACCAGGATGAAAACCTGGCGTCCTAACCCCTAGACGAACGGGCCATTATTTTTTTAAACGTTTATGTAATAAATGAGTTCTGTGTTTTTCAACTATCCTCATTAACCACATTTCAATATTTCAGTATTCTTTGTAGCCCGTAGGGGAATCGAACCCCTGTTACCAGGATGAAAACCTGGCGTCCTAACCCCTAGACGAACGGGCCTTTAGATCGCATAAATGCGGATGCAAAAATACAATTATTTTTTACTATACCAACTCCATTATATATTTTTTTGACTACACTTAATAGGCCTTGGCAAAGAGCACCCTTTTTGAAGAAGGTTTTCCGGTAACCATGCAACTACCAGCCTCCTCACTGGCGTCTAATGGAATACATCTAATTGTTGCTTTTGTTTCGTCTTTTATCTTATCCTCTGTAGCGGCAGTACCGTCCCAATGCGCTGAAATGAAGCCTCCTTTCTGATCCAAGACCTTTTTAAATTCTTCATACCCATCAACTTCGGTAATGTGTTCCTCTCTGTAATTTCGGGCTTTTTCAAAAATATTTCGCTGTATGTCCTCGAGTAAAAATTCAATTTTCGCAACTACCTCATCAGCTTTCACAATTTGTTTTTCCAGTGTATCCCTGCGCGCCAATTCATAAGTCCCATTTGCCATATCGCGCTGCCCGATAGCAATTCTGACGGGGACACCTTTTAATTCATATTCATTAAACTTAAATCCGGGTTTATGGGTATCGCGCTTGTCATATTTAACTGATATCCCTTTATTTTGCAATTCTTTTACCAAAGGGTTTACCCTTTCAGAAATCGAATCTAATTGTTCTAAACCTTTATATATGGGTACTATAACCACCTGTATAGGGGCCAGTTTAGGAGGTAAAACAAGGCCATTATCATCACTATGTGTCATAATAAGAGCACCCATCAGGCGGGTAGAAACACCCCAGGAGGTAGCCCATACGTATTCCTGTTTTCCTTCTTTACTCGCAAATTTTACATCAAATGCCTTGGCAAAATTCTGACCTAAAAAATGTGATGTCCCTGCCTGCAAGGCCTTTCCATCCTGCATTAGGGCTTCTATGCAATAGGTTTCTATAGCTCCTGCAAAACGCTCACTTTCTGTTTTTGTTCCCTTGATCACCGGGACGGCCATATGATTTTCAGCAAAATCTGCATAAACATTCAGGATCAATTCGGACTCTTCTATCGCCTCCTGTTCAGTCTCATGAGCCGTGTGGCCTTCCTGCCAGAGGAATTCAGTCGTGCGAAGGAACAAGCGTGTTCTCATTTCCCATCGCACCACATTCGCCCATTGGTTAATTAGGAGCGGAAGATCTCTGTAGGACTGAATCCACTTTCTAAATGTGTCCCAGATAATAGTCTCAGAAGTTGGCCTTACAATAAGTTCTTCTTCCAGTTTAGCGTCTTCGTCTACTACAAGACCACTGCCGTCCTCAGCATTTTTTAGCCTGTAATGGGTGACTACAGCGCATTCCTTTGCAAAGCCTTCAACATGGCTGGCTTCTTTATTCAGATATGATTTTGGAATAAACAATGGAAAATAGGCATTCTGATGCCCCGTATCCTTGAACATCTTGTCCAGGCCTGCCTGTATTTTTTCCCATATGGCAAAACCATAAGGTTTTATCACCATACAGCCCCTAACCCCTGAATTTTCGGCCATATCAGCCTTGATCACGAGTTCATTATACCATTTGGAATAATCCTCGCTTCTTTTAGTTAAATTTTTTCCCATCAAATATACTTTGGCACAAATCTTGTGATCTTATTATCAAAATAGTTCGGTAAAACTAACTATTTTTAGAATGTTCAACAATATAAATTTAAAGCGATGATGCAATCTCTACCCCTCCCTAAATTAATAATGACCACAACGCTCTTTGTTGCTGGTATATTATTGGTTTCATGTGGTTCCTATCAGGAAGCTTCCTATTATGATAATGATGGTATCTATGCTGAAGGGACCCAAAAGGTCTATACAAAGCAAAAACAACAGCCTAAACAGCAGCAGGGTGATGGTATTTACGGAGACTATTTTGGTCAGAAAGCAGATCAGATAGATGAATTCATGGAGGATGAAGTCTTTACTGATGTAGATGATTATTATGGTGGAGACGTCGTAAACGATAGTCTTGCGGTTGTACCGGAAGCAAATTACTACGAAGGTTACAATGACTATGCCGGATACGCCGGATGGGGTGACAATCAATCTGATGTTGTCATCAACAATTACGGTAACTATGGTTATGGTTGGGGTGGTGTTGGTATAGGTATAGGCATTGGCTGGGGCTGGGGTGGTTATGGTTGGGGCTATCCAGGTTATGGCTGGGGCTGGGGTGCCGGCTGGGGCTGGGGCTGGGGCTATCCAGGTTATGGCTGGGGTTATCCTTACTATGGTTATGGAAGAGCTTCATACACTAGTGGCAGAAGGGGTTATTACGGCAATAATTATAATAATGCTTTAACTTCAAATTCATTAAGAGGTAGATCTAATCTCACATCAGGCAGAGGAAGATCGAGTGCAACATCAGGAAATGGAAGAACAGCTTCCAGTTCCAGGTCCAATGTTGGAAGATCTGGCACAGCCAGAACTTCTTCCTCAGCACGAAGTTCCGGAGCATATAGATCTGGCACAACTGCAAGAAGAACGGTTAGCGCTGCTGCCATAAATAGAAACAGGGCTTACAGAACCAGCAGAAGCACACGTTCTGTTCCGGGATATTCAAGTAGCTCACGAAACAGCAATACTTACAGAAGAAATTCTCAAGGCAACAACACATATAGCAGAGGGACTACCAGTAGTTCAAATACGGCAAGAAGGGCTTACGGAAGTTCTACTCAAAGAAGTTCCGGGTATTCCAGGTCATCATCTTCCAGGCCAAGAACCTCAGGTTATAGTTCCGGAAGAACTTCGGGGTCCAGAAGCTCAGGTAGCTATAGAAGTTCAGGGTCCAGGAGTTCCAGAAGCTCAGGTAGTTATAGAAGTTCAGGAGGATCTTCAAGATCTTCTGGCAGCATGAGAAGTTCAGGCGGGTCTTCAAGATCTTCTGGTAGCATGCGAAGTTCAGGTGGTGGCTCTAGAAGTTCAGGTGGTATGAGAAGTTCTGGAGGATCTTCAAGATCTTCAGGAAGCAGGGGCGGCAGACAATAATTCCAAAAATCAGTAGTATTAAATTCTTATAAAATGAAAAGACAAATATTTTTCATCCTGGTATTGATATGTGCGGCTGTAAATGCTCAAAATATTGAGGATGTACTCAGATACAGTATTGAAAACACTCATGGAACAACTCGCTTTCAGGGTTTAAGTGGAGCTTTTGGAGCTCTCGGCGGTGATCTTTCCGCATTAAATATCAACCCTGCAGGCTCAGCGGTTTTCAATAATAGTCAGTTCACGATGACCGGAACAAACTACAATCGCAATAACGATGCAACCTATTTTGGGAGAACCAGTAATACCCGACTTAATTCATTTAAAATTAATCAGATAGGGGGTGTTATGGTATTTAAAAATTACGATAAAAATTCTGATTGGAGGAAATACTCACTAGCTTTTAACTACGATCTGGTACAGAATTTTAACAATCAGTTTTTTGCCTCTGGGAATGGTAATGAAGGTATAGACAATTACTTTCTTGCTTTTGCACAGGGTCAGCCGTTAGGTCCGTTACGTGTTCAGGATGGGGAATTGATTGAAGAAGCCTATCTGGATATAGGGAGTAGTCTTGGTTTTGGACCACAGCAGGCATTTTTAGGTTTTCAGGCCGGGGTAATTGATCCGGTAGATTTTGATGATGACAACAACACCCAATATATTTCTAACGCTGATTACAACACCGTAAATCAGGAATTTTTACAGTCGACTAGAGGTTATAACAGCAAGTTCACCATGAATTTTGGCTCGCAATACAAGGATTTTCTGTATATGGGTGCTTCATTGAATTTTCACAGCATATATTATGAGAAATACACTCAATTGAGCGAGAGCGGTTATAATGCAGCTTCAGAAATTCAATTTATTAATTTTGACAACCTGCTTGTTTCAAGAGGTCAGGCATTTTCATTCAACCTGGGGCTCATTGCAAAATTGAATAAATATGTAAGACTGGGAGCAACTTATCAATCCGCTACCTGGTATGATTTAAGGGATGATTTTGCACAAAGAATCAATTCGGATTCTCCGGTTAAAAATCCGGATATAAGATTTATAGATTTCAACATTGTCAATCTTTTTCCAGTGTATAAAGTAAAGACTCCAGGAAAGTTTAATGGAAGTATGGCTCTTGTCTTTGGTCCCAATGGCCTTTTAAGTTTTGATTACAGTTATCAGGATATGTCCAATGCAGAATTGCGACCTACATCAGATTCCAGTTTTTCTACAGTTAATTCGGAGATTAGCAGAGAACTTAGGGCGGTATCTACTTTTAGAGTTGGAGGGGAATACCGAATTCAACAACTAAGTCTTCGCGGAGGTTATCGCTATGAGCAAAGTCCTTATGCAAATAGCATTACCATAAGTGATTTAAATGGTTTTTCGGCCGGTATAGGTTATAACTTTGGAGGCAGCAGATTAGACTTTACGTATAGCAGGTCTGAAAGAGATGGTAATGTTCAACTTGTTGATGTGGGTATAACAACGCCGGCAAGCTTAAATGCCGTTATGAATAATTATAGCTTCGGATATACTATTAATTTCTAAACTCAAATAATAAAGAAAAAATCCCTGAAGTATTTCAGGGATTTTTTTATCTCACAAGTGAAAAGTGAGTCCGTATGGTATTGGCCACCTGCACACCGTCTTCATCACGCTCATACTCAAGGCGAAACCAATAATCAGATGAGGGCATGGGCCTTCCGTTAAAAGTCCCGTCCCACCCTATGGTAGTTTCATCCAGTTGTTTTAATAATTTACCATAGCGATCAAATATAAAGACTACCGGATCTGTAAGTGTCTCAATTCCCAGGATATTCCATGCATCGTGAATACCATCGCCATTAGGTGTAAAAAACTTAGGGTATCCTACTACTAAAAATTCAATTGGTTCTGTTGTTCCACATCCATTCTTGTCATTAATTATAACGGAATTCAATCCTGGTGGTATATCCATAAATACAGATTCATCCTGAAATTCACCTCCGTTTATAGCGTATTCATAATCGCCATCACCATCTACAAAAAACTCTACATTATTGCTATCGGATAAGTCGTCCAAAATAACTATCCCATCAGGGTCTGGCAGCAAAACCGGAATTCCATAAAATGTAATTAAAATGTCATCTGTTATTGTAGTTGCAAGTGTAGTAAATATTGAGACAAAGTACCTCCCTGAGGTTGGGCTGCTTACTATTAACTCTGCACCAAGTGGTCCCGAGCCCGCAAGGGTTGCATCTATAGTTCCGTCATCATCGTAATCCACTGTCCAGGTGACGGTGGCAATATCTGGTCCGGCAGGTGAATTTAAAGCCGTTAAAGTAATATCAGGATCACCTTCGCAGGCAATAATATCTAATCCTAAAAATTCATCCCTAAGTGTACAGTCAAGTGCTGTATTCTGATCTGCATCCACAGAACTACCGGTAAAGGTCAATGAAAAAGGCTCAGGATTTCCATCAAAGTTAGTATTGAAATTGTTGATCAGAAGGTAATAGATTTCGCCAGCTGTAACATCTATCCATTCATCATAAGTATTTTGGTTTGCTGTTAAAGGTGGTTCTCCTTCCTGACCATTTTCCGGATTAACCCCTACCCCGGTAAAGTTTGTGCTATTTACTTCGTAATTACATCTAATGGGTTGTGCCGTTCCATTGCTTATATCGGCACAATCTGTGTCTGGTCCGTATAATGCAAAATCATATTCTGAGGTTATCGTGGTACCTAAAGCTGGTAATGCCTCTATATCAAAACCAATCTGACCGTCTGTCCCTGCCCTGAAGACATACCATGACGTATTGTTTTCAATATTTGCAGAACCAACACTCCCTTTTTCCAAACAACCAGTTTGCCTGATTACATCAGGATCAAAATCATCAACATCACCAAGGCCATCAGTGAATGATAGAATTGGCGCATCGGCACAAACTGGGATGGCACTTCGGCAATCTGCAGAGTTCTGTGCCATAACTCCAATACAGAAAAGGAGCGTGCAGCACAGGGAGCTAACGAGTGTTCGCATAGATTAAGGGGCTAACATTATACTAATAATCTATACTATAACTCCAAGGGCTAAAATTTAGTATATCTCGCCGAAGTTTTTCTGCACTTTATCGGTAAACGACAAGCCGTTAAAAATGCAGGTTTTTATCTTTTTAATGCAAAATGATTATTTATATACCTGGCCTCAACAAGCTGGCCTTGTAAATCTGTATATGTGAGTTTAAACCAATAATCTGTAGATGGCAATTCCCGGCCATTAAAAGTGCCGTCCCAGCCCAGGCTACTGTCATCCATCTGTTTTAAGAGCTTGCCGTATCTATCATATACATAAACCATAGGATTTTCCAGGTTGGAAATTCCCAAAATATGCCAATAATCATTAGTTCCATCACCATTAGGTGTAAAAAAACTAAGGTATCCTACTACAATAATACTTTCAGTTACCGAACCACAACCGTTAAGATCATTAATTGTAACGGTATGCACTCCAGGCGGGACATTAGTGAAGATATTGCTGGGCTGAAATGCTTCATTGTCTATTTGGTATTCAAAGCTACCTATCACATCCGTGATAACTTCTACCGTATTATTGTTTTGAAGGTCATCAATAATAACATCCGTTATTTCCGGAGTTTCAGAAACAACTACTGTTATTAAGCTGGATGTTGAACAGGATTGTCCCCATTGACTATTGCTAACTGTTAAGGTATAACTCCCTGCCTGTGTAACATTGATACTTGGAGTTGATTCTCCTGTATCCCAGGAATAAGTATATTGGGCATTAGGTGTTGTTTCACCAATGATTACCCCTGCTGAATCTTCACAAATAAAAATCTCGGCAGAAAAGTTCAAAACCGGTGTTTCCACAACACTTAGCTGAAACTGTTCAGAAGCGTCATAGCATCTAGGGTTTTCCCTTGAGGTGTTACGTACAAAAATAGTTTCAATTCCTGTATTTAGAGGATATGGCGACACTAATGAATTTATACCAAGAATGGCATCATTAAGTGAACTATGGTACGTAACCATAAAAGCGGTAGGGTCCTGGGTACCTAAGGCCTGACTATCCTTTTGAGTTAAATCAAATTCTATAGAATCTGAACAAACTATTTCATCTGAGACAGCATATGTTATAGGTGATGCATTAAAGGCCACCTGAACATCGCTTATTATATTGGTCATGGTCGTAGTAATCACTTCAACCCTGTACATGGCAGATACCTTTACATGTAGCGTTGGGCCGGTTTCACCCGCTATTAGTTGAAAACCTGATCCCGTATCGCTATACCAGGTATAACTTAAAGCGTTAGATGTGGTTCCATCCAGAATAATATTTTCATTGTCACATGCGGCCAGAGGTGGTCCAAGGAGATTATTTATAATGGAACAATCCAGTGCATCAAAAGGGTTGGTTGTAAAAATAGCTCCCGAAAATTGAATTGAAAATCCCGAATTATTGTTACTAAAGTTATTTATCATCAGATAGTAATCCTCACCCGGCATTACGTCTAACCAATCTTCATAAAGTACGGTACTTGTGTTTCCGGTTGGGTCTTCCCCTACTCCCATAAATGTTTCCTCATCACTGTTATCAAAAAAGTTACAACGGATAGGGTCTCCCAAATTATTGCAGTCACTTGCCCGGTATAAGGCAAAATCCCAATCCTCCGAGGCATCAAAACCTATATTGAATCCTAACTGTCCGGATGCTCCCGTTCGAAAACGATACCATGCAGAATTAGATTCTATGGATCCGGTTATAGTTTGTTCGAGGCAACCGCTCGTTGTAGCTCCGTTGAAATCGTCGATGCCATATCCCTGCGTACCCCCATTAACCGGAGTATTATTGCATATGGGAACGGCATTACTGCAATCAGCTGCTACCTGGGCCATAAGTGAAGTGGTCCCAAGAATTGTTAAAAACCAGAATATTAAGCTTTTACCCTTCATAAACAGGCATAGGATTTGGAATTTATAAAAATACCCTGTACTTCTGCTTAACACTAATTTATGTTGTGTATCGCCCTAAACGGAGTATAAAGTGCCATATTATGTATATCTTTGCCTTTCGAAAAAGAGGTATCCGGATGAAATTAGACAGAACATTGGAAGAACATTTTGAAGACTTAGGAAACGATCATGTATCCTCGTCTGAACAAACCCCAATGAGAAAAGATGCATTTGTTTTAAGCGAGGAAGAAAAAATTGAACGCATTCGCGAAAATGTCAGGGAAATTATGCTTACGCTAGGCCTCGACCTGGAGGACGATAGTCTAAGTGGCACACCAGACAGGGTAGCAAAAATGTATGTAAAGGAACTCTTCGGTGGGTTACAGCCAAAGAAAAAACCGAAATCTTCTACGTTTGAGAATAAGTACAAATATGGTGAAATGTTGGTAGAAAAAAATATAACTGTTTATTCTACCTGTGAGCACCATCTTCTTCCCATTGTTGGTAAAGCACATATAGCATATATTTCAAATGGAACGGTAGTTGGCCTTTCCAAGATGAACAGGGTCGTTGATTATTATGCCAAGAGACCTCAGGTACAGGAACGGCTGAATATTCAAATTGTAAAAGAACTTCAGGCAGTATTAGGCACCAAAGATGTTGCCTGCGTTATAGACGCCAAACATTTGTGTGTAAATTCACGTGGAATACGCGATGTAGATAGTAGTACAGTAACTGCAGAATACGGTGGCAAATTTAAAGAAGAAGCCATCAGACGTGAGTTTTTGGACTATATAAACCTGGAGACCAATTTCTAATTGTATATAGCAACAATGCAATTGTATAAAACCCAACACCTTAAAGTCTATAATTCCCTTTCCAGTACCAAAGAACTATTCGAACCAATTAACGAAGGGCATGTAGGTATGTATGTATGTGGTCCCACGGTATACAGCAATGTACATCTGGGAAACTGCCGAACTTTTATGTCGTTTGATATGATCTTCCGTTACCTCAGGCATTTGGGGTACAAGGTTCGGTATGTAAGGAATATTACAGATGCAGGTCATTTGGAAGACGATGCTGATGAAGGGGAAGACAAAATTTCCAAAAAGGCACGGTTAGAACAAATAGAACCCATGGAGGTGGTACAACGCTATACCGTAGATTTTCACAATATCCTTCAGAAATTTAACTTTTTACCTCCTAGTATTGAGCCAACAGCAACGGGGCATATTATAGAGCAAATAGAAATCATTAAGGATATCCTTGAAAAAGGTTATGCCTATGAAATTAATGATTCTGTCTACTTTGATGTTAAGAAGTTTAATGAAGACTATGAATATGGCAAACTGAGTGGCAGAAAGCTGGAAGACATGATCTCAAATACAAGGGAACTTGCAGCTCAGGACGATAAGAAAAGCCCTCAGGATTTTGCTTTGTGGAAAAAAGCCGAACCACAACATATCATGCGATGGCCTTCCCCATGGGGAGATGGGTTTCCGGGATGGCATCTTGAATGCACAGCAATGAGTACAAAATATCTTGGTGAAAATTTTGACATACACGGAGGTGGAATGGATCTGAAATTTCCTCATCACGAATGTGAAATTGCACAGGCTGAGGCGGGAAATGGTCATTCTCCTGTTAAATATTGGTTGCATGCCAATATGCTTACCCTAAATGGTAAAAAAATGGCAAAATCTACCGGGAATAACATTCTCCCGAATGAGATCTTTAGCGGTAATAATAGTATACTTAGCAAAGGATTTTCTCCTTCTGTAGTACGCTTTTTTATGATGCAGGCACATTATACAAGTATTCTGGATTTAAGCAACGATGCCCTGCTCGCTTCAGAAAAGGGGTATCAAAGGCTTATGGATGCGATTACTGGTCTGGACGGATTAAATACCGGTGCCAATTCAGATTTCGATATTAAGGATTGGAGGCAAAAGTGTTATGATGCAATGAATGACGATTTTAACACCCCAATTCTAATAGCAAACCTTTTCGAAGGTGTTAAACATATCAACCTTATAAAAGAAGGAAAAGAACAGCTTTCTGCAGATGATAAAAAAATTCTTATCGAGACCATGAATAGTTTTGCATTTGATGTTCTTGGCCTGGAAAATAAAAATGATAGCGGAAGGGATTCTGAAAAGTTATCGGGTGTCGTGGAACTACTTATTCAATTGCGGAACGAAGCTCGTGCCAATAAAGATTTTGGCACATCTGATAAAATAAGGGACCAGTTGGCAGCCCTCGGCATTCAGTTAAAAGACAGCAAAGAGGGCACAACCTTCAAGGTCTCCTGATAAATTGCGGTATCCATTGGGTAAATTTCTTTCAGGTTGACTTTCATGTAATTCTAATAACTAATTACGACTATAAATTAGTATTTAAATAATATTTCTCAAGTTGAAAAAAATTCTAATTGCCCCCTTTGTACTTCTTGTCAGGTTCTACCAGGTGGTTATTTCACCTTTGACCCCTGCCACTTGCCGATATAGCCCAACATGCTCTCAATATACGCTTGAGGCTCTACAAAAACATGGCCTTTTTAAAGGAGGTTGGTTAGCCTTAAAACGTATTTTCAGCTGTAATCCATGGGGTGGAAAAGGTTATGATCCTGTACCCTGACCTGTTAATCTCAGATATAATAATAATTTTATTTAGATCTTAAATCGACTTAATAGCACTCAAAAGTGCATAAAAGTTAAGCTATTATTTGGCTTTGGCCTCAGTTCAATTTTCTTATCTTAGCCGCTTAATAAATTGACTATGTATTTTTTAGGTTTTATATGGAATCCGGATGATACCCTTTTCAAAATTGGTGTATTGCAAATTAAATACTACAATCTTTCCTGGATAGTAGCCTTTGCGCTGGGTTGGTATATTATGAAAAAGATTTTTTTAAACGAAAAAAAATCCCTCGAACAACTAGATTCCCTTTTTATTTACACTGTACTGTCAACAATGCTTGGTGCACGCCTGGGACATGTCTTTTTTTATGACTGGCCCTATTACAAAAATCATCTTGTAGAGATTCTGCTTCCGATAAAAGAACGTGCCGGAAGTACATTATTCGGCATTATTAATGGTTATGAGTTTACCGGTTTTACCGGTCTGGCAAGCCATGGCGCCGCTATTGGTATTATTATCGGCATGTATCTTTTAAGCAGAAAATACAAGGACCTTAAAATACTTTGGGTTTTAGACAGGGTTGTCATTACTGTTGCTATTGGGGCATTTTTCGTAAGATTAGGCAATTTTTTTAACTCGGAGATAAACGGTAAAATAACAGATGCAAACTTTGCTTTTGCGACTAAATTTGTGCGCGATTCAGATGATATGCCAGCTGCATCTGCATTGCAGATTACCAAAGAAAAGTCTGTTAATGCGGCCTATGCTGCATTGGAAAATAATCCAAAATTTGCGGACTATTTCAGTGCTATTCCTTTTAGACATCCTGCTCAGTTATATGAAGGTGTCGCATATATATTTGTTTTTCTGATTCTGTATTACTTCTACTGGAAGACCGACAAAAAGAATCAGCCCGGATTTTTATTTGGTTTATTCCTGGTACTCCTTTGGACCATAAGGTTCTTTGTAGAATTTGTAAAGAAAAGTCAGGGTGGATTCGAAGAATCATTAGGGTTATTATCAACAGGCCAGTGGTTAAGTATTCCTTTTATTCTTGTTGGATTCTATTTTATGTTCAGAAGAAAAAGTGTTACTGCCTAGTGAATATCAAGTAAAAATATGGTAAGATGAGAACACTAAAATTTTATAGTATTTTCCTGATTTTGGCCCTGTTAACTCTTAGTGGCTGTAAGGAAGAACGGAAAAAGGTAGTCAAAACTGAGGCTATAACATTTACAAAAGAAGGCGAACTCACTATCTATAAGGAACAGTCAGACTCTGTTATCGTAAAATACAATATCGAAATCGCGGAATCTGATTATGAGACCCAGACGGGCCTTATGTATCGCGAATCCATGGAATTGGATCAGGGGATGTTTTTTATCTTTCCAGACGTGCTTTATCATTCATTTTATATGAAAAACACAAAAATACCGCTCGACCTTATTTTTATAGATGAGGGGCTTAGGATTGCAAGTTATAAGGAAAATGCACAACCAATGGATGAGACAGGCCTATCGTCCGAAGTCCCGGTGCAATATGTCCTGGAACTAAATGCCGGGCAGCGAAAACAATATTCTTTGGAAGTTGGCGATCGCATCGCGTTTATAAGGATGTAAAAAGTAGAAAATGAACTTACTTCTTGAAGGGGAGGAAAGTAATAGGCTTATTTTCCGTAAAGTATCGAAGACGGATTTTAATGCCTGGTTACCATTTCACCAGGAACCCTTAAGTTCACGATATTTTGCAGGAGAGATCTTTGAACCGGAGGTAGCTTGCCAGAATTGGTTTACGAAAGTATTTACCAGATATGAAAATAATCTTGGGGGTCTTAATGCCTTAATTAGCAAAGATAGCGGGAAACTTATAGGCATGTGCGGCCTCCTGATTCAAACTGTGGACGAGATTCAGGAACTGGAGATAGGCTATTCTATCTTACCTGAATACTGGAGAAAAGGGTACGCCACTGAAGCGGCCAAAAAGTGTAAGGCTTATGCCCTGAAACACCAACTGGCAGAATCCATAATCTCCATCATACATATAGACAATATTGGGTCACAAAAAGTAGCTCTTAATAATGGGATGCACTTAGATAAAACAACTACGTATAAGGGCATTCCTGTTCATATTTTCAGGGTATTTTCTAAGGAATCCTGATTTTTGACCAAAACCATCCAATTTATCTTTTATTCGGTCGTTACTAAGTAGATCGCTCACAGGATTAACTGATATAGATTTGAAAAAGTCCGTTCACATAGCCTACATCACTACTATGGCTCTAATAGTTTTGGTAGTTACCCTGTATTTAATTTATACAGGTTACACCTACTATGGTACTTCACTGGAAGAGCGGTTTTATCACCCAAGACATAATTGGTTTAAACCAAGTGGCATATATGGACAAGGTTTGGGAATTATTGGTACATTCATGATCCTCTTTGGAGTAGTCATATATATTGCCAGGAAACGCTATAATTTTTTAGCAAAACAAATAAGACTTAAATACCTACTTGAATTTCATATTTTCCTGTGCACCCTTGGGCCTATTCTGGTGCTCTTCCACACCGCATTTAAGTTTGGTGGCATTGTATCAGTTGCCTTTTGGAGCATGGTGGCAGTGGTCCTTAGTGGGGTAATTGGAAGATTTATCTACAACCAGATACCGAGAACAATTGAAGGCCGGGAATTGAGCATGAACGAACTTCAGCATATGAAAACAGATTTGGCCGTAGTGCTACATCAGCGATTTAATCTGGAGTCCAATACTATTACTATTGTTACTGATTTGATGAGTAAAGAAAACACAATTGACAACAGGAAAAAACTGGGGTATTTAAAAAAAGTGCTGGGCCGCAAGGACCTCCCTAAAAAGGACAGGAATGCAATATTACAAATGGTAAAAAAGGAAATAGTACTTTCAAATAAAATAGGCAGATTGCAAATGATGCAAAAACTTTTTAAATATTGGCATGTGGCACATATGCCCTTTGCTTTAATTATGCTCATTATTGTGGTCATTCATGTGGCGGTTACACTTGCCTTTGGTTATAAATGGATTTTCTGATGGATGCAGTGTTATTAGAACAGATAATTGTATATGGTATAGTGCTTCTTTTATGTGCTTTCACTGTATTTTTCTATCTGAGAAGAAAAAGTAAAAAGTCGCTTGAGACAGTAAAAAAAGTTACTGTTGCCAAGGAAGAGGGGTTATTTGAACCCATCTCCCTGCATCCTCATATTGATCTTATAGCATGTATTGGCAGTGGTGCCTGCATCACCGCATGCCCCGAAAAAGACATAATAGGAATAACTAATGGGATTGCAACCGTAATTAACACTTCTAATTGTGTTGGACATGGTGCCTGCTTTCACGCATGCCCCGTTGAAGCCATATCGTTGCGCATAGGAACAGAATCCAGAGGTGTGGATCTTCCTCACGTCAGTGAAGACTACGAGACTAATATCAAAGGTATGTATATAGCCGGAGAATTAGGGGGAATGGGATTGATTAAGAATAGCGTAGAACAGGGACAGCAGGCGATGGAAAATATTGCAAAGCAGAAAAAACCATCTAAAGAAAATGTTTTAGATGTAGTAATAATAGGTGCCGGCCCCGCGGGGATTTCCGCAACCCTTGAAGCTAAAAAGCAAGGATTATCCAGTATAACATTAGAACAAGATTCCCTCGGGGGAACAGTCTACACATTTCCAAGGGCAAAAATTGTAATGACTTCACCCATGGATTTGCCGCTTTACGGGAAGGCTAAATTACATGACACCTCCAAGGATGAATTGCTTCAATTATGGAAGAAAGTAATTTCTGAACAAAATTTGGAAATTGTTGAAAACACTAAGGTTGAAAGTATTACTCCTATAGAAGGCAAAACTTTTAAAATAGTTACTAATGCCGGCAGTGAATTTATTTGTAATCAGGTACTATTATCTATAGGTCGAAGAGGAACACCCAGAAAACTTGGTATTCCGGGTGAAGATTCACAGAATGTAGCCTACAGATTGCTTGAACCTGAACAAATAGAGGAGAAGAAAATCATTGTTGTGGGCGGAGGCGATTCAGCTATTGAATCTGCACTTCTATTACTACAAAATAATAATCAGGTTATACTTTCCTATAGAAAGGATAAATTCTCCAGGCTAAAACCCAAAAACAGAGAAAAAATTGAGCAGGCCATAGCTGATAAATCTATCAGAGTCATATATAATTCTAATCTGGTGTCTATTAATGCAAAAAGTGTATTGATGAGCATTGAAGGAAACGAAGCCACAGAAATTGAAAATGATCTTGTATATATTTTTGCAGGTGGGGAATTACCTACCAGTTTTTTACAAAATGCAGGGATAGAGATAACCAAACGTTTTGGTCATGTCCTGAAATCTTATAAATAAATGGATTGAATAACAGTTTTAAACATACCATTTACCTTTTTATTTTTAGCCTGACCATGGGTTATGGCCAAATATCCCCCGGTGATTTATCTCAATCTCATGCAGATCTTGAAGGGATGAGTAATTGTACCCTGTGCCATGATCTCGGAGCCAAAGTATCTGACAGGAAATGCCTGGAATGCCATAAGGAAATACAATCGTTAATCAATAAAAAAGACGGATATCACGCCAATTCCAGTGTAGTGAAAAAGGATTGTTTTGAATGCCATAGTGATCATCATGGTCGTAAATTTGATATGATCCGTTTTGATGAAGATGCCTTTAACCATGACCTTACCGGTTATGAATTGGAGGGTAAGCACGAGGAAGTGGATTGCAGAAAGTGTCATGTTACCGAAAATGTCCAGGATAGAGAACTAAAAAAGCGAAAAAATACATTTCTTGGCTTAGATGAAACCTGTCTTTCCTGTCATGATGATGTTCACCAAAAAACCCTTACCAATGATTGTATGGCTTGTCATACTATGGAAGCTTTTAAACCCGCTTCAAATTTTGACCACGATACAGCCGATTATAAACTAGAAGGAGAGCATTTGAATGTGGATTGCATTGAATGCCACCAGATAACAACAAGAAATGGTAAGGATTTTCAAATATTTAAAGACATTCCTTTTAACGATTGTATTTCGTGCCATGAAGACCCTCATAATGAACAATTACCGGGACAGTGTTCACAATGCCATACGGAGGCTTCCTTTACAGCTTTTGCAGGTTTAGAAAATTTTGATCATAATTCGACCAATTTTACACTAAAAGGGAGTCACCAAACTACAGATTGCTTTGCATGTCATGCAGAAACCAGTAATCCCCTGACCGTTTTTCAGGATAAAAGCAGGATCAGTGAAAACAGTTGTGTAAGCTGCCATACGGATATACATAATGGGGAATATGGGAACGAATGTGTAAAATGCCATAGGGAAACCAGTTTTTTATCCCTAAGATCTATGGATTTCTTTGACCATACCGTCACCGATTATCCTCTTGAAGGAAAACATGTTGAAGTGGATTGCAGGCAATGTCATGAAAAAAGATTTTCTACTCCAATAGACTTTGCGGCCTGTAAAAATTGTCATGATGATTACCACAGGGGAGAATTCAAGGAAAATGATGTTTCTCCGGATTGTGTGGAATGTCATTCGTTGGAAAATGGATTTGATTACAGCCTTTATACGCTGGAACAACACCAAACTACATCCTTTCCTTTAGAAGGGGCACATAATGCAACTCCATGTTTTGCCTGCCATGTGAGCGAAAAGGAAGACAGATGGAGCTTTAGAAATCTCGGTACAGACTGCATAGATTGCCATCAGGATATCCATAAGGGCTTTATCAGTGAAAAATACTACCCCAATAATGAATGTAAAACATGTCATATCAATGAAGCCTGGACCCTGATCAATTTTGATCATAGCCAAACAGATTGGCCCTTAGATGGGAAACATACTGAGGTAGATTGTAGGGAATGTCATTTTGTTATGTCTGACAACAATACTACCTTTAAACAAACGTTTAAGAAATTAGGGGGGCAGTGTATAACTTGTCATGAGAATGTCCATGACGATACATTTGCCATTGAGGGAGTAACAGATTGCGCAAGGTGTCACATAACGGATAGTTGGTTTCCAAAAAGGTTTAACCACAACCGTACGGCCTTTCCACTGGAAGGGGAACATGCAAAAATAGCATGTAGTGTTTGTCATGAAGTTGCTTCTGAAAATGGAGAAACAGAGGTAATATACAAACTGGGTAAATTTAAATGTATAGACTGTCATCTCTAATACTCCTGTTATTGGGCTGCTTTCCACTTTTAGCCCAGTCACCTCATGGTGATGATCTGGATATGGACTGTGTTAAATGTCATCATCCGGGAGGTTGGTATATCAACTACCAAACCATTCAATTTGATCATAGTAAAACCGATTTTCAATTAGAGGGAACACATGCAAATGTGGATTGTAAACTATGCCATAGCACCATGGTTTTTGACCAGGCGCCTATGGACTGTGCTTCCTGTCATGCCGATATTCACAGCCAATCTGTGGGGAATGATTGCGTGAGATGTCATACTTCGGAGACCTGGCTGGTAGACATTATTCCCGAACTTCATGAAGCAAATGGTTTTCCTCTTATTGGAGTTCATAGTAATCTTAGTTGTATTGAGTGCCATAACACAGATAGTAGTAATCTTAGAATTGACCCTTTGGGAAATGAATGTATAAACTGTCATCAGGATGATTATGCCGCTACTCAAAACCCAAATCACCAACAAGCAGGCTTTTCAACAGATTGTGTTGAATGTCATAATCCGCTTGGATTTGGCTGGGATTCAGAAAGCATAAACCACGACTTTTTTCCATTAACCGAAGGGCACGACATACAAGATTGTGCACAATGTCATACAACAGGCAACTATTCAGATGCCTCACCGGAATGTGTTACCTGCCACCAGGAAGATTATACCGGCACAATGGATCCTAATCATGCTACTTCTGGTTTTTCAACAGATTGTGTTGCCTGTCATACCACAAGCCCCGGTTGGATGCCTGCGATTATTAACCATGACTTTTTCCCACTAACCCAGGGTCATAATATTCAGGATTGCACAGAGTGCCATACAACAGACAATTATTCAGATGCCTCTCCGGAATGTGTTGCATGTCATCAGACGGATTACGATCAGACGAATAATCCCAATCATTTAGCGGCAAATTTCCCAACAGATTGCGTGGCCTGCCATACCACCAATCCCGGTTGGACACCAGCAGAATTTGACCACGACCAATATTTCCCTATTTATACTGGAAAACACCGCCAGGGTGAAACCTGGAACGATTGTGTGGAATGCCATGCGAACCCCTCTAACTATGCCGATTTTACATGTTTCACCTGTCATTTGCAGCCTGAAATGGATGATAAACACAGTGAAGAAAATGGGTACGAATATCTGAGTTCCGCATGTTTAGAATGCCACCCCGATGGCGATTGACAAGGATAAATGAAATTTAAATTACATTTCATAATTGCCTTTATGGCCTTAACCTCAAATGCGTTTGGACAGGACAACATCCTCCATGGGCAGGTCTCGTTTGTTACCACCAATAACATCTATGTGAAATTTGATGACACATCTTTTATTAAGGTGGGCGACTCCTTAAACTTAGGTGGTACTGATAGCGCTTGTTTAGTGGTCAAAAGTAAGTCTTCTACATCCTGTGTATGTTCAATTATCAACGATTGTGAAATACAAAAGGGAGATGAAGTTCTATTTAACTACATGGTAAAAACAGAATCCGAAACTAAACAGGAATCGCCGACGGAATTATTACTGGCCGCACCAGTTGTGGAAGAAACCATAGAATCTATGTATACTGAGAACATTAACGGATCTGTATCGCTTTCGGGCTATAGTAACATTAATAGTCAAAGGGAAAACAGGACGAGGGTAATGACACGTCTCGCCCTTAATGCCTCACATATAAACAATTCTAAATTCTCTTTTAACACCTATTTAAATTACCGGTATATTTTTGAACAGGCAGATAGCACCTCACTTCTGAAGAACAATTTTTTTAGGGTATATAATTTGTCTGTACGTTATGATGCTTTACCTTCTTTTTCTGTAATCGCAGGAAGAAACATAAACCCGAAAATCTCCTCTCTGGGAGCGATTGACGGGCTGCAGCTTGAAAAATATTTTGGTAAATTTTATGTTGGCGCAATAGGTGGTTTTCGTCCGGATACCTTTGATTATGGATTTAATGCAGATTTACTACAATACGGAGGTTATGCCGGGGTGATGACGGATGCCAAAAAGTTTTATTCCCAGACAACCCTGGGATTTGTGGAACAACAAAATGCGGGGGAAACAGATCGTCGATTTGCCTATTTTCAACATAACAGCACTATTTTTAAAAACCTTTATCTTTTCTCTTCACTGGAACTGGATTTGTACAGCAAAGTAGACGGAGTGACTGCTAATGACATCAGGCTTACCAACTTATACATATCTGCACGCTATAGAATAAGCAGAAAGGTTAATCTGATGCTTTCTTATGACTCCCGAAAACGTATTCTCTACTACCAGACTTTTCAATCCGAAATTGACAGGCTCCTAGATGACGATCTGGCCCGCCAAGGCTTAAGAGCAAGATTGAATATCAGACCATTTAAATACATCTCGGCTGGTTTTAGTTATGCCCGACGGTTTAGAAGCGATGAACAAAACAAATCAAATAACCTACATGGATATGTCACCTGGACGCGTATCCCAAGTATTGAAGGCAGATTATCTCTGTCTTATAACAGAAATGAATCTAACTATCTGCTAAGCAATATTGGCTCTATAAGATATTCAAGGGATCTTGTTAAAAACAAATTGTATGCCGACTTTTATTATAGATTTGTAGATTATAACTATTACAGTATGACGGATCCATATCTGCAGCACTATATAGGCACAAATCTATCCTATAACATTAGCAGGAATTTATTATTTAGTATTTCAGGTGAGATGGCCATTTCTGAAATTGAAAATAATTATAGAATATACGCAAGACTAGTCCAAAGATTTAATACCAAAAAAAACAGGCGATGACACAAAAATTTAATTCCTACTCTTTCATCATTATCTTATTAGCATGCATAACTGCCTGTAACAACGGTCCAAAGGTAATTACTCCAACCTCAGATAATGGAAATACTGAGAGCAATGGCATTTTTACGCCAGATCCCGCAACGCGCGTAATTCCAAACCCAACAGCCGAAGTTGGCAATGAGTTGCATAAAGTTGTGGTAGAAGAGGTACTTCCCACAGCCAGATATGTCTATCTCAGGGTTAAAGAAGGGGAAAAAGAATTTTGGATAGCCACCAGAAAAGCGGAAATAAATAAAGGTGAAATATATTTTTACAGAGGTGGTCTGCTTAAAACAAATTTTGAGAGCAAAGAGTACAACCGTATTTTCGATGAGATTTATCTTATATCAAATCTTGTTTCAGAAGATCATTCCAAACATATAACTGCTTCTGCTAATTCTGGCAGTAATGCCAAAAAAGAAATAGTGGTCAAAGAAGACATCCCTACCCATACCGAAAAAACCGTTGTTCATAAGGGAACAATTAAAATTTCAGAGCTGGTAAGTGATCCCAAGAAGTATGAGGGTCATACTGTTCAGCTTAGTGGTAAATGCGTAAAAGTAAATCCCAATATCATGGATCGCAACTGGATTCATCTACAGGATGGGAGTAAAGATGACTTTGATATGGTTATTACCTCAAACACTTTTGTTCCGGAGGGTAAACTGATTACAATCCGCGCTGTTGTTAGTCTTAATCGCGATTTCGGAGCTGGTTATAAATATGATCTGATTCTTGAAAATGGCACTCTGGTGCAGTAATTATCCGGAATCAAGAAATAACAGAATATTTCCTCTTTTTATAATATGCGAGTGCACTAATTATAATAATTGATATAACTACCATATAAACCCAATTGGGCACTGGTACAGGATCTCCGGTAGCGTAGGAATGCAGCCCCGACAGATAATAGTTTACACCATAGTAGGTCATAATAACTGAGCCCAGCCCAAAGGTGGTAGCCACATTATAAGCAAAGAGCCCCGTTAGCTTGGGAATGAGACGCATGTGTAAAATAAAGGCATACACTAAAATGGTGACCAGCGCCCAGGTTTCCTTGGCATCCCAGCCCCAATACCGGCCCCAGGACTCATTGGCCCAAACGCCGCCTAAATAGGTGCCAACACTTACCATAAACAAACCTCCAATTAAGGTTAATTCACTGATATACGACATTTCCTGAACAATTCTTTTTATTCTTGTTTTGTTAGATTTCGTAAGGAAAATCATTAGTATTAGATTAATGAGGCCAATAATTGCCCCTAACATTAAAAATCCATAACTACCTGCTTCCAGTGATACATGAATGGTGAGCCAGTACGATTTTAGAACAGGAACCAGAGGAGTAATCTCAGGATCAAGGAAACTTAAGGTAGAAACAAAAAGAATTGTGGCTGCCAAAACCATGGTTGCCGCTAGGCCACCAAATGATTTTCTTGTAAATAGTATCCCGGCCAATGTTGAGGTCCAGGCAATATAGATCATGGATTCATAGCCATTACTCCATGGGGCCCTCCCGGAAACATACCAACGCAAACCAAGTCCTATAGTGTGTAATACAAAACCAAAAACTACTAATGAAAATAAAACCAGATATACTTTTTTCAGACTTGCATTGGGTTTGAAAACCGAGTAAAATAAAAAGAACAATAAAGCTATACCAAGGAAGATGTAAAATATTGCCAAACGGGTAAAGACATTTAGTTGATTTAATAATATTTCAGCATTGATCTTTGATTCTGAAGGCATTATGGAACCTCCATTTTTAATTTGGTACGTTTTTAATTCTTCTACAAGCCGGTCTGCTTGCAAGTAATTACCTGTACTGATAGCTTCCTTCAGGGTGTTCGTATAGTTCTTAAAAAAATTGTCTGCTATTTCTGAATGGTTATGACCATCATTCTCAACATGGGCATGTCCGCTGTTTGCAACCCAGGTATTACTTGGATCGTTAGGGGTAGGAATTATTTTGAGTAAGGTGCCCGAGAAGATCATGCTCAAAATATTCAATCTCTCGTCAATTTTTATCAATTCCTTTTCAAAGACACCTCTGTCAATAGGTTCAAGGCCATATACTCTTCTTACCTCTTCCTGCAATATATAATTGCCATTAGTCGAGAAAAAATCGGCATAGGAAGCGTAGTCTCCCGGAACACCCAGTTTTTCATGAATGTCCTTATGCTTTCCTAACTTAATAACGCCAGCGGCATACCATTCCTGTTTATTTACAAACATGCTCAGTAATATCTGGTCTGCCGTTAAGCCAAATAAGCTTTCCTTACGTGCCAATTTTCGCATCAATTCCCTTGAAAGAGTGTGCACTGGTTTCATTCGTCCCTTAAAATCCTGAACTACCAGTTTACTGAACTTATCGGCATGATCAATATTAACAGCATGCTCAACATAAGTATTTATTGGGTTAGATTGAGCCTCTAGTGTATTGGCAGATAAAAGGATCAGGAGTAGAGCTATTAATCCTTTCGCGCGTAATTTTTTAATTTTTTGAGTGAGTTGGTGAAATCTTGTTTTTTTACTGAACAAGGTAAGAAGCATACCCAAAGTGAGCAGGGCATATCCAATATAAGATATTAAGGTGCCCCAAAAATCGCTGTTGACACTTAAATAAGTACCTCTCTCATCCTTGTCAAACGAGGACTGAAAAAACCGATATCCCTTATAATTCAGGATATTATTCATATAGATTCGATAATCCATTTTTACATTTTCCTTTTCATCCACAAGGGTAACTTCACTGGCATAAGATGAAGCACTATTGGTACCCGGGTATTTGTCTAGTATAAACTTGTTCAACTTTATATAAAAAGGGACCTTAATTTCTTTTGCCCCATAAGAAATGGACAATTTCAAATCCTCAAAAGCCAGTAATTCAGGTCTACCTTCATTTCCCCTGCTACTAAATACATAGGTATCCTTTGATTCTCCGTTAACTGAGACCTCCATTAAAAGTGCGGTTAGGCTTTCATTCTTAACTTTAGGGTCTTCAGATTCAATTTGCACCGACCCTTTTTTATTGTAATCGGAAAAAACAACACTATTGACTCCATCTGTATACAAAGCCCTTAATTTGAGTGGGGAATCCGTATCCGATGGATAAATAGTATCCTTTTCCTGGGTAGCCATTACAGTTTGTGTAAGTACTTTACTGCTTGTAAACACGAGAGATTCATTTCGAACCGCAATATTAAAAGCATCGGGAAATGGGGTGTCTTTAAAATTATAAATCACATTGCCAATGCGTTTCGTTTCGCCCAGGCTTATATAATACTCTTCCCTCCCACGAAGACCTCCAATTACAAGTTGCAAAGTTGGAATGCCATCAATAGACTCTGATAAGTTCTTTTTTGGATTAGGAATAAACTCCTTAACTCTTATATTGATTAAATCTGAGCCAATGAGGTAGGATTCCTGCCAGGCATTATTACCTAATGAAGCAAACAAAACCGGCTCATTAAAATCATAAGTCTGATTATTCGCATTGACCTTAAACTTTAGATAAGGGTTGGAAGAAATAAAACTATTTGCACTGTCGTTTTCCCGGATGTGCATAATACCTTCAAAACCCAGATATCTTGTAACCCCAGCACCAATAATAATAATTATGATCGCCGAATGAAATAAAAGCAGAGGCCATTTCTTTTGTTGCACCATCCTGAATTTTATGATATTCACTATGATGGTGATACAAAACAGAATAAGCAGCAACTCAAACCACCAGGCCTTATAAACCACTTTTTGTGCCGCGGAAGTTCCAAAATCATTTTCAATAAAAGTAGCTGTTCCAATTGCCCCTGCAAATAGCAGAAAATACAGTCCGGCGGCTCTTGTATTGAAGAAAGGTGATAATGTTTTAAAGACTTGGGAGAAAAATAATTTCATGTTCATTTAATGATATATTTTTCAAAGTTAGCAGTTTTCCATTAACATCAAACGAATGGTTTTTTTATACAGTATGAGAGAATGGTTAAAATTAAATTAGTTTAAAATCTTCTGAAGTTCGTAAATCACAATAATGATCCGTTGAACCAAGTCTAATTTTTTGATGCAGTTCACTAATATTTTAAGAGGTCACAACAAAGTTATTCCCAAATTTAAATTCTTCAAAAGTCATTTATGCAAACTAGTCCTTCTTTGGACATGTACTTAATCCGAAAGGAGCATATAGCGGACAAAAGCTAACTAAACTAGTTAGGATAAATACGCCTGCTACTACTAATAAAACTATTCCCCAGGTCCCAGTAACCGTACCTGTAAAATAGAGTACAAAGAAAATTGCCGCAACAATAAATCGTATTACACGATCAGTAGATCCCATGTTCTTTTTCATAGTATTTAATTTTAGTTAAATATAAAGTCCAGGAAGAAAACCAGCCCTGTTATTAAACCCAAACAAATTGTACAAGCCTGTATTAGCTTTATTGCCTTTTTACTCATAGTAGATAATAAACATCAAGGGGGATTCTAAATATATAAAATATTAAGTAAAATTCTTTAGCTGATTTAATTTAATTATTAAATATGAAGTCATCGAACATTAAATGGCTATCTGCTATATTTGTTCAAAACGCGTATTCAGGATATTATGACCAAAAAACAACACTTTGCTGTTTTTATAAATAATCAATCCAATAAACTAGGCCTTATAAAACAATTGTTGGAAGAAGCTAATCCTCCTGTTGGCTTTGAGTCATTAAAAGGGTTGAAAGGGGCATTATTCTCTAAACTCGCCCTGGACAACTTTATTGAAGAAGAAGTAAGGCATGATCTAAAGCTACTTACTTCTTCTACTTCCCAAAGCCTTCTATCTATGAGCAGTGGGGAGCGCAAAAAAGTACTTTTAAATTATATTTTGAAAACAGAACCCGGCTTTCTACTGCTAGACAACCCGTTTGATAACCTTGACAGGGAATCGCAAAGTCATCTGAAAGCAGTTCTTGCTAACATATCGGATCACGTTATAATAATTCAATTAATCAGTAGATCCGCTGACCTGCTTCCTTTTGTTACTCATTATTGCCGAATGGAATTAAATGAATTGTTTATCCTGGAAGACCTGGCATTAATAGAACCCAAAAAAAGTAAGGCTTTTCAAAGAGTTGTTCCTCAACCATTAATTAAGTTTAAATATTCTCATGACTATTTAATTAGATTTAAAAATGTCTCCGTACACTATGAAGAGAAACCAATTCTCAAAAATATTAACTGGAACATCCGAACCGAAGAATTTTGGGAGCTGGCCGGTAAAAATGGTAGTGGTAAAACAACACTTCTTTCCATGATTACAGGTGATAACCCCAAAGCTTACGGGCAGGATATATTCCTGTTTGGAACGAAGAAAGGGAGTGGTGAAAGTGTTTGGGATATCAAAAAAAATATAGGCTATTTTACCCCTGCCATGGTAGACCGGTTCAGGGGCTATCACAGCCTGGAAAATATGCTAATTTCAGGACTTTTAGATTCCATTGGATTGTATGTGAAGCCCAGTCAAGCTCAACTAAGGGTAGCCGGGGAATGGCTGGCTTTATTAGATATGGAAGACAAAAAAGACTGTTATTTTCACGACCTAAGTCTGGGCCAACAACGACTTATCATGTGCGTGAGGGCAATGATTAAACATCCACTTCTGTTAATCCTGGATGAACCAACTGCCGGCTTAGATGATGCAAGTGCGGCTCTTGTAGTTGCCCTTGTAAATAAAATGGCGGCAGAAAGTCAGACAACAATAATTTTTGTCTCGCATAGGAAGGAACCGGAATTAAAACCACATTTTGTATATCAATTAGAATTGACCCCTGAGGGATCTGTTGGTAATGTAATGGGTAAATAAAAATTAAGTAACCGAGTTACAAATTAGACGTAAAGTCGTTTTAAATATGTACCAACTCAACAAGAAAAATTAAAATATGAATTATTGCGTAGTTAAATCGAAGGTTACCCTTTTTATTATTTTTCTGTCAGTATCATTAAATGCACAATTTCTAAAAGGGGAGTTAAGTGAAGGAAGTCCAATTATTGCCGAAATATTACCTAAAGAAACACATCAATATAAGGTAGTGATGGCCAAGGATCAGTTTGCCTTTTTTAAGTTGATGCAACGAGGTGTTGATCTAAAAATAACTACTTATGATGTAAGAGGCAATAAAATTAAGGACTTTGATAGCCCCAATGGTAAAAACGGATATGAATACATAACATTAACTTCCACCATTGATGGCGAATATGTTGTGGAAGTTTATCCGTTGGATGAGAATCAACCTAATGGTAAATATGAAATATCCCTTGAAAAAATAAAACCCAGGGCGGTTACCTTAAATGGACAGGTTGATGAATTGTTTACAGTCTGGGACAACAAGGAAACACCTGGAGCAGCGGTTGCCGTAGTCAAAAATGGCACAATTGTCTATAAAAAAGGGTACGGGATGTCAAATTTGGAATATGATATACCAATAGTGCCTTCAACAATATTTCATATTGCCTCTGTGTCCAAGCAGTTTACGGTTTTCTCCATATTATTATTAGAAAGTGAAGGAAAATTGACACTCGATGATGATATAAGAGAGTATATCCCGGAAGTCCCGGATTTTGGTAAGACCATTACTCTGAGGCATTTAGCAAGTCACACCAGCGGTTTAAGGGATCAATGGAATTTATTAGCCATGGCGGGTTGGCGGCTCGATGATGTTATCACAAAGGAACATGTACTTAAATTAATAAGTAAACAACAGGCGCTTAATTTTGATCCCGGTGAGGAATATATGTATTGCAATACCGGATTTACTTTGTTGGCCGAAGTGGTTGCAAGAGTTTCTGGTGTATCCTTCGCCGTTTTTACAGATGAGCGAATTTTTAAACCTCTGGGTATGGCAAATACGCTATTTTACGATGATCATGAAAAAATTGTAAAAAACAGGGCGTATTCCTATTATTCAGACAGTACCGGCTATAAAAAAAGTGTGTTGAGCTATGCTAATGTGGGAGCGACCAGTCTATTCACTACCGTTGAAGATCTAAGTCTGTGGGCGCTAAACTTTTCATCGCCAAAAATTGGGAGTCCTGAATTGTTTACCGAAATGAATACGCCTGCAGTTCTGAATAATGGTAAGAAAATTGGAGGAGCACTTGGCCAATTTGTAGGAAAGTATAAAGAATTGAATGAGATACAACATGGCGGGGCAGATGCGGGTTACCGGTCATACCTGACTCGTTTTCCCGATCAAAATTTTTCAGTGATAGTATTCAGTAATGATGCTTCTTTTGGATCAGGATCAATGGCGCATAAAATAACGGACATTTATTTGAGAGATCTTATAAAAACAAAGCCAAAGAATGATGTGGCAGCCTCAGGTAATGGAAATAATAAAATTACCATAGATCAAAAAACCAAAAAATCCTATCTGGGTGACTATGAATTACAACCAGGATTTATTATAAGCATCACTGAAAACAGTGGTCAATTATTAGCGCAGGCAACCGGACAACAAAAAGTAACCTTAATCGCTTTATCCCAAACTAAGTTTAAAATTGCAGAAGTGGAAGCTGAAATTACGTTTATTCCCACTGAGGATGAAAAAGCAGAAAGTTTTAAGCTGGAACAAGGGGGCCAGATTATGAATGCACCAAGAATCATAGCATTTGATAAATCGTCTGTTGATTTATCATTATTTACCGGGAGATTTTACAGTGAGGAACTATCTACAGAATACGAATTCATGATAGAAGGCGATAAATTGATTGCCAGACATAGCAGGCATAGTGACATTGCACTGGACCCTCTTAAAAAAGATATGTTTTCTGGCGGTGAATGGTTTTTTAACAGGATTGAATTTATTAGGGATGCAGATGATAAAATAAGTGGCTGTAAAGTATCATCTGGAAGGGTTAGGAATCTGTTATTTCTTAAAGAAAAGTGAAAAAACGATGACTGGACGCAAAATTATTGGCTTATATACTTAATTTAAAGGATATTAACCTACCTTTGCGGCTAATTTAATATATAATCATGAGTAACGGTACAGTAAAATTTTTCAACAACGCCAAAGGTTTTGGATTTATCACTCCGGATGAAGGAGACAAAGACGTTTTTGTCCATGCAAGTGGATTAACAGAAGAGATTTCAGAGGGAGATAAAGTTAGCTACGATCTAGAAGAAAGCCCTAAAGGTTTAAACGCAGTAAATGTTGAGGTAGTTTAATCCTTAAGATTTAAAGAATTTATCTTAAAAAAGCCTGTCTTAAACGACAGGCTTTTTTTTATCTATAAAAACACTAAAAAAGCCGCAAAGCTTATTAACAAGTTCTGCGGCTTAAAATATAATTTTCAAAAAACCTTATTCCTTCTTCTTTCCCATTATCTCACGACGACTGGTATCATACATCACTGGTGTTGCTATAAATAGTGAAGAATAGGTACCTACTATTACACCAATTATCATGGCGAACATAAATCCTCTCAAAGATTCCCCTCCAAAAATAAAAATGGACAATAGTACAACAAGTGTCGTAAGGGAGGTATTAAGTGTTCTGCTTAACGTGCTGTTTAATGCCTTATTGATATTTTTACCGCCTTTCCAGCCATGTTCGGTAACCATCTCCCTGATACGGTCGAAAACGACCACAGTATCATTCAGGGAATAACCAATAACCGTTAAAATGGCCGCTATAAACGCCTGATCTATTTCCATGCTAAAAGGCATTATTTTACTGGTTAGCGAGAAGATGCCTAATACAATCAATACATCATGGAATACCGCTGCAACGGCGCCCAATGAATACTGCCATTTACGAAAACGCAGTAAAATATACAGAAAGACTACTGCTAATGATCCAAAAATAGCCCAAAGCGCATTTTTCTTAATATCATCTGCAATTGTTGGTCCAACCTTCCGGTACTTAAGTACCCCAATATCTCCATTAGTTCCACCGGGGATAAAATCCTGATATGTGGCTCCATCCGGTAAGTATTTTTGAAGTGAGGTATATAATATTCCTAATATTTCATCATCCACTTCTGTACCTTGAACATCTACCTTATACTTGGTTGTAACCATAATTTGGTTAGCATCGCCAAATGTTTTGGCGCTGGCACTTCCCAAGGTTTCGGATAACTCATTCGTTATTTCTGAAGGATTAACCGGATTTACAAAACGAATCTGATAGTTACGACCTCCAACAAAATCTACACCCTCGTCCAAGCCCTGAGTAAATAAGGAGAAAAGTCCAATAGCTATCAAAATAGTTGAAAGAACATAAGCAATTTTACGCTTGCTTAAGAAATCGATATTTAAATTCTTAAACAGATTTTTAGTAAGAGGAGTTGAAAAATCCAGAGTTCTTCCTTTGCCAGAAATATACCATTCTATCAATAATCTCGTAACAAAAATAGCTGTAAACAAAGAGGTTAGAATACCAATAATTAAGGTAGTAGCAAAACCTTTAATAGGGCCACTACCAAAAATCAATAATATAATTGCAGTAAGGCCTGTTGTTACGTTTGCATCCAGAATGGATGATAATGCATTTGCAAAACCATCAGAGATAGCTTGCCCTTTCCCTTTACCTTTAGCCAATTCCTCCTTAATCCTTTCAAAGATCAGAACATTAGCATCAACAGACATACCTATAGTTAATACAATACCGGCAATTCCGGGTAATGTAAGTACAGCACCCAAACTGGATAATACACCAAAAATTAGGACAATGTTGAAAGTTAAAGCTATATCGGCAAAGATTCCTGCTTTACCATAATAGAAGATCATCCATATTAAAACAAAAACCATAGCAATCAGAAAGGACATAAAGCCACTATCTATGGCTTCCTGTCCCAGGGAAGGACCAACAACAAAAGAATCAATGATCTCTGCGGAAGCGGGTAATTTACCAGCCCTCAGCACATTGGCAATATCTTTGGTTTCATTTACTGTAAAAGTTCCGGTAATTTCAGAACTGCCTCCTGATATTCCTCCTACCTGAGAAACCCCTGGCGCAGTATATACTTTATTATCGAGGACAATTGCTATACCTGTATTATTAAGGTTAGCCTCACTGGTTAGTTTTTCCCAAAGCTTAGCACCTTTTACGTTCATGTCCATGCCTACAGCTGGCCTGTTAAACTGGTCAAATTGGTCCCTGGCATCACTAACCACATCACCACTAATTCTAGGGGTATTATCCCTGTTAGATTTTAAGGCATATAAGGATGCCACTTCGGAATCCTTAGTAGGCCGCTCCCATAAAAATTTTGTGAATTGTACTTCTGCAGCTAATAAACGTCTGACTTCCGGCATACGAAGGTATGATCCTATTTCTGCGGTATCTTTTATTGCCGCTATACCAACAGCAAAACCAGGTCCGTTTAACTGTAACTTTTCAAATAATGGATTACTCTCAGTGGCCAGATCCAAAGAATCCTGGGTTACGTCTGAGAGTAAAGAATCTATCTCAGATTCTTCCTTATCAACTACATCTTCTTCCGAGTCTTCTACGAGGGTTTTAAGGCGGTCATTGGCCTGAATAAAGAAGTTTATAAGGCTTTGATTTCCTGGTTCATAGGTTTCCCAAAACTCCAATTGTGCGGTACTTGACAGAAGGTCCTGGGCTCTTGCGATATCTCTTGCTCCCGGTAATTCAACCAAAATCCTTCCGGAATTGCCTTCACGCTGAATGTTGGGTTGCGTAACTCCAAAACCATCAATACGCTCACGTAATACTTCGAAGGCCGATACTACAGATTCATCAATTTTTCGCCGGATAATAGGCATTACCTCATTATCTGTCATTTGAAAATTGATCTCATCACTAAGACCTTTATTTGCAAAAATATCAGGAGAAGCCAATTTAGCATCTCCCTTTATATTATCAAATGCTTCGAAAAACAGATCAATATAGGTTTCGTCACTGTCTTTAGAAGCCACGTCGGCATCCGCTAATGCTTTGTTAAAGATTGGATTTTTGGTATTATCCGCCAGGCCTTTAAGAATATCTTTTACCGATATCTGAAGCGTAACATTTATACCCCCTTTAAGATCCAGGCCTTTATTTAGTTCCTTTTTCTTTGCATCGTCATAACTGGTATATCCCAAAATAGGATTACCTCCAATGGAATCTAAATAAGAAGCTTCAACCGCTTCTCTTTTGGCCACATAATCCTCCTCAGAGGGTGAAACAGCAGATGTTGCAAATAATGTTGCATCTTTTTCTACCTTAGCGGTAATGAATGTGTAGGAAAGTTGATAGATACTTACCAGTCCGAACAAGAAAGCAAATAGCTTTATAAGTCCTTTATTCTGCATGGTTTAATTGATTTTTTGATGGAATTTGTAAACAGCGTGCAAATATATCATTTCCCTTAAGAACTGACAATTTATTTATGTTATTTGTATAGATCAAAGGACTGTTGAGACCTTTGTACTTAAAGCTTTATTTAGCAATATTTTCAATTTACAGCTATAAAACAATCAGTTCCTAAAAATTGCCAGAGCCCTGGTATAATGGAAACAATCTTTATACAGACTAAACTCATTCTAAAAAAAGAAGCATCACACGAGTGATGCTTCTTATAAATCAAAAAATGGTTTATACTACACGTCCAGCAAACCATTAGTATTTCTAACCCCTACAGCGCTCTCCTGCATTTTAGCTTTTTCGGCATCACTCAGGGAAATCTCTACAATATCTTCAATTCCGTTTTTGCCGAGTAATACAGGAACACCAATACAGATATCGTTTAAGCCATATTCCCCTTCAAGGAAAGTAGAACAAGGAAACATCTTCTTTTGATCACAGGCAATGGCCTGTACCAATGCTGAAACTGCGGCACCAGGAGCATACCAGGCACTTGTGCCAAGAAGTTTAGTAAGTGTAGCACCACCCACTTTTGTGTCTTCCACTACCTGTTGAAGGCGGCCCTCCGATAAAAATTCAGAAACCTTTACGCTATTTCTTGCAGCCTGACTGGCAAGCGGTACCATACCAGTATCGCTATGCCCACCAATTACCATTCCATCAATATCTGAGATAGGAGCATCAAGAGCCTCAGCCAAACGATATTTAAATCTTGCACTATCTAATGCTCCTCCCATACCAATAATTTTATTCTTGGGAAGATTTGTGGTCTTATGTACCAAATAGGTCATCGTATCCATCGGATTACTTACCACAATCAAAGTTACATTTGGTGAATGCTCTAAAAGATTTGAAGCCACAGTTTTCACTATCCCTGCATTTATACCAATCAGCTCCTCTCGAGTCATGCCTGGTTTTCTGGGAATCCCCGACGTGATTACAGCAATATCGCTATCAGCGGTTCTTGAATAATCTCCTGTAGTGCCCGTTATGGTGGTGTCAAAACCGTTCAAAGAAGCCGTTTGCATAAGGTCCATAGCCTTTCCTTCAGCATAACCTTCTTTAATATCCAGCAAAACAACTTCCGAAGCAAAATTTTTAATTGCGATATACTCGGCACAACTAGCACCAACTGCACCCGCTCCAACTACTGTAACTTTCATGATATACTATATTTTAAAGTGATTTATAAGACTGGTAAAATTACAGAAATTTAACAGATTTAAGAACCCATTATCAACATATATTTTCCCTTGAAGTTTTGATTTGTTTATGCATTGTTTTATTAATATGTTAAAATAAAATGCAATTCAACGAAGAAACTCCAATTCTTATGTATTACATCGATTTTTAACAATACCTGTTTTAGTATTGGCGTTAGAAATACTAATAGATCCCAAATCTAAAACCTACTAGAATTGAAAAAGCTTTTCTCCTTTATGGCGATAGTTGCTATTGTGTTAGCCAGTAACTGTTCCAGAATCCCAGAAAATAATGATCCGGTCATCGGTATTTGGTACAGGGTGGATGTTATTAATACCAGCGAAACTAATAAACAAACAGTTCGCCAGGAATGGATATTCAACGACGTATATTTAGGAAGGTACCAAAAATACAACGGGTCTCAGGTTGACTTCAAAACTGATTTTAGCTGGGTAGCGGATAAAGGTGTATACACTATTTCTTATCCGGGAACAGACATGATTAAAGATGTTGTAAGCATGAAAGAAACTCCGGAAGGTATGTTGCTGGAGGATGTAAAAGGTGAAACCCTGGCAAAACGAGAGTAATTCCCCAATTTTTTTTCCATATAGTTACGAAAAGCAGTCTTTTTAAAAGGCTGCTTTTTTAATTAAGGAATAATAGCTCCGGCAAATAAAATCGAAACTTATAACTTAATCTCAATAAAAAAATCCCGAAGCTTTCACATCGGGATTTTTACTTTCATTTAATACTAGTTACACGTCAATATTTGCATAAACAGCATTTTTCTCAATAAATTCCCTTCTTGGAGGAACTTCGTCTCCCATTAACATAGAGAATACTCTGTCAGATTCGGTGGCGTTATCAATTGTAATCTGTCGTAAAGTCCTGAACGATGGGTTCATAGTGGTATCCCAAAGTTGTTCTGCATTCATTTCACCTAAACCTTTGTAGCGTTGAATTGCGGCGCTACCTCCAAAACTTTCAACAATCCCATCTCGCTCCTTATCAGACCAGGCATAACGCTTTTTACTCCCTTTTTTAACGAGATAAAGAGGGGGAGTTGCAATATAAACATGACCTCCTTCTATTAGTTCTCGCATATAGCGAAAGAAAAAAGTTAGTATTAATGTTTCTATATGACTTCCATCTACATCCGCATCACACATGATCACAACTTTATGATAACGCAATTTTTCGAGATTCAAGGCTTTACTGTCTTCTTCAGTACCTATAGTTACACCCAATGCTGTGTAAATGTTTTTTATTTCTTCATTTTCAAACACCTTATGTTGCATGGCTTTTTCTACGTTCAATATTTTACCACGTAAAGGTAATATTGCCTGAAAATTCCTGTCTCGGCCTTGTTTTGCAGTTCCGCCTGCGGAATCTCCCTCAACAAGAAAAACTTCACATAGAGCTGGATCCTGTTCTGAACAGTCAGACAATTTTCCCGGTAACCCTCCGATACTCATTACCGTTTTCCGTTGTACCATTTCCCGTGCCTTAGCAGCTGCATGGCGCGCCTGAGCGGCCAGAATCACCTTTTGCACAATAATTTTGGCATCATCAGGATGTTCCTCCAGATAATTGGTGAGCATCTCTGATACCGCCTGGCTCACAGCCGAAGAAACTTCCCTGTTTCCTAGTTTTGTCTTGGTTTGTCCCTCAAACTGAGGTTCTCCCACTTTTACCGAAATAATCGCCGTAAGACCTTCTCTGAAATCATCCCCGGCAACCTCAAATTTCACCTTATCCAACATCCCGGAACTATCGGCATATTTCTTTAAAGTTGTGGTAAGCCCCCTCCTGAATCCCGAAAGATGTGTTCCACCCTCATGAGTATTAATATTGTTTACATAGGAGTGTAAATTTTCAGTATAGCTATTGTTATAAATCATAGCCACCTCAACCGGAATCCCGTTTTTTTCGCCCTCCATAGAGATGACATCATTAATCAAGGGTTCCCTGTTGCTATCTAAAAAACGTACAAATTCTTTTAACCCCTGATCTGAATAAAATGTGTCAGATACAAAATTACCTTCTTCGTCTTTCTGGCGCCTGTCTGAAATACTTATAGTCACTCCTTTATTCAAATAAGAAAGTTCCCTCATCCTATTAGACAGGGTTTCGTAACTGTATTCTATAGTTTGTGTAAAAATGTCGGCATCCGGGTGAAAAGTTACTATAGTTCCTGTTTCACTGGATTCTCCAACGCTTTTAACAGGATAAAGTGATTTACCCCTTTCATATTCCTGTTCCCATACTTTACCATTTCTGTGAACAGATGCCTTTAAGTGATCGGAAAGTGCATTTACAACAGAAACACCTACGCCGTGTAAACCACCTGAAACCTTATAAGAATCTTTATCAAATTTACCCCCTGCTCCAATTTTGGTCATTACCACTTCAAGTGCCGATATACCTTCTTTCTTGTGAATATCAACTGGTATTCCCCGACCATTATCTTTAGTAGTTATTGAATTATCTTCGTTTATAATGACTTCAATAGCGTCGCAATATCCTCCCATTGCTTCATCAATTGAATTATCCACCACTTCATAAACCAAATGATGTAATCCCCGGACACCTATATCTCCAATATACATGGAAGGCCTCATACGCACATGCTCAATACCTTCTAATGCCTGAATACTGTCAGCGGAATATTCTTTTTTCTTAGCTTCTTCGCTCATACAATAATTTAAGTATATTATTTAATTTTTTGCAATCTTACAAATATAGGTAATACCCTATAGAATATAGTGTTTGTGCATATACGAAGCCCTTAAGTTATCAACAATTTAACAACAATTTATGCTTCCTTTAAGGAAGTCTATGAAAATTGATTAAACATGACTTTTGTTAGTTATCTTAGTCAGCAAATGGCGTACTTTTGCGCGGAAACTTTACATTAAAAAAATGGCCGATTCCAGAACCGCCTCGATCAAAATTCTTTCTGAAATTCAAAGAGTAGTAGATATTCAGAGTAAAATAATCTACTTCTTGTTAAGTATTATAGCCGCAGGAACTCTTACCTATTTTTTGTATGAACCCTCGCTCAATGAAGCCCAATTATTTGTGCTGTTCATACTTTTCCTGGCAGTCGGTCTTTGGGTTACAGAGGCCATACCACCCTTTGCGGTCGGATTGCTTGTCTTTGGCGGTTTAATCTATGGCATGGCCAACTATTATGGTAAGGTTGATCCGGAGAATGTCCAGGGCCACATGATTCAGTATGTGAATTCCTGGTCGAGTAGCGTCATATGGCTGATGTTGGGAGGATTTTTTATTGCTGAAGCAATGAGTAAGACAAAATTAGACCGTGAAGTCTTCAGGATTTCCGTTTCAAGGTTTGGAACCTCTCCAAAATATATACTGCTTGGACTTATGCTTACTACCGCCTTATTCTCAATGATCATGTCTAATACAGCTACCACGGCCATGATGATAGCTTCTGTACTACCGTTTATAAATACACTTGACAAAGACTCTCCCTTTGCCAAGGCAATTCTTATCGGAATATCCGGTGCTGCTTCAATTGGCGGCATGGGTACTTTAATTGGCTCACCACCAAACGCAATAGCCGTGGAAGCATTGAATAATCACGGAATTCCCGTAGGTTTCCTGGAATGGATGATTGTAGGATTTCCGATCGCCATCATTCTGACTTTTATGTTTTGGTTTGCTCTAACTAAAAAATATATTCCCAAACAACAGAAAATGCATATTGATATAAAGAAGGAAACTTTGGATCCTAATGACCCCAAATACCGCTTCGAAAAAATCAAAAAAAAAGTGGTCCTTTCAGTGTTGGGTCTCACACTTCTCTTATGGCTCACAGAAAAAGTACATGGCATTCCTGCGGCTATGGTGTCCTTTGTGCCTATTATTTTATTGACCATGACAGGTATTATTTCCGGAGAGGACGTACGCAAACTACCCTGGGACACGCTTATGCTTGTAGCAGGAGGTCTAACACTTGGGCTCGCAATTCAGGATACGGGACTGGCTAGTTATTATATCGAACAGCTAGATCAAACCAATTTAAACTTCTATATGATTGTAATTAGTTTTGCCTTCCTCACAGTTATCTTGTCGAATATCATGAGTAATACAGCCACGGCAACAATTCTTATTCCAATAAGTCTTATTCTTACCTTTGAAAATCCAGCTATTTTACCCTTTGTAATCGGTTTGAGCGCCTCCGCGGCCTTATACTTGCCCATATCTACTCCTCCCAATGCTATTGCATATAGTACGGGCAAACTCGAACAAAAAGACTTCCGGTATGGAGGCACCATCTTTGGATTATTAGGGCCCATTATCATCACGACTTGTGTTTTTGCCATAGCCGCTTTGTACCAAATGATCATGTAATTACAGAAGTTCATGATGAGAAGAAGGCATGAAGCATGCAAAAGAAGCCCCAAAATATTGGTGCTTCCTTCTGACTAATTAATAATTCAATAGCTACTTCTTATAAAAAAGAAGGTTTTGTGAACAGAATTTCAGTATTTCTGAAATAAAGTATTTACTATTCATAAGCATCATCATGAACATTGGCAACAGCACGTCCTGAAGGATCATTCATGTTTTTAAAGGCCTCATCCCACTCCAATGCAATTTTAGTACTACAGGCTACCGATGCCTCCTGTGGCACGGACCATGCAGCAGCATCACTTGGGAAATGCCCCTCAAATATAGACCTATAATAAAATTCTTCCTTTGTGGTAGGAGTTTGAATAGGGTATCTGAATTTTGCATTAGCCAATTGTTCGTCAGATACTTCCTTATTCACAACTTCCTTCAATGTATCTATCCAGCTATACCCAACCCCATCAGAAAATTGTTCTTTTTGCCTCCAGGCCACACTTTCCGGCAATACAGATTCAAATGCTTTACGCACCACCCATTTTTCCATTCGTTCCCCATTTATCATCTTGTCTTTTGGATTAATCCGCATAGCCACATCTATAAATTCTTTATCCAGAAAAGGAACCCTGCCTTCAATTCCCCAGGCTGCTAAAGATTTATTTGCCCTTAAGCAATCATACATATGTAACTTGCTTAATTTCCTAACAGTCTCTTCATGGAAATCCATAGGACTGGGTGCCTTGTGAAAATACAGGTAGCCACCAAATAGTTCATCAGCACCTTCACCTGAAAGGACCATTTTAATGCCCATAGATTTTATTACCCTGGCCATCAGGTACATAGGTGTTGATGCCCTGATGGTAGTAATATCATAGGTTTCCAGGTTATAAATTACATCCTTAATAGCATCAAGGCCTTCCTGGATAGTAAACTTAATTTCATGGTGGATAGTGCCTATATGGTCTGCTACTATTTGAGCGGCTGCGAGATCCGGCGATCCTTCTAATCCTACAGAAAATGAATGCAATTGCGGCCACCAGGCATCCTTGGCATCATCAGACTCTATTCGCTTTTGAGAATACTTTTTGGCTATAGCAGAGGTAATGGAAGAATCAAGACCTCCTGATAGAAGAACCCCATAAGGCACATCAGACATTAATTGCCTGTGCACTGCCGCATCCAGGGCATCCCTTATTTCATCGATACTTGTTTGGTTTTCCTTTACAGCTTCGTAATCCATCCAATCCCTTTTATACCATCTCTTTAGTTCCCCGTCACTACTATGCAAATAATGTCCTGGTGGAAAAAGCTCTATTTTTGTGCATGTACCTTCCAATGCCTTAAGTTCAGAAGCAACATAAAAGGTCCCGTTTTTATCCCAACCCATATATAGTGGAATTATACCCATATGATCTCTGGCTACAAAATATTCATCTTTTTCAGAGTCATAAATTGCAAATCCAAAAATCCCATTCATATCATCCAAAAAATCAGGTCCTTTTTTCTGATATAGCGCCAGAATAACTTCACAGTCAGATTCTGTACTGAAAGTGTAAGATCCTTTAAATTGCTTCCTTAATTCTCTATGGTTATATATTTCCCCGTTGGCGGCTAAAATAAGTTTCTGATCTTCACTAAATAGGGGTTGTTTTCCAGATGCAGGATCCACAATTGCCAAACGTTCATGAGCCAATATAGCCTTCTCATTTGCATAAATCCCACTCCAATCAGGACCTCTGTGCCTTACTTTCTTGGACATTTCCAATAATTGGGGTCTCAAGGTTTCTGTACTTTCCTTTACATCAAATGCACACACTATTCCACACATTCTATAAATATTTTATCAGTTATTAGGCAAAGATGCGAATAAACTTATTAAATTGAAACACAACTAAGGTTATTTATTTCATATTGTAATCAAATAAGCAATATTTGATAAGATTTTCAATCAAAACTCCAAAAATAGGAGTATTGAACGAACATTTTGTAAGCAGTTAAAATTTTAACGACTTTTTATAAGAACCCAAAGGGTTTACTAATTAGATTTGATAAATATAAAAACAAGCACAATTATGAAAAAAGTATTGACACTAACTATCATGGCCTTAGCCATAGTTTTTACGAATGAAATTACAGCGCAGGAGTTTGGTGGGATGGATAAAAGTCCAGCGGATATTGCCTCATATCCCTCCAGTTACAAAGTTTCCGATAAGTTGATAAAGGTTGTATATAGCAGACCACAATTAAAAGAAAGATCACTTTCACAACTTGCACCTGAAGGTAAAGTTTGGAGAACAGGAGCAAACGAAGCTGCCGAGATTACCCTTTATAAAGATATGATGTTTGGAGATACTTCTGTGAAAGCAGGAACTTATTCTCTATTCACTGTGCCAGGGGAATCTGAATGGACGGTTATTTTGAATAGCAATTTAAATCAATGGGGAGCTTATTCTTATGATGAGTCTGCTGATGTAGCTAAGACTAAAGGTTCTGTTAGTATGGGAGATGAATCATTGGAAGCATTTTCTATCGGATTCAAGGAAGTAGACAATGGAGTACATATGGTATTAGGATGGGGCACCACAAGAGTCGCGGTTCCTTTTAGTATGAGTATGTAATAAACATAGATAAAAGTTAAAAGCCGAAGTTAAACACTTCGGCTTTTTTTGTTTTATACTTTAAGAATTAATCTGTTAGGTTTCCTGTCTGAAGTCTCCCATCTATATATACCTGCTCTGCCATAATTTTCGGAATATTCTTTGGAACTCGGCAAACAGCGAGAATAAGAGCCAAAATTAATACGAGGTTTCTGATGTAAACATTTATATATTAAAGATTGAGTAAAATATTTCCTTAGTCCCTTATTTCATGGCAGGACAAGTAGATAGTAGCTATTTAATTAGTTTGTAAAACCTCAAATTCGGCGATTACCTTCAAGCATAAAGGTGCCGTCAGGGGTATTGCTTTCGCCTTTAAAAGAATCCCCATCCATAATAAGAGCAACGTCCACCATACTTCCTTCTATATCTACAGAGAAAGTCAGTTTGTTTTTATCAACTTTTACGTTATCCGCAGGCAGATCACCCCCCGGCAATTCCAGTTTCACAGTATACACCTTCTTTTTTTTAGAGATATGCAATACCCCGGAACTATATTCTACCGGAACATCCTGAACTGAATAGTCCCAACTTCCGGTCCATTTCTTTTTTTTAACAAGCATATCAGAACTTTCAACCCCATTTAAAGCATTACACCTTTCAAGAGAATATCCATTAGAAAATATCAGTATTAATATTATAAGGCAGAAATTTTTAAAAATTGTTTTCATCAGAAAAGTTATTACGTTTATGTCTAAATGTACAGCATTTTTTTGAAGTAAGGCTTAGTCCTTTTCCGAAATAATAAAAGCTACGCGCCTATTCTTCTGCCTGCCCTCTTCTGTTTCATTACTTGCTATAGGTGCACTTCCACCATGACCTTTCCAACTTATCCTATCCTCTGAAACTCCCAGTTCAATTAAATATTTAGCAACTGCAGAACAACGTCTATCCGATAAATACTGGTTATAAGAACTAGTTCCAATATTATCTGTATGTCCGTCAACGGTTATCTGAAGTGACTTGTTTGCATCCAGGTAGTTATATATTTTTTGAACATCTGTTTTAGCGGAATCCAATAACTTAAATTCATCAAAATTGAATAGGACATTTTTAAAAACATGAATTTTGTCGAGTTCGTAATTTTCAGTTTCCAGATCCGGATCATGAGATGAATTCACAATAGAACCTATAGATTTTGCCAGATTTAATGCAACCATATCCAGGTAATAATAAGCTCCCTGTTTGGCTCCTTTTTTTATTTTAAACTTTCTGGTACCGGCATTATTCTTAAAATTGCCTATTATCATATAATTTTCTGTGCCTTTGGCTGCAAATCTGGTACTTACTACAACCCAATCTTTTGTATCTCTATAAAAATTTGTATATCCAATCTCCATAAAATTATAGGCATTACCCACAATTTTATACATGTGCATTTTTGAGAGCTCTTTTTTTATATTCAAGTCCAGTTTATCCTTTGAAAACAGTACTCCAAAATCTTTTACGGCGAAGTCCGAACGTTCGGCAAGACTAACGTGGAAAGAAACCTGATAGGTTTTACCTTTCTCTAAGGTTTGAGTAAGCGGTACCTGTATATATTCCCGATAATCATCCGGGGCATAAAGATAAAGGCCGGCATAGCCCTTGCCAAAATCTGGTGGTTGTGTCCCATTAAAATTTTCAGGGGTCCCCATTATCGTGCTGCAACCATTAAAATAATCAGTAGATCCTTTTGTTGGTGTACTCCAATGAGCGACATCAGTTTCAAAATTACCGAGACGTGCCGGGCAAGCATCGTACTGCTCAAAACTTGGATTTTGTATCAGGTTTTGGGACAGAAGGTTCGCAATACACCAAAAGTAGGTGAACAACAAGCTGTATGTACACTTTGCAACCAAAATAATGAGGGGGCTATTACCTTACCCTAAATTAAGAATTAATCTTCTGGCATGAAGTTAATACCGTTAAACAGTGTCTTTTACAGATGATTGAGCTAAAATTTAACTTTATTATTTATAATGTTATTTAAAAATCAAACTTATAGGATGCCCCTGCCAATACCTGGAAGCTCTGCACTCTAAAATTGGCCCATCGCTGATACGAATTATTTGCGATATTATTTGCTTTGGCAAAAATAGAAAGTTGTTCATTGAAATGATATCCCACATGGGCATTTGCATCAAAAAAACTATCTAAAGTGATCACTGTGGAAGGGAAATCTGCAGGCAGAATATTTTCTACCACCTGGGCACTTAAATCCTGACGCTCGCCTACATAAAATAAATTAGCCCCCAGAAACCATTTTTCTCCTATCTGGTAATCCAAAAGCAATGACCCTTTAACATCAGGAAGGTTCCATGCAGGATTATCAGTCTCCGTATTGTAATCAAATAGTTCTACGTTTACTCCAAGCGTGAAATCTCTGTTTATATCCACATTTAATTCGGCAAACAATCCGACGGTTTTAATATCATCATAAAATACTTCGAATGAATTGCCATAATAATATCCCTTTTCATCATCTCTAAAATCATTTTGAGGATTTAATTTATAAAGTGGTTTTCTGTTTTCAGCTCTATAGAATCCTCTTATGTTATAGCTCAGACTAGGTATAATTTGACCTTTTATACCCAGGAATGCATCATACTGCCTATCTGTAGGCATAATAGTTAAAGTGGGAGATACAAATGGGTTTTCTCCAACAAAACTATAATAAGAATTTTGATCTAACCCCCCTTCTATGCCTCCATAACCAATAACCGCATCTTCTAACAATCTGTACGAGGCCGTAATTTCCGGATAAATATAAAAATTGCTGTCACTAACCTCTGTATTCAGACCATATATTAAAGAAACTCCAAGGTTTAAGGTGTATTTATCCCCGGATAATACCAAGTTTGGATTTGCACCAATTTGCATTTGGCCGTAATCTATTCCCATTGTGTTCGTTGAGCTATTTATGCCAGCATTTTTAAAACTCCCACCTACATAATCAAAATTGACCTTTAAAGTCACTAATTCTGACGAGACTGGAAATTGAAATTCTGGTTTTATCAAAAATCTATTTTCTCCGGAATCCACTGCATCCCAAAATCTTCGATACAATATTTCGCCGCCAGCAAAAACAGACTCCTCCATCTGGAGTTTGGCACCAGCTTCAAGGCCAAAATAATTTTGGTTTTCATCAATTGTACTAATTGTTGCTTCATCAAAAACCCCTTCAGGAAGGCCATACCAATTGTATTTCTGATGTTGAAATCCAATATCGGCACGCCAATTCAAATCTCTTTCTTTTTGATTATAAGAAGCATTCAATTTGGTATTGTAAAAATCGGTATCGAGCAAAACATCTTCAAGGTTTCCGCGTGAGGAATGATGATTAAGTCCAAAATCTACTCTTTTATTACCCCTGTCTATGTCTCTGCTGGTATAAAAATCTGCGAGGGCAGTGCTAAAATTTCCAAAATTGACAGAAGCATAGGAATTATATAGTTTTTCCGGTTTGGCTTTTTGCACAACAGACGCCTTCCCCTTGGCCGGTGTAAAAGTCGAAGCAACAGGTATTGAAAAAATGCTGTACTCAATCTTCTTTTTTTGAAGTACAATAGAATCATTGAGATTTGGAATAGATTTTACCTTGAAGGCATCTGAAACTGTCGGTGAATATGGCCTTACCACCGTAACAGTTTCCGTTCCAATGTCTTTTTCGTCTTGTGCCGATAAGAGCTGCACTAAACCTATTAAAGCAATTATCGTAACTTTTAGTTCCCTTTGCATAATGTGTTCTTATCTATTTAGTTTCCGTCCGGAACAATGGATGAATTTCGTTGTGCTTCTTTCGATTTTATAATCGCTAATTCTCCTTCCGCATCAGCGACAATCTGAGCATAATCACCAAAATTTGCAATTACACTTTCCAGAATATATGTTGCCTGATAAGCATCGTCCAGAGCGTAATAATTCTTAGCCATAAGAATTAGACCTTTACCACCCCATTCCTTATAAGCTGCATAATCTCTCGCCAATTTTTGAACAGAAGTATTGGAAGCCTCAAAAGACCCTGCCTTTTGCTTAAAGTATGCATCATAATACAAAGCCTCTGCCGCCAATCCGCCACTAGCTATTTTTAAAACTTCAGAATAAGCCAACTCCGCTCTTTCTTCGTTGCCTGTTGCAATGGCCGATTTAGCGATCATGATCTGTGCATCACTTTTAATTCTATCGTCGATATTACCCGTTGCCAGAACTTTTTCCGCGTAGGCTATGGTCTGGTCATAATTCTTTTGTTCATAATACCCTTTCATTAGGTTAGATTGTGCAAATGTTCTGTTCTGTTGAATATCCGCGATTGATTCTAATCTCTGAAGGAAAGGAAGTGCCGAGGCATAGTTTTTATTTCCAATATAAATTTCACAAACCCTGGTAAGGGCTTGTTCAGAATATTCACTAGCGCCACTGTTGGCGACATAAGTATATCCGGCAAGTGCCTGGTCTTTATCCTCCTTCGCAAAATATAACTGAGCAAGGTTAAAGTTGGCATTTATTGCATGTAATCCATTTGGGAAATCCCTTATATAGTTTTCATATCCTTTAATTGCCGCTTCATTTCTACCCTGAAGGCTTTGCTTCTCAGCAGATTCATAACTGGCATTATCCAATTCCGCATCGGATACTTCAACAAAGTCTATTCCTTCTACCCATCTGGCATACTCACTTACCTGCCCTGTGTCTACATAAATGAGTTTGGCTGTGGCCACTGCCTGTATTGCCTCCTGGGAATTAGGGTAATCTCGAACTACTGTTTTGAACTTATTTAAAGCCAGGTCATTTTTATTGGAATTATAATAAACCAATCCCTGTCTGAGTAATGCCCGGGGAACCAAAGTGCTGCCAGGATAGTCACTTATTAGCCTGTCATAAGTTTCTAACCCAATTTGCTCCCGATTCTCTTTAATATAGGAGTTCCCCAGTTCAAATAGCGCATCATCCTTTAAACTCGATTTGGGATACCTGGAAATAAAACCATTGAGTTCCTCAATTTTTGTGGCACTCCTGTCAATAAAACCATAGCTTATAGCCTTCTGGAAGGCAGCATAGTCTTTTTCGGGACTACCGGACTGCAAAACTTTATTATACGATTCAATGGCCGGCCAGTATTTGCTGGTTACGAAATAGCAATCGCCCAAGCGAACATTGGCATCATTTTTTTTATCATCATCCGTTCCCTTGTTTGCATAAGCCTGGTAATAAGAAATTGCGTTGTTGTAGCTTTTCAGTTTAAAATAGGTATACCCGAGGTTATAATCAAGATCCTGAATTTCTTCAGTTTGCATTGCTGCCTGGTTGTTTTTAAACTGAAGATAGTCTGAAAGTGCATCCTCAAAAGCATTTAGCATATATTGAGATTCCGCCTTCCAATATCTGGCTCGTGCCTCGAAAAGTTTATCTGGCGCATTATTAAGTGATTTCGTAAACAAAGCATGCGCAGAGGCGTAATCTGTTTCAATGAACAATTCTACTCCCCTATAGAACGCAACCTTCTGATAAGTTGCTTTACTGGCGAAACTGCTGTTTTCCTCCAATAGAGCTAGTGCGCCTTCAAAGTTTTTAGATGTAATATAGGAGTCAACCAATAATTCCTGCATTTCCTTGGAATAAGGATCATTAGGATAGGTTTCAAGGTAGGCAGAGAGCACCTTAGGAACTGCTTCATAAGGATTCCCAATTTCATAACTCAGGCGAGCATAATTAAGATATGCATCCTTTTGTATCTCAGTATTAAAATCCATCTGAGAAGCATTCCTGAAAGCATTCAAGGCTTCCTGCTTTTTATCCAGGTTTAAATAACACTCAGCTAAATGGTAATACGCATTTTGGGCTACTCCGTTGTTACCATCAATAATTTTGTTGAATTGGTTAATTCCGTTAGCGTAGTCTGCCTGTTTATAATAACAATAGCCCAGCAAATAGTGATCTGTATTGCTCCATTTACCACGTTTCCCTTTATAAGCTTCCAAATAGGGTATTGCATTTGCATACTGTCCTAAATTGAAATAACTCTCCCCAATAATTTTGTTTAGTTCAGATACCTCTTGTCTGTCAGATTTTGTTAACTGTGACTTGGCCAGTTCAATTGCCTCTTCAAAATTACCCAGCTTAAAATTCATATCGGCCTGGTAATAGGAAAGCTTATCACTTAGTAATTCCTGGTCCGTTATCTGATCGAAACGCTCGTTAGCACCTTCATAATCATCTTGCTGATAAGCAATATAACCCAGGTAGTATTTGGCCTGGGAACCATATGTGGAGGATGTTGTAACCTTGCTTAAATAGCGCTCTGCTTCTTTAGGTTTTTTGGAGCTAAACAAGGAATAACCCATATTAAAATTAAACCGCTCCTTTTCCACAGCCGACATAGAATTTTGATCCACTTTTCTATACCATGTAAGCGCATAGGGATATTTACCGTTTTCGAAATAATAATCGGCAACATCCATAAAGGCGGAGTTTCGCTTTGTGGAAGTTGGATAGTTAGCTACAAAATTTTCCATCAACCTGTCTGCACCAAGCTGATTTAATCTTACTGCGGCATTTGCAACGTAATATGCACTATTGGCTTCTGTTTCAAAATCTTTGGTACTCATTTGCACTTTTTCAAAAATGGTCTGAGCAGCCTGATATTGTTGGCTATTGTACAGCGCCAGCGCGTCCTGATACTGTTTTTGATGATGGGTATAAACTTTTGATTCCTGGGTGAATCCAGAAATAGCAATCCCAATGAAATATAGAAGTAGCGCGGTTTTTTTCTTTCGCATAATGTTCTCTAGCTGTTAAGAAGTACCGTAATTTCCCATAATAACGTCAAATATTGTTACTAAGTATGTTCAACAACTAAATAATAGATTTTTAGTTCATGTGAGCTCGAATTAAGAAGGAACTTATTACTTTTATATCAACATTTAAATTATGAGTGAAAGCATACTAAATCTTAAAGATGTTGCCGTTTTCCAAAAAGATAATATGGTGCTGAATGATATTACGCTGGAGGTAAAAAAAGGAGAGTTTGTATATCTGATAGGAAAGACCGGAAGTGGAAAAAGCAGTCTCATGAAAACCCTTTACGCAGATCTTCCATTATTAGAGGGACATGGGCGAATTGTAGGGTTTAATCTAAAAACTCTTGAAGAAAAGGATATCCCCTTTTTAAGGCGAAAACTGGGCATAGTTTTCCAGGATTTTAAGCTGCTTCCTGATAGAAACATCAACAAGAATCTTATGTTTGTTCTCAAAGCAACAGGCTGGAAAGATCCGGAAAAAATGGATGCGCAAATTGAGGGCGTACTGGATAAGGTAGGTATGAAAACAAAAGGGTTTAAATTTCCTCATGAATTATCCGGAGGGGAACAGCAACGGATTGCCATTGCGCGAGCTTTATTGAATGACCCAGAAATTATCCTGGCAGATGAACCAACAGGTAATCTGGACCCACAGACCAGTGTAGAAGTCATGAAAGTATTACAGGAAATCAATAAGACAGGAAGAACCATCCTAATGGCCACTCATGATTACGCGCTACTTCTCAAATATCCTTCCAAAACCCTAAAATGTGAAAGCGCCAAAGTATTCGAGGTAATTCAGAAAGCAGTTTAATCAGTTTGATGATAAACCATCTACTTTACCGAAGAATCAATTTACTAATGTCCTTAAAAAATAATTAGCGATTCTAAAAGTGAATTTTTCTAAATTTATAATTATCTTTCTGGCTATTCAATTGCTAATACATTAGCAATTCAGCTGAATTAACCCTTTTAGTTGATAGCTAATTGAATTTTAAATGTTTTTTTATCGAAATCAAACAAACCAACAAATTATGAAGATATTCAAGTCTTTACTCTTTAGTTTTGTCCTATTATTTTTCTTTTCTTGTAAAGAAGAAAAGCCCACACCAGAAGTTGTAGAAAAAATTGAGATCCGCGAATGGAAACCTGAAGATACCAGAAGTATAACAGGTCTGACCGTGAAACGGGGACTTAAAGAAAAAACAGCAAAAGCTACCCCTGGCTATGTTATGATTCAACCTCCCGCAAGTACTAAAACACATCTTATTAATCTCGATGGGCAAGTAGTTCATACCTGGGAAGCAGAATTGGCGGTAGTTAACCAATATTTAAAAGAGAATGGCAACCTGGTTAGATTAGAAGTAGATCCCGACTTTCCTACCTTTGCAGCGGGAGGACAAGCAGGAAGAATTAGGGAATACGAATGGGACGGAAATATCTTGTGGGATTTTGAATGGGCAGATGAAGATGAATTGATTCATCATGATATTGAATTATTACCTAACGGAAATATTCTTGCCATTTCTTACGAAGCCAAATCTGAAAAAGAAGCTATCGAGGCGGGTAGAGACCCGAAACATGTTACGAAAGCTGGGCTTTGGCCGGATAAGATCATTGAAATAAAACCTTCCGGACCGACCGGGGGTGAAATTGTATGGGAATGGCATATGTGGGACCATTTAATCCAGGATATAGACAGTACCAAAAACAATTATGGGGTTCTGGCAGAAAATCCCAGAAAAATTAACTTTAATGTACACGGGGATATATATCCTCCAATGACAGAAGAACAGGTTCAACAAGGGATAAAAATGGGTATGATGACAGGAAATGCCACCGTAGATAACCAGCATTCCGACTTTACCCACACCAATGCTATTGCCTATAATGCAGAATTAGATCAGATTGTCATCAGTGTCCCTGCTTACAATGAAATAATGATCATAGACCATGGCACAACCATTGAAGAAGCCAAAGGAAGTACCGGTGGCAGATGGGGCCATGGAGGAGATCTTTTGTACCGCTGGGGTAACCCAGCTAATTACGGACGAGGTACTAAAGAAGACAAGAAACTCTTTTTTGAACACGATATAAAATGGATTCCCAAAGGATATCCCGGTGAAGGTCATTTAATGGTTTTTAATAATGATATTGAACATCCAGACAACACAGCACCCTCTATGTGGGCAGTCTTAATGACAAGCAAATCTCCAGAGGTTAAAGCTCCTATTGGAGTTCTTGGCAATCATAGCGCGGTTTTCGAATTTGTGCCACCAACAAATTCAGAGGGAGCTTATATTTTGGAAGAGAATGGAACTTTTGGGCCTGAAGGCCCTGTTTGGTCTTATACCTCCCCAGACAAGTACTCTTTTTATTCGGCATTTGTGTCAGGAGCTCATCGAATGAAAAATGGGAATACCCTAATAACTTCTGGAGCCAAAGGGCGATTGATGGAAGTTACCCCAGACCAAAAAATTGTATGGGAATATTGGAATCCTTATAACGACAATTACAAAATGCCTGATGGCACGGTGCCGTCACCAATTGGCCCCTTTAAATATATGCAATTTAGGGCAACACATATTACCGAGGACTTTCCTGCATTTGCAGGCAAAGACCTGGCCCCTATTGCGGAGCAACCCGATCCTTTTATATTTAAAATGCCACCCCCGCCTGTAGCGCAGGATAGCGTACAATAAATAGAAAATCAATTATTAACTAACTTAAAACAATACCAATGTCAATTAAAATTATAGGAGCCGGGTTACCAAGGACCGGTACAAATACATTAAAACAAAGCCTGGAACAATTGGGCCTAAAACATGTTTACCACATGAAGGAATTACTGGTAAACCCCGAGAAACTCCATTATTGGAAGACCCTCGACGAAACCGGGGATACTGACTGGGATGCGCTTTACCAAGGGTACGACGGGACAGTAGATTTTCCTGGCTACCCCTGGTACAAAGAACATATGAAACGATACCCCGATGCCAAGGTCATCCTCACAGTAAGGGATTTTGAAGATTGGTACAAAAGTGTGGATAGCACAGTATTCAGAGCCGGACCTCAAACTCCGGGTGAAAAGATAAAAATGATTGGAAAATTACTTTTCAATGCCAGGATCAGAAATGTAGTGAAGTGTATTAAATGGTTCAAGAAGTGCTTTTTTGCTGAAAGACTTCAAGGAAAATTTGAGGATAAAGAATTTGCCCAAAAATTCTGGGAAGATCATTTGGCAGATGTAAAAGCCAGTGTACCTGAAGATAAATTACTGGTTTATGATGTGCGCGACGGCTGGGGGCCTCTATGCACATTTCTAGGTTTACCGGAGCCAACTGAACCCCTGCCACATTTAAATAAAAAAGAGAACTTTATGGCTATGCTTCCAAAACTCATGAAAGGGGAAATGGTCTAAAACAGATATGTTTAAAACCTAACATTACAAACTCCCTCGGTGCTTTTTACCTACCGGGGGTTAATTATAAATATGATTCACCATGAATACTGAAAGCTGGCAGGTAAAAGTTACCCTTTTACTGGTAAGTAGCCTTACCATTATGTCTATGATTACCATATCTGCTTCTTTGCCTGATATGACAAAGGCATTTTCTTCAATGCCAAATGCTGAAAACCTGGTAAAACTCACACTTTCCTTTCCTGCTCTTTTTATCGCCCTAACTGCGATAATCGCAGGGAAGTTCATAGATAAATTTGGAAGATTACGACTTTTAGGCGCTGCCTTAATCCTTTACGCCATTGCCGGAAGCTCGGGTTATTGGTTGGAGAATATATATCTTATCCTGGTTGGAAGAGCTTTGCTGGGTATTTGTGTTGGAATCACAATGACCATTGCTACAACGCTTATAGCAGATTATTATCAGGGCAAATCCAGACAAAAGTTTGCAGGTTTACAAATAGCAGTGATGTCTTTAGGAGGTATAATGTTTGTTACTCTGGGGGGCGTATTGGCCGATATATCATGGCGGGTTCCTTTTTTACTCTATTTATTTCCCATCGTAATCCTTCCCATGACCAATTTATTTCTAAAAGAACCAAAAACAGTACATATTGCAAAAAGTAAGGATACTTCTGTTAAATCACCTAGAATAATTTGGCTTGTCTTTATAAATGTGATGATTATGTGGATTCTGTTTTTTATTATCCCCGTGCAGATACCATTCTATTTAAAATCTATCGGCATTGAAAAAAACACTTTGATTGGCATCGCAATAGCTTCAAGCACTCTTTTCTCGGTAATTTCCTCGCTTTCATTTTCACGTATTAAAGACAAATTGAGCTATCAACAGATTTTTGGGATTGGCTATTTATTAATGGCAATGGCTTTTGCCAGTATTTCCTATGGGGGATCATACGGCATGGTTATGATAGGAATGTTGCTTGCTGGCCTGGGTATGGGTCTAATGATCCCTAATGCAAATATTTGGGTAATGCAATTAGCCCCCGAACAGATTCGAGGTCAGGAAATTGGCAGGTTAACCACATTTTGGTTTATGGGTCAGTTTTTATCCCCTATAATTTTACTTCCTTTTTTAAATATAATTTCAGAATCTCAATTATACTCCATACTCACTTATGTAGTATTAGGCTTGAGCATTGGATTCTTCTTATATGGAATCCTAAATAAAAAGAACCCCGCTGGGTCTTAAGAATTAAAACTTGAATCCGTCAAAAGCGACCATGAGTATTGATTAATTATGTTTTCTAAATATCCATTAACTTAGTGGTTGAGCAACTAAATCTGATGTGATTCTTAAAAAACAAGAAAGTCTTCCAAATAGAAAATCCAGCCCTTTTGTCGGGATACTCCTTTTTATAGTGTCTTTAGTTTTGCTAATTCTTACCGGCCCTTTAGGATTTTTATACGGCATCCTATATTCCTTATTCACAAAAGGCTTTAGAGGTATTGGAGAATATCTATTAAAGATTGCCGTATCTATAGACCAGTTGGGCAATGTACTGATGCAGCATTTACTAAATACACTATGGGTAAAAAAAGGAGGTTACAAATTTGGAAACAGGGATGAGACTATCTCCAGTGCCCTGGGCCGAAACAAAAGACTCGGTACATTAACCCGTTTTGGGATTTTTATTGATAAAATACTGGATAAATTAGACCCTGACCATTCCCTTAACTCCATCGACTATTATATTGAACCATCGCAGGTTGTCCTGGATGTGTTGGCATGGATTCATATTGCGGACAACCGAATCTTATGTACCAGGAGCGCAGGTAAGGATGTCTATTATATTCCGGGGGGTAAAAGAGAACCTGGTGAATCCGATACGCAATCTCTTTCCAGAGAAATAAAGGAGGAATTACAGGTAGTTTTAGACATTTCTTCATTAAAATTAATGGGGATATTTGAGGCCTCCGCGGATGGACTTCAGCCAGGCGTCATGGTTAGAATGCGATGTTATACAGGGGGTTTCACAGGAGAGTTGTGCCCCGATTCTGAAATTTCTGAAATGGTATGGCTAAGTTACCAAGACAGAAATATGGTATCTGAAGTTGATAAACTTATTTTTAATTTTCTTAATAAGAAAGGATATCTAATATAAAAATCCAATGAACCACTAAAAGTTTTTCGTTACATTTAAACGCAATTTTATAAACCTGTATATTAATTTAAAATTTATAAATGGTGGTATTGGGCATTGATATTGGTGGCTCCGGAATGAAAGGTGCATTGGTAAACTCCGTAACAGGAGAAATGTTGACGGAACGTTACAGAATTCCTACTCCTGTATCCAGAAAACCACAAGAAATGGCGGAAGTGGTTAAAAAGTTAGTTGAACACTTTAATCATCAAGGTCCGGTTGGAGTTGGATTCCCTTCAATTATCAGGCATGGGATATGCAAATCCAGAGGAAATTTACATAAATCCTGGGTGAATGTAAATGTAAAAGAACTATTCAGTAATACCACCGGACTGCCGGTAACTGTTATCAATGATGCGGATGCGGCTGGCTATGCCACCATGAATTATGGGATAGGCAGAGACAAAGAAGGCTTTGTTGTAATGATTACTATTGGTACCGGTTTAGGAAGCGGGGCATTTTTTAATGGCGAATTAATTCCCAACTTTGAACTTGGCCAAATACCCTATAAGAAATATAAAAAAATTGAAACCTGGGCAGCAGCATCTGCAAAGGAAAATGAGGGGCTTTCTTATAAACAATGGGGAAAGAGATTTAATATATTCTTAAAATATGTGGAACTTCTAGTTTCTCCTGACCACATTATTTTAGGTGGTGGAACTTCTAAACAATTTGGTGAATACAAAGATTATATCACCATTGAAACTCCTGTAATTCCGGCAGAATTAAGAAACCAGGCAGGAATAGTTGGCGCAGCAGCGGCAGCATTGCATGAGGCACCTAGAGATTAAGCCTGCACAGTTTCGAAAAATTTAAGTGATTTTATTCCTTTTGCGGTCTACCTCTTTTAGAAATACTTTACGCAGGCGTAAATGTTTAGGGGTAACCTCTACATATTCATCTTTTTGAATATACTCCAGGGCTTCTTCCAAAGAAAATTTGATGGCCGGTACTATTTTTGCCTTATCATCCGCCCCGGAAGAACGTACATTTGAAAGTTTCTTGGTTTTGGTGATATTGATTACCATATCGTCACCTCTGGTATTCTCACCAATAACCTGACCTTCGTAGATGTCTTCACCCGGATCTACAAAAAACCTGCCTCTTTCTTGTAATTTATCTATTGAATAAGGAATAGCCTTTCCATTTTCCATAGAAACCAATGAGCCATTTTGCCTTTGAGGAACATCTCCTTTCATAGGTTGGTATTCCAAAAAGCGATGGGCCATTATTGCCTCCCCGGCTGTTGCGGTTAAAAGTTGATTTCGCAATCCAATTATTCCACGAGAAGGGATAAGGAATTCACATACCATCCTTTCACCTTTTGCCTCCATGCTGGTTAATTCTCCTTTACGGATAGAAACCATTTCCACAGCTTTTCCTGATACTTCTTCTGGTAAATCTATGGTCATCTGTTCTATAGGCTCACATTTTACTCCGTCAATGGTCCTAATAATAACCTGAGGCTGACCTATCTGTAGTTCGTAGCCTTCTCTTCGCATAGTTTCTATGAGTACAGACAAGTGTAGAACACCCCTTCCAAAAACCATAAATTTTTCTGCGCTATCTGTCTCTTCCACACGCAATGCAAGATTCTTTTCCAATTCTTTCTCCAACCTTTCCTTGATATGCCTTGAAGTAACAAATTTGCCGTCCTTACCAAAAAACGGACTATCGTTAATGGTGAACAACATACTCATTGTTGGTTCGTCAATTGCAATGGTCTTAAGGCCTTCAGGATTTTCGATATCCGCAATGGTATCTCCAATTTCAAATCCTTCAAGTCCGACTATAGCACAAATATCGCCCATGGCTACTTCCTTCACTTTTATGCGACCCAGACCTTCAAAAGTAAATAGTTCTTTTACCTTAGATTTTACGATACTGCCATCTCGTTTTACCAAAGAGATTTGCTGTCCTTCTTTTAAAGAACCTCGCTGGAGACGTCCAATGGCAATTCTACCTGTAAATGAAGAGTAATCTAAAGAGGTAATCAACATTTGTGTAGTACCCTCCTGAGGTTCAAAACTTGGGATATGCTCAACAACCATTTCCAATAAAGGCTCTATAGTTGTTGTTTCATTCTGCCAGTCATCACTCATCCAGTTATTTTTGGCTGAACCATAGACTGTTGGAAAGTCTAACTGCCATTCTTCGGCACCTAGTTCAAACATAAGGTCAAAGACCTTTTCATGTACTTCTTCCGGGGTACAATTCTCCTTATCTACTTTATTGATTACTACACAGGGTTTTAAACCCATGTCGATTGCTTTTTGTAATACAAATCGGGTTTGGGGCATAGGCCCTTCAAAGGCATCCACCAATAGCAAAACCCCATCAGCCATATTCAAAACACGTTCAACCTCACCTCCAAAGTCCGCGTGGCCGGGAGTATCAATGATATTGATCTTGGTATCTTTATAAAGTACCGATACGTTCTTTGAAGTAATGGTAATACCTCTTTCACGTTCAAGGTCATTATTGTCCAAAATAAGATCTCCGGTTTTCTCATTTTCCCGGAATAACTGGCAATAATGTAATATCTTATCTACCAGTGTTGTTTTACCGTGGTCGACGTGGGCAATTATGGCAATGTTTTTCGTATTGGACATCTTCTTGTTTTGAGCCTGCAAAGATACTCCTATTTTTTGCTTACAGTTATAAAGTTCTGTTATTTTTATTCTATTGATTTTGAGGGATTAGCGGTACAACTAATAGCTTTAAAAAACAATTATCTTTGTAATCTAACTTTTGTATATGAAACTCGACTCTATACCTCAACTAAAATATACCCAGAGTAACAATTTCTTTCTGCTCGCCGGACCGTGCGCCATAGAAAGCGAGGAAATGGCATTGCGAATCGCAGAAAAAGTAGTGGATATCACAAATAAATTGGAGATTCCCTACATTTTTAAAGGTAGTTTTAAGAAAGCAAACCGAAGCCGGGTTGACTCTTTTACAGGTATTGGGGACGAGAAGGCCCTAAAAATATTGAAAAAAGTCTCCGAAACTTTTCAGGTTCCGACCGTTACCGACATACATGAGATATCCGACGCTGAACTTGCCGCTGAATATGTAGACGTCCTTCAAATTCCGGCTTTTCTTGTACGTCAAACCGATTTGTTAGTAGCCGCAGCAAATACCGGAAAAGCAGTAAATCTAAAAAAAGGGCAATTTATGAGCCCGGAAAGCATGAAACACGCTGTAAATAAAATAATTGACTCAAACAATGAACAGGTTATGATTACAGATCGAGGGACAATGTTTGGCTATCAGGATATGGTAGTAGATTTCAGGGGAATACCTGTCATGAAGCAATACGCCCCTGTAATATTAGATGTTACCCATTCTTTGCAGCAACCCAATCAGTCTTCAGGAGTTACCGGAGGGAGACCCGAATTGATTAGTACTATAGCACGTGCAGGGATAGCTACAGGGGTAGATGGAATCTTTATCGAAACCCATTTTGATCCTGCAAATGCCAAAAGCGACGGGGCCAATATGTTGCATTTAGATCAGCTGGAACAACTTCTAACCAATTTAACAGCTCTTCGTAAAACAGTCAATAGTCTTCAGTAATTCACATAAATTTCGTAAAAATCAGTACATTGGAATTGATTAATTCCTATAAGTACTTATGAAAGCAAGCTGGTGTTTATCACTGATTTTGGGCAGTACATTGATTTTTTTTATATCATGTAAGTCCGATAGTAAAGAAAAAAAGTCAACGAAAAGACCAAATATAGTCTTTATCATGTCTGATGATCACGCTTATCAGGCTATCAGTGCTTACAATAATAAATTAATTCAAACCCCTAATATTGACAGGATTGCCAATGAGGGTATGCTTTTTACAAACGCCAGTGTTACGAATTCTATTTGCGCACCTTCCAGAGCTGTAATCTTAACGGGAAAGCACAGCCATATCAACGGAAAAATAGACAACCTTTCCCCTTTTGACACTACCAATATTACCTTTCCTCAGCTTTTACAAAACGCCGGTTACCAAACTGCCATGTTTGGAAAACTGCATTTTGGTAATAATCCAAAAGGATTTGATGAATTCAAAATTCTACCCGGCCAGGGAGATTACTATAATCCTACATTCAATACCAAGCAGGGAGATACCACAATTGTTGGCTATGTCACAGACATAATCACAGACCTAACCTTAGACTGGTTAGAAAAGCGACGAGATACTGCACGACCTTTTCTATTAATGCATCTCCATAAGGCCCCGCATAGATCGTGGCTACCTGCAGAAAGGCATTACAAGGAATTTACCAAAAAAACTTTTCCGCTTCCTGAAACACTCTTTGATGACTATTCCACACGAGGAGATGCGGCTCGCACGGCAGAAATGAATATCCTTGAACATATGGTGCTTAATTATGATAACAAGGTCTTTCCTGAAGTCATAGATCAATTACAGATTAAGGATCGCAAACTTTTTGATCCGCTGGAAAAAATGACCACAGAACAAAAAGTAGTATGGGATTCCGTCTATGGACCAATAAATGAAGATTTTAGAAAAATGTATCCTTCGATGAATGATTCTACCCTTATGATATGGAAATACCAGCGATATTTACAGGATTATCTGGGAACTATTGCTGCAGTAGACGAGAATGTGGGCAGGTTACTGGATTATCTGGATAAAAATGGGTTGAGTGAAAATACCCTGGTAGTATATACTTCAGATCAGGGGTTTTATTTAGGAGAACACGGTTGGTTCGATAAACGCTTTATGTATGAGGAATCATTTAAAACTCCCCTATTAATAAAATGGCCACATGTTATAGATGCAGGAATTACAGAAGACGAAATGGTCCAGAATCTAGACTTTGCCCAGACATTTTTGGAGGTGGCAGGTGTTTTACCCCCCTCAGACATGCAGGGTGAAAGTTTAGTGCCCTTGTTAAAAGACCAAAAAGAAAAATGGGAACGAGAAGCAGTGTACTACCATTACTACGAATACCCTGCCGAGCATGCGGTAAAAAGGCACTACGGTATTGCTACAAAAGACTATAAACTTATTCACTTTTACTACGACGTGAATGAATGGGAGTTATATGACCGTAAGAATGACAAATTGGAGTTGAATAATGTGTATCACGACCCAAAATATGCCAATGTAGTTATTGAAATGAAGCAAAAACTTCAGGAAGTCAGATTAAAATATAAAGACAATGATTCCCTTAGCAATCAGTATATTAAACTATATAAAGAGAAAGGTTGGATAGAATAGCAATCTATTTTTTCCAAAATTTTTGGTCCTTTACTTTATAAGCATCTTTTAATACTTCCTTCAAAATTGTATGATCAATTTCTTCGAGAGAAGTATACCTTAGTGAGCGCATTATTTTGCGGCCGGCTGTTGTCATGTGTTCTAAATGAACTGTGAGATGAGCAGCATTCCAAAATCCGAGGTCTACGTAGTTTTTACTTTGATTCAAATAACAATAAGGTCTTCCTTGCAGATAGTAAAAGGGTATTTTGTATTTAAACTTCAAATCCACTTCTGGTACTGTTTGTTCAATTACAGATTGCAAATGCAAAAGAATACTTCTGTATGGTTCTGGCTGACTTAGTATGTAATTCTCTGCAGGATTCATATCTTTAAGAAAAAAGTCGAAGTGTCTAAGTTATTATTTTCTCTTTTATTCCTGGTTTCTTCTCTTGCCTTTTCTAATGAGTATGAAAGGGTGGACCAGAAAGTGAGGAATTACCCAAATTTTAAAAAAGTCCATGACCTGGGATACAGAATTCAAAACGATTTTAACACCGACGAAGAAAGGGTACGTGCAGCTTTTGTTTGGCTTACCCAAAATATGGTGTACGAAAGAACATATGATGACATTTTTAAGACTGGGCAAATAATCTCTTACCAATCCGAATATGGGAGAAAAAACCAGATAAGACGAGTAGTCCTGGGCTGGGTTGAAAAGGCATTCAGAGACCGTAAAGGAGTTTGTTTAGAATACTCCCTGATCCTTAATGAACTTTGCCAGCAATTTGGTCTGCCGTCTAAAGTAATTGTGGGCATTGCCAAGACGGATATACGATTTGTAAAAGGAGATCAGACTTTTAAAAATCATACCTGGAATGCGGTACAATTAGATGGGGTGTGGAAACTTATGGATCCCACATGGGCATCAGGTCATTTAGATCTGGTAAGTAATAAATTTATCAGGAAACAATTGGACCACTATTATTTTACAAAACCTGATGAATTCGTTAAGCACCATTTCCCAACTAATGAGGAATGGCAGTTATTGGATAATCCGGTGGATATAGAACAATTTTTTAGTTCGCCTATCTATTTAACCGACTTTTTTGGAAAGGGAATCGAACTATCTCCTAAAACGAAAGGAATATTCAGTATTTCCTCTGAAGATAACAACTATATATATTTTGATCAATTGCCACGGGATCATGGAATGTATTATTGGGTACATGGCAGTTCCGAAATTCGGAGAATGGGTTTTAAAAAAGGAAAAGACAAATCATACATATCCAAAATTCGGTTGAAGAAAAAATTACATAAAAATCATAATTTACTAACTGTTTTTATGGATGATAAACCCATATTAAATTTTAAAATTGTAAAGGAACTCAATAACTAATCAAGAACATTATAACAAATTCCAGATGAAAAGAATACTCTTATTACTTTCAATTTTTTCCACCTTACAAACCATAAACTCACAATCTCATTCCCATAGCGGTAATTTGGCTTTGACCTATCCTGATATTGAGGGATACCTTACACTTAAAACCGACTTGCACCAGCATACCGTTTTTTCAGACGGTAATGTTTGGCCCACTATTCGGGTGCAGGAAGCACTAAGGGAAAATTTAGATGCTATTTCCTTAACGGAACATTTGGAATACCAGCCGCATATAGACGATATACCTCATCCGGACCGCAATAGGTCTTATCATTTGGCCTTGGAAGAAGCAAAAGAACATAGTCTCCTTATTATACCTGGTTCAGAGATTACCCGTGAAGAACCTGTGGGGCACAGCAATGCGGTTTTTATTTCAGACGCCAATAAGCTTATGGCCGATGATCCCGCAATTCCTTTTCAAGAAGCCAAAAAACAAAATGCCTTTGTTTTCTGGAACCATCCGGCCTGGCACGCTCAAAGTCCCAGTGGAAATCCTGTTTTAAGTGATTTCCAGGAAGAACGAATAAAAAATGGTGAACTTCATGGTATTGAGGTCATTAATACATTTGATTATGCCGAGGAATCTTTAGCTCTGGCGTTGAAATACAACCTGACTATAATGGGTACCAGTGATATTCACGGATTAATTGATTGGGATTATACTGAAAAAGGAATGCACAGACCCATAACACTGGTCTTTGCCAAAGACAAAAGCCTGGCAAGTATGCGGGAAGCACTGTTTGCTGGACGTACCGTGGCCGTCTATAATTCTCTTTTAGTGGGCAAATCAGAATTTCTAATACCTTTAATCAAAGCAAGTATCCAAATAAAAGAAGCTACGTACATTCCGGAAACACAGGTGTTGAAAGTAGATCTGGAAAATATTTCAAGCAGCGACCTGATATTTGAAAACCAAATGCCCTATACCCTTTACAGTAAACCTCCGGTTTTTGAGATTCCCGCAGGAGCAACGGTTACACTTCAGATTAAAACACTGGAAAAAAAGGAATCAATTTCTCTTGATCTTAAAGCACTGGGCGCCTATACTGCACCAAAAGAGCAGCCCATGATTAGCTGGGAAATCCAGGTAGAGTAGGAACTATTCCTTCCCGTCAACATAATCCTGTAAATAGGAATATCGATCTGTGAGTTTGCCATTTTGTGTCATACGAGCGCGTTCTAAAACCCCGTCCGCATCATTATTGAAAAAGGCAGGGATAACGCTTTCCACAAAGGTAAACCCAAAACCCTTGCTTGCGTCTCTGGGAATCTCAGCAGGGAGATTATCAACAGCCATGACGGCTATGGCGTTAGGGTCTTTATAGTCCACTTCGGATTCGGATTGTGCATGGTACCCATAAACCGGTTCGGCAATGGTAGATGATCTTAGCGTAGATGCCACAGGACCATCTACATCACAACTGATATCCGCAACCACCTTGATTTTGAAATCGGCCCGTTTCGCATCTTCACGGGTAAACAGATAGGGCGCACCGCTAGCGTAAAAATGCCCGGCAATATAGAAATCTGTGACTCTGGCAAAACGAAAGAAATTGGACTTATAAGCATCCTGATGTTCAAAAAAGTCTTGCATACTGCCTTCGGAACCGTCTTTCCTAAGGTTATAGTCGTCAACATCTATCTGGCAATATACGGCTTCATCAAAAGTATCATTCAAAAAGGCTTCTACCCCAACTTCCTTAAGGCCCATTCCATCAAGCATTTCCTTAGACCCGTTCCCTACCCTGCCTTTTCCTGTAAGCAGTACTTTTATGTTAGGTAATTTTAGGCTTGAAAGCTGGTTTATTAATGCCGCCTTATCTGCTAAAGCTGTAGCTTCTGGCAATTGAAATAGCTCAGATTTTAATCCATAAGCTCTAAAGCCGTTATAGGCTCCTACTATCCCCGCATAACGCCCAAAAGCTACCAGGCGTATTCCATTTTGGTTGGTGATCACCTCATGGTCATAGAGTTCAATGTTCTTTTCTAATATAGCTTGTAGTAGCTTACGGTTATAGGATTGTTTCTTGATGGTATGTGAAAAGAAAAAGTATTTCTTATTTGGTATAAGGTGTTCAATGGGAACTTCCTTTACCCCTAACAGTACATCGCATTCCTCCATTTTAGAGGCCACCTCTAAACCTGCTGCTACATATTCTTGATCGGTGAAGACGCGAATAGAAGAAGGTTCTACCGTAATCTGCGCTTCGGCATGGGTTTCCAGGACTTTTTGACAGGCCTGTGGTGATAGCACAACCCGCCTGTCTGGTGGGTTTTTGCGTTCTCTGATGATTCCGAAATGCATAGGTATAATTTGGTACAAATTTTGCGTGAAAATACATGGATTTGCAGTGGTAGCCAAATTCATTAATCATGAATATGAATAAGGAGTTCTATTTTTGCTAACTTTGCAATCCTTTTTTAAGGCAAACGTTCATTGATAAAAAAGATGAGGGAATGAGATCCCGCCTTGGCGGGATTCAATTCGCTAACGGTACGCAATTGCATACCTAGCTCATTGAAGGGGCCGACTGGTTTTGACAGCGAGACCAATGGCGATGTAAGCATGTCGAGCGCTGGGATATAGCTCGTAAAACTCATATTTCAAACTTTTAGTTGGCGATAATAATTACGCTCTTGCCGCTTAATCCGAATTATAGTAGGATTTAGCCTCGTCTCTACCAGGTAGAGAAGCGAGATGTCCCCGGATAGCCCTTGTTGACGGCGATTCATTTAGGGGCACCAGAAAAGTCAACACAAGGGTACTATTGCTTTGTTAGTATCACCAAAATCTTAAGAAGCTAAGTGTGTAATAGGCGGTTTTTGGTCAGCTACACATCGAAAATTGAACAAAAACTAAGCATGTAGAAAGCGTTGTTATTGCTTGTTTGGACGGGAGTTCGATTCTCCCCGGCTCCACGACACTTAAAAATACTCAGCAGATTAAAGTAAGGCAAAATACGGAGCTTGCTTGCGTATTTTGACGAGGTTTAATATGCCCATTGTGACAACAATGGGTATTTTTATTTGCAGCATTGCGAGACATAGAGAACACCGCAAGGTAACCTCCCCGGCTCCACTTTCGCCCACCATAGCTCAGTGCCAACTGAGCGGCGGTGGGCTTTTTAATTTCACCTCTAACCAAAAAACGAGCTCTGAACAGTGGGCTTCGGTGGCCACCGTCCACTATAAATATTAAACCGTTCCGAAGTTTACTAAAATTTTCTGTAGGTACTTTTTGCACCGAAACTTTTGCACAGCGAAAGCGTAGGCGAAAACTGAAATCATTTTGCACGCTGGAATCCTATCTTTAGCAATTTCCACTTCGCAGAGCGATGATATCTACCTTGCGGATGTTTTAAAACTTTGACTCAAGATTTCATTGATTCCAAAATATCAGTTATTGAAACCGATAGTAACAGTGGCATTACCCTCCCCTGCCATAACCATTACGGCTAGTTTGCCTTTTTCAGCCATAAGCTGGCCACCCGTTCCGATGGTAGTTGTAAAATTAATTTTGAAACCTTCACTTTCCAGGATTTCCTTATACTCCTGGAGAGCATTAGCAGGAACATTTTCGAGAATAACAACCCAGTTATTAGCTTCATCAACTTCTTGTGTAGTAACACCTATTACATCACCATATTTAAATTCCGGTACTTCGCCAGGAGCTTCTTTAGGCCAGCTATTCATAGTTGCATCAGTGGTAAATGTACCTTCATCAGTCTTTATCACCACTTTCTCATCATCGATATCTACCTCGGCATCGTTACCTAAAGACTTTTCTATGATCTTCTCACTAGTCTTTTCACTCGTTCTTTTACATGATTGAAATACAATTGACAGGCTTATCAGGCATACTAACATCATCACGAAATTGAAATATAAGTTATTGCATATTTTCATAGGATTTTATTTTTTAAATTAGAATGAAAACTTTTTGTTTTTACCATTGCATTTCATGCCTTGGGAATAAAATCAAAATTAGGATACCTAAAAACCTTTGACAATGATGTAGATCATCATTAGCATATTGATTAATATCGCGGTCAAGCAATCTTGAAGGAAGTCTTTTTATTTTACGAGAATAATTGAGTCCAATTGGTGGATATACCGAAAGCGAAGGCGTTTTTTTGAATCAAATCCTAAGAAACTGACCGGATTTCGTTTTAAGAAGAAAATAGTTGTCTCTCCAATTTAACTGCGATCTCAATCCAACTCTTTAATCATAATATTCCTGAAGGAGACCTCGCCCGGATGATCCTGAAAACAAATATGACCCCTGGAATATTTTCCAAAATCATACCAACGGGCATCGCCCAAATATTCTGATTCTTCTGACTCAGACTTGCTAAATTTGCTCTTTTGAACTAGTGCATCCCATTCTGGTCCTTGTAGTGGAAATGAATTAATTAGAACATCATTGAGGATTACTTCCCCTCGATTGGCTTTATAATCTATTTTGATATGATAAGAATTCCATTCACTGGCAGGTTTAGTAGCATTTAATTTAGTAGGAGCCGACAGATCATATAATGCCCCTACAAAATGTTTATGAGCTTCCAGATCTTCTACGGCATTATTTATTTCCATCTCTCCCCCGAGAGCTATTTTAGGGTTGTCATAAATTGCAGGGTCTAAAATTTGAATTTCCGGTCCTGTTTGGTACGGGTAATTATATTTTTCATCTTCGTTTACCCCCCACATAAAACCGCTATTGCCTCCGGGTATAATTTTCCAATCAAATTTTATTTCAAAGTTTCCATATTCTTTGTCCGTTAATAGGCTTGCATCACCTTCTCCCGATTCCATATCCGAAATCCCGTTAAAAATCAAGGTGTTTTCTTGAACGATCCATCCTCTTGTAGATTCTGCGTTCTGAAAAATATGCCAGCCATCAAGCGAATTATCCACAATCAAAGACTGCCATCCAGAATCCTCGTTTTTACAATTCGTAAAAAGCAGGACCATTAAGAGAGGTAAAACTATTTTTCCCATATCAATATTTTAGACGGTCAACTGAAAGCCAACTGAGTTAGTATAAAGTTAAGTCAAACATTTGATTACTTGTAGGATGAGAATGGAAATTTAACGGTTTTGAATGCGAAATTCCTATGCCCCGCTCTTCTTTGTATGGCCTATGCCAGAAACTTATTCCGGACAATCAATTTATGCTTGTTTTATATGCTTATCTATTGAAAGAAAACGAATTTTATAAATACCTTTATGAAAAATAATCCAGGTTAGTTTACTATTAAAAAATAGATTAAATTATATGCATATTGGTGTTGAGACCGGGCATTAAAGAAATGATATGAAAGCACTTTTTTATACAAGAGAATTTCCTCCTTATGTTTATGGAGGTGCAGGGGTACATGTTGAGTATTTGGCTGCCGAATTAGCCAAACTTATGGAGCTGGAAGTGCGATGTTTTGGGGATCAGGATGAAAAAACCGATAACCTATCTGTTAAAGGATATCCCTATGACAATCCCGTTTTTAACAATTCCAATGATAAACTTAAAGCAGTATTAAAAACATTAAGCACCTGTGTTCATATGAATGCTGATGAAATAGATGCCGATATAGTGCATTGCCATACCTGGTATTCGCACTTTGCCGGTATCACTGCAAAACTGCTATATGGCATTCCACTGGTAGTTACCACTCATTCATTGGAGCCCTTAAGGCCCTGGAAAAGAGAACAATTGGGAAGGGGATATGATGCCTCATTATGGATTGAAAAAACGGCAATAGAAATGGCAGATGCTGTTATTGCAGTATCAAATGAAACAAAAGATGATGTCTTAAAATATTTTGATGTAGATCAGGATAAAATAGAGGTAATATATAATGGGATTAATCTTGAAGAATATGTTGCTACTAAAGAAACTACAGCTCTGGATAAATATCATATCGATAAGTCCAAACCCTATGTGCTTTTTGTAGGAAGAATTACAAGGCAAAAGGGAATCATTCATTTGGTAAACGCCATCAAATATATTGATCCGGATACGCAGGTTGTTTTGTGTGCAGGGGCACCAGATACTCCCGAAATTGAGAAGGAAATGGAAGAAAGTGTTGCTGAAGTGAAGAAAATCAGGGATAATGTTATATGGATAGCTGAAATGCTCGATAAAAACTCCGTGATTCAACTATATTCCCATGCAGATGTTTTTTGCTGTCCTTCGATATACGAACCTTTCGGAATAATCAATATTGAAGCCATGGCCTGCAACACAGCAGTGGTCGCCAGTGCTGTAGGAGGAATAAAAGAAGTTGTAGTGGATGGTGAAACTGGAATCCTGGTACCTTTGGAGCAACAAAATGTGGCCCCTTTTGAACCCGTAGATCCGGATAAATTTGCCCAGGATCTTGCCAAAGGAATAAACGTCGTCATAAACAATACAGAATTGCAGGAATCTATGGCCAATAAAGGCAGAAAAAGAGTAGAAGAAACGTTCGACTGGTCGGCTATAGCCAAACAAGTTGAAACCTTATACAAATCTTTAAAGCATTAAAAATATGTTCACGAAAAGCGTTCTAGCTATTATATTAGGAGGAGGTCAGGGATCACGTCTGTTTCCATTGACCGAAAAGAGATCAAAACCTGCAGTACCCATCGCAGGTAAATATCGATTGGTAGATATTCCTATTTCCAATTGCATTAACTCGGAAATTAAGAGAATGTATGTATTAACACAGTTTAATTCTGCTTCTCTAAACAGGCATATTAAAAACACCTATCATTTTAGCTTTTTCAGTAAAGCTTTTGTAGATGTTTTAGCAGCCGAACTAACGATGACCAGTGGCGATTGGTTTAAAGGTACAGCTGATGCAGTCAGACAGAGTATGCATCATTTTTTGCAGCACAAATTTGAATACGCCCTAATCCTATCAGGGGATCAGTTGTATCAAATGGATTTTAATGAGATGATCAAGAGGCATATTGAGAGTAATGCGGAAATAACATTAGGAACTATTCCCGTTCATGCCAATGATGCCCCTTCTTTTGGGATATTAAAAAATGACAGTGAAGATAATATCACTTCCTTTATAGAAAAACCGGTATCCGAATTGTTGCCGGACTGGCAATCAGAAGTGAGTGAAGAAATGAAGCAGGAAGAGCGCTATTATTTGGCCTCCATGGGCATATATATATTTAATCGCGATCTGCTTATAGAACTGATGAATAATCCGGATACCATGGATTTTGGTAAGGAGATCATCCCGCAGTCCATTGGAAAACACAAGGTCATCAGTTATCCATTTGAAGGCTATTGGACGGATATTGGAAATATCGATTCTTTCTTTGAAGCCAATCTGGGATTAACAGACAGTATTCCAAAGTTTAACCTTTATGATACGCAAAGAGTCATACATACAAGAGCCAGAGTGTTGCCCACCTCAAAGATTAGCGGAACTCAGATGGACAAAGCAGTCATTGCCGACGGATGTATAATTCATGCCACCAAAATAGAGCGGTCAGTAATTGGAATACGTTCCAGAATAGGGGCAGGCTCTACCGTTATCAATACCTATATGATGGGTTGTGATTCTTATGAAACTTTGGAAGAAATAGAAGAAAATAAGATTAAAATACTGATGGGAATCGGGGAGCGATGCTTTATTAAAAATACCATCATTGATAAAAATTGCCGTATAGGTGATGATGTAACCATTGATGGAGGTCCTCATTTGGAAGACATTCAAACCGATACCTATGTCATTAAGGATGGTATTGTGGTCTTAAAAAAGGAAGCGGTAATTCCCTCAGGTTTTAAAATCTAACCATAGTAACTCCTTTAAAAACTCTCTTTTTAAAAATTCAAAAACCTGTTTCTGACAGGTTTTTGTATTAAAATTTCACACACGCAGAAAAATCTTGTTTTTATAGAGCACATACAAAAATGCCCATTGTACGGCTATATAGCAAAAGACCATAACCACTGCGTTGAAAGGATCGCCAGCAAGCTGACCCAGCCATTTGAAAAAAGCTGATGTGGTATAAGCCCAATCTATAAAACCACCGGCCATATAAATCAAAATAGAGTTCATGCCAATTACTTTAAAGAAAAATGCCCATTTTTTATGCCCCAGGATATCTATGATGTAATAAAAAACAGCCATCAATAGCATACTTATACCACCACATTGCAAGGTGAATGAACTGGTCCATAAATTTTTGTTGATTGGAAAAACCAGATTCCACAATTGAGCTACAATAATGAGAATAATACCAATTACTATCAATCGGACAGCAGTTTCTTTTTGCTTATCAACAGCTCCGTTTTTCAACAAATTTCCTGCAAAAATACCCAGCAGACAGGTTGGGATGGCAGGAATTGTGGATACAAAACCCTCTGGATCATGTATATCCAGATACAATTTACCGGGCATAATCAGGGTGTCAAGATAGGAGACAAAATTACCTTCCATAGTCATGTCTCCCATGGGATAACCGGGAGTAGAATTAAACATTAAAAGGAACCAGTAGCCCAGAAGCAATGCGCAGAACCAAATGATTTGGCCGCGTTGTTTGGTATAAAGGTATATTATATTGGCAAACATATAGGCAAATCCAATACGTCCCAAAACACTTCCAAAGCGGATTTCTTCCAGGGGGCGTATTTCAAGGCCATTATTATAAATGACCCCGAGGAGAAACAGGATCAGACCCCTTTTAATTACTCGGTTTAGCAATGATTTCCTGCTTACTCCTTTTTCAAGTTGTTTTCCAACAGAATAAGGCGTTGCTACCCCAGCCAGAAATAAGAACAAAGGAAAGATCAAATCGTAAAAAGCAAAGCCATGCCATGCAGGATGTATAAACTGAACAGATAAAGAGTTCCAAAATGGCGAATTAGTAATCTCTGCCATTTTGTGAAAGATTTCCTCTGCACCAATGATCCAGAACATATCAAATCCCCGAAGAGCATCCAGTGAATATAGGCGCTGGCTGGTAATGGCTAATTTCATAACTAATATTGGTTGGTCCTGGGATAAAGATAATAGAATATCTAATTCCTTCGGCCTTTAATTATTTAACATAATTGTATTTATTGTATATTTAAATCGTCGATTAATTCAAAATACACTTAATAAGGAATGTCAGATAAAGAGAGTTTAGTACCGAAACAAGACCCTAACAATTATTGGGAGCAATTGGAACGATTGGAAAAACTAATCCGGGCGTCAGAACTCAAAGCGGGCGTTATATTTTCTTTTCATGGGCTAATTTTAGGGGTGTTTTTTGATAGATTAGAACAGCTTAGCCCTCTTTTCCAAGGAGGTGCTGTATTTATTGTATTGGCTTGTTTATGGATGACCAGCTCATTGATTTCCATCTTCTTTTGCTTTAAGTGTTTTAAGCCTCAGATTACTAAGAAGTATGAAAAAAATGTTTTATTCTTCCGAGATGCTGTATACTCATTCGGAAGTATCGAGAAATACTCCAAAAAGGTGATTGAAATATTTGGTAAAGATGAAGAATTTTACTCCCAATTAAGTCAGCAAATTTATATTGAAAGTAAAATTATTGATAAGAAATTCAAAAATGTAGAACACGCCATAAAGTACTTTGCTTTTAGTTTTATCTTTATAATAATTATTGTTATTGTATGGTTTATTCATTTGTATTTGTAATTAAAGCTTTGAATAATAAAATCTACACTATTTCATCGTTCATTATTTAATCCTGCATCTATATTCTTCGAGCTAAAAATCCAAATAATAAGTATATTAAGCCTATGAAAAAATACGTAATAACATTTCTTTTATTGACCCTTCCCTTTTTTGGCAAAAGCCAGGTGGTTAGGCAAATAGATTCCGCTGCGGTATATCTTCTGGACAGGATGGCGGATATTATTGGTGAACTTGAGGCTGTGAGTTTTTCTATTGAAACTGCAACAGACCGGTTGGATGATAAACAAAAAATAGAAACCCATTACAGTACCAGCCATGTTAGTATGGCAGGACCCGATAAAATGGTTTACCATAGATTTGGAGATAATGGGAAACATGGTTTTTGGTTTAACGGAACATTTGCCTCCATGTATTCCTTTAAAGAAAATAATTACGTTACCCTTGAGGCTCCCGGAAATTTAATTGAGATGATGGATAACTTACATACCAGGTTTGATTTTCAGTTCCCGGCCGCGGATTTTTTCTATCCTTCTTTTACTGATGATATTTTGGCAGATTTCAATACACTGGAGTATTTAGGAAAAACAGTAGTTGACGGCGAAGACTGTTTTTATATCAGAGCCACTAATGAGCATATGCATTTTCAGTTATGGATCTCAAGCAGCTCTTTGAATTTACCAAAACGCTCTATATTAATTCAAAAAGGGAAACAAAATTTACGTTTTGAGTCTGTATTTAAAGATTGGGAAATTAACCCAAACTTACCCAATACCATATTTGAATTTTTACCTCCTCCTAATGCCAAACTAATTGACATAATGGAAAAATCGTAATTACCTTTTATTTTATTAAATCAAAATATATTATGCTTAAAGAGATATCCATGGTAAATAAAATTTCAGGACTTATTGTATTAATCCTGCTGCTTATAGCTCCTTTAGCTTCCATAAATGCCCAAAGAATGGGTCACAGGGCTTCCAGAGGAGGCAGCAGGAGCATGTCATCTCGTCCAAGCACTCAGCGCTCAGCGCCCTCCAGATCCACGGCTCCGCGTCAAAGCACTCAGCGCTCATCTACTACCAGGCCTTCTACATCAAATACACCTTCCAGGTCTATTAACGGAGGACATACCAGAACCAATGATCGCAGTTACAACAGAACGCCAAGTACCCAGCAAAGAGATGTTGCTCCAAGGCAAAGGACATCTGACAGATCAGGTGGTGCTAATGCTGCAAGGCCAAACACTTCCAATGAAAGAAATAGAACTTCGGATATTAAAAACAATAGCGGAAACAGAACAAATATTGATAACAGCAGAAGAAATATAAATATAGACAATAGTAGAAACGTAAATATTAACAGGGGTAATACCTATGTACGAGTCGGTGTGCGCCCTTATGTCAGACCCCCGTACAGGTATGGCGGTTTCGGGTATTATTGCCACAGGGCTTATTTTTGGCATCCTTATCGTCCTTTCTACTGGGGACCCGTCTGGCATCCATGGGGCTTTTTTGTAGCTGCCATGGCCACTACGGCAATTATTATAAGCATTGAGAATCAGCAATATCACTATGATCAGGGAGTTTACTATGTATCATCCAGCGGCGGCTATACGGTGGTTCAGGCACCTGTAGGGGCAACCGTTGAGACCATTCCCAAAGAAGCCGAAGTAGTGGAGGTGAATGAAACCACCAATAATTATTACTATGGTGGCGCCTATTACGAAAAATCTGATGAGGGTTATACCGTGGTTCCTGCCACTGCAGGCACAATTGTTCCACATTTACCGGAAGGTGGTGAAGAAGTAAAAGTAGGGGATCAAACCTATGTTAAGTTTGGGGAGACCTACTACCAGCCTATACAACTGGATGGAGAAGATATGTACGAAATTGTTGAAGTTAGGGAAGAGGGTAGCTAGGCGGATGCACCGCTATCATTTAAGTTTTAGAAATTCATTTAATGGCCTATTTTTTATCTGAACCATAGCCATAGCCATGGCCATAATTATAATGCCTTAATGCATAAGTTTTCACAAATATTATTGATGAGTTTCTTCGTGGATTCCTGGAAAATGTGTAGTAACTAAACTAAATGTTTCGGGAAATCATTTATCTTACTGCAGCCCAGTTGTTCCATTACCTGTTGTAATTGGGTTTGCAGCAATGAAATAGTATGGGCTCCTCCTTCTTTCCCCAGGGCAGATACCCCATACATAAAAGAGCGGCCCATAAAAGTAAAAGCAGCCCCACTGGCAAGTGCCCGGGCCACATCCGGTCCGGAACGAAGTCCGCTGTCCATCATTACCGTAATCTGGTCGCCATACTTTTTGGTAATCCTAGTCATGGGTTTTATAGTAGATTCCCCGGCATCCAATTGCCTGCCTCCATGGTTAGACACAATAATGCCGTCCAGACCCAGTTTTATTGCTTTTTCTGCATCAATCTCAGTAGCTACTCCCTTTAATACGATCTTTCCTTTCCATTTATCCCGGATAGGAGCTATTTTTTCCTCATTCATCCTTTTCGAAAACATCTGATCCATAAATAAGCCCAGTTGTTTCAGGTCAAGATTTTTTGGCATATAAGGTTTTAGCGTTTCAAAATTGGGCTGCCCATGTTTTAAGGTTTGAAGTGCCCAGTTTGGTTTACCCAGCATTTGAAGTATATTATTCAGTGTCATCTTAGGTGGCATAGAAAGGCCGTTACGTATCTCTTTTGGCCTGAAACCAAAGGTAGGCACATCGCAGAGCAAGACCAGAACAGGGCAAGCTGCAGCTTCTGCCCTTGCAAGGATATTATCGCGCACAGCATCCTCCGCAGGGTGATAAAGCTGAAACCAGGCCCGTCCCTCTGTAAGCTCACTGGCTCGTTCTATACTCATAGTGGTAACCGTACTCAACACAAAGGGAATATTAAAGTCTAGTGAAGCTTTTGCAAGAATTTCCGAGGCATTGGGCCACATCAGGCCCTGAAGCCCTACCGGTGCAATTCCAAAAGGGGCATTGTAGGTGTGACCGAAAAGCTCAGTTTCCATATTGAACCCTTTGTATTCACTCAAATAATCGGGTTTTAACTCTACTTCCCGGATCTCTGAAGTGTTCTTTCGCAAGTTTACCTCTTCATTGCACCCGCCGTCCAGGTAATCAAAAGCAAAGCCCGGAATACGCTGCTTAGCCCTTGCTCTAAGATCTTCAATTGAAGGGTAGCTGGAATTGAACATTATGGCTTTTTTATTTCTCATCTATACACTATCTCTTTCAAATTAAAGGGAGTAAAAATTTATTGCGTTTAGCCCCATGATTCCCGCTCTTTCATTGTCCGATAATTTACTGATATAATCCCTGACTATAGTAATTACTTCCTTATAACCTGCACCCAGTAAGCATACCGGCCAGTCCGATCCATAAAGAAGGCGTTGCCAACCAAAGGCATCCAGGACAACTTCCATAAATGGGGAAAAATCTTCCTGCTGCCATTTGAAATTCTTTGCTTCTGTAACCATCCCCGATACTTTACAACTTACATTAGGGTTTAATGCCAATTCCTTAATGTGGTTCACCCATTGGCTATCCAGGCCTTCAGAAATTCTCGGTTTTGCTATATGGTCCAATACAAATTTCTGATCCGGAAAAGCCCTGGCCAATAGCACCGCTGCAGCTAACTGATTTGGATATACCAGAATATCATACGTAAGGCTAAACTGGGCTAAACGCCCAATACCATTTTGAAAATCTTTTCTAAGCATAAACTCTGGGTCCGGCTCCTCCTGTACAATATGCCTTACCCCTTTAAGCTTTTTATGCTGTGAAAAATGTGCTAATCTCTCATATACATTATCAGCTCTCAGATCTACCCATCCAACTACCCCTTTAATAAATTCATTTTCCCCTGCCAACCGGAGCAGGAACTCAGTTTCTCTCTCAGATTGATCTGCCTGTACCGCAACACAACCATCTACCTTGTTGTTTTTAAGGATCGGACCCAGATCTGAGGGGAGAAAGTCTTTCTGCAGGATTTTCATAGAATCGTCAATCCAGCTATACCTCACTGGATCATATTTCCAAAAATGCTGATGGCTGTCAATGACCATTTGGCTGGGTTTTAAATAGAAAGGAGATCATCATACGGTCTAACCATTTAGCTTAATAAAACCTCCATCTATTGGAAAGTCCGTACCCGTAATAAATGAGGCTTCATCAGAACACAGATACACAGCCAGGTTGGCTATTTCTTCCGGCCTGCCCATCCTGCCTATGGGTTGAGTTTCGGACAACCTTTCAAACATTTCTTTTTCCATACCCGGGTAATTTTGTTTGAGGTAACCATCAACAAAAGGGGTATGTACCCTTGCCGGGGAGATGCTATTGCATCGTATACCATAGGACAGATAGTCTTTAGCTATAGAATAGGTCATAGTAAGTACGGCACCCTTGGTCATAGAATAAGCAAACCTGTCTGATATTCCTACAGACGCCGCAACAGAAGCCATATTTATGATCACCCCTCCCCTTTCTTTCATGTTTTTTATACAGGCATAAATGCAATTATAGACCCCTTTAATATTTACCTGATATACCCTGTCGATATCCGCTTCGGTAGTCAATTCAACATTACCAATATGGGCAATCCCCGCATTGTTGATCAGAATGTCTATTGCTCCTTCTACTTTTATGGCCTCAACCGTTTTAATAACTTCCTTTTGGCTGGAAATATCACAGGCATGTGCCTGTGCCATTCCTCCTGTAGCCTTAATTTCAGCAGCTGTTTCTTTTGCCGGTTTCGCATTTATTTCAAGAATATGCACGTCAGCCCCCTGCTCTGCGAGGGCCATGGCAATTGCCCTTCCAATACCACTACCACCTCCAGTAACAATGGCTTTTTTATCCGTTAAATCAAATTTCACATTGTTCTTTTTAAAAGTTTCCTTATTCGTTATATGTGGCAGTTTAAATCTAATCATATTTTTCCATTTCTTCAACAGGATCTGATATCGTTGCAGATGAATGCAGGAAAAGGATTTTGAGCGGCTTGATTTTTCTTATTAACTTACCTCTTCAAATTCCATTAAATAGAAGTATTGTATTCCATAGTAGATATAGAAACTACCGGAAACGGTATTAAGGGTAATAAAATAACCGAGATAGCCATCTTTAAGTTTGATGGCCAAAAGGTGGTGGATGAATTCACCTCATTGGTAAATCCTGAATGTGAAATTCCTTACTTTATTACCGGACTAACAGGAATTGATAGCCATATGGTACGCGATGCTCCCACACTTTCGGAGATTGCGTCACAGATCTTGGAAATAACACAGGACACCATATTTGTGGCACACAGTGTTAATTTCGATTATAACGTAATTAAAGAAGAATTCAGGACTATTGGTATTTCCTTTATCAGAAAAAAACTCTGTACAGTACGTTTGTCGAGAAGGCTGATTCCGGGATATTCTTCGTACAGTCTGGGTAAACTATGCTCTTCCCTGAATATACCTATTACCGACAGGCACAGGGCAAGGGGTGATGCGTATGCAACTGTACATTTGTTCAGAAAACTTCTGGAAACAGAAAATTCCGAGACTGTTTTTAGCTCATTTTTAAATGCCCGATCTCAGGAAGCAACACTGCCTCCTTCACTACAGAGGGAAGTATATGAAAGGCTGCCTTCAAAACCCGGGGTCTACTACTTTAAAAACAGCAAAGGGGAAATCATTTATGTTGGAAAAGCCAAAAATATAAAGAAAAGGGTCCTGAGCCACTTTTACGATAAGTCTGCCAAAGAAGTACAAATGTGCAGAGAGACATCCAATATAGATTTTGAGCTTTCAGGGAATGAGCTGCTGGCACTTTTAATGGAATCTGCTGCCATAAAACATCATTACCCCTTATTCAACCGGGCACAAAAAAGAAATGTAGTTCCTTATGGGGTTTTCTCCTATGAAGACCGGCAAGGGATAATACACCTTGCATTTAATAAATTAAGTCAGGTACCACGATCCTTAATTACTTTTTACAATACAACAGATTGCCGTCTTTTTATAGAACAAATGTGTATCGCCTATAATTTATGTCCCAAATATTGCCATTTACAGGAAAACGTAGATTCTTGTTCACATTTCAGGGTAGCCAACTGCAAAGGTATTTGCCGGGGTAAAGAATCTGCAGAGGCCTATAATAAAAGGGTGCAGGCCGCAATTGAAAATATGTTGTCGGAAAAGCAAACTTATATCATAAAAGACAAAGGACGAACTATTGATGAAGATGCGGTGGTGATTGTTCAGGAGGCCGTTTATTCGGGTTACGGATTTGTTCCAAAAAGTGTTTCAATTAACTCCATTGAAGATATTATGGCTTTTCTTATCCCCCAAAAAGACAATCTGGAAACAACCCGACTAATCCAAACACACAGGGTAAAAAACCCGAACTCGATTCTTGATTTTTCTTCAGGTATACTTAAATCCGTTTAAAATATACGATGTAAATTTTGGTCAGAAGTCAGTCCGAAAGTGATTCTATTTATCCATTTCGTTGTACATCCTGACTACAAAAAGCATCCAGATCACAAAGATGATGGCAACAACAATGGAATATATCAAGATAAAATCCATTATTTTCTATACTTTAAATAGTTCATAAAGCCCAAAATGGTTGGGGCCCAGAAGGCAACAAAAATGGCATCTAATTTGTTTCCGGATAGAAACAAATATTCTGCGACTACAATAATGGAAAGAACAACGAGAAGTAACAAAACGTTCATTGCTCCGATTTTTTCAACAAAATTTTTTAACATTTCTGGTAGCTAAAAGAAGCAAAAAGATATTGAAAATATCAAGAGCCGCTTATTAAAGATCTAAATCTATTAACTTTTTAGGAATTTGAAAAAAAATGAAAGGAAATAGTTGTAGGATACAGATAAAAAAGTTGCCTGACCCTTTAAAAATAAAGATCTGACGCAACCATAATCATAAACTGGCTGGAACAACTTGCAAGGTCAAAAACCCTATCTCCTTTTGCCACTATTCATAAGACTTACCAAGATGGCAATCATTCCAATCACAACAAATGCAAAAACGGCAATCATTATTATACCGTTACTCCAATCAACTAAAGGAATACTTATTAATTTCATATCACAGAAGACTTAATATATTATTAATACAATCAAGTTTTTTAATTCAAAAATTAAGGCTTATCCACCTTTTTTATCTTGCATGAATTTAAACCTAAAACACCATAAAGCGGACAAAAGCCTGTTAGGCTGGTCAATAAAAAAACGGCAGCTACTGTCAATAAAATATAAGAAAGCGCCCCTCCAATTACCTCATAATATATCAATAAGGCAATAATAACAGCAATGGCGAATCGCAAAATCTTATCGATTTTTCCCATGTTTCGTTTCATAATTCCACCTTTTAAAAAGGAAAAAATTCTTTCACCTTTAAATTCTGACTTTAAAAGTAAGATTGGTGCTTAACACAAACCATGATATAAATCATATTACTGCGTAGTGGGGCAGATATAATTGGTTACCTCCATTCCCGCCTTTTTCATCTCAGCAATACCGCCCGTTATGTCTACCAAATTGTGTATGCCCCTGCCTTTAAGGATAGAAGCAGCAATAACAGACCTGTAACCCCCGGCACAATGAACGTAAAAAGTTTCGTCTTTGGGTAATTCAGCCAAATGATCGTTTAATATATCCAATGGGGTGTTATTTGCATCAACTAAATGTTCAGCTTTATATTCGCTTTCCTTCCGAACATCAAAAATTGGTAAATGTTTATTTTTTAATACCTCTTTGGCTTCTTCGGCGGATAATGCGATGATTGAATCTAAATCTTTACCCGCTTTTTCCCAGGCTTCAAAACCACCCTTTAAGACACCTAAAGTGTTATCAAATCCTACCCTGGACAAGCGAGTTACTGCCTCCTCTTCCTTTCCTTTGGGCGTCACCAATAATATCGGTTGTTTAACATCGGCAATCAAAGCGCCCACCCAGGGAGCAAAATCACCGTTCAAACCAATAAAAATGGACCTTGGAATATGCCCTTTTACAAATTCTTCCTGGTTCCGCACATCCAATACAAGAGCCCCGGTTTCATTCGCTGCCAATTCAAAAGCATCTGGTGAAAGTGCTGCCATACCTCGTTTTAACACATCACCTATATCTTCATATCCTTCCTTATTCATTTTTACATTCAAAGGGAAATATTTAGGTGGCGGAAGCAGGCCATCGGTAACTTCATTAATAAATTCCTCCCGTGTCATATTGGCCCGCAGAGCGTAATTCATTTGTTTTTGGTTTCCCAGGGTATCCACTGTTTCCTTCATCATGTTCTTGCCGCAAGCCGAACCCGCACCATGCGCAGGATAAACTATTACGTCATCTGCCAGTGGCATAATTTTACTTCTTAAACTTTCAAACAAAAGTCCGGCAAGGTCTTCTTTGGTCATATCCGCTGCTTTCTGGGCAAGATCCGGTCTTCCTACATCACCTAAAAACAAAGTGTCCCCGGAAAAAATAGCATGGTCTTTACCTGTTTTATCTCTTAACAGGTAAGTGGTACTTTCCATAGTATGTCCGGGCGTATGTAATACTTTTATGGTAATATTCCCAAGTGGAAATTCCTGACCATCTTTAGCTATGATTGCCTCAAAAGCAGGATTTGCGTTGGGGCCAAAAACAATAGGTGCGCCGGTTTCTTTAGACAATGTTACATGCCCACTTACAAAGTCGGCGTGGAAATGGGTCTCAAAAATATATTTTATTTCAGCTTTATTCTTTTTCGCCCTGTCTATATAAGGAATTACTTCGCGTAAGGGGTCAATGATAGCTACCTCACCATCACTTTCTATATAATACGCTCCCTGAGCAAGGCATCCGGTATAAATCTGTTCTATTATCATTTCTTTTCTTAAATTTTTTTCAAAAATACTGCTTCTTGCTTTAAAATGAGTAACATTAGTTCCTGGGTTCATTCCGCTGGTACGCCACTTTTTCGTGGCTGACGGAGGCGTTCTCGGGATCATCAAAGTACGCAACGGCTTCCTTTATCTTAACAAACAGGAATTCTCTGGGAAGTACCTCACTTATCCCACTCCTGAAAATGATATCCCTTGTCGGACCTATGGCACCGGCAATATAGAACTGAATTCCATCCTGCCTGATTTTTTTAATGACTTTAGTTAACATTCTGGTAGCGGTAGAATCTATATAATTAATCGCCTCAGCATTTAATATTACTCCTTTTAGATTATCCCCTTTTTTGTCCATATACTTATAAAGCTGATTTCTAAAATAGTCGGAATTTCCAAAATATAATTGCGAATCAAAACGCACAATGAGCAGATCATTCCGCAAGATAACTTCATCTTCAAAGCGTGAAATATTTTTATAATATTCTGAATCTTTTATTTTACTTAAAACTGCGAAATGAGGCTTGGAAGTTCTGTAAACCATCAACAAAAGAGAGAGCAAGACCCCTGTGAGAATGCCCTGGGTAATTCCGATAAACAGAGTTATCAAAAATGTGAGTGTCAAAACAATAAATTCATCTTTTCTATAGATCCACAAGCGTTTCGCATATTTTAAATCGATCAAACCAGAAACAGATACCATGATAATACTTGCCAGAATTGCATTTGGCAAAAAATAAAAAAGAGGTGTAAGAAATAGGAGCGTTACCAAAACCAGAAGTACCGTAAACAATCCTGAGAGAGTGGTTTTTGATCCGGATTCATCATTTATTGCAGACCTGGAAAAGCTTGCTGCAACAGGATAAGACTGAAAAAAGGAACCGAGCATATTTGCAGAACCTAATGCCACTAATTCCTGATTGGCGTCAATCAGATCTTCTTCATTCTTCTCTTCAATACTTTTACCAATTGAAATTGCTTCAAGATAGCCAATCAGAGCGAGTGTTAGCGCAATAGGCCATAGTTGTATCATATTGTCTATTTTAATAGCCGGTAAAACAAAACCTGGTAGACCTTTAGGAATTGTACCAACAATCTCAATGCCCAGCGATTCCATATTTAAAAAATACACTGCTAATATTCCAAAAACAACGATGATTAGAATTCCGGGGATATGTCTACTCCATCTTTTAAAGCCAATAAGCAGTAAAATACCGACTAAGCCAATAGCCAGATCATAAAAATTGGTTTCCGGGATTTTTTGAAAGGCGTTTATAAAAATTCGGTGAAACTGATTACTCCCTTCTATATCCACTCCAAGTAAGTGCTTTAACTGACTAAAAATTATAATCATTGCAGCTGCAGATGTAAATCCGCTGATGACCGGCTTGGCTAAAAAGGTAACCAGATACCCCATTTTAAAAATGCCCAGAACAAATTGAATGACGCCCACCATAAAGGCGAGTAAAATAGCAAGAGCAATATAGTTTTCCAATCCCACGATTGCCAGGGTGCCCAAACCTGCAGCGACGAGCAAAGAATCCATGGCAACAGGTCCAATTGCAAGTGATCTTGAAGTACCAAACAGCAAATACACCAGCACGGGCATTAAGGAGGCATACAAGCCGTATACCGGAGGCAGACCGGCTATCATGGCATACGCCATCCCTTGTGGAACAAGCACTATACCTACACCAAAACCCCCAAGAATATCTTTTGGAAGCTCTTTCCTTTTATAGCTTCGCAGAGTTTGTAGAATTGGGAAATATTTTCGCATTAATCAAAAGTACTATTTAATCATAAATAAAAGGCCTTCCAACTGCTATTGCGAAATAACATGTCCTGCGATATTCGAGCTCTATTGCTTAAAGTAATCTCTCTTGTAAAAAACGGCCATATCTGAGGTAAGCACAAGGACTTCTGGTTTGTCTTTGCGCAACAATACCTGCCAGTTATTAAAAACTTCCCAGTTGTCATCTTTAAAAATAACCGGTCCATATTCAGAAATAAGTTTCTGCCTAATGCGATCTTCCTCCCCCTTACCGGTCAAAATCCACAAAACATTGAGTTTACCATCTCCAAAACGTGCCTCAAATTTTCTTGGAAAACCCGCATATTCAATTCCAAAACAATCTAATTGAAATTGAGCATTAGGATCACTCCCATCCAATTCCATGCTATTAGTGAAATTAGATTCTCTTTCTAAATTTGGTTTTAACTGATCCAGACTACCTCCCATTTTTATAAAATCTGGAATTCTTGCCGACGGGCTATAGACTTTTTTAAGTTTCTTGTTCGAGGGTAAATAAGGGTTATCCCAGGTAAATAAATTTGGATGCATAGCATCTTCCGATAAAATCCAAACTTTATCCTCAGAAGGCTTGGTAACAATACGACCTTCTGGATAGAATTCATAATTCATATAGGCCTGAGCAGTGTCTTTTCTTTTAGCGGTAATGCTCTCAACTGCATTCCCATGGGCCTGAATATATACCAATTTATCATCCGCAAAAGTAAATACCAACTCGGAAATAGTACCGTACCCGGATTTGTAATTGCTACAAACCAAGTGTGCTTCAAGGTCTTTGGATAAAGGGAAAGTTGGGTTTTCTACTTCAAATAAATCCATTTTCTCGACAAAAGGTTCCATTTTGGCTTTTGCGCTTTGTAGGGATTCCTGGAGCTCAACTCCATTAAAAAGTACTTCAGTTTGAGCAGTGTTATGATTTATTATAGCCAAAACCAGAATTGCAGTAAGGATTAATGATAATTTCATCTTTTCGTTTATTTATTTAGAACAACTTAAAGATGAATTTTCCTCGCAATTGTTACATCTTAAGTAAATACATCCGGCTATAATTCAATAACCTTTATATGATTACGGCTCAACTCTATTTTACCTTCTTTCTCCAAACTTTTCAGCAGTCTGGAAACCACTACCCGTGAGGTATGTAAATCTTGGGCCACATCCTGATGTGTGGAATATATTACATCATCATTGGTTACCATTGCCCTGTCCTGAAGATACTTCATTATACGCTCATCCATTTTCATAAATGCTAAAGTATCTATCATTTCCAGCAACTCTGACATTCTGGTGTGGTAACTATCCAATATGAATTCTCTCCAGCTTTGGTATTTCACCATCCACTCATCCATTTTTTCTATAGGAATCATTAATAACTCTGTATCTGATTCTGCAATCGCTCTTATCTCACTTTTACCGCTCCCCAAGCAACAAGAAAATGTCATAGCACAGGTATCCCCTTTTTCAATAAAATAAAGAAGCAATTCATCACCCTGATCATCTTCTCTGAGAATCTTTACTGCCCCGCTAAAAATTAAGGGCATAACAGTTATTTCCTGGCCAATATCCAATAAACGTTCCCCTTGTTTTATGAGTTTACATTTTCCTGTAGCTTCTATCTCATCTAACAGTTCCGGTTCAAAAAGATAACCGTAGTGACGTTCCAGGAGTACTCTCATTTTTTTAGATTATTTGGATTAATACAGATTCTTATTTTTTATAAATAGCTTATTAAATTATGGAATTAAAGTGACTTTAAAATTCCTGTCATCATCAGTTAAGTAATCAAAACCATCATGCAGCTGCATTTGATCTACGGCATACGGGTAAAAAGTTATAGGCTCTACACATATCATATTTGGGACCTCAGTCCACAACATAAAATGGCTGAAGCCTTCGGTTTTTATACTTAACTTTTTTTGATCTTTTAAAACAATACTTTGGCAATCTGCCACTTCAAGGGCCCTGCTCCCGGCTGCAAGAACAGAATCTAATGAAATGGTCTGATCTTCCGCGATAACAGTGGGTTTATCTGTATATAGTTTATATGCAGGATGATATCCCAGCATAAAGGGCATATCTTTTTCACCAGAAATCCTGAAGCTAATCTCAAGACTTTTTTCAGAGAGTTTAAAACTCTTGTAAAATTCAAAATTAAAGGGCCAGATAAGTAACCGGGCAGTAGATTTGTCAGGAAATTTCGAATTATTGATAACAGTCCCGGCCTTATAAGATTTTACATATTGAGCTGTTGTTCCTGTACTCGACAGAAGCTCGTAATCCAGTTCGCGCAATAATCCATGCTGATCCTGAATGGCATTTCCTCTGGGTACATGTACCCGAAAGCCGGCATCTGCAGTAGGTCCTATTACAGGAAACATTTCAGTATCCGAGTTGCGCCAGCCAGGACTCCCCTTTTGATGTATATATTCAAAGTCGTTTACCTGGTAACTTACTAATTCACCTTCCTCTATTCTTACTTTTGCTTTTCCTGAGCTAAGATTTACCATTTGTCATTGATTGATCAATCTATAAATAAGCACTGCCGTTCTCTTTGTCAGATCTTCAATAGTGTTCAAATTTACCGTCTCTTCCGGCGTGTGGGCTCCGCTTCCCATTGTTCCCAAACCATCCAGGCAATCAACATATTTGGCCACAAAAGAAGTGTCTGCAGCGCCCCTTTTACCCGGATCATAGCCTATTACCGCACCCTGTCCAAGGTCCAGACTTACCTGATTTAGCTCTGCTAATAGCCTGTTATTTCCTTCAGTGGGTACCATAGCCGGGTAACTATCTGTAAAACTTATTGTTGCCGATGTCTGAGGTAGATTATTTGTGACAATTTCCCTCATCTTGTTTCTCGCCTCTTCCTTCTGTTCTTCAGAAATAAAACGCAAACCTCCTTTTACCATAGCGGTTTGTGAGACCACATTACTTTTCCCGAAGACCTCTCCTTTACCAGTAGTTTTATCATAATCAACAAAAGTACCCCCCATAAGTATCCCGGGGTTAAACGTAAGGTATTCTGCACCGCGGACTTCTTCATAAAATGAATTTAGTATTCTTGACATCTCAAAAATGGCGCCGGCCCCGACCCGCTCATTAAATATACCTGAGCTATGGGCGCGCTTTCCTTCAACCTCAAGCTGCCATCCGGAAGCTCCTCTTCTTGCTACTGTGGCATAATTAAACCCGGTAGAATTCTCAAATCCGAGTGCAATATCGCTTCTCTTTGCCGCTTCAATCAAATCTTTTCTACTTATTTCGAGAGGTTTTCCTGTACTTTCCTCATCACCTGTAAATGCCACTATTATCTGGGCATCGTTCAGCAATCCATTAGCGTGTAAAGCCTTTAAGGCATAAAGGACAATTACATCACCACCTTTCATATCATTACCCCCGGGTGCTTGTGCTATACTGTCATTGACTCTTGTAAATTCCTGAAAAGGGCTGTTTTCCTCAAATACGGTATCCAAATGACCAATCAGCAAAAGTTTTTTACCCTTCGTACCTTCTGTTTCCGCAAAGAAGTGACCCGCTCTATTCATTTCTTGAGGCATCTCAATCCATCGAGAATTAAAATTGATGTTTTCAAAGGCATTTTTAAAAACCATCCCTACTTCCCTGACCCCTTTTGCATTTAAAGTACCGCTGTTAATATTTACAACATTTTCCAAAAATTTGATGGATTCAGAATTATTGGCCTCAACCGTTTTTACCAATTTTCTTTCAACTTTTGAAAGTTTCTGGGCTGGTAATTGAACACAAAAAAAGAGAAATAATAGTACGCTTGTTAATCTAATAAAAGTCATATATAAAGAGTAATTAAATTCATTAGTCTAAAAAACCTTGTTCACGCATCCAGTCATCATTATAAATCTTACCCACGTATCTGCTGCCATGATCGTGAAAAAGAACCACCACTATATCGTCTTTGTTAAATTTTTCCTTTAGCTGGAGAACACCTTTAATTGCTGCACCTGCAGAATTGCCAAGAAACATCCCTTCTTCCTTTGCCAGACGCTGTGTATATACTGCGGCATCTTTATCTGTTACTTTAGTAAAACCATCTATGATATCAAAATTTACATTTTTTGGCAAAATGTCTTCTCCGATACCTTCAGTTATATAAGGGTATATCTCGTTTTGATCAAATATTCCTGTTTCGTGATATTTTTTAAATACCGAGCCATAAGTATCAACACCCCAAATTTTAATATTCGGATTTTGTGACTTTAAAAAGGTGCCCACACCTGAAATTGTTCCTCCGGTGCCTACCCCTACCACAAAATGAGTTACCTTACCGTTTGTCTGTTCCCAGATCTCGGGACCTGTACTCAAATAGTGGGCTTTAGTATTGGATGGATTATCATATTGGTTTACATACCAGGAATTAGGAATCTCTTCTGATAGCCTTCTGGCAGTAGAATAATAACTTCGCGGATCTTCGGGAGCCACATCATTAGGACATACATACACCTCACTTCCCATGGCTTTTAAGATATCTACTTTTTCCTTTGATTGTTTATCGCTGATCACACAGATCATTTTATACCCTTTTACAACTGCAACAAGTGCCAACCCCATTCCTGTATTACCAGAAGTTCCTTCAATTATGGTTCCTCCCGGCTTTAATTTGCCTTCAGCTTCGGCATCTTCAACCATCTGAACAGCCATCCGGTCTTTTACGGAGTTTCCGGGATTAAATGTTTCATATTTAGCCAAAACCAGGCATGGTAATTCTGCTGTTATTTTATTTATTTTAACCAATGGAGTATTACCAATGGTTTCCAGGATATTTTTGGCGTATTTCATAAGCAATGTAAAGATAGTATTTTCAAGAAGTAGATTTCAGCAATTCCTTTTGGGAATGGTTCGTGATTCAGATAATTTTAAGTTAGTTCATAGATAGAGCCTTCTGTTACAGGAAAGTAAAAAACTGTCTTTGTTATTCAAATTTAATAGCTTTTACCGGGGTGATTTTTGTAATAATATAAGACGGTATTAAAAGCATAAGAAGACATAATATAAGTACACCAAGATTTAATATAAAAACTGTTGGAAAATCTATATGCACAGGAATATAGTCGATATAATACTCTTTGGGATTAGGAAATTTGAAAACCCGATATGTCCCCTGAAACCAGATAATCCCAAGTCCAATTAGGTTGCCCCAAAGCAAACCAATAGTTATCAGATATGTAGCGTTATATAAAAACACTTTGCGAATACTCCAATTTGGTGAGCCCAGGGCTTTAAGAATTCCTATCATCTGTGTTCTTTCCAATATTAGCACTAAAAGAGCGGTGATCATATTTATCCCGCCAACTATAATCATTATACCTATGATAAGGGCAATATTAAAATCGAACAAGCCAATCCATTCAAAAATCTGGAAATATTTGTTCTTTATATTTTGGGTATCCAGATCACTAAGTGTTTTACCGTATATTTCATTTGTTTTAGTATCAATATCTTCAAAGTTTAGAAGGAAAATTTCAAAGTTACCTACCTGATCTTCCTGCCATTTGTTAACCCTTTGAATATGACGGATATCTGTAAAAACATATTTGGCATCGAACTCTTCAAATCCGCTATCATAGATTCCTACAATCTTAAATTTTCTTTGATTCGGAGTTTTGGATGGGTCCTCATCCTTTAAAAAGAATGTAAAGAATTCATCCCCTACTATCAATTGAAGCCTTCTTGCCATCAATGATGACATTAGTACCTCGGTGTTTAATTCTCCTGTAAAGTCCGGCAATCGCCCTTCTTGTAAATATTCACTAAATACTTCCCAGTTATAATCTTTCCCAACTCCTTTGGCAATAATTCCTTCAAATGTATCCTCGGTTCTTATGATCCCTGCCTTACTGGCAACCGCCTGGATATGTGAAATTCCTTCCACAGATGTAAATTCCGGATAAAATTCCTGATTCACAGATACAGGAACCACGGAAACATCAGAAACATTATTATCGTAATTATAGATTTGGATATGGCCATTGAATGCAGCAACCTTCTCCCTAATCTTATGTTTTAAACCTACCCCGGTGGCAATAGCAATAAGCATCATTATGATCCCCAATGCAATTGCAGCAATGGCTATTTTTATTATTGGTGCGGATATACTAATTTTATGCTCCTTACCCTTAATAAGGCGTTTTGCTATAAAAAATTCTAAATTCAATAGATGGCTTTTTTATCCAGATTCAAAAATACATTTTTATTGTGGCTTTTGATACTAACAGCCTGTGGAAACCCCTTAAAAAAAGATAAGGATTCAGCAGCTGTGGAATTACCAGATACTAAAAAACTACTAGATTCAGTCATACTTGTTGGTGCCAATTCTACTGAAGAATACCTTCCTTACCTTAGAAAAAGAAAAGTGGGGGTAGTTGCCAATCAGACCAGTATTATTTTTAAGAAGAACATCTTGGAAAATGGAGAGAACGAGAACTTCACACACCTGGTAGATTCCTTATTATCACTGGATATTGAAATAAAAAAAGTATTCGCTCCTGAGCACGGGTTTCGTGGAATGGCAGATGCCGGAGAACATGTGAAAGATGGTACGGACACAAAAACCGGACTTCCCATTATCTCACTTTACGGTAAAAACAGAAAACCCACCTCCTCACAATTAGACAAGCTAGATATTGTGGTATTTGATATTCAGGATGTCGGGGTTAGATTTTACACATACATAGCCACCATGCAATTAGTAATGGAAGCCTGTGCGGAAAATGGTATTCCTGTTCTAGTCCTTGATCGCCCCAATCCCAATGGTCATTATGTTGATGGGCCAACAATGGAAATTCAACATAAGGGATTTCTGGGCCTTACCCCCATTCCCCTGGTCTATGGTATGACCATTGGAGAATATGCCCAAATGATTAATAATGAAGGATGGCTCGAAAAAGGCCTTAAGGCCGATTTAACTGTAATTGCCCTCAGAAATTATACACATAATTCAAGCTATAGTATTCCTGTTAGACCTTCACCTAATCTTCCTAACCAGGAAGCCATTAACCTTTATCCAAGTCTGGGACTTTTTGAAGGCACTAATATTAATGCCGGTCGTGGTACAGAAAGTCAATTTCAAAGATATGGAGCTCCTTTCCTGGACAGTACTGCCTATGATTTTAGCTATGTTCCAAAACCCAATTTTGGTTCCAAAAACCCTAAACATATGGGAGAAAAATGCTTCGGCAAGGATCTCTCTGCACAGCCTAGAATGAGCGAAGTTTCATTACAATGGTTAATTGATGCATATAATAATGCCACGGATAAAAAATTAATCTTTAACCGCAGCGGATTTACCAAACATGCCGGCACAGAAAAACTTCAGCAACAAATTGAAGCAGGGCTGAGCGAAAAAGAGATAAAAAACAGCTGGCAGAGGGATCTGGATAAATTCAGAGAAATACGCGGTAAATACCTCCTTTACAAATAATGCCTACTTATCTGCTGGCGTAGTAGTTGGCTTTCGATACTTATGGAAAGGTTGCTTCAGAAGGCCGGTTACACTTCCATTTTCCTTTTTGTCCGGAAAAGTATCTACACCATAAACCAAGCGACTACGATCGAGTTTCATAAAAGTCCCAAAGATATGATCCCAGACAGAGAAGATATTTCCATAATTGGAATCAGTATAGGGTAACCTATAATGGTGATGTACCTTGTGCATGTCAGGAGATACAATCACCCAACTTAGAATATCGTCTACTTTTTTTGGCAAACGGATATTAGCATGGCTAAATTGAGTAGCAACAAGAGACAAAGATTGATAGAGCATTATTATACCTATGGGTGTGCCAATTATAAATACTCCCATTAATGTGAACGTAAAACGGATAAGACTCTCCAATGGGTGATGTCTGTTAGCCGTGGTTGTATCTACCTCATGATCTGTATGGTGAACCAAATGAATCATCCATAAGGGTTTCACCTTATGTTCAACATAATGTGCCAAATAGGCTCCAATAAAATCGAGAAGTAAAACACCTAATATAACATAGAGCCATAGAGGAATTTCAGGTAACCAATTTATAATACCGAATTTAGTTGCTGTGACCCAATCGCTGGATTTCAATAGTACAAAAGCCAGCGCAAAGTTGATAACTATTGTCGTAAGTGTAAAGAAAAAATTGGGCAGGGCATGCCTCCATTTCTTATACTTGAAATTAAAAAGAGGCAATGCTCCTTCAAGAAGCCAAAAAAAGGTTATTCCCAAAACCAGAATCAGGCTCCTGTGTGAAGAAGGTATGCTTTCAAAATAGTTTAATATAACCTCCATAAATGTAAAGTTACTTATTTTCAGATTACTAATTTTCGGGAGAGCGGTCTTGTAAAACTAACTATTTCGGTATTAACCTAGAGCTTAATTCTACGTTTCATGTCTTCAACAATGTTATACGCAGCCGGACATATAGCCACATTCTTAAGTGTGAGATTTGTAATCTGTTGAAATTTTTTGCGATCGGTATGGGGAAACTCCTGACAGGCTTTGGGTCTGACATCATATATAGAACAAAAGTTATCCTCTCCAAGAAAGGCACAAGGAACTTGCTTTAGCACAAAATCATTGTCTTCATCAATTCTTAAATAAGTATCTATGAACTTTTGTGGTTTTAGTTTAAGACTTTTGGATATTCGAACAATATCTGCATTGGTAAAAAGCGGTCCGGTAGACTTACAACAATTAGCACAATCAAGACAATTTGTCTTTTTAAACTCTGCCTGATGTAATTCCTGCATTATATAGTCCAAATTGCGCGGAGGCCTCTTTTTGAGTTTCGAAAAGAACCTTTTGTTTTCCGTATGCTTCTCTTTTGCCCTTAAGGGTAAGTTTTTTAGTTGTTCGTTCATCCGGATCTATAAATTCAATTTATTAGTTGGCTGTTTTTACTTTCCATTCAAAAAGTTCACTTTTGCAGGTAAAATTACTAATTAAATGACCAGGGATATTTTTGGCATGGCTTTGATAGATTTTCTAAATGGAAATTATTCCGAAGATATTACGACTTACTCCTCACTGGACGAGAAAGACGTACTACCTCTGCCCTATTTATTCCGGGATTATGATGAAATGCCTTTAATAGAGCAAAAAGCTTTAGATCTTTGCCGTGGAACTGTATTGGATGTGGGATGTGGGTCTGGCAGCCACAGTCTCTATTTGCAAAGTAAAGGAGTTGAAGTTTTCGGGCTTGACGAATCTGAAGGGGCTATATTCACAGCTAAGTCAAGGGGCGTATACAATGTAATGCATTCAAATATCTACGATTACTCTGGTATGAAATTTGATACTATTTTGCTGTTAATGAATGGGATAGGAATAGCAGGGCAGTTAAAAGAGGCACATCGTTTATTAAACCATTTAAAAGGATTATTGAATCCGGGAGGGCAGATATTGGTAGATTCCAGTGATATTATTTATATGTTTGAAGTAGATGGCGATGGTGGTTACTGGATCCCGAATAATGGGAAATATTATGGTGAAGTCCAATTTACCATGGAGTACAAAGGGCTAAAGAGCGCTCCTTTTAATTGGTTGTATTTAGACTATAATAGACTTAAACAGCTTGCTGTGCAGCAAAATTTAAGCTGCGAGCTTGTTTGTAAAGGTACACATTACGACTATTTAGCCAGGCTTAGAACACAGCCATAATAGAAACCTGATATTTACGTTGTATTTTATATGTAAATTTAGTCCTGAAAGAAAATAAAAGATGCTATGAAGAAATTTCGAATACTAATTATATTACTAACTATTGGTTTATTCTTAAATTGTTCAAAAGACAGTGACGATACGCCAGATGGTGGCATTGACAAATCTGCCAATTTACTGGCCACCGGAGCTTCGGCAAATGATATCCTCTCCAATACCAAATTCACAACTTTGCTAATAGAAGCTGCCTATGTTACCGGTTTCAGGCCTACAGTGGAGACGATGAATAATTTTGAAACCTATCTTAGAGATCGAACCTTTAAGGACAACATTCAAGTAATATACCGGGAATTGCCTTCTCCTAATGAAGAAACTCTAACATTACAGGAGATTGCCGATCTTGAAAGCGAAAACAGGACAGAATATAATAATGGGGAGACACTTGCCATTTATATTTATTTTTCTGATGCACCATCAGATTCAGATGATGAAGATGAAGGTATTTTAACTCTTGGGGCTGTATATAGAAACACATCAATGGTCATCCATGAAGGCGTGGTGCGCCAACTCGCAAATCAGAGCTCACTTATTACAATTACAGATGTGGAAACCTCCACCCTTCACCATGAATTTGGACATCTTTTTGGTTTGGTTGATCTTGGATCTGAAATGGTGAATAATCATGAGGACCCGGATGCTGAAAATCATTGCGATGTAGCTGGATGCCTTATGCGAGGTGAATTGCAATTTGGAGGAGGGATGATGGGCGTTTTAGAAAAAAGTAAAATCTCTAAAGGTGTAGCAGTTCCCGCTTTGGATCCTGAATGTATCCTTGATCTTCAAAATAACGGAGGAAAATAATGCACTTTTTCTTATAGGTGTTTGCTTAATTATTCAGCATTTACTAACCCAGCTAAAGCAGGTTAATGATAGCATAAAGGCTAAACCTTAAGGAATATTCAGATATTTATGAGTTTGTAATGATACTTTCCATTTGGGATTTTTCATTACATAATCTACAATCATAGGAGTTACCTTATCCCTTACACTCCACTCTGGTTGCAAATACAAAATACAGGTTTTGCTAACCTTTTTAGCCTGCTCTTCTGCAAAAACCAGATCATTCCTATTATAGACAATTACTTTTAACTCGTGAGCCTCTTCGTAAATAGGATCTACAGGCAGTTTGTTTTTTTTAGGCGACAAACATATCCAGTCCCATATGCCCGACAAGAAGTAGGCCCCTGAAGTTTCTATATGGGTATTGAGTTTTTTCTTTTTCAGCGCTTCCGTTAAAGGTCCCATATCCCACATTAAAGGTTCCCCCCCGGTTACAACTATCGTATCTGAATAGTTAGCGGCATTCTCCACAATACTCTTAATAGCGGTTGGCGGATGGGTTTCTGCATTCCAACTTTCCTTTACATCACACCAATGACACCCAACATCACAACCTCCAACCCTGATAAAATAGGCAGCTGTACCTTTGTGAAAACCCTCTCCCTGAATAGTATAGAATTCCTCCATGAGAGGGAGCATTTCCCCTGCGTTTACCAATTCTAAAACCTCCTTTTTAATCATCCCGCAAAGATAACATATAGAAGACGGTATTTTAAATGTAATTTCCGGAAATAAATGAGTAATTGATTAGCCAGTGTTACTTCCTGAATAAATTCAATTTTTAACGGCTATTACATCTATCTCCACCTTCGCATTTCTGGCCAGGCCACTGGCAGCAAAAGTTGTTCGCGCAGGTTTCTTTGTAAAATATTTGGAATAAACTTCATTAAATGCTGAGAAATCATCTATAGTACTCAATATCACCGTGCATTTCACAACATTGCTTAAGGTTAGTCCGTGATGCTCTAATACTGCCTGTATATTCTTAATTGCCTGTTCCGTTTCCGTTTTAATTCCGGGCTCAACCATAGTTCTGGTAGTATGATCCATTCCTATTTGACCGGCAAGGAAAAATAGATTTCCGGCTTCTACAGCATCACTATATGGTGCACTTCTTTTCTTTTCCTCATGAGATTGGTGAAAAGTAATAACCGAATCTTCCTGCGAACTCAACGTTGAACAACAAACTAATGAGAGAATAGTAAATAATTGTAAATAATTTTTCATTCGATTTTGGTTTTATTGTTGGTTAAAATTACCCTATTTTTATCAAAAATAGACCAAATGAGCACCAAAGAAGAATTCTTTGCACATATAGAGAAAGGGTATACAACTAAGGGCGATTTTGTGACAATGGGTGCGGCAATGTTAGAAGGAGAAACCGTATCAGGAGCTTATGTAAAAGTTCCCTTAAAGACCCTGAACAGACATGGGCTAATAGCTGGTGCCACCGGGACAGGTAAAACCAAAACACTACAAGTAATTGCGGAAAACCTGTCTGATAAAGGAATCCCAGTACTTTTAATGGATTTAAAGGGTGACCTAAGCGGGATAGCCCAGCCCAGCCCAGGACATCCTAAAATAGATGAAAGACACGCGAAGATTGGATTTCCTTTTGAACCCAAAAGCTTTCCGGTTGAAATTCTTTCCCTTTCAGAACAGGATGGCGTAAAACTCCGTGCGACTGTTTCAGAATTTGGACCCATTTTACTTTCCCGTATCCTGGATTTATCCGAAACACAGGAAGGAATTGTAGCCGTTATTTTTAAATATTGTGATGATAACAAACTTCCTTTATTAGACCTGAAGGACTTCAAAAAGGTTTTGCAATATGCCACGGGAACTGGTAAAAAAGAGTTTGCAAAGGAATATGGAAGAATTTCAACAAGCTCAACAGGAACTATTCTAAGGAAAATTATAGAATTGGAACAACAGGGAGCCGATTTGTTTTTTGGCGAGAAATCCTTTGACGTGGAAGACCTTACACGTATTGATGAAAATGGAAGAGGTTACATAAATATTGTTCGTTTAACAGACATACAAGACAGACCTAAATTATTCAGCACATTTATGCTGAGTTTATTGGCAGAGATATATTCCACATTCCCCGAGCAGGGAGACAGTGACAGACCTGAACTGATTTTCTTTATAGACGAGGCTCATTTAATTTTTAAAGAAGCTTCAGATGCCTTATTGGACCAGATAGAAAGTATCGTAAAACTAATTCGTTCTAAAGGTATTGGACTTTATTTTGTTACACAGAATCCAACAGACGTACCCAACGCAGTGCTCGCCCAATTAGGATTGAAAGTTCAACATGCCCTGAGAGCCTTTACGGCAAGAGATCGCAAGGCAATTAAACTAACCGCGGAAAACTATCCTATCTCAGAGTATTATGACACCAAAGAAGTAATAACTTCATTAGGCATCGGGGAGGCACTTATTACCGTATTAGATGAAAAAGGAAGGCCAACCCCACTTGCTGCCACAATGTTACGTGCCCCAATGAGCCGTATGGATGTTTTATCTGATAGTGAATTAGATTCCGTAATTAATAATTCAAAACTGGTAAGGAAATACAATGATATTATTGATAGAGAAAGTGCTTACGAGATCTTAAATGAAAAAATAGAAAGGGCTGAAATAGAAGCTGAGAAGGAGGCAGAAAAAGAAAAAGAAATTCGAACACGAAAAACATCTACAAGAAGAGCTACAACACGGAGAAGTACACGTCAAAATCCGGTTATAAAAGTTTTAACCAGTGCAACCTTTATTAGGGGTGTATTGGGGGTATTAAAAAAAGTGATCCGATAACATTATATGAAAAACATTCAATTTATATCCCTTTTAGTAGTTGCATTGATCCTAACACATTGTAAAAAGGAGAGAGATCCCAACTTTTTGATTAATAATTCACAAGTTGGAAAATTAATGCGAACCAGTCCTGTAAGTGAACTGGAAAGTATTTATAGCAATGATTCAATAGTAAAGGATACTTCGCAGCCCACCTTGGTGTCTAATTCTAATACTATAAAAGTCTATGCAAAAGGGGGACAGCAATTGCTGACTTTAACCCCAAATGGTGATAGTATTCCAAAAATTGGGATAATACGTGTGTTAGACCCCAGATTTAAAACAGAAAAAGGAATTGGACTCGAAAGTACATTTAAGGAAATAAAAGATAAATACATCATTAAGAAAATAGTAACCTCTTTAAATAATGTAATTATATTTATTGAGAATAGCGATGTGTATTTCACCATTGATAAAGAAGAATTACCGGCAAGTCTGAGATATGATACCAGTATTAATATTGAAGAAGTGCAAATCCCCGATAATGCCAAAATCAAATACATGATGGTTGGATGGGAATGAAATGGGCTTTGGACTAAATTCTTGCAAAAGATTGCTGTGAATTGATAATATTCCTGTGTTTCCATAAACTGGATGCTAAAAAAATCAATTGAATTCAATACGATCTAAACCCCATCAATTTTTATTTTTGGCCAGGTTATCAATGACGGTATTGCTGTATTTTTGCACCCATCTGGTAAATTTGATAGCAAAATGAAAAAATTAGTAAATAGTATTCTTGCACGGGCTTATGGGGCCTATTTTAATATACTTGCTCTTTTTTCAAAAAAACTGGCTGGAGAAAAGGCTATTACTCTGTTTAGTTCACCCCGAAAAGGCAAAGTGCTTCCCTTACAAGCTTCCTTTTTAAAACAAGCCGAGGATATAATGATTGAAGTAGGTGGTAAGCAAATACAAACTTATTCCTGGGCCGGAACTAAAGAAACCGTTTTATTGCTCCACGGCTGGGAGAGTAATTCTTTTCGCTGGCGCAACCTGATAAGTTTTCTGAGTGAAGCAAATTTTGCTATAGTTGCTTTTGATGCTCCTGCCCACGGGAATTCATCCGGGGGAATTTTTAATGTTCCGTTATATGCAGAGTGTACGCATCATATTGTTAAACATTATAAACCCACCTTTATAATCGGGCATTCCGTTGGAGGTATGGCGGCCTTGTATCACCAATACGTTTATCCACATAATTCCATTCGAAAGATCATAACCATCGGCTCCCCATCCGAATTATATGAACTCATGGAACACTATCAAAATTTGTTAGGGTTCAATAACAATGTGCTTTCTGCTCTGGACGATTATTTTCGTGCCCATTTTGGATTTGGAATTTGGGATTTTTCCATTTCACGTTTTGTTCAGGAGCTAAAAATTGAAGGATTACTAATCCACGACATAGAAGATCCGATAACTCCCTATCACAACTCAGAAAAAGTGCATGCTAATTGGACAAACAGTAAACTAATTAGCACCCGGGGATTAGGACATTCTATGCATCAAGACGATGTAAATAATCAAATTATAGATTTTTTGAAATCAAAGAAAAGGGCTAATTTTAGTGCTTAAATCTCTTCCTATGTCAACTATTTCACCATTTCACATCGCGATTCCTGTGCATAACCTGGACGAATGCCGAACTTTTTACAGAGAAGTCCTTAAATGCGAAGAGGGACGAAGTAGCGAGCATTGGGTTGACTTTAATCTTTTTGGTCATCAGCTAGTAATCCATTACAAACCAAAGTCGAAAGAAGAGTTGCATTCTAATCCGGTGGATGGGAAAGATGTTCCGGTGCCTCACTATGGGGTGGTATTACCTTGGGATACCTTCCACCTTTTTGCGGCGGAATTGAAAGATAAAGGAATATCTTTTGTTATTGATCCATATATTCGCTTTGAGGGACAAGTAGGGGAACAGGCTACGATGTTCTTTTTGGACCCGGCTGGAAATGCCCTGGAGTTCAAGGCTTTTAAAGATATGGGGCAGTTATTTGCCAAATAAACATAAATTACTTAGTCTTTTTTTTATACCTGTACCATAACCACATGACAATGCCGTAGATTACACCAAAAACTACTCCTTCTTTCAATTCACTAAAAATAGCTTCCATAGAATAGTCTTTTCCAAGAATCCAGGAAAATAAAGTATATAAAAAAATAGCGGCCAGTACCTGGCTTGTGAATTTCTTTTTATCCATGATAATTCAATCTATTTATACCTCCAGCTTTTTAGATCCGCTCCGGGGGGAGCACTTTCTGCTATTCGTTTCATTATCTTAGGAACATACATGCTGTTATACCTTAGCCTGGAAATATGGTTGGGTTCCTTTGGGTCACCATTCCAGCAGTGTTCTGCCCTGTCACCGTATAAAACTTCTCCATCGTAATAAGGATCGGAGGTATTTTCAAGGAATTCCTCCATTTTATAAACCGCGTTGTTTAAATAATAGTTATCCATATCCCCACAGTAAATATTAATTTTACCTTTTAACTTCTCGCCCAGCTTATCCCAGTCCCTTTCCAGAATGTGGCGGAGGTCATAATTCTCTTTCCAGTAATTTGCTACATCAGGATTTATAATTCCCGTCTTTTTATCCCATATGCGTTCAGGATAACCATCTTTTCCCTGAGGGGAATAGGTGGCTTCCCAAATATCCCACTGCTGACCGGAGCGCGATTTATCTCCCAAAACCAATTCCAGATGATTCTCGTCACGTACGGTAGATTGGATCTGACCTAAATAGTCTCTATGAGCAGGCACTTCCAGCATTTTATGGTCGCTTTTGTAATAATATGCATTTTCATCTTCATAAATATTGGTAAGGACGTAGGCACTAAAATCAATAGGATCTGGACAGGCAGCAAAACAACCATTATATTCTTCCGGGTATTTAACCTGAACCGCAAGTGCCTCCCAGCCTCCTGTAGAGCCTCCGTATAAAAAACGAGACCAGCCTTCGCCCATGCCCCGGAACTCTTTTTCAATATATGGAATGAGTTCATGGGTTATGGCATCGCCATAAGGACCCTGACTGGCAGAATTCACGGCATATGAATCGTCATAGTATGGGGTAGGATGTTGTATTTCAATGATCAGGAACCTTGGAAAATCGGGTTCGTTCCATCTTTTATAAAAATCGTAGGCTTCCTGTTGCTGTATGATATTATAACCTGAAACCTTAAAGCGCTCAGCATAATCCGGTTCAAGGTTAGGATTTGGCGGAACAGTTCTGAATCCTCCAAAATCATTTGGGAAATGCCCATGGAATATCATGAGCGGATATTTTGCTTCCGGGTGCTCATCAAAACCCTTTGGAAGTAGGATATGTGCTCCTAAATAGATATCCCTTCCCCAAAATTCTGAAAGTTTTTCGGAACGCATCTTAATGTGTTTTATCCATTCTGTATCTTCAGGTTCTTCAATAGGTGGAATAATTTCATCCATTACTATTTTTAACTCCTGCGCACCTTCAGCTGTAATATTAACCTTAATTGGTTTGCTGTATAAGTTTCCGGGAGACCTGTTCCATTTCTGTCCTTCTCCATTATCCATAGGTAATTTTACAGTATGACCAGTGCTCAAATTAAAGGCTTCATAAACATGTAATAAAGCTTGTACCCAATATTCTCCCGGGGGTAACTCTGCTAAACTTGCGTACGGAAATCCATGGTCTGAAGCATCAAAAGCCTGTTCAACATTTGGTGCCATTCCGTTTACATTAATCCCAAATATTAACTGTGTGTTAAGTCCACTATTTATCTGGAAACGCGGTTCATCTTCATCACTAGTAGATAGCATAAGCAGTAAACGACCATCTTGTGCCTTGGCACTAATATTATCAGAGAATGAAACTTTAACGGTGAACTCGGATGTTTTTTCTTCAGCCGATTGACATCCCGACAAGCAAATAATTAGAATACTAAGAATAAAAACAGGTTTGAACATAGAAGTTGGATTTGCGACAAAAGGTACTCATTTCCCTTAAATCATCAAATTTCTCAACTCATTATTCCGGCCAGATTAAAAAGAGAATTTTGCTATTTTTTTTGAGTACGCCTTTTACGCGCCAGGAGTGTATTTTGCAAAAGCATTGCAATGGTCATAGGGCCCACTCCACCGGGAACGGGTGTTATATAAGATGCTTTTTTACTAACAGCCTCAAAATCAACATCCCCTGTTATGTAATAACCTCTCTCTCTGCTCTCATCAGGAACTCTTGTAATTCCAACATCAATAATAACAGCTCCGTCACGTACCATATCTTCAGTTAGAAAGCCGGGAACTCCCAAGGCAGAAACGATAATATCTGCCTGTAAGGTTAAGGCTTTGATGTCTTTTGTCCTACTATGCGCTAAGGTTACTGTGGCATTGGCAAATTTACCTTTCTGGCTAAGTAATATACTAATAGGCCTGCCCACAATATGGCTGCGGCCGATAACAACAGCGTGTTTCCCTTCAACATCTACCTCGTACCTTCTTAATAATTCCATAATACCAAACGGGGTAGCAGATATAAAAGATTCCATATCCAGGGCCATTTTACCGAAATTTGCAGGATGGAAACCATCTACGTCCTTATCCGGATCCACTGCCATTAACACTTTTTGTTCATCAATGTGTTTAGGCAAAGGCAATTGCACTATATAACCATCGATTTCAGGGTCGGTATTGAGTTCATTGACCAGTTTTAATAATTCATCTTCTGAAGTGTCTTCTGGTAAATGTTTAAGAGTAGATTCAAAACCTATGCGTTTACATGAGCGTACCTTGCTTCCAACATAGGTAAGGCTGGCGCCGTCATTACCAACAAGTACAGCGGCTAAATGAGGAACTTTTTCCCCACGTAATTTAATCTCGCCAACCTCAGCGGCTATTTCATCTTTAATTTGATTTGCAATTTCTTTTCCGTTGAGAAGGGTCATTTATTAACTAATTATTGATTTAAAAACTATTATTTCATATTCTGCATCATCTGCATCATTTTTTTGCCACCACCCCCTTGCATCATCTTCATCATTTTACTCATTTGGTCAAATTGCTTTAGCAATTGATTTACTTCCTGTATAGTTCGTCCACTGCCCTTGGCGATTCTTTTTTTCCTGTTGGCATCAAGTTTAGAAGGATTGGATCTTTCATCGGGAGTCATTGAGTGAATAATGGCTTCAACATGTTTAAATGCGTCATCATCTATATCCATTCCTTTTAGGGCCTTACCTGCTCCCGGTATCATCCCCATGAGGTCTTTCATGCTGCCCATCTTCTTGATCTGTTGTATCTGTTTGAGGAAATCATCAAAACCAAACTTATTCTTGGCAATTTTTTTCTGAATTTTGCGAGCTTCTTCCTCATCAAATTGCTCCTGCGCTCGTTCTACCAAAGAAATAACATCACCCATTCCCAGTATTCTATCGGCCATACGTGCCGGGTGAAATACATCTATAGCATCCATCTTCTCCCCTGTACCAATAAATTTAATGGGTTTATCAACCACAGATTTAATAGAAATGGCCGCACCACCACGTGTGTCCCCATCCAGTTTGGTTAGAATAACGCCATCAAAATTTAGCACATCATTAAATGCCTTTGCCGTATTCACCGCATCCTGACCTGTCATGGAATCTACCACAAAGAGGGTTTCCTGTGGTTTTACGGCATCGCGGATATTTGCAATTTCGGTCATCATCTGCTCATCAATAGCCAACCGGCCTGCGGTATCAATAATTACGACATTGAAACCATTACTTTTAGCATGAGCCAATCCGGCCTTGGCAAGGGCCACCGGATCCGAATTTTCCTTATCTGAAAACACCTCCACTCCTATCTGTTCTCCTACAATATGCAGCTGATCAATAGCTGCGGGTCTGTAAACATCACAGGCTACCAATAAAGGGTTTTTAGATTTTTTCTGCTTTAGGTAATTCGCAAGCTTGCCTGAAAAGGTAGTCTTACCAGATCCCTGAAGACCAGACATAAGAATAACGGATGGATTAGCGGAAAGATTAATGTCTTCTGTATCCCCTCCCATTAACTGGGTAAGTTCATCCTTAACTATTTTGACCATTAACTGGCCGGGCTGTAAGCTGGTTAAAACATTCTGACCTAAGGCTTTTTCTCTTACTCTATTTGTAAATTCCTTGGCTATTTTAAAATTAACATCCGCATCCAGAAGGGCTCTTCTTACTTCTTTAGTGGTCTCTGCAACATTAATTTCCGTAATCTGGCCATGCCCTTTTAAGACATGTAAGGCTTTATCCAGCTTATCACTTAAATTATCAAACATCTTTTTATGTTAATTATGGCGAAGTGCAAATTTAATAATAACAATGGGATGATGGAAGACTGAAGAAAGAAATATAAAAGAGAAAAGGGTAACTTCTGTTAGAAGCTACCCTTTTCAGCAAAATAGGGGGGCAAATAAGGTATTTTAAATACTTTTCCTATTAAGGATTTGTCTATTGCTTTTCAAAAATCAGCGTACTCACTTTTTCAGCTGTACCGACATTGTCGCCACTTACATGTTTCAATTCTATCCGGTCATTAGTGATAGACACTAATTCCCAATCGTCTGTAAGTTCAGCAAGAGGATCTACATCTCCGAAGTTCAGGTATACTTTAAGTTTACTATCGCTATTTCGAAGCACTCGCCACAGTCCCGGATAAGAAGCACCAGTTTCAGAAAGTGTGGTAGATATTAGATGATTAGCCATAAAATTAAAGGTGTAACCCATATAATTTTCAGTTTCATTCATATCACCGTCTTCATAAAGGGCAACCATCCAATCACCGCCCATCATCATGTTTCTGATCCCAAGAACATCACCATCGTTATTATTGTCATCACAAACTCTTTGTAGAACAAGCTCGTAACCTATATCTTCAACTTCAAACTTCAATCTGTCATTTCTTAAGTCAGATAATGGCCATTCAAAGCTTACTCCTGGTTCTGATCCCATAGTAATTGCCATCACAAGCCTTCCTTGATCATTCATGATAATTTCCCATGTTCCTTCAGAGGTGTTTTCACCGTTACCAAGGGTTACAGTACCTACAGGTAAACCTTCTGGCATAAAGTTAAACTCATAACCAAGTAATCTGTCTATTTCCTCACCCTGGTTTTTCACCTTTTTTATTACCCAGCTACATTCTTTCAAGATCTCTCTAAGGGTATTGGGGTCGGTATTAAAAAGATCACAAGCTATGCTCATAATGATTCTGTTACCGCCTTCAGAGTAGAGCTTAATTTTTCCTTCACCAAGTTCATAAACAAACCATTCAAGGTTAAAGTCTACCAATACATCAAATTCAAGTTTAATAGCAATTCCATGGTCAGTAACCCGTGTACTCCAGGTTCCAATTATGTTGTTACCCATTCTATCTTTAACCGTAACACCACCATCTTCAGTAAAAATCATTAAGTATTCAAAGTACTGATCAGTTTGATTAACTTCATCTCTGACAACCTCATGAATCAACCATGGACATTCTACCAATAGATTTTCTAAACGCTCCTGAGTAAAATCATCATCGTTATAATCAGTATCGTCATCTTCATCACATGCTTCTTTAGCCATTTCAAGTGCATTGGCCAATTCAGCATTACTTCTTACTTCAATCTTTGTACCGTCGTAAAGTTCCATGGCTACAGGAAAATCAATCCCGATTAAGTCATTTTCGTCCAGACCGGCAAAAAATGTTCTAAGATCTTTATCAGACTCTACAGTAACTGAACCTGTTTCAACCTCATTGAGATCAAACGTGTATATCGTAATAGGATAAACAAAATCTATACATTCTATGTCATCATCCTGTCCACCTTCAATACATTCGTTAGCCAATTCGCGCAGGTCATCTATTCCGTTTATTTCAATAACGGTATAATCGGCAAGTGTGATAACAATTGGAAAAATAATTTCCAAAATATCTTCATCACCTTCAATTTCATCAAATATTTCTTCAATTAAGTGAAGGCCTTCTTTAGATTCAATGGTAATCGTAACACCATTTGCCATAACAGTATATGGAAATTCAACCGCGAAGCAGCTGGCACCATCAACAATATTATCAAAGGAACCGTCATTGGAGGCGGTATCTTCAATAAGCTTAGCTGTAGAGGAACTTGCAATAATAGTTTGCTGTTCGTCCGGTTGTGGTAATTCTTCAAATGCTTCCTGACAGGCATTGAATGAAAATGCCACTACAAGAAGTAGGGTTTGCAGTGAATACTTTAAAAACTTTTTCATAACGATTTGGATTTATTTGTTGTTCGTACATCTTTAAAACAATTACATTTTAAAATACCCTACTCCTTTTTTAATTTTTTTTAAAATATCTTTGGAACAGAACCAACTGTAAGAACTTTAATATTATGGACAACGTATGTGAGGAGGAAGTGTTCAGTACCCTCTTCAAAGCCAATTCCAAAACGGTTTTTAACTATATATATTATAAATTCGGAAACGAAGAGAAAGCTTATGACGTAGTTCAGGAGGCTTTTGTTAAACTGTGGGAGAATTGTGCCAAAGTTAGTCCTGAAAAGGCAAAATCTTATGTGTATACTATAGCAAACAATCTTTATTTAAATGTTATTAAAGCGGAAAAGGTTCGTTTAAAGTATGCAGACAGGTCAAATAATACTTCTTATGAATCTCCGGAATTCTTGATGGAAGAAAAAGAGTATAAAGCAAAGCTGGATCGCGCCTTAAATAGTCTTCCTGAAAATCAGAGAACCACTTTTTTGTTAAATAGGATTGATGGTAAAAAATATGCAGAAATAGCAGAGATGGAAGGTGTAAGTGTGAAAGCTATTGAAAAGCGTATGTCTCTGGCCTTAAAAGCGCTAAGAGATCAAATAGAAGGGTTATAGTGGCATGTCCAGGGAAATAAATGCCGGATGATTTAGAATTATTTTTAATGTTGAGGGTAGGGTTTTGTTAGAATTAATTGTTTTACTATTATAAAGTTAGAAATCATGCAAGAAAATTACTTAGCAAAATGGCTGAATAATGACCTCTCGGAGGAAGAACTCGCAGTATTTAAAAAATCTGCTGAGTATGCTTCTTATGAGAAGTTAATGAAGGTCAGCGGTACTTTAGAGGCGCCGGATTTTGATATGGATAAGGCCTTGAATGATCTCAATAACAATATACTTAATAAAGATGTTAAAGTAATCAGGATGAATCCTATGCGAAAGTTATGGCGCATTGCAGCTGCCATAGCAGTTATTTTTGCAGCATCTTACTTTTATATCTCAACTTTAGATGAATCTGTTTCTACACAGTATGCAGAACGCAATGAAGTGAGACTTCCGGACAATTCGGAGATTATCTTAAATGCGGATTCAAGGATTACCTATAGTGAAAAAAACTGGGATAAAGAACGAAATATCTCCCTGGAAGGAGAAGCTTTCTTTAAGGTTGCCAAAGGACAAAAATTTACGGTTGCTACCAACGATGGTTTAGTTACCGTATTGGGTACTCAATTTAATGTTGAAAATAGAAAAGGCTTTTTTGAGGTTACCTGTTATGAAGGCCTGGTAAGTGTCATTTTTAATGGTGAAGAAACAAAACTTCCTGCCGGGAATTCTTTTATAGCAATTAATGGAAATGTATTGAAAACAGAGTCTCCTGTAAACACTACTCCTTCTTGGATGAGTAGTGAAAGTACTTTTACAAGTATACCGTTGAATTATGTCCTGGATGAGTTTGAAAGACAATACAACATTGAGGTTAAAACTGAAAATGTTAATCTTGAGCAATTATTTACCGGCTCTTTTAGCAACACAAACATAAATTTGGCGTTACAGAGTATTAGTACTCCTTCTCAGATCAAGTATGAATTAGAGGGGAACAACGTGCTATTCTATGCCGAAAACGCGCCATAATAGTATACTACTTTTATACCTAATACTTTTGTTTGCCCTTTTTTCAGGCAGGGCACAGGTAGATACCTTCTCAAAAAATATTAGTCTGATTTCTTATATCCGGCAGTTAGAGAAGGATTTTGATGTAAAGTTTTCTTATGTTGATGAGGACCTTCAACCCTTGATTATAGATACTCCCGAAGGTAGTTCTCTTGAGAGTATATTAAATGATATCCGGAATCAGACCCAATTAATCATTAAGAAACTAAATGAACGCTACTATACGCTCTCCAAAAGCACTACGGTAGATATCTGTGCATATGTCCTGGATAATTACAGTGAGAATACCACATCTGGAGCGTCAGTAGAAGTATTAGGCAGTAGCATTTCTACGGTAACAGACATGAACGGCCAATTTTCTCTGGATAATATCCCCAGAAAAGCTTCCATCCGAATAAAACATATAGGTTTTAAACCAAAATACGTAACCGCAGAGGATCTGGTAAGTAAAAATCCCTGTACTACCTTATTATTCAGTTTAAACTACCAACAGCTGGATGAAGTTGTAATTTATAAATTTTTGACCACTGGAATTACCAAAGAAACTGATGGCAGTATTACTCTTAATACCGAAGAATTTGGTATTCTTCCGGGACTTTTGGAACCCGACGTTCTTCAAACCGTGCAGGCCCTTCCCGGAATAAAAAGTATAGATGAGACGGTATCAGACATTAATATAAGAGGAGGGACAAACGATCAGAACCTTATTCTTTGGGATGATATTAAAATGTATCAATCCGGTCATTTTTTTGGATTAATTTCTGCCTTTAATCCCTATTTGACTGAACATGTAACCATAATCAAAGATGGGACGAGCTCTGAATATGGAGATGGTGTAAGCGGAATCATTAATATGCAATCAATAAATAAAATCGCAGGTAATTTCTTTGGTGGCGCGGGAATAAACATGATTAACGGTGACCTCTTTGGTCAGATTCCTATCTCAAATAAATTAGCTTTGCAATTTTCCGCAAGACGTTCCATTACAGATATACTAAACACCCCAACCTATAAACAGTTTTCGAAAAGAGCCTTTCAGGATACCGAAATTGAAGGGGGTTCTAACCCAAACAGCGATGTGGATATAAATCAGGATGAAACATTTTATTTCTATGATTTTACAGCCAAAATATTGTATGATATTAATGACCAACATAAAGCCCGATTTAGTTTTATTAATATCAACAACAATCTAGATTACACGGAAACGGCAGTAAGTTCAGCAAGAACAGACCAGAGCAATCTGAATCAAACCAATCTATCTTTTGGAGGAAATCTCGAAAGTGAATGGACAGACAGGTTCTCAACAAAGTTAATCGCTTATTATTCTAACTATAATCTTGATTCTGAGAACCGAATAAACAATGGTCAACAAATCCTTGATCAAAGAAATGAAGTAATAGAGACCTCCATAAAATTAAATACGAATTACGAACTCACCCCTACTTTAAATTGGCTCAATGGATATCAATTTTCAGAAGTTGGTATCACCAATTTTACCGATGTTACACAACCACCTTATGAGAGTAACATAAAAGGCGTAATACGCACAAATTCATTATACAGTGAAATTGCCTATGTATCGCCTGACAAGAAATTAGTCGCCCGAGGAGGTGGCCGATTGAATTACATTGTAAATGTGCAATATTTTGATGAATTGATTGTTGAACCCCGATTAAACCTAAGTTATTCGCTCTACCCAAATCTTCTATTAGAAGTAAAAGGGGAGTTTAAGAACCAGACCACAAATCAAATAATTGATTTGGAACAGAATTTTCTAGGAATAGAAAAAAGGCGCTGGATGTTATCCAACAACAAGAATGATACAGTTCCGGGAAATCCAAATTTGCCCATAGTGAAAAGTAAACAAGGCTCTATGGGAATAAATTATGATAAGGGACAATGGTTTATTGGTCTGGAAGGGTATTATAAAGAAGTAAATGGCATCAGTACCACAACACAGGGCTTTCAGAACCAAAATCAGTTCAATGGTGAAATTGGAAAGTACGATGTGAAAGGATTGGAATTTTTGATAAATCACAAAAACAATCTTTTCAGTACCTGGTTGAGCTATGCCTATAATTTAAATAATTATACCTTCGAGGATATCGTTCCAAATGTTTTTCCTAATAATCTGGACATCCGCCATACCCTAACCTTTGCCAGTACCTATACCTATGAAAATTTGAAAATTGGAATAGGTATTAATTACAGGACAGGTAAACCTTTTACAAAGCCACAGGAAGGATCAGACGGAATAGATTTTACCACTTTCCCAGTCTCAATCAATTATCAGGAACCAAATAGTAGCAGACTCCCTGATTACTTGAGGGCTGACGCCTCTGCAATTTACAACTTTAGCATTTCTAAAAGGGTAAAGGCCACAGCAGGCGTATCCATATTAAATATTCTGAATAAGGAAAACATATTGAATACCTATTACAGATTAAACGAGCAGGATGAAATAGTGACCATTGAAAGTGTTTCCTTAGGATTCACGCCCAATTTAAGTTTTCGCGTATCTTTTTAACCTTTTTGGATCAAAAAAAATATACAAGAAGTCTTTTATAAACCCCAGAAAATGGTCCTTTTGTTTGGATGCATTACATTCTTACAGGAACTTCTATACCAAGCAGCTGAAAAGCAGATTTAATTACTTCCCCTACTTTCTTTGCAAGCTGTACTCTAAATACCTTTATCTCTTCCTCCGATTCACCTAATATCGAGACCTGTTGATAAAATGAATTGAATTCCTTTACCAGATCGTAAGTATAGTTTGCAATTAAGGCCGGGCTGTAATTTTCAGCGGCAAGATTTACAGTTTCAGGGTAGATTTCCAAGAGCTTTATTAATTCCTTCTCTTTCGTATGAAGTTTAATATTCTGCCCCTGATTATTTATAAGATCACTGGCGCTTAGGTCTGCTTTCCGAAGAATAGATTGAATCCTGGCATAAGTATATTGAATAAAAGGACCCGTGTTTCCTTGAAAATCAACCGATTCCTCAGGATTAAATAAAATTCGTTTTTTAGGATCAACCTTTAATATATAATACTTTAATGCTCCCAGACCAATGATGCGATATAGTTTTTGTCTTTCTTCTTCGGAGTAATCATCGAGTTTCCCCAATTCCTGAGAGATTTGGGCAGCTGTATTGGTCATTTCGTTAATCAGATCATCGGCATCAACCACGGTTCCTTCCCTGCTTTTCATTTTCCCCTCCGGCAAGTCAACCATCCCATAACTCAGATGGTATAAATGTTGCGCCCAGGAATAACCGAGTTTCTTTAAGATTAGGAACAATACCTTAAAATGATAATCTTGTTCATTAGCCACCGTATATACCATTCCTCCAATATCTGGAAAATCTTTTACACGCTGAATAGCGGTACCAATGTCCTGTGTCATATACACTGCGGTGCCGTCTGCCCTAAGAACAATTTTCTCATCCAGTCCTTCAGCAGTAAGGTCTATCCATACACTCCCGTCATCCTTCCTGTAAAATATTCCATTATCTATCCCTTCGGCAATTACATCTTTCCCCAACAAATAAGTCTCACTCTCGTAATAGAGTTTATCAAAGTTTACTCCCAAATTTGTGTAAGTCTCATCAAAGCCCTTATATACCCAGCCATTCATTTTTTTCCAAAGCTCCACTACTTCAGAGTCTCCGTCTTCCCACTTTCGAAGCATTTCCTGGGCTTTTAGAAGCATTGGAGCTTCGCGTTCGGCATTTGTTTTATCCTTTCCGGCTGCGATAAGATTCTCCACTTCTTCCTTATAGACCTGGTCAAATTTTACGTAATACAAACCTGCCAATTTATCGCCCTTTAATCCGGTACTTTCAGGAGTTTCTCCATTCCCAAACATTTGCCAGGCAAGCATACTTTTGCAGATATGAATACCCCTGTCATTTATGATCTGTGTTTTATATACCCTATTCCCGTTAGCCTTTAGAATTTCTGCCACAGAATAGCCGAGTAAATTATTCCGGATATGACCAAGATGCAGCGGCTTATTGGAATTGGGTGACGAATATTCAACCAGGATAGCATTTCTATCTTGTTCTGGCTCGCGCCCATAGCGCTGATCATCTTTGGTGGAATCAAAGAAATTCTTATAGTAATTATCGGTAATTACTAAATTCAAAAATCCCTTTATTACGTTATATCCCTTAACCTCATTTAGTTCCTTCTCCAAATAGGTGCCTATTTGAATTCCAATTTGCTCCGGATTTCCCTTTATATAGCGAAGCATGGGAAAAACGACTACGGTGATATCGCCCTCAAAATCTTTTCTGGTAGGTTGAAATTCAACCGAGGGTATCGCAATATCATAGAGCGAAGCTACTGCCTCTATTACCTTCGTCTGAATAACCTCCTGAATATTCATAAAATTTCCCCAATTAAGGCTGCAAAACTAATGAATTTTTAGACTTTTATAGCTCGTAGCCTTAGGTGTTTACAAAAATATAGAGTTTTCGTCAACTTTATTGGAAATAGCTACAATTAAGAAGTAATGTTATTGAATAAAATTAAAGCCATGCTGGTAAACGTATCCTATAATAACAGAGATCTTACAAAGAAAATTGATAGTGAAGTAGGTAAACCTTTTACATTAAAAGAACGTTGGGCGATGAAAGGAATAGGTTCCCCTAAACTATTTATAACCGAAACCAGTATTGAAATTGGAAATCTTCTGCTTTTAGATAACAATCTGAATAGTTGCAATGTGGAAATGCGTCCAAAAGGAATAATTGTGCGATTCCGAGCCCTTTTAGAGACCTATGCCCTGGTAATTCCGTATTACAAGCTAACTATCTACAAAGGTAATTTTGCTATTTATTCAATCTTTCGCGACCATTACTTTATAAAAGTGAAATCGGATACCAAAGCTATTCAGAAATTCTTTAAAAAAATATTGGATTTTAAAGCGGACAATTTACCAACCTCTATTGAAGATTTATAATCGATGAAAATTCTGTTAACAGGAACTATTGAATATTATGAGATGTCGTTATCAGCTATGACTGGAACCTTTTGGTCCACAAAGTTTTATTGTTTATGGTTAAATACACATCCTTTTCATTATTTCATTTTTGGAGGCATGATGAGAAATCTGGCAAAAGCATAAATATTTTATAAAATTAGTAACGTTTTATAAGGTTAACTCGTCTTAGATGAAACAGTAATCAATAATTTGACTTATGAGCAAACCCATTTCTAACATTTTTCTTTACATATTCCTGCTTGCATCTATGTCTGTACATTGCCAATCTATTTCCTCCAGGGTGGTAGACACCAAAACTAACGAAGGTATTCCTTATGCAACGATTCAATTTGCTGAGCATCGCGGCATTATTACTAATGAGGAAGGCAGGTTTAGTATAAATTTAAACCCCAGGCTGGAACGGCAGGATTCCATCTATATATCCAGTATGGGGTATAAAAAAACAGCTATCCACTTCAACGCCACTTTGGATAGCGTTATATATATAGAACCACAGGCTATTGAACTAAATGAAGTATATCTATTTAATAATGATCTCAGTATTGATGAAATCATTGATAAAGTGAAAGAATATTTACCGACTAATTATAATAGAGAACCTATAAAACAACGCTTGTTCTTTAGACAATCGAGCCTCAATACCATGACTAAGCTGGATATTGAATTTGAAAAATCTACTATAGAAGAGCTTAATAAAAAATTTCTGGACAGTGTGATCTCCATTTTACCAAGAAATGCATCCTATTATACAGAAAGTTTGTGTGATTTTTACAGAAAACCGGACGAGCACCGCTTATACATAGAAAAGGCGGCTGAATTATACGATAAAAATAATGAAGGTTCTATGGAAGCTCTTTCCGCCAAATTAGAGCGCATTTTTAAAGAAAATGTAAAACCTGATTCCTATTTAAAAATTAAGTCGGGCTGGTTTGGTCAAAAAGTAGAGTTAGATTCCATATTTGATTCTTCAGACGAGGCTGCTGAGTTAGAAGATGAACTCAAAGACGATGGCAATAAACATTTTCTTTCATCCAAAAAAAATCAACTGCACGATCTTTATTCTGAACTCTTCTATAATGATGACACCAAACTAAATTTTATTGACAAATCTAACCGTTATGAATTTAGATTAAAAGGTTTTACTGCCCTTGAAGACGAAGGCGTATATGTGATAGAATTTGGCCCAAAAAGGTCAGAAGATTTTAGAGGAACAATCTATGTAAACATAGAAGACTTTGCAATAATGCGAATAGACTATGAGAACGTAAATTCATTGAAAAGAATAAAATTGTTGGGTTTCTCCTATGAGGAAATCACTTATAAAGGAACTACAATTTTCAGTAAGGGCAGTAATAATAAGTATGATTTGAGATTTATTGATAAGGTATTCGGTCGTAAAATGGGTGTAAGAAGACCTTTGAGTGTAATCGAGAAAAACAAGCATGTAAAGGGAAGAAGGAAGCAAAATGAATTGTCTATGGAACTGGATATTATTAACTTCAATACGGAGAAATACGAATTAGTTGTCTTTGATTCTGAGCTAATAAGTACTGGGGAATTTTCCAATTCCGTTGAAAATGACAGTGTTAAGGCCACATACCTTTCCCGTTACAATCCTGAATTCTGGGAAGGATATGATATTATGGAACCCAATAAGGCTATTCGGGAATTTACAGTATCTGATAAATAAGAGTTAGTTTGGCCGAAGTGTTTTAAAACTATTGTCTGGGCAAAAACACTTCTGCCATCATACAACGCGCGCTCCCGCCACCGCAGGTCTCAATGGTATCTAAAGTACTATGCACTATAGGGTTGTACTTTTCCAAAATACTTATCTGATCCGGTCTGAGGCTATTATATGCAGCAGAACTCATAATTAGATAACGTTGATCTGACACCCCGGCTACCTGAAGCATATTTCCTGCGAAGTGGTGCATTTGTTCCTCAGTAATGCTAATAATCTCTTTCCCGTCTTGTTTCAGATGATTTATTACGTTTTTTCTTTCTTTCTTATCATCTATAGCGTCTAAACAAATTACGGCATAGGCCTCGCCCAAACTCATCATAACATTGGTATGGTATATTGGTAATCGCTCTCCATTAACAGATTGATATGCAGTAAAGATGACCGGAGTACATTCAAAGTCTTCACAAAACTCAATTACCAGTTCTTCATGTGCACGGTCAGAAAGTGCACAATACGCTTTTTGATTTACACGGTCCATTAAAATACTTCCCGTACCCTCGAGAAAAAGCCCTTCTTTTTCCGCAGAAGTATAGTCTATTATATTCTCTATCAGGAAACCATTGGCTTCAAGAATATCGAGAATATCTTCTCTTCGCTCCTTTCTGCGATTTTCGGCAAACATCGGATAAATAACTACTGTACCATTTGAATGAAAAGAAATCCAGTTGTTTGGGAAAATTGAATCGGGTGTATCGGGATCAGGTGTATCCTCAATTACTATGACCTCAATTCCTTTAGCCCTTAATACATTAACAAATGTATCAAACTCCTGCTGCGCCTTCAGGTTAATTGCATTGTTTTGGAGGTCGATATCTTCCATAAAATAGTTATTCACCGCGGTCTGCTCATTCATGCGAAATTGTACCGGACGAATCATCAAAATGGTGTTGGTAATCTGATTCATTAGTTAGTTAAAAATTCAGGATAAAAGTAACCATTTCCGAAATCATTTTGCTACAAATTTCAACTTATGGTATAACAGAACTATATGGCAATGGATATTAATAACTAATCATATTTTTATAAAGAAGTGCTGAAAAATAAAATGAGGAGAAAGTAAAATTAATGGGTAAATGCAACTAATCATCCCGAGTAAGCCAAATATGAATTATAAGAATATGTGGAACAAAAGTGCTAGTCCCGGACCAAAGGCATGGTACTACATCTTAATAACCCGCCTTGCTTTGAGACCTCTGCATATGGTATTTCTTCTACAGTAAAGCCCTGATCTCTAAGCCAATTATTTAACCTTGTAAAATTTCTTTCGGAGACAATGACATCCTGACTTATGGAAAATACATTACTAAACATTTGATACATTTCATCTCCGGTGATTTCAAAGATATTTTCCTTGCCAAAATGGGAAACCAGCCATTCGTAATCTTCTTCAATTAGGAAACCATTTTTATGAATGATGGCCTTATCATGGCCAATGGGCTGAAAACAGCAATCGAGATGAAGAGCATTTTCTTTTGGATGACTGATTGATTTACGCAATTCAAAGGGTTTTACCTTTTTGTGCGGAAACATCTTCTTGATGTATTCAACACCTTCCCAATTGGTTCTTGCAGTAATATAATCAGGGTAATCATGACCTGTATAGGTACCAACAAAAATATACTCATGCCATGGCATAACATCCCCGCCTTCAATGTGCACTTCTTCAGGTGGATATAAGATGTTTTCTATGGCAATAAATTCGAGAACATGGAGAATTGCCTGAAATTCCTCTTCACGGTGCGGAAGAATATTGGCTTTAATGAGTTTATTCTCTATGACAAAAGCGATATCTCTGGAAAAAATCTGGTTACAATCAGTTATTATCTCAGGCCTGAACACCTCCACGTCATATTTCTTGAAAACAGCGGCAAACGCCTCCATTTCCTCAATCATATCTTCTTCATGGGGATATGTACCGGCCAGGATATGTTCCAGAGATTTAGGATCATAAGCGTCTTCCGGTTTGGGTACTGGGCCATTGCTTTGAGCTGTACCCAATAATACAGATCTTAACCTGGATGTCTCATCATAGACGTTTAAATGCAGCATTTTTTTTGTCTATGTAAAGCTATCGTTTTTCCAATGCTTTAAAAGGTCTTAAATTTTCTCCTATATAAACTTGCCTCGGTCTTCCAATTGGTTCTCCTCTTTGCCTCATTTCCTTCCATTGGGCTATCCATCCGGGAAGGCGGCCTAAGGCAAACATCACCGTAAACATGTCTACAGGTATCCCTAAAGCCCTATAGATGATTCCGGAATAGAAATCAACGTTTGGATACAACTTCCGATCTACAAAATATTGATCTTCCAATGCTTCATTCTCGAGACTTTTGGCAATATCCAATATGGGATCAGCAATCCCAAGATCTGCCAAAACCTCATCTGCAGCTTTTTTAAGAATATTGGCCCTTGGGTCGAAATTCTTATAAACCCTGTGTCCAAATCCCATCAATCTGAACGGATCGCTTTTATCCTTGGCTTTGGCCATGTATTTCTTGGAATCACCTCCATCATTATTAATCGCCTCAAGCATTTCAAGTACGGCTTGATTAGCACCCCCATGTAATGGGCCCCAAAGAGCAGAAATACCAGCAGATAGCGAAGCAAATAATCCTGCGTGAGACGATCCAACTATTCTAACAGTGGACGTAGAACAATTCTGTTCATGATCTGCATGAAGAATTAATAGTTTGTCCAAAGCTTCAATTACGATTTCATTCTTGTGATATTCTTGATCAGGCCTTCTAAACATCATTTTGTGAATATTTTCCACATAACCCAATGAGCTACTTCCATATTCCAATGGAAGTCCTTTTTTCTTGCGCAGTGTCCAGGCGACCAATACGGGAAATTTTGCTAAAATCCGAACTATTGCGTGATACATATCCTCCTCTGAAGACACGTTTACAGAACTTGGGTTAAAAGCGATCAGAGCACTCGTCAATGAAGATAATACACCCATCGGATGTGCAGATTTGGGAAATCCATCAAGGATTTTTTTCATTTCTTCATCTACATGGGACTCTGCTTTAATGTCTTTATCAAATTTTATTAATTGCTCCTCATTTGGCAATTCTCCAAAAATAAGCAAGTAGGCAACTTCCAGGAAATCTGCTTTCTCTGCCAATTCTTCAATAGCATATCCACGGTACCTCAGAATGCCTTTTTCCCCATTTAGAAAAGTAACAGCACTTTCACATGAACCGGTATTCTTGTAACCCGGATCCAGGGTGATAATACTACTAGACGAACGTAGTGTTTTAATATCAATGGCTAATTCATTTTCAGTGCCTTCAACAACAGGAAATTCATACTTTTCCCCATTAACTTGCAATGTAGCTTTTTCTGACATGTGCTTGATTTTGATTTATAGAACGAGTAGTGTAAATTTAAGAAAAAGGAAGGACGTTAACAATTACTGAGGCGAATAAGAAGTGTAAAAATTAAAGAAAATAGTTGTTCTAAATAACAGCCACTTTAAAGTTTGAATGACCATTTTCATTTAGATTCAAATAGTACTCCCACACCGATTAATTCTTATTCAAATAGTTTTCGAATTCGAGATTTATTATCCGGCTATTTTAATATATTCATTTCAACAAAAAAGCCCTTCTTAGAAGAAAGGCTTTTGTGATTTTGAGGATTATCTCTATCCTAACTTAAATGCTTTTTCCTGCGGATAATAGGCCACATCACCCAGTTCTTCTTCTATCCGCAACAATTGGTTATATTTAGCCATACGATCACTTCTGGAAGCCGAACCTGTTTTTATCTGACCGGTGTTAAGTGCTACGGCTAAATCCGCAATAGTATTATCTTCAGTTTCACCTGACCTGTGAGACATTACGGAAGTATATCCCGCATTTTTAGCCATATTCACAGCGGCAATCGTTTCTGTAAGCGTACCAATCTGGTTAACTTTTATCAGTATTGAATTGGCAATGCCGTTCTTAATTCCCCTTGATAATCTTTCTACATTGGTAACAAATAAATCATCTCCAACTAATTGAACGCTATCACCAATCATGTCAGTTAATGTCTTAAATCCATCCCAGTCGTTTTCATCCATCCCGTCTTCAATAGATATAATAGGATATTTTTTACTGAGATCGGCCAAATACGCTGCCTGTTCTTCTGAGGTGCGAATCGCGCCCGAATCTCCTTCAAATTTGGTGTAATCGTATTTACCATTCTCGTAGAATTCTGCAGCAGCACAATCAAGTGCAATCATAACCTCATCACCAAAAGAATATCCGGCATTTTTAACCGCTAGTCCAATAGTCTCTATAGCATCTTCTGTACCATCCAGTGTAGGTGCAAACCCACCTTCATCACCAACTGCAGTGCTCAAACCTCTACTATGCAATACTTTTTTAAGATTATGAAATATTTCAGTCCCCATTTGCATAGCATGCGAAAAGCTTTTTGCTTTGATTGGCATAATCATAAATTCCTGGAAGGCTATAGGCGCATCTGAATGCGAACCACCATTAATTATATTCATCATAGGCACCGGTAAAGTATTAGCGCTAACACCACCTACATATCTGTACAGGGACATTCCAAGCTCATTGGCAGCCGCTTTAGCTACTGCTAAAGACACTCCTAAGATTGCATTGGCTCCCAATTTGGATTTATTTGGAGTACCATCCAGGTCTATCATGGTCTGGTCTATTAGGTTTTGATCAAAGACCAACATCCCAACTATTTTTTTGGCTATATTATTATTGACATTTTCTACGGCTTTGGTAACACCTTTTCCCATAAAGGCCTTCCCTCCATCACGTAATTCAACGGCTTCATGTTCACCAGTAGAAGCACCGGAAGGAACTGCAGCGCGTCCTAAAACGCCATTTTCGGTTATAACATCTACTTCTACAGTTGGATTTCCTCTTGAATCCAGAATCTGTCTTGCATGCACATCAATTATGGTACTCATATTGCTAAATTTTAAGGTTGAATTATTTAACAAAGATACAAAAGGCTGATGGACACAACGCAATATTGAGTCTTATAAAGACCAGAATATAACAATTCCTTAAACCAATGTATCTTTATTAACTGTGGCAGCGATCATTTCAAAAAATTGATCAAAAAGATAATCTGCATCATGAGGTCCCGGGCTGGCTTCAGGGTGATATTGAACTGAAAAAACATTTTTATTTTGCAGCCTTATACCGGCCACGGTTTTATCGTTTAGATGGACATGAGTAATTTCAATTTCCGGATTAGATTCCGTTTCTGCCCTGCTTATGGCAAACCCGTGATTTTGGGAGGTAATTTCACCTTTGCCTGTCAAAAGGTTCAATACCGGATGGTTTATCCCTCTATGACCATTATGCATTTTATACGTAGATATCCCATTAGCCAACGCGATAACCTGATGACCGAGGCAAATACCAAATAAAGGTTTATCATTAGCCATTATCTTACGAGCTACCTCAACAGCTTCATGCAAAGGTTCCGGGTCTCCGGGCCCGTTGGAAATAAAAAAACCATCAGGTTGCCATTCGTTCATATCCTCATAGGTAGCATTATAAGGAAAGACTTTTATATAAGCATCTCTTTTAGCCAGATTACGTAAAATGTTATTTTTTATTCCAATATCCAGGGCTGCTATTTTGTATTGAGCATTCTCGTTTCCAAAAAAATAAGGTTCTGTGGTTGATACTTTCGAAGCAAGTTCTAATCCTTCCATATTAGGCACTTTTTTTAAGGATTCCCTTAAGCTGTCTATGTCTTCTACTTCCGTAGAGATTACGGCATTCATAGCACCCTGATCCCGAATATGGCTTACCAGGGCTCTGGTATCTACATCGGAAATAGCGAAAAGATTGCTTGCGTCCAAAAATTCCTCTAGACTATGATCTGCAATGGGTCTTGAGTACTCATAGCTGAAATTCTTACATATCAATCCCGCTATTTTTACAGAACCGGATTCCACCTCATCCATATTGGTCCCATAATTACCTATGTGAGCATTTGTTGTAACCATGAGTTGACCGAAATAGGAAGGATCTGTAAATATTTCCTGATAACCCGTCATCCCGGTATTAAAACAAACTTCTCCATATGCAGATCCTTCTTTGTTACCTACTGCCTTACCAAAGAAAATAGTCCCGTCTTCCAATAATAATAGTGCTTTCTTTTTAGATTGATACTTCATATTGTTAAATAAGATTACGTTTGACAAATAAACATAAAAAAAGGATAGACTTTTAAGTCTATCCTTTATTAAATATTAAAGATTTTATAAACAATTTATGCTTCAGAATCATTTTTCTTTTCTTCGGAATCTTCTGGTTCAGTTGCTTCAGGTTCTGACACTTCTTCTTTAGTTCCTTCAGGTTCTGACACTTCTTCTTTAGTTGCCTTTGGTTTTTTAACCTCCTCAACTTCTTGAGTGGCTTCCTCGGTTTCTACTGCCTCTGTCTCCTTTATCTCTTCTGTTACCGTTTCCGCAGCCTCCTCAACTACAGCAGTATCAGTAGCTTTTTCAACTATAGCCTCATCGGCCTTTTTACCTCTTCTACTTCTTCTTGTAGTTTTCTTTTTAGCAGCTTTACCAGCATTGTAAACCTCATTATAGTCTACAAGTTCTATCATTGCCATATCTGCGTTATCTCCAAGCCTATTTCCCAACTTAATAATTCGGGTATAACCTCCGGGTCGCTCACCAACCTTGTCGGAAACACTTCCAAATAATTCTGTAACCGCATACTTATCCCTAAGGTTCTTAAATGCAATACGCCTGTTATGGGATCCTTTTTCGGTAGTCTGATTATTCTCAGCTTTCGATTTAGTTATTAGTGGCTCTATAAACTGCTTTAAGGCTTTAGCCTTTGCCACAGTTGTATTAATTCTTTTATGTTCAATCAACGAACAAGCCATGTTAGCCAACATAGCTTTTCTATGGGCTGACTTTCTTCCTAAATGATTGAATTTTTTACCGTGTCTCATCGTTACTTATATAAATGCTTACTTAAAACAGGAAAAATCCTGTCTTTATTGATAAATTAATCCTTATCTAATTTGTACTTTGAAAGATCCATTCCAAAATTAAGGCCCTTGTTTATAACCAGCTCTTCTAATTCTGTCAATGATTTTTTACCAAAGTTCCTGAATTTCATTAAATCGTTTTTGTTGAACGAAACCAAATCGCCTAATGTATCCACTTCCGCAGCTTTTAAACAATTTAAAGCTCTAACAGAAAGATCCATATCAACAAGTTTAGTCTTTAAAAGTTGACGCATATGCAGAGATTCTTCATCGTAGGTCTCTGTTTGCGCTATTTCATCAGCTTCAAGAGTAATACGTTCATCAGAAAACAACATGAAATGGTGTATCAGTACTTTGGCCGCTTCTGTCAATGCATCTTTTGGATGAATAGAACCATCGGTAACGATCTCAAATACCAATTTCTCATAATCCGTTTTTTGCTCAACACGGAAGTTTTCAATGCTGTATTTTACATTTTTTACCGGGGTAAAAATTGAATCGATAGCTATACTTCCCAAAGGTGCATTAGACTTTTTATTTTCTTCTGCCGGTACATAACCACGACCTTTTTCAATGATTACCTCCATATTTATGCTCACCTTCGGCTCCATGTTGCAAATAACAAGGTCCGGGTTCAACACCTGATAACCAGAGATGAATTTTTGAAAATCTCCTGCAGTAAGCTGATCCTTACCACTTACAGATATGGAAACGGTTTCCTCATTAACATCTTCAATTTGTCTTTTAAATCGAACTTGTTTGAGGTTTAGGATGATTTCGGTAACATCTTCCACAACACCTTCAATAACCGAAAATTCATGCTCTACTTTATCAATTCTTACGGATGTAATTGCAAATCCTTCCAAAGAAGAAAGCAATACCCTTCGCAAGGCGTTCCCAACAGTCAAACCATAACCAGGTTCCAAAGGGCGAAATTCAAATTTGCCTTCGAAATCTGAGGAATCTATCATTATAACTTTATCGGGCTTCTGAAAATTTAATAATGCCATAGTCGGATTTGTGTTGTTTTTATTTAGAGTATAACTCCACGATTAATTGTTCTTTAATATTCTCTGGTATCTGAATTCTTTCCGGAATGGAAACATAATTTCCTTCCATTTTATCATTGTTCCATGTCATCCATTCATACACACTGCTATTTGCATTAAGTGCATCTTGTATGGCCTGAAGAGATTTTGATTTTTCCCTCACCCCTACAACATCACCAGCTTTTAAGGAATAAGAAGGAATATTTACCAATTCTCCATTAACAGTAATGTGTCTATGAGAAACTAACTGTCTTGCACCTCTTCTGGAATTTGAAATTCCCATCCTGTAAACTACATTATCAAGACGTGCCTCACACAATTGGAGCAGAACTTCACCGGTTACACCTTTACTCCTGTTAGCTTTAGCAAAGAGGTTTCTGAATTGTTTCTCCAATATGCCATAGGTATATTTTGCTTTCTGCTTTTCCATCAACTGGACAGCATATTCAGATTTTTTACCACGACGTCTGTTATTACCGTGTTGTCCCGGGGGATAATTTTTTTTCTCGAAAGCTTTGTCGTCTCCGAAAATTGCTTCGCCGAATTTACGTGCGATCTTTGATTTAGGTCCTGTATATCTTGCCATCTTCTTTTAATTTGGAAATGTGATTATGAATTAAGGCTTATCCTTCGATAATCGTAATTGCACTTCCTGTGAATTAACCTTTTATAAATATGTAACTTAATTAAACTCTTCTTCTTTTGGGTGGTCTACAACCGTTATGTGGTAATGGTGTTACATCTACAATCTCGGTAACTTCAATACCAGCATTATGAATTGACCGAATTGCAGATTCTCTTCCGTTACCCGGTCCTTTTACATAAACTTTCACCTTTCTCAATCCCGCTTCATGAGCTACTTTGCAACATTCTTCGGCCGCTACCTGAGCAGCATAAGGAGTATTCTTTTTAGAACCTCTAAATCCCATCTTACCAGCAGAAGACCATGAAATAACATCGCCTTTTTTGTTGGTCAAAGAAATTATTATGTTATTAAAGGAAGCCGTTACATGGGCTTCACCAGCCGATTCAACGATTACCTTGCGCTTTTTAGCTCCTTTGGTACTTGTCTTTGCCATATTATGCTAATTATTTAGTTGCTTTTTTCTTATTAGCAACCGTTTTTCTTTTTCCTTTCCTGGTCCTGGAATTATTCTTGGTCCTTTGTCCTCTAAGTGGAAGTCCAGATCTGTGGCGGATTCCTCTGTAACAGCCAATATCCATCAGACGCTTAATATTCAACTGATTTTCTGAACGAAGTTCCCCTTCAATTTTAAAAGAGGAAACAGCATCACGAATACGACCAATTTCATCATCGTTCCAGTCTGATACTTTGCTATCCTGATTTACCTTGGCTTTCTCTAATATCTCTTGTGCCCTGCTTTTACCGATACCAAAAATATAGGTAAGTGCTATGACACCTCTTTTTTGTTTTGGTATATCTACACCTGCAATTCTTGCCATAATTACCCTTGTCTTTGTTTGAATCTAGGATTCTTTTTATTGATTACGTACAATGTGCCTTTTCTGCGTACTATTTTGCAGTCGGCACTTCTTTTCTTTATGGATGCTCTAACTTTCATTTCGTCTTTGTTAGTATCTATATGTAATTCTAGCCTTTGTTAAATCGTATGGGCTCATTTCCAGTTTTACTTTATCTCCGGGTAACAATTTTATATAATGCATACGCATCTTCCCGGAAATATGAGCAGTAACCACATGTCCGTTTTCAAGTTCCACTCGAAACATTGCATTGGACAAAGCCTCTATAATGCTACCGTCTTGTTCTATGGGTGCTTGTTTGGCCATAACTTATGCAACTTTTCGGTTTTTACCTGATTTCATCAATCCGTCATAATGCCTGTTCAACAAGTAAGAATTAACCTGCTGTACAGTATCAATAGCTACCCCCACCATGATCAAAAGTGATGTACCTCCATAAAATAAGGCCCATCCCGCCTGAATATCCATCAGTTTAACCACTACGGCAGGTAATACTGCTAATAGGGCAAGGAAAACAGATCCTGGCAAGGTGATTAGTGACATTATCTTATCAAGAAAATCTCCTGTTTCTTTACCTGGTCTGATGCCCGGTATAAATCCACCACTGCGTTTCAAATCATCGGCCATTTTATTCGTGGGAACTGTAATGGCTGTATAGAAATATGTAAATATTATAATCAGCAATGCAAATAAAATATTATAGGCCAATCCAAAAATATCCTGAAACTGCACTTCCATCCATTGTCCTACTGCTGTATTATTAAATGTTCTTCCTAACAACCCCGGCGCAAACATAATAGCCTGTGCAAAAATTATAGGCATTACCCCGGAAGCGTTTAATTTCAAAGGAATGTATTGTCTGGAACCGGCAATATTTTTTTCATATCCTCCGGAGGCCGTCCTCCTCGCATATTGAACCGGTATTCTCCTCGTTGCCATAACCAATAGAACACTGGCCAGAATAACAAGAAACCAAAGAATAACTTCTATAAGCATAAACATCAGTCCGCCTGTATTATTCGCCGTTCTGGAAACAAACTCCTGAACAAAAGATTGTGGCATATTCGCTATAATACCAATCATAATAAGGAGCGAAATACCATTACCAATTCCTTTATCTGTAATCTTTTCTCCTAACCACATGGCAAAGACACAACCTGTTACCAAAATGATTACTGCGGGTACTATAAAACTCAAGCCTTTACCTAACAGGAATGCACTATCCGGAACACCTAGAGCACCAAGGCTATAGAGGTAGGCCGGAGCCTGCACAATACAGATCCCAATGGTTAGCCATCTGGTTATCTGGTTTTTTGTTTTTCTTCCACTTTCACCTTCCTTATCTAGTTTTTGAAGATAAGGCACTGCGATTCCCATTAATTGAACCACAATAGATGCAGAGATATAGGGCATAATTCCAAGAGCAAATACAGAAGCATTGGCAAATGCACCACCTGTAAAGGCGTTTAATAAACCTAATATACCTGATTCTGTATTAGAAGATAATTCTGCTAATTGAGAAGTATCAATACCGGGAAGAACAACCTGAGCACCAAAACGATACACCAATAAAAGACCCAGGGTTACAATAATTCTGCCCCTTAGTTCTTCAATTTTCCAGATATTTGATATAACCTCAAAAAATTTCTTCATAATCTTCTTTACTTATAAATTTATTGCTTCACCGCCAGCGGCTTCAATCGCAGCTTTCGCAGTTGCAGTAAATTTATGTACGGTTATTTTAAGAGACGCTTTTAGTTCACCACCGCCTAATATCTTAACCAAATCGTTTTTATGAGCCATTCCGTTATCCACAAGATCTTTTACAGTGACTGTTTTTTTAACCAATCCTTTATCTGCAAGTTCCTGAAGTTTATTCAGATTAATGCCCTGATATTCTTTTCTGTTAATATTGGTAAAACCAAATTTGGGTACTCGTCTCTGTAAAGGCATTTGACCTCCTTCAAAACCGATCTTCCTGGAATACCCGGATCTTGATTTAGCACCTTTATGCCCTCTTGTTGCTGTACCGCCTTTACCAGAACCCTGGCCTCGGCCTATGGTTTTCCCGGCTTTATGAACAGATCCTTTGGCTGGTTTTAAATTCCCTAAATTCATTACAAATATTTTTTAAGCTTCTTCCGTAGAAACTAAGTGTTTAACCTTATTGATCATCCCTATAATATTGGGTGTGTTATCATGCTCCACAACGTGACCAATCTTACGCAATCCAAGTGCCTCCAGTGTTCTTTTCTGATTTTGTGGCCTTTTAATGCTACTTCTTACCTGTTTAACTCTAATCTTTGCCATACTCTTGCTACTTATCCTTTAAAGACTTTTTCTAACGAAACACCTCTTTGTTTTGCTACAGTCCTGGCATCCCTTAATTGCAGTAAAGCATCAAATGTAGCCTTTACCACATTATGTGGGTTAGAAGATCCCTGAGACTTGGACAAAACGTCCTGTACTCCAACTGATTCCAATACGGCTCTAACCGCACCTCCGGCAATTACTCCTGTACCATGGGAAGCAGGCTGCACATATACACGTGCTCCTCCATACTTTCCTTTTTGCTCATGTGGCAAAGTGCCTTTGCTCAGTGGTATTCTAATTAAATTCTTTTTAGCATCCTCAATAGCTTTAGCTATAGCTGTAGCTACTTCTTTAGACTTCCCAAGACCATGACCTACTACACCATTCTCATCACCAACTACCACGATCGCAGAAAAACCAAAAGCTCTACCACCTTTAGTTACCTTAGTAACTCTTTGAACACCAACCAGTCTGTCTTTTAGTTCAAGACCTCCCGGTTTAACAGTTTCTACATTTTTGTACTTCCCGAACATATTTCCTATTAAAATTTTAGACCGGCCTCTCTGGCACCTTCGGCCAATGATTTTACTCTACCATGATACAAATTACCGCCACGATCAAAAGCAACTGCTTCTATACCGGCTTTCTTTGCTTTTTCAGCTACTGCCTTACCAACAAGGTTGGCAATCTCTGTCTTTGTACCCTTTGACTTACTTAGTTCCTTATCCCTTGAAGAAGCGGCAACTAAAGTGGTCCCGTTATTGTCGTCTATTATTTGGGCATAAATTTCTTTATTACTTCTAAAAACAGACAATCTAGGCCTCTCTGCTGTACCAAAGGAAACTTTTCTTATCCTTCTTCTAATACGCTCTCTTCTTTCAGTTTTTGATAATCCCATAATTCAATTCTTAAGCGGATTTACCTGCTTTTCTTCTTAATTGTTCTCCGACAAATTTTATCCCTTTTCCTTTGTAAGGTTCTGGTTTGCGGAATGATCTTATTTTGGCCGCAATTTGGCCTACCAATTGTTTGTCAGGTGAGCTAAGCTTTATAATTGGGTTCTTTCCCTTTTCAGAAATAGTCTCAACTTTAACTTCAGGAGCTAAATTCAAAACAATATTATGTGAAAAACCCAAAGCCAAATCTAACTTTTGACCTTGATTACCTGCACGGTAACCAACACCCACCAATTCAAGCTCTTTAGACCATCCATTGGTCACTCCCAAAATCATATTGGAAATCAAGGATCTATACAGTCCGTGTTTGGCTTTATGTTCTTTAGAATCAGAAGGTCTTGTTACTACAACCTGGCCGTCTTCAGCTTTTATGGAAACCCCTGAATATTCCTGAGTTAATTCACCCAATTTCCCTTTTACAATAATAAGATTATCCTGCAGTTCTACTGTGGCTCCTTCCGGAATTTCTATTGGATTGTTACCTATTCTTGACATTTTCCTATCTCTTTATTTCTTAATAAACGTAGCATAAAACTTCTCCGCCCACATTGTCTCGATGAGCTTGTTTGCTAGTCATAACTCCATGCGAAGTAGACACAATAGCAATTCCCAAGCCATTAAGTACTCTGGGCATATCTCCGGAACTGGCATATTTTCTAAGACCTGGCGTACTTATACGCTGAATCTTTCTAATCACCGGTTCTTTGGTCAACCTATCATACTTCAGGGCAATTTTAATAATTCCCTGTACCTTATTCTCTTCGAATTTATAACTCAAAATATATCCTTGATCGAATAATATTTTAGTTACTTCTCTTTTCAAATTAGAAGCAGGAATTTCAACTACCCTATGACCCGCACTACTGGCGTTTCTAATTCTTGTTAAATAATCTGCTATTGGATCTGTAAACATCTTCTTAACTTTTATATTGGGTTACCAACTTGCTTTTTTAACACCGGGAATCAATCCTTTGTTAGCCATTTCTCTAAACATCACACGAGAAATACCAAAAGTTCTCATGTACCCCTTAGGTCTACCTGTCAATTTACATCTATTGTGCATACGAATAGGAGAAGCATTTTTAGGCAGTTTTTGCAAAGCCTCGTAGTCGCCGGCTTCTTTTAAAGCCTTTCTCTTCTCCGCATATTTTGCTACAGCCTTCGCCCTTTTTCTTTCACGGGCCTTCATTGATTCTTTAGCCATACTAATTCTTTTTAAAAGGTAATCCCAATTCGGTTAACAATGATTTTGCTTCTTTATCTGTATCAGCACTAGTTACAAAAGTGATATCCATTCCATTAATCCTATTAATCTTATCAATATTAATTTCCGGAAAAATAATCTGTTCTGTTACACCAAGGTTGTAATTTCCTCTTCCGTCAAAACCTGTAGCTCTAATTCCCTGGAAATCTCTTACCCTTGGCAAGGCAGTAGTCACTAATCTATCTAAAAATTCATACATGCGCTCACCTCTAAGAGTGACTTTAGCCCCAATGGGCATACCCTTTCTTAGTTTAAACGCCGCAACATCCTTTTTTGAAATTGTTGATATCGCCTTTTGCCCAGTGATTAGGGTTAACTCATCTAAGGCATGATCCACCAATTTTTTATCGGCTACTGCTGCACCAACTCCCCTACTAACCACAATTTTTTGCAGCTTGGGTACTTGCATTACATTTTTGTAACCAAATTCTTCTTTAAGAGCTGTAACAATTCGCTCTCCATATTCTTGCTTTAATCTTGGAACGTAAGCCATAACTAAATTACTTCGTTAGATTTTTTAGAAAATCGTACTTTCTTCCCATCTCTTACCTCATAACCCACTCTTGTTGTTTCACCAGATTTGGAATCAATAAGAGATAAGTTAGATAAATGTATAGGAGCTTCTTTTTTCACAATTCCTCCCTGAGGATTTTGTGCACTTGGTTTTTCGTGTTTAGATACCATATTGGTACCTTCTACGATCGCCTTATTTTTTTCACGGTCCACAAGAGTAACTTTGCCTTCTGTTCCTTTATGGTCACCTGCAATTATCCTTACTTTATCTCCCGTTTTTATTCTTAATTTCATCTTACAATATTTTAAAGTACCTCAGGAGCTAATGAAACAATTTTCATGAATTGTTTATCACGCAACTCCCTGGCAACAGGTCCGAAGACACGAGTTCCTCTCATTTCACCTGTAGGATTTAACAAAACACAAGCGTTATCATCAAATCGAATATAAGAACCATCCGGTCTCCTTACTTCTTTTTTTGTTCTTACCACAACGGCCGTTGAAACGGTACCTTTCTTAATACCCCCATTTGGAGTGGCCTCTTTAACAGTAACTACAATTTTGTCCCCAACCGATGCATATCTCCTCTTTGTACCACCAAGCACCCGTATGGTTAATACCTCTTTGGCACCCGTATTGTCTGCTACTTTTAATTTTGATTCTTGCTGTAACATAATTATTTGGCTCTTTCTAAGACTTCAACCAGTCTCCAACATTTGGTTCTACTCAATGGACGTGTCTCCATTATCTTAACAGTATCTCCAATATTGCAGTCATTGGTCTCATCATGTGCAACATACTTTTTTGTTCGCAGTACGAACTTTCCATACATAGGATGCTTAACGCGCTTAACTTCGGCTACTACAATAGATTTCTCCATTTTGTTGCTAGTTACAACGCCTATTCTTTCCTTTCTTAAATTTCTTTTTTCCATAAAGCAGAACCAATTATTGGTTATCCCTTTTTGTTAATTCAGTAGCTAATTGAGCCACAGTTCTTCTTGCCTTCCTAATTTGAAGGGGGTTTTCAAGTGGTGTTACAGAGTGGGCGATTTTAAGATCTGCGTGCTGCTTCTTAAAATGTGCCATTTTCTCCTTCAATTCTTCTACCGATAATTCTTTTATTTCTGATTGTTTCATCATCCTAATTATAAAAATTATGCCGCTTCGTAATCCCTAGCCACTATAAATTTTGTCTTTACTGGTAATTTTTGCGCTGCAAGCCTTAAAGCTTCTTTAGCCACGTCCATGGGCACACCAGCTACCTCAAACATTATTCTTCCGGGCTTAACTACGGCGACAAAATATTCCGGGGCTCCTTTACCTTTACCCATACGAACCTCTAAAGGTTTTTTGGTAATAGGCTTGTCCGGGAAAATTTTAATCCATAATTGCCCTTGTCTTTTCATATACCTGGTCGCAGCAATACGAGCCGCCTCAATCTGGCGGGAAGTAAGAAAGCAGGAATCCAAAGATTTAATCCCGAACATTCCATTAGAAAGTTGATTCCCTCTACCGGAATTCCCTTTCATACGGCCTTTCTGCGCTTTGCGAAACTTCGTTCTTTTTGGCTGTAACATAATCTCTAACTTCTTCTTTAATTATTACTTTCTGCGACGTTGCTTTTTGCCTCCATCATGTTGCTTTCCTTTGGACTGTCCTTTAGACATTCCAATTAGCGGAGAAAGCTCTCTTTTACCATATACTTCGCCTTTCATTATCCATACTTTAATTCCTAATCTTCCATAGGTAGTATGTGCTTCATGAAGGGCATAATCTATATCAGCCCTAAAAGTGGATAAAGGTATTCTACCGTCTTTATAAGATTCTGACCTGGCCATTTCCGCTCCGTTCAACCTTCCTGAAATCTGTATTTTTATCCCTTCAGCATTCATTCTCATTGCCGCGGCAATAGCCATCTTAATTGCTCTTCTAAAGGAAATTCTATTTTCAATTTGCCGGGCCACACTTGCCGCTACGAGATTTGCATCAACTTCAGGCCTTTTTATCTCGAAAATATTTATTTGTACTTCCTTATCTGTAATTTTTTTAAGCTCTTCTTTTAATTTGTCCACTTCCTGACCACCTTTCCCGATAATTATACCTGGCCTGGCCGTGGTTATGGTAACTGTAATAAGCTTTAACGTTCTTTCAATAATTACTCTGGATACACTAGCCTTCGCTAAACGTGTATGAACATATTTTCTGATCTTATCGTCTTCCGCTAGTTTATCGCCATAATCGTTTCCACCATACCAGTTGGATTCCCAACCTCTGATAATTCCTAGACGATTTCCGATTGGATTTGTTTTTTGTCCCATACTAAAATTTCTAGCTTTGTGTATTATTGTTAGATCCCAATACCAAGGTAACATGGTTGGAACGTTTTCTTATTCTATGAGCCCTACCCTGAGGTGCCGGCCTTAATCGTTTTAGCATTCGTCCGCTGTCTACTGTTATTTCTTTTACAAATAGCTCAACTTCTTCAATATTTACCTCTTCATTTTTCGCCTGCCAGTTTGCGATTGCTGAAAGCAATAACTTTTCCAACCTACGGGAGGCTTCTTTAGGACTGAATCTAAGAATAGCAAGGGCCTTTTCTACTTCTGCTCCACGAACCAAATCTGCAACTAATCGCATTTTTCTTGGTGAGGTGGGACAGTTGTTTAATTTAGCAAATGCTATTTTTTGCTTTTCCGCCTTTAGTCTTTCGGCCATTTGTTTTTTTCGAACTCCCATAGCTTACTTACTTTTTACCTTTATTTTTTGCCCCTGCATGACCTCGGAAAGATCTTGTTGGAGAGAATTCGCCTAATTTGTGTCCTACCATATTCTCGGTAACATATACGGGAACAAATTGTCTTCCGTTGTGAACCGCAATGGTCTGACCTACAAAGTCCGGACTAATTGTCGATGCTCTGGACCAGGTCTTTATTACCGACTTCTTACCAGAATTTATATTCAGCTGGACTTTTTTATCCAAACTATGATGAATGTATGGTCCTTTTTTTAGTGAACGTGCCATTTCTTTCTTCTTTTTATTTCTTTCTACGTTCTAATATATACCTATTTGTATCCTTGGTCTTTGACCTAGTCCTGAATCCTTTAGCAGGAATTCCGTTTTTAGATCTTGGATGTCCACCAGAGGCTCTACCTTCACCACCACCCATTGGATGATCTACAGGGTTCATAGCCACCGGTCTAGTTCTTGGTCTTCTACCCAGCCATCTGCTTCTTCCTGCTTTACCAGAAACAATCAACTGCTGGTCTGAATTTGAGACTGCACCAATAGTACCCAAACAATTTGCCAGTACCAATCTTGTCTCACCAGAAGGTAATTTTACTGTGGCATACTTTCCTTCTCTTGCCATTAGTTGAGCAAAAGTTCCTGCACTTCTTGCCATTATCGCTCCCTGACCGGGACGTAATTCAATACAAGAAATAATAGTTCCCAATGGTATTTTACTTAAGGGAAGAGCATTACCTATCTCTGGAGCTGCATTTTCACCGGAAGATATTTTCTGTCCTACCTGCAACCCATTTGGAGCAATAATATATCGCTTTTCACCATCTTTGTATTCCACTAAGGCGATAAAAGCTGTTCTATTTGGATCATACTGGATAGACTTTACTTCTGCAGCAACGTCCTGCTTATCCCGTTTGAAATCAATAATTCGATACCTTCTTTTATGCCCACCACCTCTATGGCGTATGGTCATTTTTCCTTGACTGTTTCTACCTCCAGACTTTTTTAACGGAGCAAGCAAGCTTTTCTCCGGCTTATCAGCAGTAATGGCGTCAAACCCGTTTACTACTTTAAAACGCTGTCCTGGAGTGATCGGTTTTAATTTTCTAACTGACATTTGGTGTCTTTATAGATTACTGTAAAAATCGATTACTTCCCCTTCTTCAACATCAACTATGGCTTTCTTAAATGCATTAGATTTCCCGTGCTGAACCCCTGTTTTTGTAAAACGGGTTTTGCGTGAAGGTCCATAATTCATTGTTCGAACTTTTTTCACTGAAACGCCATAAGCCGCTTCAACGGCATCCTTGATCTGTAGTTTATTGGCCTTAGGATCCACAACAAAACCGTAGCGATTATACAACTCGCTGTCCGCTGTCATTTTTTCCGTTATAATTGGCTTTATCAACACACTCATGTCTAACCTATTTATTTAAGTTCGTTTCAATTCCTTCTAATGAACTTTCCAGAAGAACGATTTGATTTGCATTAAGAATTTTGTAAGTACTTAATTCTGAATTAGTTACGACTTCGTAACCTTTCAAATTACGCGACGACAAATATACGTTATTATTTGAATCACCCAACACAAACAAAGATTTTTTGTTTTCCAATCCCAAGGATTTCAAAACCTGCATGAAATCTTTAGTCTTTGGGGATTCAAAATTGAAGTCTTCTACGACCATAATAGCCTGATCCTGACTCTTAATACTTAGAGCAGATTTTCTGGCCAACCTCTTTACATTCTTATTAAGTTTTTGGGAGTAATCTTTAGGCCTAGGTCCAAAAACTCTTCCTCCACCACGAAAAATTGGGGATTTAATACTTCCCGCTCGCGCGGTCCCAGTTCCCTTTTGTTTCTTAATCTTCCTGGTACTTCCAACTATTACCGCTCGTTCTTTGGTGCTATGGGTACCTTGCCTTTGATGAGCCATGTACTGCTTAACATCCAAATAAATTGCATGCTTGTTGGGTTCTATTTTGTAAACTGCGTCCGATAGGTCTGCCTTCCGCCCAGTTTCTTTTCCTTTTACATCTAAAACTGCTACCTTCATTACTTCTCTATAGTTAAGTAAGCATTTTTATGACCGGGTACACAACCTTTTAATACTAAAAGATTTTTTTCCGGAACAACTTTTAAAACTCTTAGGTTTTGAACGGTAACTCTACCACCGCCCATTCTTCCTGCCATCTTCATTCCCTTAAAAACTCTCGCAGGATATGAGGCAGCCCCTATTGAACCAGGAGCTCTCAGTCTGTTATGCTGACCGTGAGTTGCTTGTCCAACCCCGGCAAATCCGTGTCGCTTAACAACTCCCTGAAATCCTTTCCCTTTAGATGTTGCAGAGACATCGACATATTCGCCTTCAACAAATACGTCGACACCAACGGTCTCACCTAATTTAAAATCTCCTTCAAAATCCCGGAATTCAACGACTTTCTTTTTGGTGGAAGAACCTGCTTTTTTAAAATGGCCCATTTCAGCCTTATTAGCACGTTTTTCTGCCTTGTCATCGAAACCAAGCTGAAGGGCATTGTACCCGTCTACCTCTTCGGTTCTGACTTGGGTAACTACACACGGCCCAGCTTCTATGACAGTACAGGGAATATTTTTCCCGTTGTCGTCAAAAATGCTGGTCATGCCTACTTTTTTTCCTATTAACCCAGACATATTATTACTATTATTTATTAATTATTCTTAAACTATTTTTTTCTGCAAAAAAAACAGGATCAAAAACAATTCGATCCCGAATATATTTTTGTTGCCGTTTTTCCTTTGCGAAACGCTCCGGACATGTTATCCGTTTCAAACCGAAACAGAATAGTCTATCACACTTTTATCTCCACCTCAACACCACTCGGAAGCTCCAGCTTCATAAGTGCGTCTATTGTTTTTGATGAGGAACTATAAATATCCAGAAGTCTTTTATAAGAACTCAACTGGAACTGCTCTCTCGATTTCTTGTTCACATGGGGTGAGCGCAAAACTGTAAATATCTTTTTATGCGTTGGCAAAGGAATTGGACCTGTAACAACAGCACCAGTCGATTTTACCGTTTTCACGATCTTCTCGGCAGATTTATCTACCAGGTTATGATCGTACGATTTTAGTTTTATTCTAATTTTCTGACTCATAATACTAAAATTTAGGCGGTTACACCTGTTGCTGCTTTTATAACCTCTTCAGCCAAACCTGAAGGGGTTTCCGCATAATGTGAAAATTCCATGGTTGAAGTTGCCCTACCTGAGGATAGTGTCCTTAGCGCAGTTACATAACCAAACATCTCTGAAAGAGGTACCTCTGCCTTTATGACCTTAGCACCCGCTCTGTCGTCCATATTAGTAACATGCCCTCTCCTTCGGTTAAGGTCTCCAACAATATCACCCATATTCTCTTCGGGCGTAAGTGCCTCCAATTTCATTATGGGCTCCATAAGCACTGCCTTTGCAGCCTTTGCAGCTCCTTTATATCCAATTTTAGCTGCAAGTTCAAAAGAAAGAGAATCGGAATCCACAGGATGAAATGAACCATCCTTGAGAGTAATTTTCATACTATCCATTTCAAATCCGGCTAAAGGACCATTCTTCATAGCCTCTTTAAATCCTTTTTCTACTGAAGGAATATATTCCCTGGGTATATTACCTCCCTTAATCATATTTACAAATTCCAATCCGGATATGCCGTCTTCTCTAGGTTCCATTGTAAATACGATATCTGCAAATTTACCACGCCCACCTGTTTGCTTTTTATAAGTTTCCCGGTGATTAGCGCTTTGAGTAATTGCTTCTTTGTACTCTACCTGAGGTTTTCCTTGATTGACATCAACTTTAAACTCCCTTCTTAAGCGATCCACAATAATATCAAGATGCAATTCGCCCATACCAGAAATAATGGTCTGGCCAGACGCTTCATCCGTTTTAACCACGAAAGTCGGATCTTCTTCAGCCAATTTTGCCAATGACATCCCTAATTTATCAACATCAGCCTTTGTCTTAGGTTCCACCGCAATCCCAATAACAGGATCAGGGAAATTCATGCTTTCCAGAATAATAGGATGCTTTTCATCTGAAAGGGTATCCCCTGTTTTAATATCTTTAAAACCTACGGCTGCACCAATATCACCAGCCGCAATAGAATCTACGGCGTTTTGTTTATTGGAATGCATCTGATATATTCTTGAAATTCTTTCCTTATTCCCTGAGCGGTTATTAAGGACGTAAGATCCTGCATTTAACTGACCTGAATACGCTCTGAAGAAAGCTAAACGGCCTACAAACGGATCTGTGGCAATTTTAAACGCTAAAGCCGCAAATGGCTCATTAACGTCCGGTTTTCTTAATACTTCTTTATCCGTTTTTGGATCTATACCGACAATTCCTTCCTTATCCATAGGAGAAGGCAGGTAACGACAAACAGCATCCAATAAAAATTGCACCCCTTTGTTTTTAAAGGAGGAGCCGCATATCATTGGAATAATACTCATATCCATAACTGCTGCTCTTAAAGCCGCATGTACTTCATCTTCAGTAATAGAATCTTCATCTTCAAAGAATTTCTCCATCAATCCTTCATCGTATTCAGCTACCGCTTCAATCAAAGCAGCACGATATTCGTGTACCTCGTCCTTCATTTCTTCAGGAATATCAATGATATCAAAAGTAGAACCCATGTCTTCTTCGTGCCATACAATGGCACGGTTCTTTACAAGGTCAACGATACCTTTAAAATCTGCTTCTTCCCCGATAGGCAAGACAATTGGAACTGCATTGGATTTCAACATATCCTTAACCTGGTTACTAACCATTAAAAAGTTAGAACCTTGTCTATCCATCTTGTTAACAAAGCCTATTCGTGGAACTTTGTAATTGTCTGCCAATCTCCAGTTAGTTTCAGACTGTGGTTCAACACCATCAACTGCGCTAAACAGAAAGACCAAACCATCCAATACCCTAAGTGACCGATTTACCTCAACGGTAAAATCTACGTGTCCGGGGGTATCTATAATATTAAAATGGAAGGGTTTAGATTCAGGAATTATTTGTCCGTTCTTGGTTGGAAAATCCCAGGTACATGTTGTAGCTGCCGAGGTAATTGTTATACCACGTTCCTGTTCCTGCGCCATCCAGTCCATAGTTGCGGCACCATCATGCACTTCACCTATTTTATGACTAACGCCCGTATAATACAAAATCCGTTCAGTAGTGGTGGTCTTACCTGCATCAATATGCGCTGCAATACCTATATTTCGTGTGTATTTTAAATCTCTAGCCATTATACTTTTTAAAATCTAAAGTGGGAAAATGCTTTGTTAGCTTCTGCCATTTTATGAGTATCCACTCTTCTTTTAACTGCGGCACCTTCTTCTTTAGAAGCTGCCAATACTTCTCCAGCCAATTTTTGAGCCATGGACTTTTCATTACGCTTTCGTGCAAAGCTTATAAGCCACTTCATGGAAGTGGATATTTTTCTATCCGGTCTTATTTGCATGGGGATCTGAAAAGTTGCACCACCTACTCTTCTGCTTCTAACTTCTACGTGTGGCATTACATTGGAAAGAGCTTCTTTCCACAATTCCAAAGCAGATTTCTCTTCATCTGTTTTCTTTTCTTCCACAATATCCATTGCATCGTAGAATACTTTAAAGGCAACTGATTTCTTTCCATCCCACATTAACATATTCACAAAACGTGTTACCAGTTGGTCATTAAACCTTGGATCCGGTAATAGTGGTCTTTTTTTCGCCTGTCTTTTTCTCATCTCTTCTTTTTACAAGTTTAGATTACTTTTTAGGGCGTTTTGCTCCGTATTTAGATCTTCTTTGGGTCCTTCCAGCAACTCCTGCTGTATCTAAAGCCCCTCGGACAATATGATATCTAACTCCTGGCAAATCTTTCACCCTTCCGCCTCTAACCAATACTATCGAGTGCTCCTGGAGATTGTGACCCTCGCCTGGGATGTATGCGTTTACCTCTTTACCATTGGTTAACCTAACCCTTGCAACCTTTCGCATTGCAGAATTTGGTTTCTTAGGCGTAGTGGTATAAACCCGCGTACAAACCCCTCTTCGCTGGGGACACGAATCCAAAGCAGCCGATTTACTCTTCTTGGTAATTGTGGCCCTTCCTTTTCGTACTAATTGTGAAATTGTTGGCATACTAATATATATGTATAAATACTACCCTCATTTAAGGGCTGGCAAATGTAGTAATTATTCATTATAATTCAAATGCTATCCCATAAATTTATATGATTTTTTTTTTGTGCTTTTTATTGAAGGTCAGTAATGGTCAAAAGGAATCTTTTTAAGACTTAATTAATCTATAGTTTATACCTTATATATATATAGTTTTAAATTTAATTTCAACCTGCGACAAAAAATATATATATTATGGATATAATTTCAATACAAGATAAAATTGTGAAGTTTACAATACTTTTCTAAAGATATCTTAGAATTATTACTTTATTATGAAATATGATATTTTATAAGCATTTTTTTAACAATATTTTTGATAATCTATTTAACAATAGTCTGTAGAATTGTTTTTTTCTTGGATTACTTCATAAAGTTTTATTAAAATAAGTTTGGTTTATTAACATGAAATTTGGATTTTCGTGGTTAGCTAATTCAAATAATTAAAAAATGAGAACAAATTTAAATGGAATCTTGACGCTGTTATTGGCGTTTGTTGTGCATTTATCATTTGCGCAAGACAAGACGATTTCAGGTACGGTTACAGATTTCGAAGGTCTGCCGCTACCTGGTGTAAACATCCTTGTTGAAGGTACAACAACTGGTACCCAAACTGATTTCGATGGCAATTACTCAATTAGTGCCAGTGAAGGTCAAGCCTTGCTCTTTTCCTACATTGGTCAAAGAGATGTAAGAGTCGTTGTAGGTGCAAGTAATACTATTAGTGTACAAATGGAAGAAGATGCTCAGGCTCTTGAAGAAGTTGTAGTAACTGCACAAGGTATTGAAAGAGAAGAAAGGGCCTTGGGATATTCAGTTGCAACGGTAGACGAGGAACAAGTAGCAGCGAGACCCGAATCAGACTTAGGTAGGATTCTTCAAGGTAAAGTTGCGGGTGTTAACATTACCGCGAGTAATGGTCTTTCCGGATCTGGTACCAACATCATTATACGTGGTTATTCTTCAGTTACGCAGTCTAACCAACCGCTTTTTGTTGTTGATGGAGTGCCAATTGATTCAGGCACCAATAACCAGGGGTCTATTTTGGATGGTAATACTGCCTCCAGTAGATTTTTAGATATAGATCCAAACACAATTGATCAAGTGAGTGTACTTAAAGGTTTAAGTGCTACTGTACTATATGGTAACAGAGGACGAAACGGGGTAATATTGATTACTACGAAATCTTCTGCTAGAGGTGACGCGCCAAGCAAAACAGAAGTTACCGTAAGTGCTGGCACATTCTATTCGGAGGCCATCCTTCCTGTATATCAGGATAATTACGGTGGTGGTTTCCACCAGGGTTTCGGTTTCTTTTTTAGTAACTGGGGACCTAGGTTTGATAGAACTGATGATGACGCTATCTCTAACGCTGCTCAGTTTTTGGGAAATCCTGCTGGCGCTGCTCAACTTAGACATCCTTTAAATTTCCTCGCTGATCCTTCATTAGCAGCTGGTAATGAAGCTCTTCTTACCACTCCATACCCTTATAAGCCATATAATGGGGTTGAAGATTTTTTCAGAACAGGTTATGTAAGCACTCTCAATGTGAATGTTAGAGGTGGTAGTGAAAAAGTTAGTTTTAACGCTAACTATGGAAGAACAGAAGACAAGGGAATTACGCCTGGAAACGGAGTATTGCGAAATAACTTCCAGTTAGGTGGAAATGCCAAATTAAATAACAAATTTAGCATAAACGGAGTATTTAACTTTATTAAAACAGGTTATCGATCTCCACCGGTAGCACCTAGTACAGGAAGTGGAGCAGCCTTTAATGGTGGTTCTGTCTTCGGGGATATTTTATATACCCCTCGTAGTGTAGACCTTACCAATCTTCCTAATACGGCCGCTGATGGTAGAAGTGTCTACTACAGGTCTGGAAATGATATCCAAAACCCTTATTGGACCGTTGCTAATGTTCAAACTAAGCAGAACACAGATCGTTTTATAGGGAATGCAGGCATTTCATATGAAATTAACGATTGGATGAATCTTTCTTATAGATTAGGGTTAGATACCTATACCGAATTGAATTCCTACGGACAAAACAAAGGTGGAGTCGATGGTCAAACCTTAGGTTTGCTAAGGACACGTACTATTAGGAATACGGTATGGAACCATGACCTTATCCTGACTGCAGATAAAAACATTACTGATGACCTTAATCTTAAGGCAATCTTTGGTTTAAATACCAGACGTGATGAATTTGTATCAGATGGTATTGAAAGTACAGGCCAGCTCGTTTTTGGTGTGTTGGAACATTATAACTTTACTACCCCTTCTTCTCAAAACTCATTTGTGAGGAACGGTAATCCAAATTTATCACAAAGTGCTGAGGAAAATTTGGTTGGTGCATATCTGGATTTAACTTTCGGATATGAGGATTGGATCTATGTGAACCTGGTAGGTAGAAACGATTGGTCTTCAACTTTAGAATCGGGAAATAATTCCTTATTCTATCCTGGAGCCAGTGTTTCCTTTATTCCTACCTCCATATGGGATTCAATGCAAGGAAAAGCACTAAATTATTTGAAATTCCGTTTTGGTTACGGTTCTTCTGCAGGATTCCCTGGCCCATATCAAACAAGGAGTGTATTAGGGCTAAATGCAAGAAACCTGGTAGACTTAAATGGAAATGTCGTTTCATCTAATACGGTAGACGATAATTTGGGTAACGCAGGTCTAAAACCGGAACGTGTGTCGGAACTTGAATTAGGATTAGACACCCGACTTTTTAACATCTGGAACTTAAATGTGAGTGTCTTTGATAAGAAGACCACAGATTTGATCACACTGCAGACACTAGATAACTCTACAGGTTTTACGGGTACTACAGTGAACATTGGTGAAATTAAATCTAAAGGTATTGAAATAGACACCAACATTGATATCATAAAACCATTTGAGCACGCAGTTGGATTTAATATTGCAGCTAACTTTGCTGCCATTGAAACCACGGTTACAGAGTTGGCTACAGAGAATATTCTGCTAACCGATGGTATTACCGGAGAGGCAGCCAACTACGCTGTAGAAGGAAGGCCATTTGGTGTACTTTTAGGATCGGTAAATCTTAGGGATGATGCTGGAAACATTTTGGTGAATGATGCTGGTCGTTACCTTGTTGATAACACGCTTACTGAAATAGGTGATCCTAACCCCGATTGGACTGCGGCAATAATACCCACGGTATCATTTAAAAATTTCACGTTATCTGCTAATTTACAATACAGACATGGTGGAGATATATATTCTGTGACCTCAGCAGCCTTGATAGGCCGGGGTACTGTAGATGCCGACAATCCTATAGACAGAGAAAGTCAGTATATTTTACCTGGAGTAAAACAATCAGACGGTTCACCTAACGATGTCGCAATCAGCGCCACAGAATTAGGTTTCAATACTTATTTTGGTGGTGGTATAAACAGTTTAAATATTTTTGACGGAACTACCATCAGATTGCAGGAAGCTTCTTTAGCTTATAATGTACCATCAGATTGGTTGAGAGATACATTTTTTGGAAGCTTGTCATTCTCTCTTTCCGGCCAAAATTTATGGTTTAAAGCTGTAAATATGCCGAAAAATGTAAGATATGATACCAACTCCTCCAGTACTGGTGTAGGTAACGGACAAGGTATTGATTTCTTTACCGGTCCTTCTTCAAGACGATTAGGATTAACTGTAAGAGCTACCTTCTAATAGATAAGAAATGAAAAATATAAAGAATATTATGAAAAATAGGTATAAGTTTATTGGTTTGGCCTTTGTTGCCACATCAATGTTACTAATAAATGGATGCGAAACCACCGAACTAGGTGTTCAGCCGGATCCAAACTTTTTAAACCCGGCTCAGGCGGATGTTGATTTTTTCCTGAATGCTATTCAGATTAAAGTTGCAAACATTCATTCCGGCACTGAAGGACGTGCAGAGAATGGTTTGGCACAGTTTGGGATGGAACCGGTTCGTATTCAACACGGATTTGGTCCTACTTACCGAGAATTGTATGAACCATCTGATTTTGACCAGGTTTGGGAAGACGCGTATTCCGGGGTTTTGATAGATATAAGAACAATGAACCCTGTAGCGGAAGAATCCGGACGCTTTACACATATTGCGATAGGTCAGATTTTAGAAGCTTATTTGATAACCAACCTTGTTGATTTATTCGGAGACGTTCCTTATTCTGAAGCAGCACGTGGTGAAGAGGGCATTTTCAATCCTGCTATAGATTCGGGAGCTTCTATTTATGAAGCGGCCGACCAGCTTTTAGTAGATGCTATCGCTAATTTACAGAAGGCAGAAATAGCTTTACCCACCAATGACCTGTTCTACGATGGTGACGAAGGTAAATGGCGAAAAGCAGCTAACACTATGAGGTTAAAGCTGGCAGTACAAACCAGATTGGTTAATACGGCAGAGTCTACGTCTCTAATAAACAGCCTGGTAGCTGAGGGACAGTTAATATTAAATTATGCTGACGACCTACAGTTTCAGTGGAGCACAGCCAATGCGGCTCCAGATAGCAGACATCCTTATTTTGACGCCAATTACGATGGTGCTGGTCCCAGTTCTGACTACTACACATGTAATTACTTTATGGATTTGATGGCGAATCAATACATTAACATTGATCCCAGAACCCGCTATTACTTTTACAGACAGCAAAGTGATTTTTCCGGAGCCGATGTAGTCACCAAGGAATGTGTTACAGAAGTAAGTATACCATCCTGGTGGGCCGGTTTCCCTCAATACTGTACAGTACCAAATTTAAATGCTTATGATGGTGCGTGGGGTAGGAATCACATGGACGATGACGGTATTCCACCAGATGACGCTTTCCGTACGCTACATGGCACATATCCTATAGGGGGTCCTTTTGATGACAATTCATTCCGACTTGTATCAGGGTCTGCAGCCGTAAGTGAAGGTCTGGCTGGCGCAGGAGTCTCGCCATTCCTCCTTTCTGCAAATACGAACTTAATGCTAGCCGAAACTGCTCTGACCCTGTCGACCACGGGTGACGCAAGGACATATTTGGAAGCTGGTGTGAGACAATCTATGGACAAAGTAGCAGCCTTTGGTGCCTCTTTGGCTACAGGTAGTGGTTTTGAAGCTACTCCTGCCACAATAGATGCGCACGTAGCTCAAATCCTGGCTGCTTATGATGCCGCCGATGCTACCGGAAAATTGCGAATCATTGCAGAACAGGTGTTTATTGCTTCCTGGTGTAATGGTATGGAAGCCTACAATACATACAGAAGAACAGGACAACCAGATAATTTAACTCCTGCCTTTGTAGTAGAAAACCCTGGAACTTTTGTTCGATCTATGTGGTATCCACAGACAGCTGCTGATAATAATTCCAACATTACTCAGAAAGCAGAACCGGATACTGCTGTATTCTGGGATACTAACCCTCCAGGTTTTGTAAATTAATACATCTATTTAAATATGAAAAAAATGAAAAATATGAAAAATATAAATAAAATCATTTTAGGTTTACTTGTAGTTTCCCTCGCATTTACTTCCTGTCGTGATGATGACAAAGACCCTTTAGTGGTACATGAAGATCCGGATAACATACCGGCCTATGTAAGAATAAAAGGATATCAGACCATTGTTCCTGTTACTGAAGTACCAGATGCTGTTTTCGAAGCGACTGTTAGTGATCGGCGCGGTAATGTGGCTTCCTATGATCTTGCGGTTCAGATTGAACGTGGGGGCGACATTGTTGCAGGTCCTGCAGCGGTAGTTTCTGTAACCAGTTTTCCTACTGATATTTCTGTTACCTATGATGAAATAGCATCCGTATTAGGTCTAACTACAGCAGATATTGCTGCGGGCGATTTTATTCGCTTTTTGGGTACTTCCACTAGAACCGACGGCTCAGTTTATACAATAGACAACTTTAGTGCCAGTATTACGGGGCAATCGGAACAGTTTCAGTCATATAGTTTTGTTGTTTTGATAAAATGTGCTCCGATAACTGATGCAACTGTTGGTGGAACATGGATCGCTGATTTAATGGATAGCTATGGAGACGGTTGGGATGGTGCTTTCCTTACTTTTGAAATTGATGGAAGTGCAACTGACTATACAGTTTCAGGAGGAGATGGTTTTGGAAAAATTCATGAAATAGATGTGCCGGATGGAGCAGAATTGATTATTTCATATACTTCTGGAGCCTTTGAAGGAGAACATTCGTTCGATCTTACATCTCCTGATGGATTCTATGGTAGTTACGGACCAGCTCCGGCACCATGTGTTAACTAATTTAATTACTTAATCTGGAAGTGTCTCGTTTATTCTGAAGATACTTTCAGATTTATATCTTAAAAGCTATGGTAGATTATGCAAATAATTGACTCATAGCTTTTTGTTTTGTTAATTAAGATCTCATTTTCGTTAATATGATGTAAATTTGTGTACATTTTATTTTTATGAAGAACCTAAGGATTACTTCACTCATATTGCTCATTTTTCTGGCTTTTGTCGTCCTTTCCTGTAAAAATGATGATTCTTTCAATATTGAACCCGAAACTACTGAAGATCCGGATTCAACGGACGATTCAAATTCAGGAGAAGATGAGGATACAGCAGCAGTTTTTGATGGTAGTACAGACTTCATAAATCCAGATCTTGTTTTTGATAGCTATATACTTGTTAATGACGCTAATAGTAACAGGGCATTTCTAATTGACAAAAATGCCAATTTATTGTTTGAATGGCCATTGGGAAATAATATAGGAAATGATGTTTTCCTTTTGCCGGATAACAGATTACTTGCAATTCTTGAGGCTGATACGCCCTTAATTACCTTCGGAGGCAAAGGAGGAAAAATTCAGTTTATTCAAAAAGACGGTACAATTGATTGGAACTTCGATTATTCAACAGAAGACTATATAACACACCATGACGTGGAATTGCTGCCAAATGGTAATATAATTGCTTTGGTCTGGGAACGAATGCCCGTTCAGGTTGCAATCGTTAATGGTTCGGTCCATAACCGGGACATTTATACTGAAGCAATTATTGAAATAGATCCTAAGACAGATCAGATTGTATGGGAATGGCATTCATGGGACCATCTCGTTCAGGACTATGATGATACCAAGGAAAACTTTGGAATCATATCGGATAATCCTCAATTGATAAATTTTAATTATACCCAACAACAAGAAGACGGTGATATTATGCATTCCAACGGTATAGCCTATGATGAAGTTAATGATCTGATTTTTATGAGTGTAAACTTTTTCCATGAAGTTTGGGTCATAGATCATAGTACAAATACTATGGAAGCGACTTCTAGTACAGGTGGTAATTACGAAAAAGGAGGTGATTTGGTCTACCGTTTTGGCAATCCTACAGCTTACAATAATTCTATGGGTGATCGATTGTTCTATAACAACCATTTTCCTAATTTAATAGATACAGAAGTTTCAGGACAAAAGAATATGTTGATTTTTGTCAACAATATGAATAATACCGAACAATCTGTGGTTTATGAACTGCAATTTCCCAATATCTTTGAATTACTACCTAATACGAACAATGAACCCGAGATAGTCTGGAGTTTTACAGATCCCGAATTGTATTCCCCTAAAGTTTCCGGAGCGGTGACATTACCTAATGGGAATAGATTAATCACCGAAGGAGATTTTGGTTTTTGGGAAGTCACAGAGGGTGGGGAAGTTGTTTGGAAACTAAGTTCGGAAGGTTTTTTCTGGAGAGGCTATCATTATAATAAAGATGCCCCGGAAATTGAAGCGCTTGGGTTTTAATGATCAAAACTTCTAAACTATTACCCTTCAGGATAGACTATATACCAGAAATATTATCGGGTAATTATCCCATGAATAAGTCAAAACAGTCCTTATTAATGGATTGTATTTATCTATCTTTAAGGCATGCAAAAAACTTCCCGCATTTATGGCATAAGGGCCGTTATTGAAGCTATTAATTCTAAAAGCTCTATAGATAAGATATTTATTCAAAAAGGTCTTGGAGGGAGTCTATATAAAGAATTAGAATCCCTGATCCGGGAAAATGGAATTAGTTTCTCCTTTGTCCCGGTAGAAAAACTCAACAGACTTACCAAAAACAACCACCAGGGTGTAATTGCAAATATTTCACCCATTGAATTCCACAACTTTGAAACCTTAGTTGAAGACGTACTTCAAAAGAAAGAATTTCCTCTGTTTCTTCTTTTAGATCAATTGTCTGATGTACGAAACTTCGGGGCGATTATACGAACAGCAGAATGTACAGGTGTTGATGGAATTGTCATTCAAAAAAAAGGCGCCGCACCTGTAACAGAAGACACCATTAAAACCTCAGCAGGGGCTGCCTTTAAAGTGCCAATTGCTAAAATAGATCATCTCAAAGATGCTGTTTTTTATTTGCAGGGTTCCGGAATAGAGGTAATTGCGGCTACGGAAAAAACGGAACACAGTATTTACAATATAAATTTTAAAGTCCCCTGCGCCATTATTATGGGTTCAGAGGATTCCGGGATATCCCCTTCAATTCTTAAAACTGTAGATCACAAAGCAAAGCTGCCTCTTATGGGTGAAATTGCCTCTCTAAATGTATCAGTGGCCTGCGGTGTTTTTTTGTATGAAGCCCTAAGGCAAAGGGCAATGTAGTTTAATTGGGCTTGTCTTTAGTTCTATTTTCTTTAAAGTGGTACGTTATTTTGAAAGCGGGGTTTTCTGATTTTTCAACTTCGTTTTTGTTTTCAATAAAGTTGCCATCTTCATCAAAATGCCTTAAAAACTCATCCTCCTCTTCATTGTAATTCTCCAATTCCCAGGCATACTTTTTGGTTGTCGGTATTTTAGCCTTTAGAAAAAGAGCAAGGAACAAACCCGTAATAAACCCGGACAAATGACCTTCCCAGGAAATATCATCCTTCAGAGGAAATATAAACCACAATAAACTTCCATAAATAAATACTACCATCAATGAAAGCGCCACAAGCCTGTAATGTTTGGTAAAAATCCCTTTAAAAAATATAAAACTGGCCAACACATAGATTACACCACTGGCTCCAATATGATAGGATGGTCTGCCAATAATCCAGGTTAACAAACCGGATAGTAGTACTCCCCAGAACAATACTTTTAAAGAGATGCTTCTGTAGAAATAGACCAAAGAAGCGGTTAGAATAGCAATAGGTATGGTATTATTGTAGAGATGTTCTATTGATCCATGTATAAACGGACTAAAAAGTACGCCTCTTAATCCCTTTAAACTGCGTGGAAATATGCCGTACTGATTTAAATTGATCTGAAATCGAATCTCCACCCAAAAAACAGTCCAAATTAATAATACCGCTATCATAGGAACTAGCAGCACTTTATTTGAAAATTTAAAATAGGTTTCCTCCGACATAATATTAAAATATACTTTATTTCCTCAAATTATTGGCCATAAATACAAAACATGATAAATTGTCAGGGTAATCTTTTTGCTTATAGATTTACCAACTTATTATAAATTAAGTTAACGTACAGGGTATAAACGTATTTATTACATTTATCATATGAATGAACCACTTGCAGAACGTGTACGTCCAAAAACTCTTGAGGATTATATTAGTCAGCGCCATTTAGTTGGTACAGATGGTTCTTTAACCATCCAGATAAAAAAAGGAAACATTCCATCACTAATTCTTTGGGGACCACCGGGGACCGGGAAAACCACTTTGGCACATATTATTGCAAATGAAAGCCAGCGGCCATTTTATACCTTAAGTGCTATAAACAGCGGGGTTAAGGATATCCGGGATGTAATAGATAAAGCAAAGCAAAGTGGTGGTTTATTCACTTCTAAAAATCCAATTCTATTTATTGATGAGATCCATCGATTTAGTAAATCACAGCAGGATTCTTTATTAGGGGCCGTGGAAAAAGGCTGGGTGACACTCATTGGGGCAACTACAGAAAATCCCAGTTTTGAGGTTATTCCGGCCCTCTTATCGCGTTGCCAGGTTTACATACTTAATTCTTTTGGGAAAGAAGACTTAGAAGCATTATTACAAAGAGCTATGGCTGAAGATATAATGCTGAAGTCGAAAAATATTAAACTTGAAGAAACAGAAGCACTTTTGCGGCTTTCCGGAGGTGATGGTAGAAAACTATTGAACATATTCGAACTGGTGGTCACCTCTGAAGATAAAAAGGATATTGTTATCACCGATAAACTGGTAATGCATAAGGTCCAGAAAAACACTGTATTATATGATAAAACAGGGGAACAACATTACGATATTGTTTCTGCTTTTATAAAATCTATTCGCGGCAGTGACCCGAATGGTACCGTCTATTGGCTTGCCAGAATGATAGAAGGCGGAGAAGATGTGAAATTTATTGCAAGACGTTTATTGATATCCGCATCTGAAGATATAGGTATGGCCAACCCTACTGCCTTGGTTATCGCCAATTCTACTTTTCAGGCTGTTAGTACTATTGGATATCCAGAGGCCCGAATTCTTCTTAGCCAATGTGCCATTTATCTGGCAACTTCACCGAAGAGCAATTCTAGTTATATGGCTATCAAAAAAGCTCAAGCCAATGTTAATGAAACTGGAGATTTATCTGTTCCCTTACCCCTACGGAATGCTCCTACCAAGTTAATGAAAGACCTGGGATATGGTGAAAACTATAAATACGCGCATGACTTTGAGGATAATTTTACAGAGCTTGAATTTTTGCCCGACGAAATAAAAGGGACTTCTTTTTACATCCCTGGAAATAATAAAAGAGAAACTGCGCTTAAAGAATTTCTAGAAAAAAGATGGAAGGGTAAATACTAGAATTTAATATTAAGTTCTTCAATTTGTAATTTATCGGAAACATAATGTTCAAAATACCATTGGGATCCGTGTTTATATACAATACCATTTCCTTCTTCATTTATACCAATATAGACCTCCGGCATAGATGTACTAAATATTTTCAAACGAATTTTTGGGGTACTATCCACTAGTTGATAACCATTAGGTATTTCTTGTGCATACAATACATTGGACTCTGATTTGGCTGCAATGGTGCTTACCGTAGCTGTTTCAACCACCGCCGCTACTGCTACGGGATTTGCATCCATCCCAGATTGCTCTAAATTCTTTTGATTTGGGATAGGTGGTTGTTCCCCCATAGTCACTGGTTGCACACTTTCTTCCTTAGTTTTGGGTATTATGGCATCGTTCGTGGCGCTTTTATTCTGAACAGGATTATAAGTATACGCAAGGGCACTAATTGATGCAAAAGCCATTTCTATGGCTTCTTTATAGCTCGATATGTAATCCTTTTCTTTGCTCGTGCCTTCCAGGCTCGTATATATCTTTTTAGAATTACAATCCTCCAGAGTAATCGTAACTTTAGTTGCGAACATACTAGATTTGTGATTCAATTTTACCAATAGGCCAAGACATCTGTTGGAATTTAAGTCTGAAGGCAGATCATCCTCATAATAGGTCTCAAATCCTTTTTTTGTAAAGAGATGTTTTAATAGAGTACTGGTCTTATATTGATTTTCATTTTTAAAACCCTCAAAACTTTTTGGTACAATTATATATTTATAATCATTTAATTGGGCTTGCAGTCCATATGAAAATACAAAAACTAAAAAAAGGCAGGAAAATATATTCTTCATTTAAATTATATATCAATTTCTCTCCCAAGATATGATATTTAATCCTAATTGAAAAGAAGCGTAGTTGCCGTCAGCAATATTACCGTAAGCCAATAAATTATCTCCCATAATATAGAGGTTCACAGGTCCGGCCTGGAGGCTCATGCCTAAACCTATATTGGAAGCCGTGAATTTATCAACGGTATAAGTCGCTTTTAGTGCAAGAACTTTAGCAAATCTTCTTTGATAAAATGCCGTTACTGCAAACTGCGGACCCCGTGGCCTGTTTATCGCATATAATTGCCCTCCGACACTGTTCAGATAATATAAAGATCTATCACCGCTATCAGTTTGATTGTCACAATCGCAAGCTGCAGTTGGTTCTCCTTGCTTACCAAAATTATAACGAATGGACGAATAAAATTTTATCGGCCTGAAAGTTACATAATTCTTACTGTTCTCTTCAAAAGGAATTAACTCTTCAATTTCATTCACCAGATCTTCCCAAAAATCGGCATTAGGATCGCTAAGTGCATCTGGCAAAATAATTTCAACCCCCTCAATAGAGGCACTCCCTTCAAGAGTATAATTAGTTACATCAGAGGTGTGATATAATAATCCGATATCCAAAAGACTTCCGGTAATTACTGTTTGTTTATTGAGATTATAAGTAACTCCAACATCAAAACCAAGCCCGGGATCACCTCCAAAAAGCCCTCTTTTTGTTAGTAAACTTCCTATACCTCCACCATTATCATTGGCATCTAAAAGAGCATCCAGACCTGAACTTCTTAATCGCATATCTGAAACCAGGGTGTTTCGCAACAAGTTATTCTGACCTACTGTGGTCTCGAAATAGCCGCTATTGTTTGTGGAATTAAAATCTACAATACCTGAATACAATTTGATCCGGGCACCCAAAGTGAGATTATTTTTTATTTGTCTATTAATTCCGAAATGCAAGACATTTATAAATTGACCACTGGTATTAAGATCATTTAGATCAAATCTTTGCCCTAATCTGTCTGCATTTCCTTCATAAGCTAAAATTGCCAGGTCTTTTGGCCAATAATTTAAGGCGTAGCCTTCAACATACATTCCAAATGAGAAGAAATTAGCCGGGTCCTTTTGTCCACGGAATCCACCGTTTAATATATCAACTTGAAATATTCCATTTACTTCATCGCGTTTACTCAATGAATTCAATGCACGATCTCTTACTTTTTGATTAATATCAAGCCCATCAGCAGCAAATATATCATTTACCGTAAGTCCACTTGTTGCTCCCTGCACATAAATACCAGATATTAAAGGGACCCCGGCATACCAATTATAAATTGTATTCATTCCCGGATTAACCATTAAAGCCTGCGGAATCTCAATGAAATCATATAGCACCTCTTTATTTTGGGCATGGATAGTCATATACCCTGCGATGAGAGTAATAAAAAGGACCAGGTTTCGAATCATTTTAGCCCAATCCTGAATTTAGCACTGGACCTTAAGTAAACCGTTGGGTTGGGCAAAGTAGATACACTGGTATTATCACCTAAATTTGTGGCACTTACTCTAATGGCAGACGTATTTCTAATAATATCAAGGCTCCTGCCGGCCGGTCCATAAGCAATTTCACGTCGTAATATTGCGGTCGGGGCGGCATTAACGGTAAAATTTTCAGAATCCAAAGAATTCCCTGCATCATCTAAAAATTCAAATGTGATATCAAGAGGTTTACTTGTAGTATTTTCCACTTCATAGGTTACAACACCATCCAAGACATTATCAGCAAAAAACTCTTCGCTAAAAGCATCGAAATTAAATGTTTGAGAGTAAAAGTTTGTCCCGGATACCTGATTAATGATTCGTTCAGGGGTCTCAACATAAAGAATACTGGCTTCTGCGGTTGGAGTAACATTAAGATTATCTAGCTGATCAAAATCCTGCTTATCCACACAGGAACTTAAGATTGCAGCACACATAATAAGTGTATAAAGATATTTTGGGATATATTTCATTGCTATATACCAGTTATGAAATGGTTAATTATTTACTGAAACCACCTAAATAGGTATTTGCCTCCTATACTATTCTCCCCTTTATAACTCTATAAATAGTTTTTTATTTCACTCAAATTATGAATCATTACACAATGTTCATGTTTCGGGTCATTATGAGCGTTAAAATGCAAAGCATGAAATCCTGCAGCCTTAGCACCTAGTATGTCTGCTTCAATATTATCACCAACCATAAGTGACTTATCCGCCGCGGCATTAGCCTTTTTTAGTGCGAGTTCAAAAATTTCAGGATTTGGTTTTTTTACTCCGGCCATTTCCGAGTTAATAACCTGGTCAAAATATCCAAAAATATTTGCGTTTACCAGTTTTCTGGTCTGCACTTCTTCAAATCCGTTTGTAATAATATGCAGTTTATATTTTGGTTTTAAATAATCCAGAATTTCAACTGTATAAGGCAACAGGTTGTTGTATGTTGCAAGTTTAGCAATATATTCCGTCGATAAAATATCTATTACTTCATCCTCAATGTTGTATTGTATTGCTTCAAAAGTTGTTTTTAACCTCTGGTAACGCAATTCCGGTTTCTTGATTTTATCTTCTCGATATAATTTCCAAAAAGCGAGATTCACCGGTACATAGATTTCTAAGAATTTAGAAAGATTCACATCAACTTCGACTTCGTCAAATATCTTTTTGAATGTCAGCGCCGAATTCATTTCAAAATCCCAAAGTGTATGGTCCAAGTCAAAAAATATATCCGAAATATTTTGGCTATACATGATACTTCTCAATTACTTTATTATATAAACTTAACCAATTAATCTTCTGATCTCCACCCAATAATTCGTTAGAGAAAATGGTAACAAAGTGCCCATTTACCTTTTTTACCTGATCATAATAAATACGAATCTTCTCAAGTGCTTCATCTTCAGAATTGGAATTAAGTAAGGCGTAGTCATGTACGGCGAATGGGTGAATTTTAATGGGTTGTTTTTCTTCCATTGTAATATCATAGAAATAAAAAGGCGTACATGTACCTGCTCTAAAGCCCATTTCATGAGTATATCCCATAGTGTAATCATCTGTAAATTCGGCTTCTACAAGGTTTCTGTATGTCTGAGGAATATCTACCCTGTTATATCTCATCCTTGAATAATTTATTGGCCTGTTTACAACGTTGGATAACCTCTTTTTCTCTTCTTTTAATAATTCAATATCCCTAAAAGAACTATATGAAGCTGCCAGAGATACCAGGCTATAGTCTGCCACAGATTTAATCAGGTATTTAAAATTATTATTTTCGGGTGAAACATTTTTATCATAGGTTGAATAATCGGCGAACTGAAAAAAGAATATACTTTTTATTTGATATTTCTTCTGAATCTCTATTAAGCTGACGTAGTTATTATAAGGATCTTTTTTGATCTTTAGCCATACGGAAGTGCGCTGCACAACACGCTTCAATTTAAAAGTCCCTAAGTCATACAACAATCCGGCTAAGCTTCTCATAGCACCTCTGTGTGCAAAACAGTGTGATGAAGTAACATCAATAATAGAAGTATGTTGATACTTTCGTTTTTTACTAACTACCGTAGGAAAACGTTCTTTAAGCTTATCAAGAATTCTGTATGCCCAAATATCCACAAGAGGTAATTGCAAAAAGTTATAAGTAGAAGCAATACTTTCTGATGGTGGAAATCTGCCATGCGTGTCTTTTAGGTATGGTAAATACTCTTCATATCTAGTTAAAAGATAAAAGCTTGCAGAAAAAATATCATAGGGAATGACACTAGGTTCATTTGTCCTGAAAAAACAAGGAGTACCCTCCCAGTCTTCAAAAGTTATTTGTAAATCATTTATCCCATGTACAAATAACAGTTCATTACTTCTGACAAAAAACTCATTCTGTAAAGGTTGTTTACTGTAAGTGATCTTGGGGCCGGTATGTTTGATAAAATCCTCAACCTTTGTGGTGAAAATGATATCTATCCCAAGTATCCTTGTAAAAACCTGCTTCATGGTATAACTGAAACGTGAAGTAATTTTATGAGTATATATTAAAAGCATATTTATATCAAATTATTGTCGGCAAAGCTATAGTATTTGTTTTGGGTAATAATTACGTGATCCAGTACCCTAATATCCATGGCTTCCGAAGCTTTCTGAAGTTTATTTGTAATTTTTTTATCCGCCTCACTCGGTTTTAGTGCCCCCGATGGATGATTATGGGCTAATATTAAGGACACTGCCCCTAATTCCAGTGCTTGTTTCATAACTAAACGAACGTCAACCAAAGTGCCAGTTATACCTCCCTTGCTCAATTGAGCTTTATGAATAACCTTATTTGAGTTATTTAAGTAAACAATCCAAAACTCTTCATGAGGAAGGTCTGCAACCAAGGGTTGTAAAAGATCGAAAACCGCCTGACTACCGGAGATCTGTGCCTTCTCCATCGTCTTCTCATTTTGCCTCCTTCTGCCTATCTCTAAAGCCGCTGCAATAGATACGGCCTTGGCCTCACCAATACCTTTAAATTTCATTAATTGTTTTATGGATACCTTACCTAATTCGTTAAGGTTATTATTAGTGGAGGCCAAAATTCTTTTAGAAAGAGAGACTGCTGTTTCATTTTTGGTCCCTGAACCTATTAAAATAGCAATAAGTTCGGCATTAGAAAGAACCGAACGCCCCTTATGCACTAATTTTTCCCTTGGTTTGTCATCGTCAGACCAATTCTTAATGGAAAAAGAAGAAGGTTTTTGTTGCATGGCCTAAAGATAATCAACAAAAAAAAATATTGTAAATTTCATTCATAAAATCCTAACTAAGAGCTCATGAAATCAATATTTGATGAATCTTCATTTAAAGAAGTTGAAGAACGATTTAACCAACTAAGTCCGGATTCAGAAGGTTTATGGGGTAAAATGAGCGTTGGCCAAATGCTATGGCATTGCCAGGTTTTTGTTAAAGACGCGATAAAGAATAAAAAATATACCAAACGGGGAAATCCAATTATTAGCTGGTTCTTTAAAAAGTCTATGTACAGTGATAAGCCCTGGCGAAAAAACTTACCAACCACGCCTTTTGCTAAGGCTAAAGAAGAAAAGGAATTTGAGGTTGAACATAAAAAGTTACAGGAACTAGTTAAAGAGCTATATAGCCTGCGAGATAAAAAGGACTGGAACGCACATCCAATTTTTGGCGATTTTACCCCTGAACAATGGGGTAAATTGGAATACAAGCATCTAGATCACCATCTCCGGCAATTTGGGGTCTGACAGACGTGTTTAAAGGAGAGTAATAATTAATTACACAGGGTTAGTTAATTTCAATCATGTTTACGATCTCCTTCAAATCCAGGCCACCATAGTTTCCGGAACTCATAAATAATATGATGCTGTTAGTAACATCCTGTTTAAAAAGAAATTCTTTAAAGGCGGCACTATTGGTAAAAATATTAATGTCTTGCTGTTGAAATGCCTGCCCTATCTGATCTTTCGTTATTTCGGCTAAACCCTTTATTTTGACTGATTCAGGAATATAAAATACCGCAGATACATCTGCTTCTTTTAAAGACCCCCTATATTCCTTTAAAAATTCAGCATTTAAACTACTATAGGTATGTAGTTCTAAACAAGCAATCAGTTTTCGATCCGGAAATTGTTCTTTTACCGCCTTTGTGGTTGCTGCCACTTTACTAGGCGAATGAGCATAATCTTTATAGATTATCGTATTATTACTTTCACCAATCTTTTCCAGGCGTTTTGAAGCGCCTTTAAAAGAAGGAATTGCCTCATAAAAGTCTTCCTCATCAATTCCCATGTTTTGACAAATCCACTTTGCCCCAGCCAGGTTATTCAAATTGTGATGTCCGAAAATCTCGAGGGGCATTGGACCTTCCCCGGTATTTAAAAAAGTCTTCCCGTGTTCAACAAAAAAATCTGGAGTAGAATAAGGAAGTTTCCGTACTGAATTTGCCGAGGCTTCAACGATGCTTTTTACATTTACATCCTCCTCATTATACACAATACTCCCACCTTTAATTATACTGTCAACAAAAATCCGAAATTGTTCCAGATAATTTTCAAAAGTGGGAAAAACGTTGACATGATCCCATGCTATTCCACTTAACAAGGCAATATTGGGTCTGTACAGGTGAAACTTTGGCCTTCGGTCTATAGGAGAGGAAAGATACTCATCTCCTTCTAAAACTATAAAATCATTTTCCTCAGTAAGATGCACCATGCGGTCAAATCCCTCCAATTGAGCACCAACCATATAATCTACCTGTCTTCCATGATAATTCATTACATGAAGGATCATTGATGTAATGGTAGTCTTTCCATGACTTCCTCCAATAACAACACGAGTTTTGTGTTTAGATTGTTCATAGAGGAATTCTGGATAAGAATAGATTTTTAGACCAAGCTGTTTGGCTTTTATCAATTCAGGATTATCGGCCTTGGCATGCATTCCAAGGATTACGGCATCCAAAGAAGTTGCTATTTTGTCTGGAAACCAACCAAACTGTGAAGGGAGGATTCCTTGTTTTGCCAATCTGCTTTTAGAGGGTTCAAATATTACATCATCACTGCCGGTAACAGTATACCCTTTCTGATGCAGAGCCAGGGCCAGATTATGCATGGCACTGCCTCCAATTGCAATAAAATGTATGCGCATTTACAATAAAATTAGATGCTAAAGATAGGCATTGAAAAGTGCAACTCAAATCATTATATCACTCAGAATCTTTCTATCTTAGTAAGATACTTTATTTCCAGAAATTGAACACCAAAATAAACATAGATGAAACTGCTTTTGTTACCGCTTCTTTTCGAATGCGTGATGTAGCTCTAAGCAAAGATAGGTATGCCCATCTATGGTCCAGTAGCAGTATTATGGATTATGCCAATCGCTACAGCGCCTCTGTTTCTTCCTATGAACCTTATGCGCACTGTTTACGCAACCGTTATTTTTATGATACTGTGAACAAACTCCTGGTCCAAAATAATATTGAAGTTCTTATCAATTTTGGCTGTGGCTTCAGTATGTATCCCTATTTGATAGAAAATTCACTTCACTTTATTGAAATTGACAAACCGGATGTGGTAGCGCACAAAAAGGAAATAACTGCTAAATGGGAAAAGGCCGGGAAATTACCCGGCAGGAACATAACCTATTTGGAAGCCGATTTTAATCTTGCATCACAGGATAAACTTTATGAGCAGCTTTTAACTCTGAAAAATGGAAAAAAATCCTTTATCCTGCTGGAAGGAGTGCTTTTCTTTTTAAGTAAAGAAGATACAGAACAGCTTTTCGAACTCTTTTATAAAATTCAAGAACCTGATGAATATCTTGGAAGTGTTTCTTTCGTGCCACAATTGGAACAGCAATTGGTTTTTAAAAAACTGATCGATTACGTAGAAGATAATCTGGAAAAAAATGAGCGATTTCAATATCAAACCGTTCCTGATGAGTTTTATGCAAACCTAAAAGGTTATGAATTAATAGACCATCAGGATACGTTTAGTCTTTCGGCCATTTATAAGCCCAAACGGACCTTACCTAAAGAAGATGTTCTCAATGAACATATGTATCTTTTAAAAAAACAAAAAAACTAGTGTCTCATGAATTTAGTATTAACAGACATCGAAACAAAAGAAATTATGCCTGGTTTTCATGGCAAAATGATACATACAGAAAATATGACTCTAGCCTATTGGGAAGTGGAAGAGGGTGCCATAGTACCAGAGCATTCTCATAAAAATGAACAAATTATGCAGGTTTTAGAAGGTACTTTTGAGTTTACGGTCAATGGACTTACTAAACTCTGTAAACCAGATGATCTGGTAATTATTCCGCCGTTTGCCCCACATAGTGGTAAGGCCTTAACGCCATGTAAGTTAATGGATATCTTTAGCCCCGTTAGGGAAGAATACAAATAGGCATTTAAAAACATTCGAATTTAAAGCTTTTTAAAAAATAGTTTTATGCAGATTTCATTACAAGGCAAAAGAGCTTTAATTGGTGGCAGCAGCCGTGGTATTGGTAAAGCAATTGCCGAGCAGTTGGCGGAAAGTGGCGCCATTGTTACGCTTATGGCCAGAAGTGAAGATAAATTAAACACTATTGTAAAGGGGCTTGCATATAATGAAGGACCCCCTCATAGCTATCTGGTTGTAGATTTTACGGATTTTGATAGTTACCAAAAAAAAATCACAAAATATTTTGAAACTCATAAGGTAGACATCCTGGTAAATAATACACAGGGGCCATCTGCGGGCAGTGCGTTAGAAAAAGATATTGCGGATTATCAGGTGGCCTTCGACCTGTTGTTTAAGTCTGTTGTTTATACCACGCAGCTGGCTTTAAAACACATGATGCAAAATAAATGGGGACGTATAATTAACGTGGCCTCAATATCTGTAAAGGAACCATTGGGTTATTTGGCACTTTCAAATACTATCCGGGCTGCAGTGGTTACATGGGCAAAATCATTAGCAAATGAGGTTGCTCCTGATAAAATTACGGTAAACAATATTTTAACGGGATATTTTGACACGGAGCGGATCACAGATTTGAATAAAAAGAAATCGGAACAAATGGGTATCCCTTTAGATAAAGTCCGTAAGGCCATGGAAGATCAGGTACCTATAAAACGTATTGGGGATCCCATTGAATACGGATATTTGGTTGCTTTTCTTGCTTCGGATAAAGCGGCGTATATAACAGGAACGAATATTCCCATTGATGGCGGTTTATTAAAATCACTTTAATAAAACAGACATATCATTTAATTAAGATCAAAAATCTACCCATTTAAAGCAAGAATTTTTTGTTTTTCTTCCTTTGCCCTTTTAAAATCAGTTCGTTTTTTCAAGGCTTTGTTTATCCAAAATAAGGAATTCTGTTTGTTTCCTTTTTTCCGGTACAAAAGTGCCATCCTATAATAAGCCCATTCCATCGGCACACCATCCTTAATAGAATGGTTCTCAATATATCTGGTCATATATTTAATTCCTGTATCTAATTGAATGCCATAATCACTACATACCTTACCAATCTGATAATTTAATTGATTTCTTTCAAATAATTTATCTTCTTTTACCAAAGCCAACGCTTCAAAATAACTTGTCTTGGCCTTAGCTGGTTCATTATCATATTCATATACATAGCCAAGGGCCAAATAGCCGTCGAGAGGTGAAATCTTCCGGAGTTCTTTTGCCAATTCGTAAGCCTTATTATAGCTTCCGCCAACAATTCCAGGCAATGAAACATAGAGATCTATCAGAGCCCAGTGCGCTCCTGGATGACGCGGGTCTAGAACCAGGGTTTTATTAAAGCTCGATTTTATACGCCCTAAAAGAGTGAGTCCAACAAAAGGATTACTGTTTTGGGCTTTTTTTGCCAAAACGCCACCATATTTAAAAAAATAGGAAGGGTTATCCTCAATTAAGATGGTAAGTTTTTTATAAATCTCCACAGCCTTGTCCCATTCTTCCAGATATGCATAAGATTCACCCAACTTGTCCAATAAAACAGGATTAGAATGCAGGTTGGGTTGTTGTAATAATAATTCACTGGCATGCTTGTAATTACCGGCGCCCATTGAATAGGTTATATCCGGGGAAACTCTTTGTGCTTCTGAACCAATAGAAACCAAAAAAATTAAAATGAAAATTAAGTGTCTCACATTATCTCTCTTTACCCAACTACTATGTCGTAAACGAAATATAAACCTTAAAAATTACCGGAGGTTTGATAAAAGATAAAAATGACCCATACAAAAGTATTATCTGAGCTTTGTTTAAATTACCCCCCAAGTTAAATTTTGTTCAATATCAAAATTTCTTATTAGTTTTAGATCTAAACAAAAACCAAATATTATGAATTCAAAAGTCTTTATGGTCCTAAGAATACTTCTTGGGCTGTTTGTCCTGGTTTTCGGACTCAACAAATTTCTAAATTTTATTCCAATGGAAGCACCAACGGGTGATGCCGGAGCCTATTTTGGAGCACTAATGAGCTCAAAAACACTCACCATGGTAGCTATTGTTGAGGTTGTGTCCGGAATTGCTTTAATTTTCAACAAATATGGAGCTTTATTGGCATTAATTTTAATGAGTGTATCTGTAAATGCAGTTTTATTCCATGCAACTCTGGACCCTGAAAATATTATGGGTGCGCTGGTATTACTAATATTAAATGTAGCTGTGCTTATCGGATATAAGGATAAATATGCTCCATTGCTGCAGCAGTAGCATATGGTTGTGTAATATTAAGACGGAGGTTTTTTAGTTCAATAAACTTCCGTCTTTTTTATATACTCATCCGGTCCTTCAAAATAACATGAAAGGTGAATTGATAAAGGCAGTGAAAAAAAGAAAAGGAACCAAATGGTTCCTTTTCTATAATATTTAAAAATATATGTGTCGTAGTATGATTAGTCCTTTAGAGGCCGTTCAATTTCCTGCTGCCCAAGATGCGTGGCATAGAAACCCATCATAGCCTTATACAACGTTATTGAATTTTCTTCTTTGGCATAGCCGTGACCTTCATCATATTTAACCATATAAGGAACATCATATCCTTTCGACCTAAGAGCACTCACTATCTGATCTGACTCATCTATATTTACTCTGGGATCATTAGCTCCCTGTACTACAAATAAGGGTTTCTTAATGCGGTCTATTTGATAGACCGGGGAGACTTCCTCCATGATGACTTTCTCTTCAGCAATATCCTCATCGTACCAAATTTCTTTAATTATTTTAAGATAAGGTTTCCAATATGGTGGAATGGTTTTCATAAAAGTAAATAGGTTGGATACACCAACATAATCTACACCACAGGCATATAAATCGGGCGTTTTAGTCAATCCTCTTAATACAGCATATCCACCGTGACTACCTCCATAAATAGCTGCTTTATTTTTATCTACCCATCCCTGATCAATTACGTACTGTAAACCATCTTCTACATCATCCATAGCTTTCCTTCCTATTTGCTTAAATCCGGATTCTAAAAATTCTTTACCATACCCGCCCGAGATCCTGAAATTTACCTGAAGGGTAGCATAACCCCTGCTTGCAAATAATTGCGCTTCCGGATTAAATCCCCAGGAATCTCGAATACCTTGTGGACCTCCGTGAGGGTTTACAATTACAGGAACCTTTTGGCCACTTAAGGCAGCTTTAGGCAGGGTAATGTATCCATGTAAGGTAATGCCATCTCGGCTTTTGAATGTGATTGGGCGCATTTCTGCCATATCCTGCTCCTTAAGCTGTGGCATTAAGTTATATAGCTCTTTAAACTCATCTTTACTAACATCGTAGGAGTAATAAACCCCATAAAGTTTATCACTGGCAACAAAAATCAAATAGCTATTTTCGTCATCAGTAAAATCTGCTATATTATATTGTTTGCCTTCAAATTTTCTTTCAAATTTGGTGTGTAATTTCTTGTAATAATCACTTACAGGAACAATAACTTGTTTCTCCCCTTCGTATTGAAAATAATCTAACTCCCAATTTCTTTTTCTGGAAGTAGCTATGTCAGAAACATCATATTTATCATTACTGAATATCTTTTTTATTTGTTTATCTTCTTTAAGATCATAAAGGACAATTTCTGACTTATCACTTTCCAAATTAGTTACCATGTAAGCATCATGCGGATTTGGAGTGGCATAATTAAATTGTAAAATCCCAAAGGCGTCTTTCCAATTAAGACTTTTGAAAAGCTCAAATTTACCTTCCTCAGTTGCATAATAGATATCCTGTTCCACTCCATCCCGAATCCTGGTGAATGCTTTTAAATTTCCTTCTTTGTCAAAATCATAATCTGAGATGGGATTAGAAGCATCTTCATTACTGTAGAGTTGTTTTAATTCCCCGTTTACCACATTAATCTTATATGGTTCGAATACCTGAGGATTGTTTTTATTCATTTGAACAATAATATGGTCCTTATCGTCTTTCAATAAATCGGAGAATTGTGCCCGCACACCTTCAAAAGGAGTTAAATCTTTAAGATCTGAACCATCCAGATTGACGGCATACACATGATAATTTTCATCTCCTCCGTTATCCATCAAATATGCCATGCGCTCATTATTCACCCAACCGTAACCCCTAACCAACTCTTCTTTTTCTTCAATTGCCCGTGTTATTGTACCTGTTGATATTTCTTTTACATAAATATGACGCTTTCCATTATCATCTTTTTCGCGATAAGACATATATTTTCCATCCGGAGAAAATCTAAAAGTAGAAGCCTTAGGCTTTGCAAAATAATCTTCCACGGTATATCTGTAATTACCGCTATCCATTGCAGCCATCTTGTTTAATTCTTCATCGGAACTAACTAATTCCGGATTTCCAGGAATAGTTTTAACTGTTTTTTCAAGCAACAAGGGAAGTCCCTTTTCACCTTGATAGAAGGTACCCTCCATTTTTTCTCCTTCAATCTTTCCTACATATTTAATTCCAGCTTGTTTAAAAATAATGGTTAACTCATTTTCTGAAACAGAAGTTTCATCCATTGGAATGTCTGTTGCTCCCTGGGATGGGCTATCCATTGTTGAAGAGTAATTTCCATCCGTTTCAATTATATTGAATATCAATGGCATCTCAGTTCCCTGTACGGCAAGGTTTCCTTTCCAGGAACCCACTGCGTCCTGTGCAAAGATACTTGCTCCCAAAAGGAAAAGGGCCAGAGACATAGCTGGCCTAAATATTTTAAAGTTTAAATTCATAGTAAAATGATTTTCGAGTTAATACTTATCAATAATGTGAAATTATATACTTCCATTAGTATAGAAAATTACTTTTTTGTTACAGAAGGGAATGCAAAATAATCACATAAACATATTACCTAATAAGAAATAGCGAATCCAACTTCTGACAAACGGTAGAATTGAGGAAGTGAACGGCGCTATTTTTGTAATCTGGAGGCTTTATTTAGGGTAGTCCAAGAGCATTAACAAGCAATTTTAGTCTATTTTCTTTTGTCTTTCTTTATGACCGGGGGATACTTTGAAAATACTTTGGTTACTATTTCATTAAGCTTCCTTTCTCTGGTTCTTGGGGAATTATTCTCGCTAAAATTACTAAGACTTATTGCCTGCCAGAACAAGGCATCCTTTTGGCTATCTACCAGATCAAAAATTAATTCCCGTTCCAGATTAGAACCACCCAAGGGAACTCCAATAGAAACGCCCCCTCCTACATTGCCACTTGTGCCGCCTACGCCTACACCCACAGTGCTGTTATTTGGAGTTGCAAAAGATTCGCTTTGAATATTGATATAAAAATCCGGTTCCTCGGATAATAAAATTCCGCGCATTTGCATAGTTGAATCGATCGCATTAAAAAGGCGCTTTGAATCCAAATCACTCAGACCGGTTTGCATTTCAGGATAATAATTGTAAGTGCTGTAATTGGTGAAATCCACAGTTTTATCAAAATCATAGTTTACCCTTACCGTGCTGCAGGAAAGCACGCATACAATAACCAATAAGATCATTATATTTCTCATAAGCGATTTTATATAAAAATAAAGAAAAAAAACAGGGAAGCTGAAAATTGTATTATTTAATCGTTTAATAGCTGCCAAAGCTCATCTTTAAGGTCATTAAGACCCAATTCTGATACCGAAGAGATAAATATATAAGGGGTTTGCTTTAAATCCTTATCTAATTGAATTTTCATTTCCCCAATTAGCTCATCATCCAGCATATCCGACTTGGAGATTGCTACCAATCTGTTTTTGTCAAGAAGTTCTGGATTATACTTTTTTAGTTCATTTAAGAGAATTTCATACTCTTTACTAATATCATTACTATCTGCAGGTATTAAAAAAAGTAGAATGGAATTGCGTTCTATATGTCTTAGAAAATAATGCCCCAATCCTTTACCCTCTGCCGCTCCCTCTATGATACCAGGAATATCTGCCATTACGAAACTCCTAAAATCGCGGTATTTAACAATTCCTAAGTTCGGTTTGAGCGTAGTAAATTCATAATCCGCTATTTTAGGTTTTGCAGATGTTAATACTGATAGTAATGTAGATTTTCCGGCATTGGGAAATCCAACCAATCCTACGTCTGCCAAAACTTTAAGTTCAAGGGTTAATTGTTTTTCCTGTGCGGGGATACCAGGTTGTGCGTACCTGGGGGTTTGGTTTGTAGCTGTTTTAAAGTGCCAATTACCACGACCTCCTTTACCTCCTTCAGCCGCAATTACTTCTTCTCCGTGTGCTGTAATCTCAAATAGCAATTCATTGGTGTCCGAATCGCGCACAATCGTTCCCAGCGGTACGTCTAAAAATACATCCGCTCCATCGGCACCCGTACTTCTGTTTTTACTCCCATGTTCACCATGCCCGGCCTTAAAGTGCCGTTTAAACTTAAACCCAAGGAGCGTCCAAAGGTTTTCATTACCGCGAATAATGATATGACCACCTCTACCGCCATCACCTCCATCGGGCCCGCCTTTTGTTATATATTTTTCCCTGTGCAAATGCATGGATCCTTTACCCCCATTACCTGAGGTAACATACATCTTTACATAGTCCACAAAATTCCCTTCGGTCATCGCTCAATATTCGTTTTAAAAATGGTAGCAGTATAATCTGGCCTATGTTCTTATTCAGATCATCCTTCGACCTGTATCGCCTGAATTACGGTGCCAAGGCGCTCCGTAATCTCTTCTATGGCTCCAATACCATTTACGCTATAGAATTTATCCTGAGCTTGATAATACTCTTTAAGAGGAGCTGTTTTTTGATTGTATTCTTCAAAGCGATTTCTAATCTTATCCTCATCCTGATCATCCGTTCTGCCGCTTATTTTACCTCTTTCCAATAAGCGCTGAATAAGCTCTTCATCATTGGCATCTAAGGCAATAGTTGCGTCAATTTGCATTTCCTTTGAATCCATTAAGTTATCCAGTGCTTTTGCCTGGGCTACGGTTCTGGGAAAACCATCAAAAATAAATCCGTTAGCTTCAGGATGTTTCTCAACTTCATCCCTTAGCATCTTAATGGTAACTTCATCCGGAACCAGTTCGCCCTTATCCATATAGGTTTGTGCCAACTTTCCCAGTTCGGTATTGTTCTTAATATTATATCTAAAAACATCTCCAGTAGAAATATGCAATAGATTATGTTGATCCTTTAAAAAAGCAGCTTGTGTTCCCTTACCTGCTCCTGGTTTTCCAAAAAGTACAAGATTAATCATATGGTTTTGGTTTAGTTGGTATACATCTCTTAAATTTCTTCCCTGTTCTTTATAATCCAGCCCATAACCTACAATAAACTTATTTGGAATTTCTATTCCAATATAGTCAATAGGATATTCTCCGTTGTAAATTTCGTGTTTATAAAACAGGCTTGCTATTTTAAACTCCTTGACATTCGTCTTTGCAAATAAATGGACCAATTCCTGCAGGGTCCTCCCGGTGTCAATAATGTCTTCTATAATAACTACACTTCTCCCCTCCAAATTTTCGGGAAGATCTAAGAGTGTTTCTACAATTCCTGTAGATATCAGGCCCCTGTATGAAGCCAGTTTTACAAATGAAACCTCACATGGATAGGGATAACATTTCAATAAATCAGAAATAAACATAAAGGCCCCATTAAGAACCCCAACAAATATGGGTACCTCATCTTTATAGTCCTTAGCGATTTCAGCTGCAATTCTCTCAATTGCAAGTTGTATTTCTTCTTCTTTCAGAAATGGCTTAAACAATTTATCATGCAGCTTTATCAATGGTATCGGTTTTATAGGATGGCAAAGATAGTATTTTGCTTTCTCTTTTTTAAGCTTAGGGCAGCAGATTCTAACATTTAGATGTATTTTTGTAGCCAGTCAAAATAATCTTATTCACCTGAGAAAGTATAAGTTCATGAATTTCTTTTCTTCTGATTTTAAGTTAGGCATTCTTGGAGGAGGTCAGTTGGGTAAAATGCTGCTGTATGAAACAAGGAAGTTTGACATTTATACCAAAGTGCTGGATCCATCGCCCGAGGCCCCGTGCAAAATTGCCTGTAATGAATTTATTCAGGGCAGTTTGATGGATTTTGATGTAGTTTACAACTTTGGAAAAGAAGTAGATTTACTTACTATTGAAATTGAAAATGTAAATTTAGATGCTCTTGAAAAGTTGGAGGAAATAGGCAAAACGGTTTATCCTTCTTCAAGGGTACTTCGCACTATTCAAAATAAGGCTAAACAGAAGTTATTCTATATTGACAATCAAATTCCTACGGCACCTTTTTCCAGATTTGCATATACAAGTGAAATAAAGGATAGTGTTGCTCATGGAGGTATTGCTTTTCCTTTTGTATGGAAAAGTGCTCAATTTGGATATGATGGTCAAGGCGTAAAAATTGTACGTTCCCTGGATGATCTTAAAAACCTTCCCAATGTAGAATGTATTGCTGAGGATCTTATCCCTTTTAAAAATGAACTGGCCGTTATAGTATCGAGAAATGTCCAGGGCGAAGTAATCGATTATCCGGTAGTGGAAATGGAATTTCATCCGGAAGCCAATCAGGTTGAATATGTCCTGTGCCCGGCCAGAATTGACAAAAAAGTTGCTGATAAAGCAAGGAAGATCGCTTTAAAGTTGTCTGAAAAATTACAGCACGTAGGCCTTCTGGCAGTTGAAATGTTCCAAACATCAGAGGATGAGATTTTAGTCAATGAGGTAGCACCCAGACCGCATAACAGCGGTCATTACAGTATAGAGGCCAGTTATACAAATCAATTTGAACAGCACCTAAGAGCCATCCTTGGGTTTCCTCTTGGATGTTCAGATAGTAAATTGGCAGGGGTAATGGTTAATTTGGTTGGTGATGAAGAGCATACCGGCGAAGTTGTTTATCAAAATATTGAAGATATTTTTAAACTAAGCGGGGTTACACCTCATATTTATGGTAAAAAGGAGACACGACCATTTAGGAAAATGGGGCATGTAACTATTATACATGAGGATATAAATGAGGCCCGAATTATAGCCGAAAAAGTAAAGAAAACGATCAAAGTAATAAGCAAAAAATAAAAATATGAGCAAAGTAGCAGTAATTATGGGCAGCTTAAGTGACCTTCCCGTTATGCAGGAAGCCGTTGATATTTTAAAGGGATTTGATATTGAAGTAGAAGTTGATATTGTATCTGCCCACAGAACGCCGGATAAATTATATGAATTTAGCAAACAAGCTCATAAAAATGGATTTTCAGTTATCATAGCAGGGGCTGGTGGTGCAGCCCACTTACCCGGAATGGTAGCTTCACTTTCCCCTCTGCCGGTAATAGGTGTGCCGGTTAAAAGCAGTAATTCCATTGATGGATGGGATTCGGTTTTGTCTATTTTACAAATGCCCGGGGGTGTTCCGGTAGCCACCGTTGCTCTTAACGGCGCAAAAAATGCTGGTATTCTTGCAGCGCAAATCATAGGTAGCAGTGATAAGTGTGTAATGGATAAAATTCTTTTATACAAAGAAGGACTAAAGGACAAAGTAGTTAAGGGCGCTCAGGAACTAAATAAACCTAAATAGGAAATTTAAACATTGTTATCCTCCGCAGATTAATTCCTCTTCATAAATAAAGTAATAAACATCGGTCTATATATGAATCCTTTATTAACCCCATTTGATACCGCACCTTTTTCTAGTATTAAGAATGAACATTTTATGCCGGCCTTTATGCACGCTATAGAAAATGCTCGTAAAGAAATTGATGACATAACTCATTCCGAAGAAGAACCCACTTTTGAGAATACTATTGAGGCTTTAGAATTCTCAGGACAACATTTGGAACGTATTGCCAGTTTATTTTTTAGTTTGAATTCTGCGGAAACCAATGATAACATCCAGAAGATTGCCCAGGAAGTATCCCCATTGTTGTCGGAGTTTAGTAATGATATTACCCTAAATGAAAAATTATTCAGAAGAATAAAAAAGGTTTTTGAGAATAAAGACGAATACCAACTTACCGCAGAACAAGACACCTTACTTGATAAAAAGTATAAAAATTTTAGCAGAAATGGGGCCAACCTGGATGAAGAACAAAAAAAACGCCTAAGGGAGATTGATACAGCACTTGCAACACTAAAATTAAAATTTGGTGAAAACATTTTAAAGGAGACAAATAAATATGAAATGCATCTCACAAACGAAGATAACCTTGACGGGCTTCCACAAAGTGCAAAAGATGCAGCAGCGCAGTTAGCAAAAAGTAAAGGTAAAATAGGATGGATTATAACTCTGGATTATCCAAGTTATATTCCATTTATGAAATATGCACTCAACAGAGAACTTAGAAAAGAGCTGTCAATGGCATTTGGGAGCAAAGGCTTCCATAATGATGACCTGGACAATCAGGCTAATGTTCTTCGAATTGCCAATCTTCGACATGAAAGAGCTAATTTATTAGGCTATAAAAGCCATGCGAATTTTATTTTAGAAGAACGAATGGCCGAAACCCCGGAAAAAGTATATGACTTTTTAAAGGAATTGTTAATAAAGGCAAAGCCCGCAGCTAAACGTGAATTTAAAGAACTATCAGAGTTTGCCAAAGAGCTGGATGGAATTGAGCAACTAGAGTCCTGGGATGGATCTTTTTACTCTGAAAAATTAAAGCAAAAACGCTTCAGCCTTGACGATGAAAAGCTCAAACCATACTTTAAGCTGGAAAATGTTATTGAAGGAGTATTTATGATAACCGAAAGACTATACGGATTGTCTTTTGAAGAAGTATTTGATGTAGACAAGTATCATCCGGAAGTTAAGACTTATAGAATTTATGATAGTAATAATAAATTTGTTTCCTTATTCTATGCCGATTTTCATCCAAGGGAAGGGAAGCGCGCTGGTGCCTGGATGACTTCATTTAAGCCCCAGTTCATATTGAATAACAAGAATGAAAGACCTCAGATTTCTAACGTTTGTAATTTTACGAAACCTACAGAAAATAAACCATCACTGTTAACTTTTAATGAAGTTACAACGCTCTTTCATGAATTCGGGCATGCTCTTCACGGTATTCTTGCAAATACGATCTATCCAAGCTTATCCGGTACTTCTGTTTATTGGGATTTTGTTGAGCTACCCAGTCAGATATTGGAAAACTGGTGTTATGAAAAAGAAGCTCTGGAATTATTTGCCCGGCACTATGAGACAGAAGAACCTATTCCTATGTCATTAGTTGAAAGTATAAAGGAATCTGCAACATTTCAGGAGGGGATGGCCACAATGCGTCAACTGAGTTTTGGTTTCCTGGATATGTCATGGCATGCTTCTGATCCATCTGTTATTTCAGATGTTAAGAAACACGAATTTAAAGCTTTCGAAGACACTTTACTTTACCCAAATAACCAGGAGACGTGCATGAGTGTATCATTCGCCCACATTTTTCAGGGCGGCTATTCCGCGGGCTATTACAGCTATAAATGGGCTGAAGTATTAGATGCCGACGCGTTCGATTACTTTAAAGAAAAAGGAATTTTTAATCGAGAAGTAGCTCAAAAATTTAAAGATCATATTCTTTCCAAAGGAGGAACTGAAAAACCAATGATCCTTTATAAGCGCTTTAGGGGCAGGGAGCCTAAAATTGAAGCTCTTTTAGAGCGTGCTGGATTAATGAAAAAGACGGCTTAACTAATTTTTTTCTTCCAGCGCATCATAACCTCCCAACAGGTCTATTACATTTTTATAACCAGACGAGGTGAGTAACTCAGCGGCGCTTGCACTACGTCCTCCTTTTTTACAATAGACATAAATAGTTTTGTCTTTTTCTATTTTCTCCTTCTCGAATTGCTTAATAAAATCCTCATCATACCAATTAATATTGACTGCATCATCAAAATGACCCTCAACATACTCTTCAGGAGTGCGAACATCGACAAGTACTGCATTTTCGAGATCTTGAGGTGTCAATTCTGTGATTGACATGGATTTAGATTGGGTGCAGCTTATTTGAATAAATAGCAAAAGAATGAGATAACCGATATTTTTCATAATTGGGCGTATTACACTTAAAATTAATAATTTCATTAAAATTACTTTATTTTTGGATTCCACAAGCATCAAAATGACAGAAAATTCTTTAAATCCTGCTTCATGGGTCGACAAATACGCCGACTATCTATTTAACTATGCCGTGGTGCGGGTGAGTGATGCAGAGATCGCTAAAGATTTGGTACAGGAAACATTCCTGGCCGCTTTAAAATCGGCTAAAAATTATCAGGGGGCTGCATCAGAACGCACCTGGCTCATTGCTATATTAAAACGAAAAGTCATAGATTATTACAGAAAAATTAATTCAAAGAAAGGCAAGGCCGAAGTACGAATTAATTATAGTAGTCAAAGTGATTCGGCAGGAGATTGGCTGGAAGAAAATGTAGCGGATCCATTTAGCACACTTGAAAATGACCAAATAGAAAATGCAGAATTGGGACAAGCTATTCAGGAATGTATTTCTAAGCTGCCAAAAAAGCAATCTGCGGTATTTGTTATGAAAACTATACGAGGATTAAGTACAGAAGATATATGTAATGAACTTGGGATTAATCCGTCTAACCTTTGGGTAATGGTCCACAGAGCTAGAACGAATCTTATGGGTTGTCTCAATGAAAATTGGTTTAAGTTATGATTAGTTGCGAGAAAGCAAGTACAATTTGCAATAAAAAACAATACAAAGAAGCGACACTTCTTGAACAAATCAAATTTGGTATTCACCTTTTGTTCTGTAAAGCCTGTGCTGCATTTTCTAAGAAGAACAAAAAACTAACCATACTTTGTGACAAGGCCAATTTACATAACCTTTCTGAACAGGAAAAGGAAAAAATGAAAGTAAAGATTGAACTTAATAGCTAAATATAACTTTCCAGTAATATTAGGGTTCCAAGCCAGCATATCGGAATACTTTCTACAAAAAATGAGGCAAAATATTTTGATTGATTTCTGTGAGTCATTAGCAGCATAATTATTAAAATCAAAAATAGTATTGTCTTTCCAATAATTTCTAACTGACTTAAATCGTCCTTAAGAAATGTTATTAAATAGAAAATAAGAGACAAGAGCAGACCAAGGTTTTTGGTTTGAGATACTCCGATTCGCTGTGGTATTGTCTTAAGATGCAATTCATCATATTCAAGATCCCTAATCTCAAATGGAATTAGCAATACAAGAATCAGAATAAACTGTTGGAGCATTAGAAGGCAAATGTCCCATGAAAATGAAATGGCCGAGGATATTACAGGAATTATGACCGTAGTTCCTGTCCACACCAGTGCCACCAATATTACTTTTAAGATACCTGAATTCCTTAAATTCTTGTGCTTAGGAGAAACAGGCAATGCATACAAACCTATAAGTAGGGCTAATGCACAGCAAATGAACCATACCGCATAGCTCAAAAAAAAGAAATGATAGCCTGCAAGCGCTAATATAATTAAGCTGAAAATTTGTATTTGTTTGTGATAGCTATTCTTTACCAGGATATATCTTTTTGCTTCAACCCCGTATTTAATAAAATTATAACTCGGTATGGTTCCAAAAAAAACGAAAAGAATTAAATGCTGATCTGGTAAAATGTTTAAATACAGATTGGTGATCAATAATAAGCTTATCACAGCAAATGCCACATGAATGCTTGCATCCAGATAAAAATTAAAAATACGGCTCAACCACCCCATTAAACAAAAATAGCCAAACTGTTCATAACGTATCTTTTTCGTTAAAAACTTTAGGCTACTGCGCTTTGAAATAGATTATTTTACAAGAATTAATCCCTAATTTTGTTCACTATTATTTTAGCTATAAAATCGTGAATTATGACGACAGACCTGTTTGCTTCAAGACATATAGGTATTCGAAAAGAAGATCTGCCTAAAATGCTTAAAACCATTGGCGTGGAAAATATAGACCAGCTTATATATGAAACTATTCCCAGTGAAATAAGGCTTAAAAAACCTTTAGATCTTAGCAGGGAAATGAGCGAACATGAATTCCTGTCACATGTAAATTCCCTTTCTTTAAAAAACAAGGTATACAAAACTTATATCGGTCTGGGATATAACGAATGTATTACTCCATCTGTGATTAAAAGGAACATTCTTGAAAATCCAGGGTGGTATACAGCCTATACGCCATATCAGGCAGAAATTGCGCAAGGGAGATTGGAAGCCTTATTAAACTTCCAAACCATGATTTGCGATCTTACCGGGATGGAGCTTTCCAATGCGTCACTTTTAGACGAAAGCACTGCAGCCGCGGAAGCGATGACCATGCTTTTTGATGTAAGAAACAGGGAACAAAAGAAAAATGAAGTCGTTAAATTTTTTGTTTCCAATGAGGTATTGCCACAAACCCTATCGCTACTGCAAACCAGATCAAAACCCCTTGGAATTGAATTGGTAAGCGGAGATCATGAAGCATTCGAGTTTGGTGAGGGTTTTTACGGTGCTCTTTTGCAATACCCCGGTAAATATGGTCAGGTAAATGATTATAAAATTTTTGTACAAAAAGCCAGAGATAAAGAGATAAAAGTTGCAGTAGCTGCAGATATACTTAGTTTGGTTTTATTAACCCCGCCCGGTGAAATTGGAGTAGATGTAGTTGTTGGAACCACACAAAGATTTGGAATTCCTTTAGGCTACGGGGGCCCGCATGCTGCTTTTTTTGCCACTAAGGAGGCTTTCAAAAGAAATATCCCCGGAAGAATTATAGGGCTAACCAGAGATACAGATGGAAATCAGGCATTGCGTATGGCTTTACAAACCAGAGAACAGCATATTAAAAGAGACAAAGCAACATCTAACATTTGTACAGCACAGGTGTTACTAGCAGTGATGGCAGGGGCTTATGCTGTTTATCACGGACCACAAGGCTTAAGATATATAGCAGATAAAGTTCATTATAATGCAAAGGTATTAAGTCAGTTGCTTGAAAAACAAGGATTTGAACAATTGAACACCACTTTTTTCGACACCATTATGGTGCGGGTTCCCGATAGCAAGTCCTTAAAATCAATCGCCGAAAAAAATAGTATTAATTTCAATTATATTGATAATAATACCGTTTCAATATCGATCAATGAGGCCACAAGCAAGGACGATATTAGACTAATTTACAATTGCTTTAGTGAATTGATTGAATCCGAAGAAATTACTTCTATTGATGAGAAAACAAAGGATGTTATTCCACACTCCTTAATACGCAATACACCATTCCTGGAAAACGAGGTCTTTAATTCATATCATTCCGAGACAGAACTAATGCGTTATCTCAAAAAATTAGAGCGAAAAGACCTGGCCCTAAATCAGTCTATGATCTCACTCGGTTCTTGTACTATGAAATTAAATGCTGCCAGCCAAATGCTGCCTTTGAGTATGCCTGCATGGGGAAATATTCATCCATTTGTTCCTGTCGAACAGGCAGAAGGTTATCATATAATACTGCAGGAACTAGCAAGAGATTTAACGGAAATCACGGGTTTCGCAGGTACTTCCTTGCAACCTAATTCCGGTGCACAAGGTGAGTTTGCCGGATTAATGACCATAAGAGCGTATCATGAATCCAAAGGCGAAGTTCATAGAAATATCTGCATTATTCCGGCATCCGCTCATGGTACTAATCCGGCTTCGGCTGTAATGGCCGGAATGAAGGTTGTTGTAACCAAAACAGATGCTCGAGGAAATATCGATATGGTGGACCTGGAGGAGAAAGTAGAATTACATTCAGAAAATTTGGCTGCATTAATGATCACATATCCCTCAACACATGGAGTTTTTGAATCCTCCATAAAAAAAATAACACAACTTATTCACGACCATGGGGGGCAGGTTTATATGGATGGAGCCAATATGAATGCACAGGTAGGATTAACAAATCCGGCGACTATTGGAGCTGACGTATGCCATCTCAACCTGCACAAAACTTTTGCAATACCACATGGAGGCGGAGGACCCGGAGTAGGGCCTATTTGTGTTGCTGAACAATTGGTTCCTTTCTTACCGGGTAATCCGGTTATTAAAACTGGTGGTAAAAAAGCAATTACAGCAATTTCAGGGGCTCCCTGGGGCAGTTCATTAGTTTGTTTAATTTCTTACGGTTATATTAAGATGCTGGGAGAAGCTGGCTTAACTGAGTCCACAAAAATTGCTATTCTAAATGCGAACTATATAAAGAATAGGTTGAGTGGAAAATTTGATGTTCTTTACACAGGGGAAAAAGGCCGTGCAGCGCATGAAATGATTATTGATTGCAGACCATTTAAACAAAACGGAATAGAGGTTACAGATATCGCTAAACGATTAATGGACTACGGTTTTCATGCTCCAACAGTATCTTTTCCTGTAGCAGGGACCCTTATGATAGAGCCTACTGAAAGTGAAAATCTTGATGAATTAGATCGATTTTGTGATGCTATGATATCAATCCGGGAAGAAATTGATCATTCCTCAGCAAAGGATACAAATAACGTACTGAAAAATGCACCACATACCTTGCATATGATGACCAATGATTCCTGGGATTTCCCATATTCGAGACAACAGGCTGCCTTCCCGTTACCCTACATTTTCGAAAATAAATTTTGGCCCAGTATTAGAAGGGTAGATGAAGCGTATGGAGATCGTAATTTAATATGTACTTGTGCTCCAATTGAAGCATATGTGGAAGCTTAGTCTATCCCCTATAAAGAGGGGTTTGAAAGACTATATTAAAGCTGAAGAATTATTTCTAATGTTGTAGATTTCTTCTGAACATCGTAATTGATTACTATGCCCATATAGTACGACGGAATTTTTTATTATTTTTCCCAAAACTAAGTCAACTCCCCTAAATATGAGTATTGGAATCAGCGGCACAGGGTGTTATATCCCGTCGATCACTACTCAAAACAAAGATTTTGAGCAACATAATTTTCTTACCAGTGAGGGAACTCCCTTTGCCTATACCAACGAGATTATCATTGAGAAGTTTAAGGCAATAACGGGTATTGCGGAAAGGCGCTATGCTGATAAAGAACTAAATACTTCAGATTTGGGATTCTTTGCAGCCCGGGATGCTATTGAAGATGCCGGAATCGATGCTGAAGAACTGGATTATATAATTTTTGCGCATAATTTTGGAAACGTGAGCCATGGGCACTCCCAAAGCGATACCGTGCCTAGTTTAGCAACCAGGGTAAAACATCTCCTAAGAATTAAAAACCCCAATTGTGTTGCATATGATATGCTTTTTGGTTGTCCGGGTTGGATTGAAGGAGTAATACAGGCAAATGCTTTTATCAAAAGTGGTATAGCAAAAAAATGTCTCGTAATTGGTGCGGAAACACTCTCCAGGGTAATTGATCAGCACGATCGGGATTCCATGATTTATTCAGATGGTGCCGGAGCTTGTATTATTGAAGATTCTGAGGATTCCGGTGAGATTCTGGCACATACCTCAGCTACATTTACCAACGAAGAAGCCTATTATCTATTTTTCGGCGAATCACATAATAAATCTTGTCCCAGCAAAACTCAATATATTAAAATGTATGGGCGTAAAATTTATGAATTTGCGCTAAATCATGTTCCAAATGCCATGAGGAATTCTTTGGAAAAAAGTGGAATACCAATTGAAAATATCAAAAAAATATTTATTCATCAGGCAAATGAAAAAATGGACGAGGCTATTGTAAATCGATTTTACAAGTCTTTTAACTTGGAAATGCCTGAAGGAGTAATGCCAATGAATATTCGTGAAATGGGAAATAGTTCTGTGGCAACTGTTCCCACCTTATTTCATATGGTTAAAACCGGGAAAATAGAAAATCAGCAAATAGAAAAAGGAGATGTTGTTATCTTTGCCAGTGTTGGCGCAGGTATGAATATCAACGCCATAGTCTATAGATGCTGAAAATATGTATGAAAAAACTTTTCCGGATAAAAGGTATAAAAATACACTTGCCTTTCTTCAAAAACATATAACTACTCAGGAAGCCATATTGGATTTAGGGGTTACCAACCCATTTTCTGAAATAATGAAGCAGAATGGCTATAATGTTGAAAATACTAGCGGCGAAGACCTGGATTTAGATTTTGACTTTGTACAGAATTCGAATGCCAATGTAGTCACAGCATTTGAAATCTTTGAACACCTGCTCGCACCTTACAATATTTTGAGAGCAATAAAGGCTGATAAAATTGTTACCAGTGTTCCATTACGACTTTGGTTTGCCTCAGCATATAAGAGTAAAACAGACCCCTGGGATAGACACTATCATGAATTTGAGGCCTGGCAGTTTAATTGGTTGCTCGAAAAAGCTGGTTGGGAGATAAAAGATACCCTTAGCTGGGCTAATCCCGTTAATAAAATAGGACTTAGGCCTTTATTACGGACTTTTACTCCTCGTTATTATATTGTTTATGCAGAGCGAAAAAGGATATCCGAAAGCACCGGATTTATTGCACCGGAATAATTATACCTTACTATCGTGAATTATTATATTGTAATCTGTGCACATAATGAAGAATCATACATAGCTGCTACGCTCAATGCTGTTCTATCCCAAACCATGCAACCAAAGAAAGTTTTGGTTGTGAATGATAATTCTACAGACAAAACCGAAACTATTATAGATGAATTTGTTTCCGGGAACAGCCATATTATAAAAGTCAACAGATCCTCCTCTACCCTTCATATGCCGGGGGCTAAAGTTGTGGAAGCATTTAATGAAGGGTTTGAGCTGCTAGACGACCAATACGATTTTATTGTCAAACTGGATGCTGATATTATACTCCCGGAAAACTACTTTGAAAAAATATCAGAACTAATTAATTCAGATTCCAGGGCTGGAATTTTAGGTGGATTTGCTTATGAACAAGATTCAAAAGGAGTGTGGAAATTAAATCACCCTATGAACAAAGATCATATTCGCGGTGCTTTTAAAAGTTATACCAAACAATGTTTTAATGCCATAGGTGGATTAAAAAATTCGATAGGCTGGGATACAGTTGATGAGCTATTAGCCCGGTATAATGATTTTAGTGTAATTACAGATGATTCGCTAAAAATAAAGCATTTACGACCTCTGGGAGCATCCTATAACAAACAGGCGCGTTATTTACAAGGTGAAGCCATGTATCTGATGCGCTATGGCTATTTAATTAGTTTCATTGCCTCGCTTAAAATGGCATTGAAAAGAAAAAAGACGACATTATTTATAGATACTTTAAAAGGCTATGCCATGGCCAAAAAAAAGAGTCTTCCTTTTCTGGTTTCTCAAAAAGAAGGCGAGTTTATTCGCAAATTAAGATGGCAAAATATTCTTAATAAATTATTCTAATATCCGTGCGATAGGCTTGCCGGTAGCTCCGTTAGGAAATGCAATCCCCAACAATGTGGCTATGGTAGGTGCAATATCAGGGATTTCTGTTCTAAGAGCCGTTGAGCCCGGTTTTATGCCTTTTCCATAAAAAATAAGTGGTGTATGGGTATCATAAATCTGAGCAGATCCGTGTGTGGATCCCGTTTTGCTATAATCAATAATTCCAGGTTTTGGCACTATTAAAATATCACCAGAGCGTTTCATGTTGTATCCGTTTTGAATAATGTATGGGATTCCGGTCGTGTACTCATTATTTTGCATTTGATATGCGGTGTATACCTTTTCAAAGGCTTGGTATGAAAGTAATTCGCTGGCCAAAGTCTCCTGGACTTCCTTTAGACTCAGATCTAAATTTTGAATAATCTTATGGTCAAGAAAAAGCTGGTTGTTAGAATAATTTTTAATTAATTCTGTGGAACCATACTTATATTTAATAAATTCTCCTAATTCTGATTGTATTTCAGCCCTATTAATATATCCCGCTGGTATTTTTTGATCTTTCAAATAAGCAGGAACATTAATTGCTCCATGATCTGCCGTAAGAAAAACGGTATATTCCCCTGCTCCCACTTTGGTATCCAGATACTTTAATATTCGTTCCAAATCGCGATCCAAACGTATATAGGTATCCTGTATTTCCTTAGAATTTACACCAAACCAATGTCCAACATAATCTGTACTTGAAAAACTAATTGCTAAAAAATCTGTGATATCATCTGTACCGAGCTGTTCTCCTTTCACCGCTTCTATCGCAAAATCCGTAGTTATACTATTTCCAAAAGGTGTAACCTTTAGCAGCTCATATTTACTATTCTTATCCCATAAACCGGGAAGGTCATGCGGAAAAACAGGATTGCTTTCGCCTGTGAACAAACCCTCATAAGTGTTATTATCAGGACCGCTTTCCCTGTAAGAAGTAATATCCTCAACAGTATTCCAGGGCTTCTTATATTTCTCTACAACCTTAGAAGAATTATAATCTACAACCCATTTAGGCAAATTCTCCATATAATAGGTACTGCTGATCCATTTCCCTTGGCCTCCACCGAGGAACCAGTAAGCGGCATTTGCCGTATGACCACCGGGAAGAACAGCGCCTCTGTCTTTTAAAGCAATTGCAACAACTTTACCCTTCATTTGAGTGTGCAATCGCAATTGATCGGTAATAGTAGTAACCGTCATTCTATGAGGTGACATCTTTCCTGCATTTGAAATCGCTCCAACTGTGGCGTAAGAATCATCGGATGCACAATAGACCGGTTTATCAATTTCTTTATCATACCAGTTATTTCCAATAATTCCATGTATTGACGGAGTGGTACCAGTGTACACGGATGCGTGTCCCGGACCCGTACTGGTAGGCGAATAATTAAAATGGTTATTTTTACAATTAAAGCCCTCATTCACAAGACGCTTAAAACCATCATCCCCGTAATGGTCCCAAAAACGTGTCAGATAATCATAGCGCATTTGATCAACCACAATACCAACAACCAACTTCGGCGTGGTTTTTAGGGGAGCAGTAACTTCTGTTTTAGCAGATTCTTTAGCCCTTCGCTGACATATTACTCCCGAAGAATACAAAAAGAATCCAATTAATAATATTGATGTGAAATGGCTTTTGGAAAACATTATATACAAGTTCTGGTTTTAAAAATGCCTAAATTAAGTTTTAAAATTTTAAATGAAGGTTAAATGAAGCCTAATATTACTATTTTTACAGCTAGAAGTATCGCATAGTTTTATGAATTACATCTCATCAATTGGCAGCTATTCCATTATGGTTCGAGAGGTTTTTAAAAAACCTACAAAGTGGTCAATAATGAAAACTTTAATTTTAAAGGAAATTGATGAACTAATTTATGGTTCAATGGGGATCGTAATTTTTATTTCTGTATTCATTGGAGGTGTTGTGGCCATTCAGACAGCATTAAACCTTACAAATCCATTGATCCCTAAAGACCTGATTGGGTTTGCTACCAGGCAATCGGTTATACTCGAGTTTGCCCCTACATTTACATCTATCATCATGGCGGGTAAAGTGGGTTCTTATATTACGTCCAGCATAGGTACTATGCGCGTAACTGAACAGATAGATGCATTGGAAGTTATGGGGGTGAATTCTCTTAATTATCTGGTTTTTCCTAAGATAATAGCAATGTTATTTTATCCTTTTGTAATTGCTATTTCCATGTATGTGGGAATTTTTGGAGGGTTAATTGCTAATTCTTTAGGGAATTACAGTACATCTGCTGAATTTATTCAAGGCATCCAATTGGATTTCATCCCCTTTCATGTAACCTATTCATTTATTAAATCTATTGTATTTGCATTTATAATTGCTACCGTCCCTTCATTTCATGGGTATTATATGGAAGGAGGTGCCCTGGATGTGGGCAAAGCAAGCACAACCTCTTTTGTCTGGACCAGTGTGGTGATCATCATATCTAACTTTGTTCTTACACAACTATTATTAGGCTAATGATAGATGTAGAAAACTTAAATAAATCATTTGGAGATACCCAGGTATTAAAGGGTATAACCACTTCCTTTGAAAAAGGAAAAACCAATCTGATTATAGGTCAAAGTGGCTCTGGTAAGACGGTATTTATGAAATGTCTTTTGGGTTTAATTGAGCCAGATGAGGGAACAATTAGTTATGACGGTCGCATGTTTTCCAAATTGTCTGTTACAGAAAAACGAGATTTAAGACAGGATATGGGGATGGTATTCCAGGGAAGTGCATTATTTGATTCCATGACCGTTGAAGAAAACGTTATGTTTCCTATGGATATGTTTACCCATCAATCCCGATCGGAAATGGAAGACCGAGCAAACATTGTACTAAAAAGGGTTAACCTCATTGATGCACATAAAAAATACCCTGCAGAAATTTCGGGAGGTATGCAAAAAAGAGTTGCTATTGCCAGGGCTATAGTAATGAATCCCAAATATTTATTTTGCGACGAGCCAAACTCAGGCCTTGATCCCAATACAGCGATTTTAATTGACAACTTGATTCAGGAGATCACAAAAGAATTTGACATTATTACAGTAATTAATAGCCATGACATGAATTCTGTGATGGAAATTGGCGAAAAAATAATCTTTCTTAAAAATGGAATTAAAGAATGGGAAGGCACCAATAAGGAAATCTTTAAAACAGATAATGAAGCAATAACTGATTTTGTGTATTCCTCAGAATTATTTAAAAAGGTCCGACAAATGTATATTGAAGAGCGAAACTAGCTCTGTTCCTACTTTACCCTGACCTTATTATCATTTAATCGCAGTTTTAACCAATTGTTTAGTTTTTGGGTATCTTCCTTTATGTCGCGCTTCTTGGTGTCCTTTTTCCATACTACCTCAAAAATAGGAATTGTATCAATCTTAGTAAAGTCAGTAGTTATGGTATAAGCAAACCCTATGCTATCGAGATTCTCAAAATTAGCTTTGGCTTCTGCACTAATTTGCCTAAAGGGAATTTGTTTTGCGCTTAGTTTACTCAGATTGGCTAATTCAGATTCCAGAAGATTAATACGCTCATCTTTATTTAATAATTCGGCCTTCTTGGATTCGTATAATTCATTTATATAATTGAATTTTATTTCAGAATCGTCTCTTCCCCCTTGAACAATTTTTAGTTCTGTATCTTCAAGTCTGGAAAATGTGTTTTTTTGTTCATTCCAGCTGGCTATTACATTATCAGGTATAAGTTCATCTCCCATACAAACTAATTCAATTGAAGAACCACCTTCCCTGTTATAGCTAATTTTAGTAAGGTTATCTAAATACCTTCCCCTGTCCTTAAACCTATATACTTCAATAGTCTGTTTAATTAAATCCTGTGCCTGTCTCATATATCGGGATTCCTGCCAAACATTATAAAAGGTAATTATGGCCGGAATCATGACCAAGAGGGAAACCAAAGTGGCGATTCTGGCATAATATAGTCTCTTTTTAGAATGCATGTATCGGACCATTGGAAAGCGGAGTAATTTTAGAACAATCACTGTGGCAAGAGCAATGAAAATTGTGTTGATAATAAAAAGGTACATAGCCCCGGTAGCATATTCCCAATTACCAATTGCCAGTCCAAAACCTACGGTGCATAAAGGCGGCATTAATGCGGTTGCAATAGCCACCCCAAAAATTACAGTGGCCACAGTGCCTTTTTTTGCCCTCGCTATGACCAAGGCGAAACCACCGAAAAAAGCAATTAACACATCTCTGATATCCGGCTCCGTTCTGGCCAATAACTCAGAGGATTCGTCTCTTAACGGAAAAAATTCAAAAAATAAATATGCTGTAAGTATACTATAGACTACCATTACGGCAAAATTCTTCAAAGAGCGTCTTAGTGTATCAATGTCATTTATGGCAATGGACATGCCCACCCCTAAAATAGGACCCATTAGAGGAGAAATAAGCATGGCTCCAATTACAACAGCCGTAGAATTAGCATTTAAACCTACTGAAGCTATAAATATTGAACATATTAAAATCCAAATCGTATGCCCTTTAAAAGGTATGTCGGCAATAATAGCTTGTTTTGTAGCTTCCTGATCTGTATCCTTGCGGATGTTTAAAAGGTCTGTAAGAAATTTTTTGGTGCTTCCTAAAAATCCCTGAAAATCTTTTTTCGCTTGTTCTCCGCTGAACTCCTCATCAGCATCGGATAATGGATTTTTTTCATTAAACTCTTCATTCATAATTAAATGTATTGGTCTCCAAATCGCTTTTTTACTTCTGCCAAAACACTTTTAATAGCCTGTTCTTTGGATTTAGGGTAAATCATCAGTACTTCTTCTTTATCAACTATTATATAATCTTTTAATCCATCAATAACCGCAATTTTATCTTTTGGTAATCGAATCATATTTCCCGAAGCATCCTCACTTAAAACTTTACCGTTAACAATAGCATTGTCATCTTCATCCTTCTCGAGCTTATGATATAACGAACCCCAGGTACCCAGGTCATTCCAATCAAAAGTAGCGGGAAGAACAAATATTTCCCTGGCTTTTTCAAGAATGGCATAATCTATTGAAATATTATCTGCTTTTGGATAATTTTTATCGATGAAATCTTTTTCTCCCTCGGTATTAAATATATCAAATCCGGAATTGAACAACTCATATTGCTCCGATTGAAATTCCTTGAAAGCTGCTAAAATAGTTCTGATGCTCCAGATAAAAATGCCGCCATTCCAAAGAAAATTTCCTTGTTTTAAAAATGCCTTAGCTGTTTCATAATCCGGTTTCTCTCTAAATTGTTTGACTGCAAACAAGTCTGAATTTGTTTTCAGCGATGCTATTTGTTCAAATTCGATATAACCAAATCCGGTATTAGGGAAAGTAGGCTTTATTCCGAGGGTGCATATTACTTCCTCCCTTTCACATTTATCAAAACAACTCTTAACATTGAGTTCAAATGCCTTTTCATCTTCTATCCAATGATCACTGGGAGCCACAATCATTAGCCCCTCGGGGTTCATTTTTTTTATTTTCAGAGCTGCATATAAAATACAAGGGGCGGTATTGCGCATTACAGGTTCCAAAATCACCTGATTAGAGCTTATCAGGGGAAGCTGACTCAGAACAAGGTCATTATACCTTTCATTAGTAAGAATTAGTATGTTTTCTGAAGGTATAAATTTGTTGAGACGACTAAAGGTTTTTTGTAAAAGTGTAGCACCGGCACCCAACATGTCATGGAATTGCTTTGGGTATGCAGATGTGCTAACCGGCCAAAACCTGGAACCCACTCCCCCGGCCATTAGAACCGCATAATAGTTTTTATTTTTGTTCATTTATTATTTATTAGTTACTACCTCAACTTCCGCATGGGGTTGAAACAGGTATATCCTTCCCGATGAGATTTCAATACACTCGTATCTTTTTACTTTTCTTTGCCCCTTCTTAAATAACTTCCCATTATATAACTTAAAAATACTACCGGAAGGTAATTCAAAAACTTGAATTTTATCATTAGGAATGTCATAAGCTTTCAAAGCCATAGACAAATTAGCATCCGTAGTACTACTGGCTTTCGGGTTTCTAAAATGTTTTGCCAGGATTGGTAAAAGAGAGGAAGGAAATATTTCCGGTCTAATAAATGGAAGCATCAGGTACTGAAAAGTCTGCTTCCATTCCATGCCATGAGGTTTTATTCTTCTTCCAAATTTTTCAAACGCTACCAAATGTCCAATTTCATGAATAAGCGTTATTAAAAAACGATATTTATTCGGAGTGGCGTTAACGGTAATTTGATGCGAACCATTACGCATGAGACGATAATCTCCATGGCGGGTCACTCTCTGATTAACTATTTTTAGGTTTACACCATTTACCTTTATGAGTTCAAGACAGGGCGTGACTGCATTCTCAGGAAGGTATTTTAACAATGTTTCGTTCATTGAAGTAAAAATAGTTTTTAATGTTTTTAGCCTTGCAATAAAGACCCTTTTTTACATAGAAAAAGTGATAAAATAAATTTAAAAGAGCAAAATATTCTTTAAATCAAGGAGTAGTACTACTTACCTGTAATAGCTTCCCATTGTAATAGCGCTGACCATTTAATGCAAAATCCATTATATAATGGGCCATATCCTCAGCAGTTATAGGTGCTTCATAACCGGGAAAAGCCTCTTCTAACATTTCTGTCTGGACTGCTCCAATAGCCAACACATTAAACGAAGGGCCCGTTTCTTTAAATTCTTCAGCCCATAATTCGGTTAGTGTAATAACCGCACCTTTACTAGAACTATAGGCCGAAAGCCCTGGGAATTTGAGGCTACCCTGTACACCTCCCATAGAACTAATGGTTACCACATGCCCCCCAATAGTCATTTTTGGAATAAGCAGTCTTGTAAGTTCTGCGACACCGAATACATTTACCTTATATATTTCTTCAAATTCAATCCTGGTTGTTTGAAGAAAAGGTTTGTTCAATAATTGTCCGGCATTATTAATTAGAATATCTACAGTTTTCCAATTGTCTTTTAGAAAATGTTGAACCTTTTCCAAATCTCTATCATTGCAAATATCAAACGGAAATGCAGTAATATTACCTTCCTTTAATTCCTTAATTGGCTTATCATTTCTGGAAAGCGCCAAAACCTTATGCCCACTTTGGGCAAAAAGACGGGCCAGGTCGTATCCTATACCCCTGCTACACCCTGTAATTATAACATTAGCCATTTAATAATACTTTATTTCTTGTTCGGGGGAATTTGAAAACCCTTCCAATACAGGTATCATATTATTTATCACCCGGGACATATGTTCAAAATCCATTTGATCCAACTCATCACCTACCTTGTGGTAGAAATTAAAATTAGTGAAATCAAAAGTGCAATAGGTCTGTGAAGGAATATTAAACTCGTTGTGAAAAGGATAGTTATCTGATCTTTGAAAAAGGCCAAACTCTTTTGCCGTGGGTAAGAAGCCAACCAAATTTTTATTCGCATATTTATTAGTTTCCTCTGCCAGATTGGATTTACCATAACCTGTAACATACATCATATAATCCTTGTCGATCATGGGTACACCTGTCATCTCGAAATTAAGCATCAGATAAAGATTAAGGTCCTCTTCCTTTAATTTTTTCGCCAGATGGTTGGATCCTATTAAACCTTTCTCTTCGGCACTGAATAGCGCAAAAATGAGACTTCTTTTATTGCTTTTAGACGCTCCAAAATACCTGGCCAATTCCAGGACTGTAGTGGTTCCCGAGGCATTATCATTTGCCCCATTGGCAATTGTATCACCATTTTCGGCTGTTAATACGCCAATATGATCATAGTGTGCTCCAATTATGATATATTCATTTTGAAGTTTTTTATCGGTTCCTTTCAGAACGCCAACTATATTATAAGCCGGTTTTTGAAAATTGGCTAATGTATCCTTAAAAGTTGCGAAATAGGGTTTTAATCCATTTTGAACAAAAATACCTTCTATAAATTCTGCAGCTTTTTCTATCCCCTCACTTCCAGAATCCCTTCCTTTTAAATCATCCGATGCTAAAAAGTTCATTATTTCGAGCACGCTGGTGCTATCTACTAAAGTACTTCCCAAATTTCCTTTAAGCCCGTCAGGGGGATTATTCGATTGCGTTTTTTTTAACGAACCACAGGCTGTTAAAAGAAATAATACTAAAAATACAATTGCATGCTTCATTTGTATTCTAAATAACAAAAGGTACCCTAAGAATACCGGATACCTTATTTTATGAATAATCAGACTGTTTTTCAAGAAATCGTTTTTTTATCAAGCTAACATAGTAACCGGATTCTCCAGATAGGCTCTTAGGGTCTGTAAAAACTGGGCCCCTGAAGCACCATCAACCGTTCTATGATCACATGCCAGGCTAATCTTCATTGTATTTCCAACAACTATTTGTCCGCCTTTAACAACAGGTTTTTCAACGATAGCACCCACTGAGAGAATGGCAGAATTAGGCTGATTTATAATTGATGTAAATTCAAGAATACCAAACATTCCAAGGTTAGAAACCGTAAAAGTGCTTCCTTCCATTTCGGCAGGAGTTAATTTTTTAACTCTTGCTCTTCCTGCCAAATCTTTAACCGAGGTTCCAATCTGTGTTAAACTCATCTGATCAGTAAATTTTAATACGGGCACTACCAAACCGTCATCTACCGCAACAGCCACACCAACATGAATATGCTGATTATATCGGGTAGTATCTCCTTTCCAGGAAGTATTAACCTGTGGATGTTTTTTAAGGGCCATAGCGCAGGCCTTCACCACCATATCATTAAATGAAACCTTGGTATCCGGAAGGCTATTGATCTTTTCCCTCGAAGCCTTGGCATTATCCATATCAACCTCAATCATTAAGTAATAATGAGGAGCTGTAAACTTAGATTCACTTAGGCGTTTGGCTATTACCTTACGCATTTGAGAGTTTTTCACTTCTTCAAAATGTTCCTCCCCAATTGGAACGAATTGCGGTGCAGTTACCTGACTCTCTGGAGTTATTTTGGTTTCAGCGACCGCAGCAGGAGCAATAACATCCTTAGACGGTACAAAATTTTCTACATCTCGCTTAACAATCCTACCATGATCTCCGCTACCCTTAACAGCCATAAGATCAATTCCCTTTTCAGTAGCAATTTTTCTCGCTAACGGAGAAACAAATACCCGCTGTCCTGAGTTTAATGGTTTTTCCTCTTTATTTGTTGCTTCCTGAGGAGCTATATTCTCTGTTTCCGCAGTCGTAACTTTTTCTGTTTTCGAAGAAGGTTTAGACTGCAATACTGCCTCAACATTAGTCCCGGCCGGACCAATTATGGCCAATACTTCATCAACAGGTGCCGATTCGCCTTCCTGAATTCCTATATAAAGAAGTTGCCCTGAATAAAAGGATTCAAATTCCATCGTTGCCTTATCAGTTTCAATCTCGGCCAGTATATCACCCTCTTCCACTTCATCTCCTACTTTTTTTAACCAAGTGGCAACGGTACCTTCTTCCATGGTATCACTGAGGCGCGGCATTTTAATAATCTCCACACCTTCAGGTATTTCACTAGAAATATTACTTTCTTCTTTTACTGTAGATTCTTCTATTTTTTCTGACGTTGTTGTGTCCTCCTCTGCTTCTGCTTTATTATTTGATGTCCCCTGTTTACCGTTTAATAAGGAAGATATATCTTCACCTTCGTCACCAATTATTGCTAATAATGTATCAACTGGTGCCCCGTCTCCCTCAGCAATACCAATATGGAGTAGGGTGCCTTCGTGAAAAGATTCAAATTCCATGGTGGCCTTATCTGTTTCTATCTCAGCCAAGATATCGCCCTCTTCAATCTTATCACCAACATTTTTCAACCATTTTGCAACGGTACCTTCTTCCATGGTATCGCTTAATCTGGGCATATTTATTACTTCTGCCATTTATTTATAATTTGTGTTTTACAAATGGATAGTCTTTTTGCTCATAAACCATATCGTAAAGCTGTTCTACAGGAGGATATTCAGACTCCTCAGCAAATTTTTCACATTCTTTTACAAGATTTTTCACCCTATCATTAATCGCTTTAACTTCCGCTTCATTGGCGTACTTCTTCTCCTTAATAACATCAAGAATCTGAGTAATAGGGTCTATCTTCTTATATTCTTCAACCTCATCTTTTGTCCTGTAGTGTTGAGCATCAGACATAGAATGCCCTCTGTAACGATATGTTTTCATTTCCAAGAACGTGGGGCCGCCGCCACTTCTAGCTCTTTCTATAGCCTTACTCATTTCCTCCGCCACTGTTAATGGATCCATTCCGTCAACGGGAGCGCAAGGCATTTCATATCCCAGACCAAGTTTCCAAATATCTGTGGTATAAGCAGTTCTTGCTACGGAAGTCCCCATTGCATAACCATTATTTTCACAAACGAATACTACCGGCAATTGCCATAACATGGCCAAATTAAACGTTTCGTGCAGCGAGCCCTGTCTTACCGCGCCATCACCCATATAGCAAAGAGTTACTGAATCTCTTTTAAAATACTTGTCGGCAAATGCCAATCCGGCACCCAAAGGTATTTGCCCGCCAACAATACCATGACCTCCATAAAACCTATATTCTTTTGAGAAAATATGCATGGAACCACCCATTCCTTTAGAAGTACCTGTTACTTTGCCATATAATTCCGCCATTACCTTCCTGGGGTCTACACCCATTCCTATGGGCTGAACATGGTTCCTATAGGCTGTAATCATCCTATCTTTCGTAAGGTCCATAGCATGTAATGCGCCGGCTAAGACAGCTTCCTGACCATTGTACAAGTGTAAAAATCCGCGAACTTTTTGTTGAATATATACGGCAGCCAGTTTATCTTCAAACTTTCTCCAGAACAACATTTCCTCGTACCATTTTAGGTATACCTCTTTGGTAACTTTTTTCATCAAATAATTTTCTTTATAGTGGCCTTGTTTTTTGCCGAAAAATTCAGATCTGAATAGTTCAGGAATATCAAGGAAAAACAAAAATACACATTAAATCAATAGTGAAAAAAAAATGATAAAAAAGGTATAAATCCCTTATAAAAAATGAATTTATGGTTAAATCTAATTTCTTCAGGAGTATAAAAAAAGATTATTTTAAGTATGAACTTCCAAATGCCAAAGGAAGGATGTCTTCCAGGGATTCGCATTTAAATATTTTACCCGAATCCCCCATCATTAAAATAGATATTGGTGAATTTTGCTTTTGTTCATATTCAGCAATGGCTTGCCTGCAATTTCCACAAGGCGCTGCAGGCCTGTCTACTTTATGGGTTTTAGATGATGCACTAATGGCAATTGTTTTTATTTCAACTTTGGGATATTTTGCACCTGCCTGGAAAAGTGCTACCCGCTCTGCACATAAACCTGAAGGGTAAGAGGCATTTTCCTGATTATTCCCTATCACGATTTCCTCATTAGCTAAAAGGACAGCTGCCCCGACCATGAATTGAGAATATGGAGCATAGGCGTTTTCTCTGGCCTCCACGGCAATTTTCATGAGTGCTTTTTCGCTTTTGGAAAGCTCATCCAAAGTTTCAAAAACCAATAAATCAAAGGAAATCCTGCGTTTTTCCATAAAATGAGATAAATGTCCAGGCTAACCTGAGTTAAAACTAAATGTACTTTATTTTAGATAGTTGTGCAAAACTGCTTCTTACCCAAATAAAAAAACCTGTCCGGAGACAGGTTTTTTTTATATGTCTAATTTTGTTTAATCATTGTAATATTCCGCCCCTAAATTAAAGGTAAGCGAGAATCGAAGCGTATTTTCAAGAGGATTCTTCACTTTGGAAGTAGAGAAGAGGTACGAAAGATCTATCTGGACAGATTTGAATTTAAATCCGGCTCCAAGTGTAAAGAATTGTCTTGCTCCTTTAAATTCGCTTTCGTGAAAATAACCTGTTCTAAACATAAAAGCATTTTGATAAGCATATTCAGCACTTAATGCCCAGGTTACCTCCTGAAGTTCTTCACTAATCCCGTCAGGTGCATCTCCGAATGACTTAAATACCCCTTCAAGCCAGCCAATTTGCTGATATATATCATTATCTGCAGAATCTATAACCCCATCGCCGGTAAAATCCTGAGGGGTAGGCACTAGAAGTTTGTTGAATTCCAAATTTAAGCCCAGTACATTATCCTGATCAAAAATAAAATCAAATCCTCCGCCTATGGCCAGATTTGTAGGCAAAAAATTGGTTTGACCACCTTCATCATATTGCATTTTACCTCCGAGGTTTGAGATATTGAAGCCACCTTTCCATCTACCATCAAAACTATTATAGGCTATTTCCCTGGAGCGAAAGTAACCGGCAATATCCACTGCGAATGAACTTGCCGCCTTTGAATCTACATCACCATTTTCAGGTAATTTAAGATTTGAATTTATATATCTACCCGCAATAGCCATAGAGAATACATCGCTAAGTTTTAATGCATATGAACCATCTATTGCCAATTCATTGGGTTTGGCTATTACGCCCGGGTCTCCGGCAAATTGTCTTAATTCAATTTCACCTAAAGTAAAATAACGCAAACTGAAGGCAAATGCGCTTCTGTCGTTTATTTTATTATAAAAACTACCGCTTAATAAGGAGACATCTGTAATAATGCTTTCCAGATAAGGTGTATAACCTAACCCTATTCCCATTTTTCGCTCAGCAAATGCAAACTTCGCAGGGTTCCACTGCTGCGAAAATGCATCAATGGAAGTAGAAACGCCCATATCTCCTAAGCCACCAGACCTTGCGTCTGCGGCAATAGTTAAAAAGGGTACCGCTGTGGTTATTACCCTATTCTGCTCCTGGGCAGATGCCTTAAATACAAAGGCAAATAAGGCTAGAATAACTAATTTTCTCATTTTTGTCATCTAATGTAGAATTCGTACAAAATCCAAAATAATTACTATTTAATAATCACTTTATTTTGTCTTATTACTTGTTAAGTAACGAGCATTTCAAAAATATCTTGCATTTCGAGGTATATTATTTTTGAATTTAGTCCAATAAATCTGAAAATCAGAAGTTTGTTCAGATTACAATTTAAATCTAAGTTCATTAGATTATAAGGTATTAAGCAGAGATTGTCCTTAATAATTTAAAAGAAATGTTTCTATCCATACTATATTATGTTTTGTGCCGTTATCAAAATGGACAAGGTCCCAATAAATCTTGCCTGTGCAAATGGGCAAAAATATTTTCGGAACTATAAAATATTATGTAATAATCATCGTTTTATAAGCCGAAAGTGACACAATTTTATTTTAAATATTCTATCAAATTGCGATAAATGTGGTTTGATATTGAACTTAAGTCCTAAATACAGATGAAAAAACAGTTGATCAAAGTTGTACTTTCTTGTGCAGTGATAATGGGAAGTTTTACATTTAATAGTTGTAAAAAATCTGCCTCATCATCATCAAAGAATGTATCAAGAGCTACAGGCTGGAAAATAAACGCCAAAGAGGGTGGTTTTCAGTACAATTCTGACTTTAAAGAACAAGAAACGGGTCCCGGACTTGTTTTTATAGAAGGAGGTACATTCACAAAAGGAAAGGTACAGGATGATGTAATGCATGACTGGAATAATACTCCCAGCGCACAGCATGTTCAATCTTTTTATATGGATGAAACTGAAGTAACCAATGTAATGTATAAGGAATACCTTGATTATCTTAAAGCGGTATACCCACCAGAAAACCCTAAATACGCTAATATTTATAAAGGCGCACTTCCGGATACTTTAGTATGGAGAAACAGATTGGGATATAATGAAACTATGACCAATAATTACCTAAGACACCCTGCATATTCTGAATACCCGGTAGTTGGTGTGAATTGGATACAAGCGGTTCAGTTTGCCGAATGGAGAACAGACAGGGTAAACGAAGCAATGCTGGAAAAAGAAGGTTATTTGGCTCAGGATGCAAAATACCAGGCAATGTCCGGTGAGGTCGAAGGCACTTTTAGTACTGAAGCCTATCTAAACCGTCCAGAATCTGTATATAACGGACAAATAGATTCATTACAGGGCAAAATGAAAAAAGATTCAGTTTCCAACTTTGCCACAAGAAGTACTGGTATTATTATGCCTGCATATAGACTGCCTACGGAAACCGAATGGGAGTATTCAGCTGCTGCTTTACAAGGAACAAGAGAATACAATAATTATAGAGGTAGAAAAAAATATCCATGGGAAGGCGATTATACAAGAAATGGCCAAAGAGTGGGTAGAGGTGATCAGTTAGCAAACTTTAAGCAAGGAAAAGGTGACTACGGCGGAATAGCTGGTTGGTCCGATGACGGTGCTGATATCACCGCAGAGGTAAAATCATACAAACCCAATGACCTTGGTCTGTACGATATGGCAGGTAATGTTGCAGAATGGGTTGCCGATGTTTATCGACCAATAGTGGATGACCAAATAAGTGATTTCAACTACTATAGAGGTAATATTTACATGAAAACGGCGATAGGCGAAGACGGAAAAGTAACTATTCTTCGAGATAGTATAATTTTTGATACTTTACCTAATGGAAAACTTGTAGCTGTAAATCTACCTGGAGAAATTAAAATGGTAGCTGTTGATGAACAGGAAACCTATTTAAGAACCAATTTCTCAGAAAGTGATAACAGAGCCTACAGGGATGGTGATCCGGGCTCATCCAGATTCTTTGACCGATTTGCGGGGGATGATGATGAAGATCCGGCTCGAAAGATGTATGATTCTCCAAAACACAGAGTAGAGCGCGATTCTGCCGGACAAATAATTCGCGAGTATGACAAAAGTAATAATAGGTCAACACTTATAAATGATGAAGTCAGGATTTATAAAGGCGGTTCTTGGAAAGACCGGGCATACTGGCTAGATCCTGCACAGAGAAGATTTTTACCACAATACATGGCCACAGATTATATAGGATTCAGATGTGCGATGTCAAGAGTTGGATCTAAAGCAAAGACTAAAAATAAAACTGTACGAGGTAAAAAAGCAAAAGCCAAATAGTTTTATATGCAGAATATGAATTGAGCCCTGATGTTAGCATCGGGGCTTTTTTATATATTTGTTTTATGACAATTGAGAAATTGCACCAACTTTTTTTAAAGTATCCTCAGGTCTCCACAGACACCCGTAACATTCTACCTAATTGTATATTCTTCGCCTTTAAGGGTCAAAATTTTAATGGCAATAAATTTGCGTCTGAAGCCATAAGGAATGGTGCGGCATATGCTATTGTAGACGAAGAAAAGTATGTAAAAGGTGATGCTTTTATTTTAGTAGACGATGTTTTAAAATCCCTTCAAGAACTGGCAAGCTATCACAGGAATTTTTGCAAAGCAAAAATTATTGGGCTCACAGGAAGTAATGGAAAAACCACAACCAAAGAATTAATATTTGCTGTCTTGTCTACGAAATATAATACGGTTGCCACCAAGGGAAACTTAAACAATCATATAGGGGTTCCGCTTTCCCTACTTACCATTAAAAAAAATACAGAATTCGCCATTATTGAAATGGGTGCAAACCACGTAAAAGAGATCGAGTTTTTGTGCAATATTGCTCAACCAGATTATGGCTATATAACTAATTTTGGGAAAGCCCATCTGGAAGGCTTTGGAAGTGTAGAGGGTGTTATAAAGGGCAAAAGTGAACTCTACGACCACCTTATTGCCAACAAAAAGTTTGCTTTTTTAAATGCAGATGATGTTATTCAGAAGAGAAAGTTAAAAAATTACACACATAAATTTGGCTTTAGCACTTCAGATACTAATAATTATAGGATAAATTATTTGGGAGCACATCCTTTTGTAAAGCTGGAAACAGAAGAAACCGAAATTAACACCCAGTTAATCGGGAGTTATAATTTTAATAATTGTTGTGCCGCAGTGCTAATGGGAAAATATTTTAATGTGCCATTAGAGGATATTAAAAATTCGATTGAAGCCTACATTCCAAAAAACAATCGTTCACAGATTATAGATAAGAAGGAATATCACATTATTCTCGACGCCTATAATGCAAACCCGAATAGCATGGAAGCGGCCCTAAAAAATTTTAAGAATTTTCCGGGGAGTGTAAAAATTGTTTTTCTGGGAGATATGTTTGAACTGGGTGAAAAAGCCAATGAAGAACATCAAAAAGTTGTTGAGCTAGTCTCAGGGATGAATTTCGATAAGGTGTTTTTGGTAGGACAGAATTTTTACAAAACGAAGTCGGACCTAGCAAAATATGCCACTTTTGATGACTTATCCAGCTACCTTAAAAGTAATAAGTTAAAAAAAGGTAATCTCCTAATTAAAGGATCACGGGGCATGGCCCTGGAAAGAATTCTGGATTATCTTTAAACCAGTAAAAGTTGTGGAGTGTATTGGATTAGCTCGATAAGCTCGCTGATCCAAATAACGTCCGCTGCTGCAAATAGAAAACCCAATACCGGTTAAAACCGGTATTGATATTTTATACCTGCCAAACTCAGGAACAAGTTCCCTGTTTAGCAGGTATAAAAAATCCATGCAAACTTGCGTGGATTTTCTGCTTGATGTGGAGTGTATTGGATTCGAACCAACGACCCCCGCCCTGTCAAGGCGGTGCTCTAAACCAACTGAGCTAACACTCCTGTTTTTAGTTTAGCGGGTCGTTATTAAACCCCCTACTAAAGGAGGCTGCAATATCGTAAAATTATCGGGATCATCCATAAAATATCAGACAAGAACATTAAGAAAAGACATTTAAATTCCATTTTACTTTCATGGCCTTAAGGGTTACTAATTAATGCCTGTATATGAATAAAGTGTGTTATTTTTATTCATATTAAATTTTTTAAAAATGAAGATCGTTTCATGGAATGTAAATGGCATTCGGGCCATCGTAAAAAAAGAATTTTTTGAAACTGTCAATGTTTTGGGTCCTGACATCCTTTGTATTCAGGAAACTAAGGCGCAGAATATTGAAGTAGAAAAAGCTTTATTGCCCTTAAAAGATTATCATCTTTATAGTAATTCCGCAGAAAAAAAAGGATACTCCGGCACCGCGATTTTAAGTAAACCTGATCCCATTGCTGTCAGTTTGGATATGTCTATTTCAGAACATGATTCGGAAGGAAGAATAATCTGCTCAGAGTATGCCGATTTTTATTTAATTAATGTCTATGTCCCCAATTCGGGCCAGCAATTAGACCGCTTGCCATATCGCCGTAAGTGGGATGCAGACTTTCTCAATTATTTAAAAGAAAAAGAAAAATTAAAACCGCTAATAATATGCGGGGATTTCAATGTTGCCCATCGGGCTATCGATTTAAAAAATGATAAATCTAACTATAATAAAACGGCTGGTTACACGCAAATAGAAATTGATGGAATGGATAATTTTATAAATTCAGGTTTTGTCGATTCATTCAGATATTTCAATTCTGATGAAGTAGCCTTTACATATTGGAGCTATCGTTTTAAGGCTCGTGAACGAAATACGGGCTGGCGAATAGATTATTTTTTGATAAGTAATTCTTTAATGCCCAAAGTAAAATCTTCTAAGATACTTACGGAATTTTTTGGTTCTGACCACTGCCCTATTTTACTGGAAATAAAGCTATAAACCTCTAAATTCCAACATTCTTTCTTCTGAGTTTTTTAACCAACTTGCCAACAGTAAGCCCCTGAACAATTATAGAGAAAATTACCACTAGGTAAGTCATAACTAAAAACAATTCTCTATGCATTTCTGCTGTGAGGCCCAGTGCCAGGGCTATAGAAATTGCCCCTCGTAATCCCCCCCAGGTCATTATTAGATTGGTGTTGGGAACAAAATCAAGACGTGTCTTAAACACATTTACAGGAATAACCAGGGAGACATACCTGCAAACTAAGGCAATGGGAATGGCTAGGAGTCCTGCCAGTACAAATTCCGTTTCAAGGTCCAGAACCAACAATTCCATTCCTATTAGGACAAAGAGTAGGGTGTTTAAAAGAATATCTATCAGCTCCCAAAACTTGTCCACATAAGTTTCTGTAAGTTCGGACATTGCCTCTTGTCTGGTTGTATTTCCACCTACAATCAATCCTGCAACCACCATAGCTAATGGTGCAGAAACGTGCAGGTATTGCGCAACAACGGTACCTGTCATAACAGTGGCTAAAGTTATAATGACTTCAATATTATAATCGTCTATAGATTTCATTAGCTTAAATGTAATCCAGCCCAATAAAGCCCCAAGAAGTAAACCCCCTCCCACCTCGTGTACAAAAAGAGTAAGAACACTCGTAAAAGAAAAGTCTCCACCGGTTCCATTAGCCAATCCGAAAATCGTCAGGAAAATTACCACCCCAACACCATCATTGAAAAGTGATTCACCTACAATTTTGATTTCCAGCTTTTTAGGCACATTGGCTTTTTTTAATATTCCTAAAACAGCAATAGGATCTGTCGGGGATATTAGAGCCCCAAAAAGAAGGCAATAAATGAATTGCACATCTAATCCTATTCCCTGTAGCATAAAATACACAGCTATTCCTATGAGAAAAGTAGAAACGAGAACACCAAAAGTTGCAAAAAACAGAATGGGCCATTTAAGTTCTCTTAGTTTTTGCAAATCGGTATGCAGGGCCCCGGCAAATAGCAGAAAACTAAGCATAATATCAAGCAAAACAGATCTGAAATCTATATGTGTTATGATGTAGCGTTCCGCGTTTAATAAGGTATCATCAAAATAACTCAGCGCAAATATTCCAAGTGTAAATAAGATGGTAATAACTGTAAGCCCTATGGTGTTTGGAAGCTTAATGAACCTTACATTGAGATAACCAAAGACAGCGGATATAAATACAAGTATACTGGTAATGATAAAGTAATCCATAGGACGCGAATATATTTAAATTCTGGCAATTTTTGAATCTGAGGGCAAATAATACATTGTGTTAGCAATGTCATTTTATAAGTATATTTATTACAATTAAAAATTCCTCTGAAAATTTCTCTTCAAGGTTTTCAAGGCCTTCATTCTCGATTTAAACAAATATTGAGTACGACTGATCAAGATCATTCCGAATAGTACATGTCCTGATTACCTTCGTGGCTCAAATAATGTTTAACCTTAAATCTAATATTATGACACTAGTTAAATTTAAAAAAAGGGCAAGACCTTTTGGAAACTTAATTACTTCTGATTTTTTTGATATGGAGAATTTTTTTGATGACAAATTTTGGAATCGTGAATTGATAAATGATCGTTTCTGGAACGCAAGAGCAGGAGAACCTGCTTTAAACATCATGGAAAAAGAAGATTACTTTGAAATTGAATTAGCAGCACCTGGTTTCGCTAAAAAGGATTTTGAAATTACCATTGATGAAGGATACCTTAATATCTCCGCAAAAAAAGAGTTTACTAAGGAAAAAAAGGATGAAGATTACACAAGAAAAGAATTTAGTTATAATGCATTTGAAAGATCCTTGCTTTTACCAGAAAATGTAAAAGAAGAGGAAATTAAAGCCAAATACAGTGACGGAATTCTTCGCTTCAAACTAGAAAAAAAAGAAGTTGTCCTAAAGGCAAAACCAAAAGTAATTGAGATTAGTTAAAATTTCACTTTTAACTTAAAATGCCCTCTGAAGAAGACCTTTAGTTTGTCCATTTAGTAAAAGGCCTTTAAGGAGGGCATATCTTTTGGTATGTTTTTAAATAATAACTCTCCAAATTATTCCTGGCTAATCTTTTTATGGCATTTGAAGATTATCTGGTTTCTTCAGTGCCTTTATGGCAGCCTTATATCCCAAATCAAAAACAGCATCCACATCAGTTATGGAAAATGTACTGTGATTGATTAAATCTTTGGGTGATATTACCAAATTGCAATCTGCAAACTTAGAAAGTGAATCTTTAGCAGAGCGTATCTTATAGGCTCGTTCCAATACATTAAAAGAGTGTTTTAATTGTTCTATCCCTACTTTAAGAAAAGGATTGACATATACACCAATGATCTGATCACAATGGTTTTTAATCAGATCTACAGGAAAATTGTTCAAGGCTCCACCATCTACATAATACGAATCTGCTATTTTTATTGGGGTAAAAACTCCTGGAAATGCAGCTGAAGCCAATATTGGCCTAATAAGTTCTCCTTCAGAAAAAACCTTTAAACTTCCTTCCAGAATGTTAGTGGCAGTGATGAATAAAGGAATTTTAAGACTCTCAAAATTATCTGCAGGAAAGAACTCAGCGAACTTGCTGCAAAATTTTTCAGTATCAACAAACCCCGGTTTACCAACCGCATAGTTATTAATACTAAAAATATTCACCTTCTTTATAAATTCGAGGATTTGTTTCCAATCTAAGCCCCCTGCATATAATGCCCCAATTATGGCACCGGCACTGGTTCCTGCTATATGAGTAATCTCGAAACCAACTTCATCTAAAGCTTTTATTACCCCTATATGAGCAATACCCTTAAATCCTCCCCCAGACAATACTAAACCTGTATTCATAAAATAGCCCTAATACAAGCAAAGATACTTTTTTAGCAGTAAGAAAATTAGAATAAAAATGACCATAGGTATTAGATTTAACACCTATGGTCTTATTAGAATTCTTTAAAAATTGCTATTCTGACAGTCTTTTTTTAAACACCTTTTTTAAAACAAAGGGAATTATCACCGAGGCAACGAAACCATCAAAACTTCTAATTAAATTAAAGGGATAGAAATAAGTCTTAAGCTCTTGTACACTATACTTCGTATACTCCTTATTGATCTCTCTTTCCAGAGCAAGGATTTTCAAATCATCATCAATTTCCCTAAACGAGTTGTATTTTCCTATCATGGCCCCTCAAAAAAGTATTTAGAAAATAATTGCAGTAAAGGTTTATTCAATCTGTCGCGAAATACATAGCCTATAATCGCAAACAACAGATATAAAAACCCAATTATAGCGAATCCATAAACGGTATTATCAATTGCGTAACCTAAGCTAAAAGAAGCCGCCAGGCTCAAAAATATCAAAGCCAAAATTGCTATGGCACCAACTAGCATAACCTTAGCTAAAGAGGTAACCAAAACCATGGATATCTTAAAACTTTTAAGCTTGGCGTATTCTATGCTATGCTCTACATACGAGCTAACATTTTCGTCTAATTCAGAAATATTTTGTCTTAAACCTTCAAAAGCCATAATAGCCTATTTCTGTAATTGTGCATTTTTCTTTCTGATCTCTTCAAGCTTACGCTCTAATTGAACAATAATTTCATCTGCTTTGTAACTCATTGTAGAGATGGTATCCTCTAATTTTTGTTCAAAAACTTCTTTCCTCTCATCTGCTACTTTGGTGAGTTCATCTTTGGCATGAGAAATTCGTTCTGTTAAATCGTGCTTGGTTTCAAGTGCCTTATCTTTTATTTCAAGTGCCTTGTCTTTTATTTTTTTTCGGGTTTTATTCCCTTCGTCAGGAGCGTATAAGATACCGATACCTGCTCCTATTGCTGCCCCTGATATAAGAGCTAACAAAACTTTAATACTGTTGTCTGACATGATAAATTTTTTTAGGTTAATACTAATAATTGGTCAAGTTAGAGTATAAATTTTCTATGCGAAATGATCTTAATCATTTCACAGAGTAATTTTAGCGTATTTTTTTGTTGTCAGGAGGTTTTTAGCAATTGAAAGGTTTGCTTTGCAATTTCCAATTCCTCATTGGTGGGGATGACCAAAATTTTCACCCTTGAAGAGCTTTTGTGTATTTCCCGAAATTCAGAAGATTTGTGGTTATTCTTTTCTGTATCAAGCTCAATTCCAAAAAAGTCCATCTCAAAACAGACCAGCCCCCTAAGATAACTTGAATTTTCACCTATCCCCGCAGTAAATATTAAGGTATCCAATCCGTTCATGGCAGAGCTGTAAGCCCCAATATATTTTTTAATCCTATATGCATTCATTTCCAATGCTAGCTGACATTTCGAATCACCTTCATTAGCTTTAGCTTGAATTTCCCTCAAATCACTATAACCAGTAAGTCCCAGCATTCCACTTTTCTTATTGAGCAAATCATTTATTTCCTGCAAACTATAACCCAATGATTCTACAAGATAAAAAATCATGGAATGATCAATGTCTCCACTTCTGGAGCCCATGATAAGTCCATTTGAGGGAGCAAAACCTAAACTATGGTCCGTACTTTTTCTATTTTGGACGGCAGTAATACTGCAGCCGTTACCCAAATGAATACTAATAATCTTCGCTGCTTTTTTATCCAAAAAGCTTGTGGCCTTTTCTGTTACATATTTATGACTCGTGCCGTGGAAGCCATAAAGTTGTATTCCGTGATCCGAGTAAAATTTTTCCGGTATTGCATATTTTCGAGCCTTCAATGGAATAGTTTGATGAAAGGCGGTATCAAAGACCGCAACCTGTTTGGCATTTGGAAATAATTCTTCAGCAATTAATATCCCTTCCAGGTTATGCGGATTATGCAATGGCGCTAACTGACTCAATTCACCAATCTTATCTTTTACTTCCCTGGTAATAATTGTAGTTTCAGAAAAAGCAGTTCCGCCATGGACTACCCTGTGCCCCACGGCATCTATCTCATTTACGTCGCCAATGGCTCCGTGAACAGGGTCCAAAACCAATTCTATTACGCGCTTCAGTCCCTTTCTGTGCGATGAAAACTGGAGTATTTCATTAGTTTGGTAATCTGCCTTTACATACTTCAAATTTCCATTTTCCAGTCCAATTCTATCTACCATACCAGAGCACAAAACGTTTTCTGATGGCATATGCATTAGCTGAAACTTAATTGAAGAACTCCCCGTGTTAATAATTAAAATATTCATTGAAATGATTAAGTTATAATGCCTGGGCCTGGATGGCAGTTATAATAACTGTATTAAATATATCGTTAACTGTACTCCCCCTGCTGAGATCATTTACAGGTTTATTTAGTCCCTGAATTATTGGACCTATAGCCAGGGCACCGGTTTCTCGCTGTACCGCTTTGTATGTATTATTGCCCGTGTTAAGATCGGGGAAAATAAAAACGTTTGCCTGTCCGGCCACTTCCGAGTCGGGCATTTTAGTTTTACCTACATTTTTGTCTACGGCAGCATCGTATTGGATAGGGCCTTCAACTTTAAGATAAGGCGCTCTTTTTTTCACAAGCTCTGTAGCTTCACGTACCTTTTCTACATCTTCCCCTGAACCGGAACTTCCGGAAGAATAAGAAAGCATAGCTATTTTGGGATCTATTTCGAATGCCAAACTAGTTGCAGCAGAAGTAATAGCAATTTCAGCTAATTGATCTGCATTCGGATTGGGATTTATTGCACAGTCACCATAAACTGAAACCCGGTCTTCTAGGCACATAAAAAATACGGAGGAAACAATAGACACATTGGGTTTAGTCTTAATTAACTGAAGTGCCGGTCTAATAGTATGTTGGGTTGTATGAATAGCCCCGGAAACCATACCGTCCGCATCCCCTTTATAGACCATCATTGTTCCAAAATAAGAAATATCTGCCATAAGATCTTGTGCCATGGCCTTATCTACATTTTTATGCTTGCGTAATTCATACAGCGTATCCGTATAATCTCCAAAATAAGTTGAATTTATAGGATCTATAATGCTAATTTTTTCAAAATCAAGCAGCAAATCCAGTTGTCTTGCCTTTTCCTTTATCTGTAAAGGATCACCCAAAAGAGTTAGTTTAACAGCATCTGCATCGATTAGCTCCTTAGCTGCCCGAAGTACGCGTTCATCAGTACCTTCCGGTAAAACAATATGCTTTTTGACACTCTGGGCCCTTTTAAGGAGATTATACTGGAACATTCGTGGAGTTATTCCGTTTGCTTCAAAGGTTATGAGGCGCTCAGCCAAAGCATTTATAGGAAGAAATCTTGTAAAGTCCTGAATAGACCCCTCTATTTTTTGTTTATTCTCCGCATATATTTTAGGACGTATTGCCCCAACCTTATTCGCAATAGAAAAGGTACCTCCCTGAACTGAGATGATGGGAACGATTTCCGAGAGACCTTCGATTAATTGAATAACCGGATCTTCTGGAACAAGTCCACCAGTGAGCACGATTCCTGAGGCTGTTGGATAATTAGAAGATAAGTTAGCCTGCAAGGCTCCCAGGATAATATCAGATCTATCACCTGGAGTTATGACCAATCCATATTCCTTAAAATGAGTGAGATAATTTCGTAACTGCATGGCCCCCACACTAAAATTACTCACCTGGTTATTTAAAAAGTCCCGACCAAAAAGAACATCTCCTTTCAGTTCTTTAACAATTTCTTTCATGGTAGGATTACCAAGGTCTGGATTTATTGGGATGGTGCCAAGTAGCACTTCGCCTGGAAGTGCTTTTAAAAGACCATTGGTTACCAGGGTTACATTTTGGGGTTCTACTTTGTTGGCAACTACCATTAAGACTTCAACACCCTTATTGGTAAAGGAATCATAAGCGAGGTAAAGGTTATCAACCAATTCTTCCAAGGTTTTGCCCACTCCGCTAGCCAGAATAACAGTGGGGATCCCAAGGTTTTTGGCCATATAAACATTAATATCCCATTCTATAATAGATCCCTCCCCAGAAAAGTCGGTTCCCTCAACCAAAACAAAATCAAAACGAGATTCAATGGCTTTATACTTTTCTATGATCTTGTCTAATACCTCATCACTCTTATCTTGATTGTATTTTTGAATTACCTCACTTCTGGTACAGGCATAAGCCTCATTATATTCCATTTGTATTCCAAAGTAGGAAATCACCGTATTAATATGATTGTCCTTCTCCCCCGGTCCGTAATCATCAATTATTGGCCTGAAGTAGCCTACTTTAGCAGCTTTCCCCAATAATAAATGCATGAGTCCTAATGATATTAACGATTTGCCGCTATTCGGCTCGATGGTAGCTACATAAATGGCTTTGCTCATTGATACTTGGATTTTCAAGTGCAAATTTATGGTATTCTGTTTACTCAAACGATAAACTATGCTTATAAATAGCTCCCGGATTTGTTAGGGCACATAAATAGTGAAATAGGTTTTGATTTATTGAATTTGCGTAGCTGAATAAAGGTTATTACTCCACTTCGGGAAGGACCAAAAAGGGGATCTTTGTTTTAAAAGCAACTTTTTTGACAACAGGTTCGTGAGTCAGCCCTTTAAAAAAACTATGTTGAGAATTTATCATTGTTATCAACCCAGCGCTTTTCTTTTCAGTTAGATCGTTAATCTTTAAGGCAATGTTAGGGTGATAGTCAAAATCTTCAAAAACACTGTCCTTCTCTCCTAATAAGTTGCGAAGCAATTTCTTTAATTCTAGTTGTTCCTCGCTTAATTCCTCTTCCTCATTTATGTGAATAACATTAATTCTGGCTTTACGAAGTTTAGCGAGATCCAGCAATGGTTGTAATTCAACTCTTTGATACATGTGTTTAAAATTTGCCGCAAACAAAATTTCATTGAAAGAGCTAAAATCATAAGAATTGGGAACTGCAATAACCGGACAAAAGTTAATATTCTTTATAACACTTACCGTATTACTACCCATAAATATTTCACTTAAACCAGAAGCTCCCTGGGTTCCCATAATAATATAGTCAGCATCCTTATCTATTACTTCACGACCTATCGCATTTAATAAAGTATCGGCAACCAGTACTCCTTCAAATTCGTGTCCCGGAACCTTGTTTATTTTATTTAAGTGATTTACTATTTTATTAAGCTTTCGTTCAGATTCTTTAAGAGTAATCTCATGAAGTCTGGTTTCTCGTTCTTTATTTATTGTACTTATTAAACCCGATGGGCTTACCTGGTGTGCATGAATTATAATGAAAGTACAAGGTGATTGTTCAAAAAGAAATGTTGCATACTTTATTGCGTGCCATGCATTTTTAGAAAAATCTGTAGGTAAAACTATTCGAATCATAGTAAAATTTTATTTTTTGATCATCTTGTGTAAGACACTAAATGTTCCTGTTCATTCCGGAAGAACCAGCAATGGTATTTGTGAATGAAAGCCCACTTTTTTTACCACAGCTTCGCGGGTTAATTTCTCTATAAAAGTATGCTTATAATTAATTAAAACAATAATATCTGCTCTGCTCTCTTTCGCAAACGTACTAATTGAATCAGCTACATTAGCCTGCATCTCCACATTGTGAAAAGAATGCTCAACTTTACCCAAACGTTTTATCAGAACTTTTTTATTAGCTAGTTGTTCTTCATTCAACAAAAATTCCTGCGCGATGTGAATTATTAATATTTCTGATTTCCAGCTTGTTGCCAGTTCTATAAGCGGATCCAATTCGTATTTTGTATATGATCTTGTAAACTCTGTAGGTAACAAAATCTTACTTAAATCTTTAAAGTCATGCTTACTTGGAACGGCAAATATGGGGCAGCTGTTTATCATCTTAATAAGCTCTACCGTGTTACTTCCCATAAAAATTTCTTTGGCGCCAGTAGCGCCTTTAGTTCCCATGACAATTAGATCAATATCTTTTTCATTGCAAATTTCCTTTACAGCATTTACTATATCATTTGACACAGAACGTTTTTCAAATGTGTGGTTTTTATTTGAATGATTTATTTCTAAATATTGTAATATCTTATCAAGTTCGATTGAAGAGTTCTTTGCAAGAGAATCGTAGATTACACCTAATCTTTCTTTACTCTTGGCTCCAAGAATATTTGCAAAACTGGGTTCATAAGTGTTTAATAGCCAAAAATGGCAAGCCATATGTTCATGCATTTTCAAAGCTGCGAATATGGCGTTCCAAGCATTATTGGAAAAATCGGTAAGCAGTAAAATATTTTTCATCTATAACTGTTATTTAACAACCTGGGCCGTATCTCTAATGACCAGGAAGGGTATTTTTATATGAAAACCTATTTGATCTACATTTTGTCGTTCAACAAGTCGTTCAAAAAATGAATGCTTTCTATTCATCATCATAAGGAGATCAATCTTATTATCTTGGACATAATTTAAAATTGCATTTGGCATTAGACTACCTTTTAGTTCTGTGAGGGTAGTAGACAAGCCATCTAAACCACGATATAGGGCCATCTTATTTTCCTGTTGACTCGCGGTCAGATCATACTCCTCTTTAACATGTAAAACGATAAGTTTTGCTTTATTCAATTTGACCATTTTTATAGCAGCACTCAATTCGTTCTCCTTATAATTTGACAAATAGTCTGATGGAAACAATATTTTTTGAATTTTTTGGAAGGTGTAGTTTTCCGGAATTACCAAGATCGGTGCAATGGCTTTTCGGAGAACATAAACTGTGTTTGTCCCAAGAAATATCTCTTTAGCCCCGGTTGCGCCCTGAGTTCCCATCACGACCATATCAATTTCCTTTTCTATTGTTACTTCATTGATTTCATCTGTAAGTGTATTAAAAGCTGAAATGATATTATAGCTATGTTTTGGATTTTCATAAGATTTCTTAACATCTTCAAGCGTTTTTTCTAAACCGGCCAGTGAGATATCAACACCGGTATCGGGAATAGCACTAAATAAAGGCCCTCCCAGCATATAATCCATCCGGTAAAATGAAGGGGTATATGTATGAAGGAAGAAAAAGTTACATTTTTCATTTTTAAATAATTCCATGGCATAACTAATAGCGTTCCCGGAATTTTTAGAAAAATCTGTAGGAAGAAGTATGTTCATAATAATGGTATTTATCTAAATCTCAAATTTACTGAGCATCAGAGATGATAACTATGATATTAATCAGTAGAATCATTTAGAAAGGATGCAGTTGCCGATTGATAAATAAAATCTTAATAATTATGGTTCGGGTGACCAAAATCATTTGTAATGGCAACGCTACTGCTCATCTTTATGATTCACATATAAAAACTATAATCATGGCACTAAATTTTAATCAATATGCTACAGAGGGTAATACATTTCTTAAAGAATACACCAAGGAAATGAATCTTGGTAACGACAGAGACAAAGCAGGCAGAATATTAGCTTCTATTCTGCACAGTTTACGCGATGTGATTTCAACCGAGGAATCTTTACAATTTATTGCGCAATTACCTATGTTCTTAAAGGGAGTTTATGTTAACGGATGGACGCTTAGAAAAAAAAAGAAGTTGAAAATAAAACATATGGCAGAATTTATAGACCTGGTAAGAAAACACGATGGTCCTTCAGCTATTAATGATTTTGAATACAGTGATGAAGTGGCCGAGCAATATATAGATACCACCTTTATTTATTTGAGAAAATATATTTCCCTGGGTGAGATGCAAGATATTAGGGATGGACTTCCAAAGGACCTTAAGAGTATGATTTATTCTAATATAATGTTTTAAAACATAAGAAGAGATATACCTTCCTTTAGCCTTGTGATACACAAGGCATAGATTGCTGGTGTTCTGCTTTTTATATGACTAAGGTCATTTTACACCTATTAACCACAACGTAATTTTGCGCTGATATTAACACTTTTAAACATAAAATCTTATGAATAAAATATTCCCGCTTTTCGCTTTAATCATATTGCCTTTTTTACTCTTTGCGCAGGAACTTACCGGAATTGATGAAATAGCGCCATTTAGTGAAGGATTGGCAGCAATAAGAAAGGGTAATGAATGGGGCTTTATAAATAAAGAAGGCCAATTGGTAATAGACTTTAGAGATGATTTTGTTTGGAACAATTTACCTAATACCTCAGTGAACGATGTTAATGCCATACGTTTTCCTCAATTTAAAAATGGGAGATGTATGATTAAAAAACTCATGGAGGAAGAGGAGATTATGACCTATGGTTTTATAAATAAAGAAGGTAAAGTAATTATAGAACCCGAATATTTGAATCTAACTGAATTCAATGAAGGATATGCCGTTGGTATACTTGTTACCAAAGACTTTAGAGGTAAAAATAATTTCCAATTGAATATCTATGATTATAGATTTAGTGAAGTTCTCTTAGATACTGCGGGTGATATTATGTTGCTAATAAATAAAAGAGATGGTATTTCGATGTCTGTAAGGCGCTATGAATTGCCTGAACTCCGTGCAAAATTTCTATCTGTAAATACTTTAGCCGTCAAATCCCCTAAAAATACATGGGAAATCCGAAAACTTAACTTATAAAAATTATCATGGAACAACTAAAAGATAAAGTCGCCATTATTACCGGGGGAGCTGCCGGAATAGGCAAAAGTACAGCTGCATTGTTTCTCAAAGAAGGGGCAAGTGTTATGCTCGTTGATATAAATAAAGAAAAGCTGGAATCGACTTCCAAAGAACTGGATTCTTCACGTTTGGCCTATTGCGTTGCCGATGTATCCAAGCCAGCTGATGTAGAAAGATATACTGCTGAAACCTTGTCTAAATTTGGCAAAATAAATCTGTTCTTCAATAATGCAGGAATCGAAGGGCCCTCAAGTTCAATTGAAGACTATCCTAATGACGAATTTGATAAGGTAATAGCCGTTAACCTAAAGGGAGTCTGGTATGGGTGTAAATACGTAATCCCCAAGATGAATGAAGGAGGATCTGTGATTATCACATCTTCGGTGGCAGGACTGAAAGGTTTTAGTGGTTTAGGAGCTTATGTAACCAGTAAACATGGGGTAATAGGGATAATGAGAGTGTCTGCATTAGAATTTGCAGATAGAAAAATACGTGTAAATACCATACATCCAGGGCCGGTAAACACCCAAATGATGCGAAGAATAGAAAAGGATATTTCTCCTGATAATACTGCAGAGGTTCAAATAGGTTTTGAAGCCATTGTACCCTTTGGCAGGTATGCAGAAGCTATAGAAATTGCTAATCTGGTTCTTTATCTCGCTTCTGATGAAAGCAAATACGTTAACGGAAACACCTATGTTATAGATGGCGGATTAATGGCTGGTTAAAAATAGTAACATGAATACCAAAGTAAAAAATAAAAAGATCTGCTTGGTATTAATACTCTTGCTTCCTCTAACCTGGAACTGCAGGGAAAAAGCTGTTGTGGAGCATTCACTAAAAGAAGCGAATGTTACAAAGCAAATTTCCCCGGAATTAAAAGAGCTACTAGAATTCGCAAAAATCTCTTTTGCAGATACAACTAAACTTTCCAGTTTATTGGTTTTTAAGCTTATTGATGAAAATGATGATGTTATTATTTCTGATTCAGAAACAACTACGAAGATTTATAAAAATATAATAAAGGGAAGGTCGACTTCTTCCCTGCCTATATTTGAAATTATTGGATCAGATAAGGTGATCCTGGCTGTACAAAACAGGGGATTTTCAGGATCCATCTGGGCAAAAATCCTAATTGATAATAATAGAAAAGAAATTCTGGGGCTTCAATTTAAACACAAGGCAGAATCAGAAGGGTATGGTGCCGGAATCACACAGGAACCTTATGAAAGTCAATTTGTTGGAAAAGTATTCCAGACTGATTTAAATGACTTTGGTTTAAAACAGAACGGTGTGTCCTTAATTAAAGGTAACACAATGATTGATGGTATCTCCGGATCTACAATTACTTGTAAAGCCACGGTAGAAATGATTAATCAAGGATTTCAAAAATATCAGAGCTATCTGGACCAACCATTATAATAATACAAGATGAAGAACGATGTTATCGATAAAATTAAACAGAAAGGATATGCCCTATCTATAATCGTATATCCGATTATGCTTCTTATTGGCTTTGTCACCCATCCCAACCTACTTGCGATGGAACCTTTATTTACAGTTGAGCAACTCGTGGGGCGGTTTCACAATAATCCTATGTATCATATCGGTCATCTAATTGTAACTTTTGCGGTACCTGTGATCATTGTATATTTTGTGGGAACCATGAATTTACTTCAGGGTAAAGGCAAGAAATATGGATTTTGGGGAGGAGTAATTGGAGTATTTGGAGCTTTTATTTTAGCCGTAGATAAAGGTGCATTGTGCTTAGTGCTCTCGGCATTTGACACCCTTCCGGAAGAAGAATTTAACAATCTGGTACCCTACCTACAGGTAATTGTGGATAAAAAGGGTTTTTTATTTATCGTATGGCTAATATTTGCCTTGATGGTAGGTGGAATTCTACAGGCCATAGGATTAATGAAGGAAAAGATTATTGCTAAATGGCAGGGTACATTTATAATCATTGGTCTGTTATTACTAATAAACCCGGATATAGAGTTGATCAGCTCAGTAGGAGCTGCACTCATGTGTATAGCCTATATCCCCTGGGGCATAAAAGAACTCAAAATAAAACAAAAAATAAAAATGAAAAAAATTAAAAAACAAGATGCCAAAGAGATTGGACAATCTCTTGGTATCAATTGGGAAGAGGTAAGTTTAGACGAATTTACTGATGGAATTAATGTTGAATTTGAACATGGTACACGGTTTCCTGAAACCAATGTCACTAATGATGACAAATACCTTACTGGAAAAATTGCCTGGGCTCATTTAAAGGAATTTCCGGATTATTATACCAGGCTGGAAAAAATGGAAAAAGAAGCCGAAGACTTCTGGAAGATAACCAGTGCTCATTGAAGCATCAGAAGATATGGAACCGACAAAAATTATAGATGTTACACCTGAAAATGTACAGGAAGAAACTTTTTTTTGTATCAAGGATATAAAGAAACCGGGATTCCAAAGCAAGCGCAAATGGTTTGAGAAACAATATAAGCTTGGATTGCGGATGAAAATTCTAAAGGACAATACAGATAAAATGATAGGTTTCATAGAGTATATCCCTGTGTCCAATGCCTGGCGACCTGTTCTGGGTCATGACTTTATGTTTATTCACTGTATGTATGTATACCCCAATAAAAATAAAAACAAAGGGTATGGTTCATTACTTATTAAGGAAGTGGAAAACGAGGCCAAAAAGAAAAAAATGGTCGGTATTTGCGCGATGGCCAGTAAGGGCGCATGGATATCAGACAAAAGGATCTTTGAAAATAACGGCTTTATACAAGTAGATCAAAGAGGCAGGTTTGAATTAATGACCAAAAAATGGGAGCCAAAAGCTAAAGACCCTAAACTTATAGATTGGACTGCAAATCAAAAGAAATACAATGGCTGGCAATTAGTCTATGCAGACCAATGTCCGTGGCACGAAAAGTCGGTATTTGCCCTTCTAAATACGGCTTTGGACTACGGTATTGATCTTAAAGTAAATAAGTTAAGAAGCGCAAGTGAAGCAAAACAAGCTCCTTCCGGCTATGGGGTTTTCAGCTTATTGCACGATGGAGAACTAATTGAAGATCATTATTTAAGCGCAACCCGATTTAGGAATATATTAAAGAAAGAATTATTGCAAGAAAGCTAATTAGTTTGATTGTTTACTAATAAAGTCCAAATCTTGGTTTAAAATTATTGGTAATGGAAGCAGTAAAACAAGAATGTTGTCCAAAATTTCACCCTGAAAAATGGAATGAAAAGACATTCAATTGGAATCATAAGAAATTTATCAAAGCAACAGTCCCTACTTTCTTTCATATTCCTTTACCCCCCATGATAGGAAAGAGAATTACTAAAATGATGAAACTGGCAGAGGATTCCAAAAAACTATCAAACAATAAAGAAGATATTTTGGTATTATTTACAGACCCGCATGCTTTTATGTCAGAAATCTATCTCTCTGTTACCGACACCGTGGCAAACGCCAATAACACAACACTTTCCGGAACATTTATGAGTAAGGTTTTTGATGGTGCTTATAAAGATATCCCAAAATTCATAAAGCAAATGGACGCTTATTTACAAATGCGCAAAGTAAAGGCACAAAGATATTATGTGCATTATGCGTACTGCCCTAAATGTGCAAAAGAAGTTGGCAATAACTACATGGTGCTATTCGCCCAATTAAAAAAATAATAGATTGCAACCAGGATTATACATCAAGTCATGAATAATAAAAAAGGTATCGGTTTTTGGGTTTTAGTTTCAACGGCAATTGTTTTAATTCTCTTTTTGATCGTAGGCCAAACCTTATCATTAATAAATTATGATTTAGCCATAGATCTGGGTTTACAAGAATCAGAAAAAGAAATTGGTAAAGTTGGAATAGCATTTGCCAAGGGCTTCGCTTTTGGAGATACAATAATCTATATCCCCATGCTGGTACTTGGAATACTGGGACTAATTAAAGGAAAAAAATGGGGGGCTTTTTTTATGTTTGGTGGTTTGGCTATTTCCGTTTATTGGCCTATCGTTCATCTATATACTATTTCTATCGAAACTAACGCGATTGTATTGAACCCCGAAAAATACATTTCCTTTCCCATCACTTTATCATTAATAACCATTTATGGTTTATGGGGAATTGGCTATTTGTATAAAAATCATACATAATACTAATGAAAAGATCAATTTCTAGCTATCTCCTCATAGTTTTAATATTTCTTCAGGCCATTAGTGCTGTACCTGCGGCGTTAAGTCTTATTAGTGACCCCTCTGGCAAGGGTATTGGTCTTCCTACGGATATACTTGAAAGTGCCCCATTTAAGAATTTTTTGATCCCCGGATTGTTCCTGTTTGTATTTTTAGGTCTTTTACCCTTAATTACTTTGTATGGGTTACTGACCAGAAAAAAGTTGAATTGGGCACAGAAGATCAATTGGGATAAGAAATTCCACTGGTCCTGTACCTTTTCATTTTACATAGGACTTTTATTAATTCTTTGGATTAATATGCAACTTTACTTTGGAATTGCTTATAATAACCTCCACTTCTCTTATACTATCCTGGGAGTGCTAATTATAATACTTAGTCAATCACCCAATACAAAGAGAGATTATACACAAGAGATCATTGATTCACAATCCTGATCCGGAAGCTTCTCCTTCTCCATAATCTGTTTTACTTGCCCGATTTTTTTTTAGATTTTTTCGGTAATACCTCTTCAGGAAACGGAAAGAGTATTGTAGAATTTTTCTCCGATGCAATATTGGATAATGTTTGATATAGCCTCAACTTAATTGCAGAAGGTGATTTATCTATTTGTAGCCCTGCTTCCAGTAACTTGCCCGCAGCCTGTTCTTCTGCCTGTGCTAAAATGATTCTTGCTCTTCTTGATCTTTCGGCTTCAGCCTGGTTTGCCATCATGCGCCTCATATTTTCAGGCAACTGAATATCCTTGATTTTTACATCTATAATCTCAATACCCCATTCGTGAGTTTCCTGCTCAACAATGCTCTTAATGTTTTTACCCATTTCTTCACGTTTTGATAAAATGGTATCCAGTTCTACTTTTCCACATACATCTCTCAGAGCCGCCTGAGAAAGTTGTGTAATGGCAAAAGAAAATTCCTCAACCTCCAGAACTGCCTTTTCAGGATCATAGATCTTAAAAAAAACCACTCCGTCTATACTACAGGGTACATTATCTTCAGTCATTACCTCCTGAGATATGATATTTATGGTGATGACCCTTATATCCACAACTTGGATTGTGTCTACGATAGGTATTATCCACCTGAATCCCGGATTTAGTATTTTCATATACTTTCCGAATCGAAATTTTAATGCTCTTTTATATTCAAAAACAATTCTTATTCCTGCCAACAGAAAAAGTAAGAATACTATGGTAAATACGAATAATGCGCTCATAATGTAAGTTTTAAATTATTTTTGTTTTCTCGTAAAAAAGTCCTTAGATCTGCTCTTCGTTTATTTTTTTAACCCATATTAAGCTTATTCTTCTCAATGCTTATAGAAGATAAAGACCTCCTTCAGGTTAAAATACCCGTCTTTTCAAGTTACGAAATAAATGCCCTGAAACAAAACATTTACACCTCAAAAAACATTGATGCAAATGCCTTTGCTAATTTTGTGAAAGGCTTGATATCTAGCACTTTATTTGTGGCTAACCTTAATTTTATCGTGTTTAAATTTTAAATATTTGTAGTAGGTTATATCCAGAAAAGCAAACCACAGAATAAAGCAAAAAAAGGTGACTTTTTGAATAACGGGAAGGCTTCTTATAAAGGTCCCGGTTTCATAAATATAATAGTTAACCAAAAAAATTATCAGACATACAAGCCCTAAAATTACAAGTGAGAAATATTTCGCCTTATACAGCTCAACAAAACAGCTTATAAAGGCTATTACCCCAAAAATTCCTGCGATACGAACTGTAATATCATGAGTTCCTGATGTGAGAGACATTGTAATCAGTAATGCCAAAATCCCAGTCAACCACATAACAATGAGATTGATGCTTTTATTCGAAAATAACCCGGGTAAATAATACCATAATAAAACCAGGCTTATACAAAGTACTCCCAGCGAAGCTCTGGCAAAAAAACGCGCAGGATTTAGTTCACCGTTTATGGCATTACGGTCTAATAAATCACAGAGATAATTGTTCCAAAAATTGAATCCTTCCTGATCTATTACTATCCATGAACCTCCCGGATAATTTATGGCTGCCAAAATATACAGTAGAACAAATAAACCCATTCCTGCAAGTGGTAAGAGCATTATAAAAGGTTTAGGAACTACCGGGAGTATATCTATTTTCATAAGCCTATCGTATTCCGAGTTAATAAAGTGCCTAAAGGAATGAATGACTATTGCAGAGTAGTCCTGTATAAATTCTCCGCTCTTCTTTTTATACCATAACACATTTTCCTGTCCATAGCAAACACAATAGGTTCGGCCATGGGTCCAAATAGCAAACTGTTTTTGAGGGAAGGGCTGTAATCTACTCTATTTCTGGAGATAAATCTGGACCTATGTTCATCAATTGGTTCTACCATCCACAACCAACTTAGATGCAAATAATTCATTGGGGATTCTAAAGCCTGATTGTAAACAGAATTTTTATTTAAATCATACCAATTTTCAATGACCAAAGCTTTTCCATGTTCGCAAATTACAACAGGGTAAGTATCCTTTGGACTAAAAGGAATTAAATCGCCTATTTTGAGTTGTTGAAATTCAGGTAAAATTTTATCCGAATTATAGATTTGCAAGCCAAATATATTTTCTAATGCCTCATAGCTATAGAAACCACCTCTTCCCTGCCCTATTTGTGCAATCCATGGCCAGACCAATTTTGCCGGGGCATTTATTTCTATGGCGTGAACAAACTCTGAGCGCGGCTGTGGTACTAAATGATCTCCAGGAAATGGAGAATTGGCCTCCTTGTGGCTCAATCCCCAGCGATCTCTTAATGGTTTAAAAAACAAGGTTAAAAAGGCAGATATAATTATAAGTATTCCCTCTACTCCTTCCATAACCTGAAGGAGTGTAAAGCGTGATCTTCGTTGTTCATTAAGTGAAACTGTTCCCATGGTTAGCTTTTCAGCGTTATTCTCTTTTCTGTTTGGCTTTATTTGATTTCCTCCAACGCCTTAATTTAGGAAGTGTATTCCTGGCTAATTTAGAAGCGGTAGTTTTTGACATTCCGAGTTTTTCGGCAATCTTAATATTCCTGGCCATTTTTTCTTCAAGGCTAATCCCCTGATCGATAAACTGGCCTTCTTCATAACAATGATGGCAATACTCCGTATTTATACTTCCATCTCTATCCGTTCCAAAATCTGTCATATTCTTCATTGGCATACCACAACTCTGACAAATATTCTTTTCTGAAGTTTTCATGCTTAAACTAATTTTATTTTTCATTTCTAAGATAAAACTCAAGAAATTATTTCAGTATGATATTTATCAGCTTATGGGCGTGTTAACCATAAACACTCCTTTTTCCTGATAAAGAAAAACCCGTTTTTGCCGACAGCACCTCTTTTAACTCCTCAGAAGTTGAAGAATCAATTAAATTCAGAGCCTTAACATTACAAAGTTTTTCAACCATACTAACTCCTGCCAGCGTATTGGATGCAATCCCGGTTACGATGTCCGGAATAATCTCGAAGGCTTTCATTAAACCGTATACAGCATATGGATCCGAAGCGCTAAGAACCGTACATTTAATATGCTCTCTCAAAGCGTTAATAGCCAGATCTCCATTATAGGGCTCCAAAGGCGATGCACCTATCTCAATAATAGCTACATCAGCATTTTGATGCTCGATTCTGCTCATTAGCTGATCTAACTTTGTCTTGTAAACGTCTGCCGGGCAAATTGAAGATGGCAGCCCAACATCCACAAAATCCATAACCGCATTTGCCCCTACGTCCTTAATGGCCAGAATATCTTTATAACGTCCGGCACCGGTCAGCTTAGCGCCAACTACCTTGTATCCGGCAACTTTAAAAAGGTTGGCCACTATTCTGGCAGAAGTTGTTTTTCCTGCAGACATGGAAGTCCCTACAAATAGGATCACCGGTGTATTAAACGGGATTGGCTCAACTGTTTCCACAAAATCGTTCATACTAAGTTTTTTGCCATTTCTGAATGCATGACCTGTATAATCTACTTCCATCATGTTTGGCAAAAAAATAGATTTTGAGGTTAATTTTCCCATCAAACCAGCTCCGGTTAAAACATTCATCTTAAGGTCGGATTTAACTTTACGCCATGTCCCTGTCGCTTCAAGAGTTGCAAAACGCTCTCCCAGTGCACCAACGACTGACTCCCCTCCAATTACTCCCCGCATTCTGCCGGTTGTAAGCTCCAAATTCAAGGTGTTACTTCCAGGATCCAGGATCTTACTTACAACATAATCGCCGGTTTCCCAATGTTCCCTGTGAAGTTTTTCAATGTTGAATTCCATTTCAGCCAAATCAGAAATTCTGGTTAATGACGTATAAATAAATTGATGGTTCATGTTTTTTCATTTAAAGGTTCTAATAACAATAAGAGTGTCAAAAGTGCTGTTCTTTCAACAAGCTTATTTTGTAAAATATACTCGTGCGCTGCATGCGCACCATCACCAGGGGTTCCAAGGCCATCCAGAGTAGCAGTAAAGAGGCTGGTTGTATTGGCATCTGAACCTCCCCCGGCAGTTGCTTCTTCAAGGTCCAGTCCTAATTCTTGTCCCTGTTTTTTTGCCAATTTCCATAAATGCTGATTACGGGGAGTTTTTTCCATCGGCGGTCTGCCTATCCCCCCTTCAATTTCCATTTCAACATCTTTATGTATAGGCTTTAAGGCTTTTATTTTTTTTGTTATCACATCCCCATCTTCAACTTTAAGGACTCTAACATCAATTACGGCTTTACTTAAAGGTGCAATGACATTGGGTGAGATACCCCCTTCGATCATGCCTATATTTACTGAAATCCCTTTGTCCAGATCATTCATAGCGTAAAGCTTCTGGACCTGTTGTGATAATTCTACTATGGCATTCACCCCTTTGGCAGGATCTAATCCGGCATGTGCTGCCTTTCCGCGAACTGTTATAGTAAAACGGCCTAAGCCCTTTCTCGCTGTTTTTAATTTTCCATTTAATCCTAAAGGGGGTTCCAAAACATAGGCCCGGTTCGCAAGTTTTGCTAATCTTTTAATGGCATAAGTAGACTCTCTACTTCCAATTTCTTCATCAGAATTTATAAATACTACAGGCTCAACCTTTGGTGTTATATTCAGCTCCCTGATCGCCATCAGGGAAAAAACCATCTGGGTAATACCAGCTTTCATATCATAAACACCTGGCCCATTTATCTTACCTCTAATGTAAGTTAGGGGCATTTTTTCTATTGTCCCTAAGGGCCAAACGGTATCGCAATGACCTATCAAAAGCTGAAGGGGTAAATGTTTCTTTCTAATTTTGGGCCTTGCATACAAGTAACCGCCGGTATTTTTACCGGATACATGAATTGCCAAATAACCCATAGCAGTAAATCTATCTCTTAAATAAGCCAATATTTGGTGCTGGGAATTAATTTTGTCAGAGGGGGTTTCCATACCAACCAATTCCTTTAAAAAGAGAATCATCTGTTCCTTATGAGTCAAGAGATATTCTTGCGCCGCAGCCGCTATTTTCTCCGGGTTTTTCATCGCTTAAAATTTTTTGGAAAGGGAAAGTCATATGTTTCCGTGATCTTAGCAAATCTACCTGGGGCGATATATACAAGTAAGGGGTTCTTTAAAATTTGTTCCTGCTCGTCCATTTCCGAAACTTTTATATAATCTCTATGGGCATAAGCAGCCTTAATTGTTCCCGTAATAATACTATAATCATCAAAGCCATCAATAATTTTATGTAACCCGCACTCCAAATAAAAATAGGCATCGGCTAGTATAGGCGCATCCATAGAAGGTGCTTTTAAAATAGGCAAGGCGTTAACTATGCCTTCCGATTTGGAAATACATTCCATTCGCGGACTGGCACTCAAAGAACTTGTGATTATTTGGTCGGGGATTGGAAAACTAACCGTGAAACCGCCAGTGGCCAACACATTACTAAATGTATTGTGCCTTGGGGTACAGACAAACCCAAAATAATTGCCAAAGCCTAAGGGCATTGCCATATGTTTTGGCGCAAGATCATAACCTTGCTTTTCTTTTGTCCCAATTAAGACCAAAGGAGCTATAGTGAAAATTTGATCCCAGATCGAAATTATATCGTCCAGGAGTACATATTTATCTTCCTTTAAAGTGTTCATAAGAGATGATTTGAAGGGTACTATCTCTAAAATTACAACTCAAATAATAATGATGTAATGACATTGGTCATTGCTAAAATTCCCATATCTAAATACTTTCATGAAAAATCAACAAATGAAGGGTGTATTAAAGCTCGGAAAAATTGCCGGAATTAGAATAGAGGTGCATTGGACATTTACTCTTTTATTGATATGGGTAGTCTTTCTTGATATACAACGAGGTGGAACTGCGAATACAGCCTTGATGAATATAATTTTAATCTTGTTGCTCTTCCTTTGCGTGATACTACATGAATTAGGACATGCCCTAACTGCGAGGAGATTTAATATAAGTACTAAAAAAATTACGTTATTGCCTATTGGTGGCGTGGCATCTTTAGAAAAAATGCCTGAGAAACCAGAGCAAGAATTGATCGTAGCTTTGGCAGGGCCTGCTGTAAATGTGATAATTGCAATACTACTCTATATGGTCGTCCCCATGAGAAGTTATTTTGGACTGGATGCGGATAGTTTGATGCAGTTATTATCGGCACCAACTTTGGAGACACTTTTATTTTATCTTTTCATAGCCAATGTAATGCTGGTAGTTTTTAATTTAATTCCAGCTTTCCCAATGGATGGTGGTCGTGTATTTCGCGCTTTATTGTCATTTACTATGGATAGAGCAAGAGCTACTGAAATAGCCGCAGGATTGGGGCAGGCTTTAGCTGTTGTTTTTTTCATGCTGGGTCTTTTTTTCAATCCCTTTCTGATACTAATTGCACTCTTTATTTTTCTAGCTGCCTATAGTGAAAATCAAATGGTCAAACAGAAATCCCTGGTTGAAGGTCATTTTGTACAGGAAGCCTTGTTGACTAATATTACGCTACTGCATCCTGAAAATAATCTTGAAGATGTTTTTGAGATAATATTAGCAGGTACAGAAAAGGATTTTGTAGTTACAGAAGATGGGGAAATAGCAGGTATTTTAAATCATAAAAACATTCTTAATAATGCTCAAAATGGTTCAATTAAAGTGAAGGCAATTATGAACACAAAATATAAGACCATGAAAGCCACTGATGAGTTAAAAGAATTTTTTGGAATGATCAATACTGAGAAGCAACGCTTTTTTCCTGTAACCGACAAAACCAACAAACTTGTTGGTGCAATTGATGTTAATAACGTAAGTGAATTTCTTATGCTTAAGACACATTTGCATCCAAAATCATGAATTAACATTACTCCCCTGATCCTTGTCATTTCAGATTTCTACATCATTTAATAAATTGGCGAAAATTAAGATCATGAATAATTTTTTAGCACACACATTTACAAAAAAAACTTTTGAGCAGTTAGCTGCAATAAAGGACCAGCATTGCATTTCCATTTATCTGCCAATGTATAAAAAAGGGAAAGAGCAAAATGAAGGTATGGGGCAATCTAATTTAAAATCTTGTCTGAAAAAAGTACATACGCTTTTGGCTGAATATGGAATGCATGAAACTAAAATTAATACCTATCTTAAACCAATCCGAAACCTTATTTTTGATCTAAGTTTATGGAGAAATCCTTCAGAAGGTCTGGCAATATTTTTAGATAGAGAGAATGGGATCAGATACTATAAATTACCTCTTTCCTTTGAAATAAAAACCTATGTTGCCGATCATTTTTATTTAATTCCGTTGCTCCCCTTGTTTCACAACAACGGTATTTACTATCTCCTGGAACTAAGCCGGGACTATATAAAATTATATAAGGGTTCCAGAAATAACTTCAGGGAACTTCAAATTAAAAAAATAATTCCCAAACAGTTAGAAGAAGTTGTGGGTTATGATTTTGAGCAAAATATGTTACAATACAGAACAGGTCATATGATGTATCCGGCAGGGTCGTTTCATGGTCAGGGAGAAGGTAAGGAAGACGAAAAAAAAGAGCTGGTTAGCTTCTTTAGAAAGGTTAATCAAGGGGTTGCTAAAATAATATCAAATAAAAAGACTCCTTTGATTTTGGCATGTACCGATGAGTTGTACCCTATTTACAAGAAAATAAATTCATACCATAAATTATGGGATACCAATCTAAGTGGAGATCCTGAATTTAAAGGTGCAAACCAGTTACACAAAGAATCCTGGGGTTTGGTTCAATATTATTTTGAAACGACAATGCGTGAAAAACTGGCAAAGTTTATTGATAAGTTTCATACTACAAAAACTTCCTGGCAACTTTCAGAAATTATTCCGGCAGCTGTCAAAGGAAAAATAGATACCCTTTTTGTACAACAAAAAGAAGATGTTTTTGGCACCTATAACAGTTCTAAAGGGTGCTTAATTCTTGATTCCCGAAAAGAAATGCGAAATATCTCCTTATTAAATATGGCTGCCATATGCACCTTTCTCCAGGGTGGAAATGTCTTCTTTCTTGAAAAGGAAGAAATGCAGGTTAAAAACATTTCTATGAATGCCTTGTTTAGGTTTTGACCGAATCAAATTATCTCTTTCGATAAGTTTTGCGAGTAAATATCTTTAATAAGATTAATAAAGAGTTAATGGCAATCAATTATCATGTAATTCCAATACTATTTTTTTGGTAGCTTAACAATGGAACCAGCCGCTCCAATTTCATTCGTTTTACGAGATCAAAATGCCAAAGATTCGGAATTAAGGTGTGACCTTCTCTTTCCAACATTGCCAGAATATCTGCATCTACCTCCTTTAAATAGTCTTTTAAGGTGTTGAAAATATCATCTGATAATCTAAATTCAAAACTGATATTTTTATAAGCAACCTTTTCCTTAAGCAACTCCTTGAACCAAAGCATTTGATCTTCTGCAGCGTACTCATTTTTGGTTGAAACGTGTATTAATTTAATTTCAGTATCAAAGACGGATGCAAACTCAGAAATCTTTTCAATGGCCAGGACATCTGCTTCTTCAAAGGCCGTTGCGTATACAATGGTATTTGGCCCTGAAAGCCTGGAATTTTGTGGGACAGACAATACAGGTACAGGAGATTTTTCTATCAGAGCAGTGGCTGTACTTCCTATAAATAAGTCTTTTACAATATTACTTCCTGTCATCCCGACAAATATGAGCTCGGCGCTTATTTCTTCAGCCTTTACCAATATACCATCAGACTCGATACTATTCTCAACCACATGAATAACAGGACCCTTATCACCCTCCATCATTTCTAAATACTTCCAGCAAAAAGCATCTAGTTTTTCCCGGTGACTATTAAATGCAGCCTCCTCTAATCTGGCATATGCCAAACTCACGGTACTAATAAAAGTTGCTGAAATATCAAATACGTGAATAACATGAAGCTCGGCATCAAGTTTTTTGCGAAACACATTGGCCAACTTCAATGCTGAAATTGAATTATCCGAATAATCCGTGGCACAGAGTATGGTTTTCATAGGATACGCATTTTGAATTAATTGAATTAACGAGATGAATCTAGCAAAAAGAAAAACAACTAAAAATGACCTAAGTCATATTCCGTAAGAAAACGGCTATATGATAATTGTCATTTTTACAAATGATTAAATGGACTAATTTTATCTTAAACTCAATAAAAACCAAGCTTATGGGTGAAATAGCTACTTCAGACAGACAAATCACCCTGTTTTATAGTTCTAAATCCAAAAGGGCGAAGCAGACTTTGGCCTACGCCAAATCTGAAGGTTGGCCCGTACAAGAGATAGATATTCTAAAAACACCACCCACCGGAACACAAATAGCGGAATTGGCAGATAGGTTAGGTATAGAAGTAAAAGATTTAGTTAATCAAAATCATCCGGCCTATACTTCCAAATTTGAACCTCATGAATTCTCTTCTGAAGATTGGATTAAAATGATAAGACACAATCCCGAAATTATGAAACAACCGATTGCGCTCCGTGGAAAAATCACCATTTTGGTCGAAACTCCAACGGATATCCTTCGAATATAACCTATAGGCACCAGATTTAGTTTTATGTAAGATCTTTAAAAGTACCCGTAAGGGAATTTAAATACCAGGATATGGCAAGATTCAGAGATTTCAATATCGCAGATTGGTTTTCATTCTATCGGATAGCTGCCGTACCCTTTTTGCTTACTTTAATATGGCTTAATGAACGAGAATTATTTAGCTGGTTTTTGCTTGTTAGCTATTCCACTGACGCTATTGACGGTTTTTTAGCAAGAAAACTTAAGATTACCAGTGCACGTGGCTCACAATTGGATTCTTATGGGGACCAAGTGACGCTGGTGGTTGGTTTGATAGGTTTGATAAAATTTGAGCCCGATTTTATGCAGGAGAACTACCCTCTGATTTTAATTGCTTTTGTACCCTACATTCTGCAAATGATAATTGCGTATAAAAAATATGGTAAAGCCACCGCTTTTCATACCTATCTGGCCAAATTATCCGCTGTTATTCAAGGGGTATTTATACTCTGGTTGTTATTCTTTGGTCCTGTTTATTGGTTATTTTATACAATGATAATTATAGGTGTTTTAGAAACTATTGAAGAAATTACACTCATTTATTTATATGACCAATGGGTTGCCGGAGTCAAAGGTATCTACTGGGCCCTAAAAGACAAAAGACGGCTTAATATTGAACAAAACGGTCCTTAGACCTGAGTTGGATAAGAAGGTTCTATTAAAAGAGCCTGACTATTTTTAAAATTAATAGATATACACCTCAAAACGACCATAAGATGGACAAGATTGATTACAAAAAAGAATTGAAACATCTCTACAAACCATCTCAAAAAAAAATTGAATTTAGAGATGTCCCTATAATGAACTTTTTGATGATAGACGGCGCAGGAGATCCAAATACTTCCTTGGCGTATAAAGAAGCGATAGAGGCGCTGTATACCCTATCCTATACCCTAAAATTTATGATTAAAAAAGGAAAACAAAAGATTGACTATGGCGTTATGCCACTGGAGGGACTTTGGTGGGTGGACGATATGTCAAAATTTGATCAAAACAAAAAGGAAGATTGGAAATGGACCGCTATGATTATGCAACCGGAAGTGGTGACCAATGAATTGATAGCTATCGCCACAGAAGAGGTTAGAAAAAAAAAGAACCCAAAAGCATTATCTAAAATTCGTTTTGAAGCTTTTACTGAAGGAAAAACGGCACAAACTTTACATATTGGGCCATTTTCGGAAGAAGGACCTACTATTAAAAAAGTTCATGACTGCATAATAAATGATGGGCACAAGCTTTCGGGAAAGCATCATGAAATCTACCTTTCAGATATTAGGAGGGCTGCACCCGAAAAATGGAAGACTATAGTAAGACAGCCTTATATATGAGAATGAGCATTACATAAATTCCATTCAATTTTTTTTCTGCTCCTTTTTTGCAGCTTTTTGTTCCTCCTTGGCCATTTTTTTATAATAACCGCGGGTTAAAAAGTTATGCTTAAACGCTTCCATATTCTCATTAAACCTTGCTGTACCTTCTTCTATACTTTTCATGGTTGCTTCGAGCCGTTGGACCAAAACAGTGTCTTTGGTTAAGTAATTTAAAGCTCCTTCCCCCTCCGAAATACCGGTAACCACACTATCCAAATTTACTGTCAACTTCTCCATCCTATAACTGGCGGACTCAAGATTGTGAATAATTTGTTTTATTTCAAGTCCGGCCAGGGAGTCGCGCAATAAGACACCAACCACAGAATTCTCAGAGTTGGCTGCGTCTACAAATCTATTCACTTCCTTCAGCGTATTATTGGCATTGGCACTAGCCAGTTTCAGATTCAAGATGGTCTGTTCAAGATTTTGAGCCATTAGGGTATCATTAAGTAGGCGGCCTAAGGTACCCTTTCCTTTCGTAAGAGCTGCTGTAACTTTTAACAAATCGGCAGTTAGCAGTGCTGCATTTTCAGAAGTTACATTTAAGGTACTCATCATATCTTCAGCGCCAATACGACTATAAGAAACAATTTCATCTCCAGACTTTATCATTGCTCCCATTCCACTTCCGGGAACAATATTTACAATCATGCTGCCCACCAGGCCATCAGAGCCTATAGTAGCTATAGCATCATTTTTAATATGCTTCAACATATTATCCTGAATGACCATTACTACATCTATAGTAGAGTCATTTTCCATTACTATATCTTTTACAGTACCAACACCTATTCCTGAGTAACGCACATTATTGCCTTTTTCAAGGCCATTTACATTTTTAAAAACGGCGTGGATCGTAAAAGTGTTACCAAACATATTTTGTCTGTTTCCTATCACATAGGCTGCAAATACCAGCAATGCCGTTCCCAGGATCACAAAAATGCCCAATCTTAGTTTTTCCAGGCTTGTTTTTTCCATATCGTTATTTTTTAAAAAATGCTTCTACCTTAGGGTCTTTAGATTTAACAAGTTCATCATAAGTACCTTCGGCGTAATTAATACCATCTACAAGTAGAATCATACGTTCTGAAATTACACGTGCACAGTCCACATCATGCGTAATGATCAGGGAAGATGTACCATATTTTTTTTGAATACTTCGCATTAATTCAATAATTTCTTTCGCAGTTATGGGATCCAAACCACTGGTTGGTTCGTCGTATAAAATAATTTTAGGTCTGAGAATCAGGGTACGCGCCAATGCCACACGTCTTTTCATTCCACCGGAAAGTTCTACCGGCATTAAATCTATAGCGTCTGCAAGACCTACGCTCTCTAAAGCCTCAAGTACCAAAGGAGTTGTATCTGAGATATCACCAAGTTTCTCTTTATGCCGTCGCATAGGAAATTCCAAATTTTCCCTTACTGTCATAGAATCATACAAAGCGCTTCCCTGAAACAAAAATCCAATTTCTGAACGAAGAATATCCAGGGTTGGCCTATCCAATAATTTAATCTCATTTCCCATAACCGATATAAAACCACTATCGGGTTGCATTAATCCTACAAGACATTTGATCATTACAGATTTTCCTGAACCCGATTTTCCCATGACCACTAAATTTTCCCCCTTGTACAGTTTCATATTAAAGCCGTTGAGTACATGGTTCTTTCCAAAGCGCTTATAAAGATCTTTGATATGGATTATGACTTCACTTTCGTTGGCCACAGTATTATTGGAACTTTCTTTTTCTTGTAACATCACAAATCGTAAAATATATCAGATATTAAAACAGCTATAAAGTCTATTACAAACAAAAACATGGATGTAAAGACCACAGCAGTATTGGCTGCTAAACCTACACCTGCGGTTCCCTTTTTACTGTAATAGCCCTTAAAACATCCCACCAGTCCAATTGCAAAACCAAAAAAGAATGACTTTATAGTTGCAGGAACCAAATCCCGATAATCCAAGGCGTCAAAAACACGATTAAAATAGAGCTGGAAAGAGACGTTTCCTTTAAAATTTTCAACCAGTGCAGATCCGTATAACGCAATGGCGTCTCCCATGATTACAAGCAATGGAAGCATAAGAGTAGTTGCTAAGATTCTTGTCACGACCAAATATTTAAACGGATTTGTTCCTGATACTTCCATGGCATCTATTTGTTCAGTAACCCGCATGGAACCCAATTCGGCTCCGATACCTGAAGCAATTCGCCCTGCACAAACCAGCGCAGTAATCACAGGACCCAGTTCTCGAACAATAGAAATCCCCACCATATTAGGCATCCAGGATTCAGCACCAAACTCAATTAGCGTAGGCCTGGATTGTAAGGTAAGGACTAACCCAATAATGAACCCCGTTACCAATACAAGAACCAGGGAACGGTTACCCATATGATAACACTGTCTAAGCAACTCCTTAAACTCAAAAGGAGGCCTGAACAGTTCTTTAAAAAAGCGGCCTGCAAAATATGCCAGCTCCCCTATTTCTATAAAGAATTGTTTTATTCCACCCAAACTTCGTTTTACCGTACTCATAGGTGTTTTTTATCATGTAGACTATATACTTCAAATATACCTTTAATACTCTATTCCATAAATGATATAAGTCATATGTACGGACTGATCTTACTCATTGTCTTATCTTCATTTGAGCAGTAATTTTATACTGTCTCTGGTGATTCTAAGGCAAAAGAAAATTGAACTAAACAGCAAGAGCGATGATCTTCAAACCTGTATTTCTTCTTGGGATTTCAATTTTATGTATATGTGCTTCAGTAAAACCTGCCATTAGCTTTATTAGGCCGTTGAGCGTATCTCAAATGAGCTCGACTGTACATGCAGGAGATTCAACAAAAAAGCTTATGGCAGTCAGATGGATCCACATAACCCGTAATGTGGCTATTAGTGAGTATTTTGAATACATGGACTCCCTGGTGAATGCCTATGACTCTTTGGTTTCTTACCCTCTTACAGAACACCTTCTGGTTCGTGCCAATCCATGGATAATAGATACCCTCGCCAATACAGATTACTATCGAATGATAGCACGGGATTCTTTTGTGTATGATCAGCGGAAACTGTTAGTTCTAAAATCCCCGGACTCCATATTGATCCCGGATTCCCTGTCGGCAGCCTGTATTATAGATTCTTTTAAAAAAACGCATCTCGATGTAAATATCCCCGAGTTTAAGCTTCGTATTTATCAGGATACTGCCTTGCTATTTACCTTTCCGGTTAGAGTAGGAAAAAACACGAAAAAATATCTGGCCATGGGTGATAAAATCACCGACTTAAGAACAATAACCGGAAGGGGAGAAATTGTCCGTCTGGAAAGAAATCCTAAATTTTATAACCCTGTAGACCAAAAGCGCTTTTATATAACAAAAAGAGATGATAATAAAAGAACTTTAATGCCTCAAATTCCCTGGATTGAAACTGAAATAAACGGGATTAGAAATGGGCAGATGATACATCCAACCACCAACCCTAAAACCTTAGGTAAAGCAAGTTCCAATGGCTGTCTTGGAACGAGAGAATCCGATGCCTGGATCATTTACTATTATGCGCCGCCAGGTACTGCGATAACTATCCGTTACGATTTAGAAATAATCAATGTGAAGGGCGATAAGGTTAAACTCAAAGATATCTATAGCTATAGGTATTGATTTGAGTGATCAGATCAAGCACCATTAAATGTACTATTTGTTATAAGCCAAATTTAAATATATCCAGTAAATGAGAATATAAGAAGACCTATAACAAATAGAACACTTTTATCATTTAGTTTAATTGGTATTAACAAGAGGTATCTCCAATGCCAGCGAGGCATTAACTAAATCATCAATCTTGCTTTCAACCTGAAAATAAAGTGCTGCTTTTGTGGCAGGTAGAATTTTCTTAAACTTTTTGAAATAGGATTTATTTAGCTTGAGTAGTTTTGTCTGGTAAGCCAATGAACGTTTCACAAGGTCATCGGCTTTTTCATCTGTCATTGACTCATAATTGGCCGCAAAATCCTTTATTATATTCACTCGTTCTGTATGGACCTTGTACAGTTCTGCATTGTATTCATTGTATAGCGACCAAAATGCACCACTCTCAGCCTCACTTAGTGCCATAGTTTCTGCTACTGCTGCTTTCTTTTCGGTATTCAATACATCTCTTACAACCTCCAGGTAATCATCAAAAGACTGAGAAAATGCAGGACTCATCATTAAAGTCATTCCAATAACGAGCAAAATAGTTTTTGTTTTCATTTTTGAGTATTTTTTATTTACGTTTATATTAATGTGCTAAATTACAAAAAATGTCAACCTGTTAATTTTTTTTATCATCTATTACTACAGTGGTACTATTTCATTTTAATTAAAAAATTCAAGACACAAAACCAAATATTAGAAGCAGCTAATCAACGTTGGGTTTTGAATCACCAAGGGAATCCGATTATAATTCTTCATCATTGGTTTTATGCGTAAAATTTAAATCCGCTTGGATTTAAAAATTACCTAAAATGCGCAAGGCCGGGCCACTGAATTTTAAATCAAAACTACCTTTAAAACTATCCTTATTTATATCCACATTAAATTTTAAAAACTGATAATTGACATTCACTCCCAGGTTCCTGATAATCTGGAAAGTAACCCCAGGACTAACATTCCATAAACCCCCGGATATATTATCAATTTTAATACCAAACCAGTCTACACTAGCCGAAAATGCCCACCTGTCTGTAGGGGCCCAAATATACCAAAAACCAATGTTGGGTAGGGGAAGAAATGCTGATATATCACTCCTTTCCAAGCCAGCTGATGTACCTCCAACAAAGCCTTCGCCCTCAATTGAAGCCTTGAAATTAAGTCCGTGTACACCAAGCCCTCCACCTAACTCATGCTTTTGTCCTGTACTAATTGCCCGTCTAAAGAAGATTCTGTATAAGCCTATCTCATAAGACACATTGGCTTCTCCACCTACGGGATATGTAATTTCATCCCACTCTATTTCTTCATCCAGGATAACATTTCTTGAAGTCCCAACTCTAAAATAATCTCCGCGAACAGACCAAAATTTATTCTTGGAAAATCTCCACAAGAAATTAAAATTAAAGGTTTTATCCCCCTCATTAAGACCAAGTGTCCGATCTATATCAATGTCTTCTAATTCTTCTATTTCACCTATGCTGATATTACCCTCTACTCCAAGTTTCACATCTCTGGCCGGAAAATACCAGCCAGCTCCAATTATAAATCTATCCGTGAGAAGGGGATGCTTATCATCTTCTTGCTGAGAAAATGCAGAACCGAATGTCACCAAAAAAACAACAATGGTAAGAATACCTTTCATTTTATAGTGTTTTTGGACATATTATGACGTAAAATACAAAAAAGAGAAGATGTTGAATTCTTTTTTTATGATCAATAACCAAAAGGTCACTATTTTACTTTTGATAAAAAAATCAAAGTGTAACCAAATAAAATGCGTAGTTAGGCAACCCCATGCTTAATGGCACAAAGGAAGGCCATAAATAATTCTTCATCACCAAATTTATAAGGAAAGTTAAATCTGCTTTGATCTAAAAATTACCTATAACACGTATTGAAGGGCCACTGAATTTTAAATCAAAACTACCTTTAAAACTATCCTTATTTATATCCGCATTAAATTTTAAAAACTGATAATTGACATTCACTCCCAGGTTCCTGATAATCTGGAAAGTAACCCCCGGACTAACGTTCCATAAACCCCCGGATATATTATCTATTTTTACATCAAACCAGTCTACACTAGCCGAAAATGCCCACCTGTCTGTAGGAGCCCAAAAATACCAAAAACCAATGTTGGGTAGGGGAAGAAATGCTGATACATCACTCCTTTCAAAGCCTGCCGACTGGCCATCAATAATAGCATTACCCTCAACAGAAGCCTTGACATTAAGCCCATGAATACCCAGTCCTCCTCCTAACTCATGCTTTTGTCCTGTACTAATTGCCCGGCCAAAGAAGATTCTGTATAAACCTATCTCATAAGACACCTTGGCTTCTCCACCTACGGGGTAAATAACATCTTCCCATTCTATCTCTTCATCTAATGTTACATTTCTTGTAGCCCCAACTTTAAAAGATTCACCACGTACAGACCACAATTTGGATTTAGAAAATCTCCACATGAAATTGAAATTAAAAGTGTTCTCCCCCTTTTCAAGACCAAGGGTCTCGTCAAAGTCGATTTCTTCCTGTTCTTCAAGGTCGACACTGCCCTCAATTCCCAGTTTCACATCTCTGGCCGGAAAATACCAGCCAGCTCCTATTATAAATCTATCCGCGAGAAGGGGATGCTTATCATCTTCTTGCTGAGAAAATGCAGAACCGAATGTCACCAAAAAAATAACAATTGTAAGAATGTCTTTCATTTTATAGTGTTTTTGGACATATTAAGACGTGAAAATACAAAAAAGAGAAGATGTTGAATTCTTTTTTTATGATCAATAACCAAAAGGTCACTATTTTACTTTTGATAAAAAAATCAAAGTGTAATCAAATAAAATGAGTAGTTAGGCAACCCCATGCTAAATGGCACAAAGGAAAGCCATAAATAATTCTTCATCACCAAAATTATAAGGAAAATTAAATCTGCTTTGATCTAAAAATTACCCATAACACGTATTGAAGGGCCACTGAATGTCAAATCAAAACTACCTCTGAAATCAGTCCCGTCAATATCCGCGTTAAAGTTCATAAACTCATAATTAAGATTCACCCCAAGATTTCTTATAATCTGGTAAGTAACCCCAGGACTAACATTCCATAAACCCCCGGATATATTATCAATTTTAATACCAAACCAGTCTAAATTAGCCGAAAATGCCCATTTGTCCGTAGGTGCCCAAGTATACCAAAACCCAATGTTGGGTAAGGGTAGAAATGCCTCTGTTTCACTTCTCTCAAAGCCAGCTGATGTATCTCCAACAAAGCCTTCGCCCTCCACTGAAGCCTTGACATTAAGTCCGTGTATACCAAGCCCTCCACCTAACTCATGCTTTTGTCCGGAACTTATAACTCTCCCGAAGAAGACTCTGTATAAGGCAACCCCAAAAGACACTTCGGCTTCACCACCTACGGGATAAGTAATATCCTCCCATTCTATCTCTTCATCCAGGATAACATTTCTTGTACTCCCAACACTAAAAGACTCTCCGCGTACAGACCAAAATTTATTCTTGGAAAATCTCCAAAAGAAAACAAAATTAAAGGTGTTATCCCCTTGACTAAGACCAAGGGTCTCGTCAAAATCTATATCTTCCAAACCTTCGATATCACCCGCTACTTCCACTTTTATATCTCTGGTTGGAAAATACCAGCCAGCTCCAATTATAAATCTATCCGTGAGAAGGGGGTGCTTATCCTCCCCAGTCTGAGAAAATGCAGAACCGAATGTCACTAAAAAAACGAGAATTGTGAGTATACTTTTCATATCTTATTGTGTTGATTATTAAATAGCATATATAGTTAAGTCATAAAATTACATATCAACGGAGTTATTGGGTATGATATATGTCAGCTTATCATTAAATCTTAGAATTGATTAAATAAATGGAAAACTTGTATTTGTTGAGGGATTTAATATTCAAGTTACTCTTTTTTTTTTTCAATGCAATATAAATACTATTTTCACTTTTTAATTCATAATTCTATGAAGTCCATATATTTTTCCCACATTTTAATTTTAATATGCATAGGTTCGGTGTTTTTTACATCATGTAAGGATAAATCTATAGCAGCAAGACCTATTCCCGAAATCCAGGTTATTAATGTCATTAAAAAAGATGTCCCTTTAAACCGGGAGTTTGTTGGACAAGTATATGGCTTTCAGGACATCCCAATCAGAGCCAGGGTTGAAGGGTTTCTTCTTGGCGTTCATTTTGAAGAAGGCTATCCGGTTAAAAAAGGACAATTACTATACACAATAGATTCACAACCATTTGAAACACAGGTGGCATCTTTGGAAAGTACGGTTGCGGAGGCTCAAACTTATCTGGTTAATGCTGAGAATGAATTAGCCAGATACAAACCTTTAGCAGAAATTAATGCGGTGAGCAAAAGTGATCTGGATGCGGCCCAGGCGAGCAGAGATGCCGCCGTATCTTCAGTAGAGGCAGCCCAGGCCAATTTACGAATGTCTCAAATACAGCTGGGTTATACCAGAATAAGTTCTCCAATAAATGGGTTGATAGGCAAAACGGAAGCGCGAACCGGCGAATTTGTCGGGCGCGAGCCTAACCCTGTAATTCTTAATGTGGTATCGGATATTAGTAAAATGAGGGTTGAATTTTTTCTAACGGAAGCGGAATATTTATCAATTGCCCGCGATTTTGAACAAAGCGTGTCTGATGATGGCACTGTAGATCGTCAGAACCCGAATAACCAGGGTAATTTAACATTAATCCTTGCAGATGGAACAATTTATGAGGAAAAAGGAAGCGTAGAATTCCTGGGAAGGGCTATAGATTCCGAAACCGGTTCAATATTGGTCCAGGCATCTTTTAATAATAATAAAGGACTCCTTAGACCCGGAATGTATGCCAAAATACGGGTTGAATTTGAAATAGCCGAAGATGCCATTCTTATCCCACAGAAATGCGTTACGGAACTACAAGGTCAATATTCCGTATTTGTTGTAGAAAAAGGAAATATGGTAAAAGCAAGACAAGTAAAAGTCTTAGACAAAATAGGTGATTTATGGCTTATCAAAGAAGGGTTAGCTGCAAACGAACAGGTTGTAATTGATGGCTTGCAAAAGGTAGCAACTGGTATGGAAATACGGCCGGTGGTTACAACATTCGATAGTCAAAACTCTGAAAACTAAACCTAATATGGCCGAAAACTCAGGTAATTTCTTCGTTAGAAGACCCATTGTGGCTATTGTAATAGCCATTGTTATTGTCATCGTGGGTAGTGTATCTATGATAGGATTACCCATAGAACAATATCCAAACCTTACACCTCCAATTGTCCAGGTAAGAGCCAACTATACAGGAGCCAATGCAATCAGCGTTGAAGAATCTGTTGCTACTCCTTTAGAACAGCAAATCAATGGGGTAGATAACATGATTTATATGAAATCTACCAACGCCAATGATGGTTCTATGGTCATTGACATTTCATTTGATGTAGGTACTGACCCTGATATGAATACGGTTTTGGCTCAGAATAGGGTCTCTGCTGCTTCCGCAAAGCTTCCGCAGGAGGTAACAAAATTTGGGGTAACCACCGAAAAGTCCTTACCTAATATTATGATGGCCATGACGCTTACTTCTGATGGAGGGTATGATCAGGATTTTCTGGGTAATTATGCTTTGATAAATATAAAAGATCAGTTATCAAGAATTAAAGGAATTGGGCGGGTTGATATTTTAGGAACTTCTGAATATTCGATGAGAATTTGGGTGAAACCCGATTTACTTTCTAAAATGGGCATTACAGTACCTGAAATTCTAAATGCCATAAATGCACAGAATGTAATTGTTCCGGGAGGAAAATTCGGAGCAGAGCCGGCACCACCTGGTACGGAGTTTACCTACACCGTTCGTTTACCAGAAAGATTTAATTCCGCTGAGGCTTTTGAGGATATTGTTGTAAGAACAAATACCGATGGATCTCAAGTAAAAATAAAAGATATTGCCACTGTAAATCTTGGAGTTGAAACCTATGCTATGATCCCAAGAATGAATAAAGAAACTTGTGCCATTATAGCGGTTTACCAGGCTCCTGGATCTAATGCTGTTGAATTGGCCGAGAATTTATTAACGGAGATGGAAGATCTTTCCAAGAATTTTCCGGAAGGTATTAAATATGATGTAGCCCTTGACTCTACCTTACCTATTACAGCAGGTATTAAAGATATTGTGGTAACCCTGTTTATTGCTCTTTTACTAGTAGTATTGGTAGTATTTATCTTCATACAAGATTGGCGTGCTACCTTAATTCCTACTTTAGCCATTCCTGTTTCCTTAATAGGAGCCTTTATCTTTTTCCCCATATTAGGTTTTACAATAAATGTTTTATCCCTTTTGGGACTTGTTTTGGCAATTGGTATTGTAGTAGATGATGCCATTGTTGTGGTTGAGGCCGTGCAAGTAAATATTGCTAAGGGGATGAACGCCAAACAAGCCACTTTGGACGCCATGAGTAAGGTAACCGCGCCAATTATTGCGACTACCTTAGTATTGGTAGCCGTTTTTATACCTGTTGCCGGGATGGCGGGAATTACCGGGTTACTTTACCAACAATTCGCTATTACTATAGTAGTTTCAGTACTGGTATCCTCTGTAAATGCATTGACCCTAAGTCCAGCCTTATGTTCTTTACTGTTAAAAGAACCTAAACCATATAAGGGATTGTTGGGCAAATTCTTCCATAAATTCAACCAGGGAATGGACAAGTCAACCGATTCCTATATGAGTTTTACCAATGTAGTTTCCCGAAAACTGAAAAGAGGTGTCATTTTTATTCTTGTGATGACCTTAGGTGCCGGCTTGTTTGGGAGTCTGGTACCTGGCGGATTTATTCCTGAAGAGGATATGGGATTCTTCTATGTTAACATACAACTCCCCAATGCGGCATCTATTCAGAGAACAGATGTCATTGCCAAACAAGTAGAAGAAATCATTCTAAATAATCCTGATATAGAGTATTTAACTACTCTAGGCGGATATAGTATATTGGCGGGTTCTGCTGTCCCCAATAATGGTTTTATGTTTGTAACCCTCACGGAATGGGGAGACAGGGACTTAACAGCCAAGGAGGTAATTAATAACCTGAACATGGAGTTTGCTCAAAAAATAAAAGGGGCTCAGGTATTTGCTTTTGGACCCCCGGCCTTACCCGGCTTAGGTAATGGTTCTGGTTTTAGTCTAATGATTCAGGATAGAGCAGGAAACACCCCCGAATACCTCGGGCAAAACACCATGAAATTCATAAAAGCGGCAAATGAAAGACCCGAAATTGGAGCTGCTTTCACTACTTTCCAGGCTAATGTTCCACAAAGATTTTTAGACATCAATAAAGAGAAAGCTCTAAAACTTGGCGTTTCTCTTAATGATCTCTACACCACTGTAGGGGCTTTTATGGGAGGAGCTTATGTGAACAACTTCACCAGGTTTGGCAGGCTTTATAAAACTTATATACAAGCTGAACCGGAATATAGAGTGAATGAAGAACAGATCAACAATTTCTTTATAAAAAACAAGGAAGGTAATATGGTACCCCTTGCTACAATCGCCACTGTAATACCTGTTTCAGGACCAGATTATACGAATAGATTTAATTTATACAGGTCGGTAGAAGTAACTGGTAGTCCTGCACCCGGTTATACTTCGGCCCAGGCAATGGCAGCGCTAGAGGAAGTAGGAGATGAAGTGCTGCCTCCAGACATGAATTATAGTTGGAATGCCATGTCCTATCAGGAGAAAAAATCCTCAGGATCCCTCATGATCATCCTTACTTTTTCCTTAGTATTTGTATTCCTGATCCTGGCTGCACAATACGAGAGTTGGTCTTTACCATTTTCAATCCTGCTTGGCACTCCATTTGCCATATTTGGAGCCCTTATATTTCTATGGGTAGCCAGATTATTTAGTCCAACTTTTGAAAACAACATATTTGCTCAGGTTTCCTTTGTAATGCTAATTGGGATGGCAGCTAAAAATGCCATCTTAATTGTGGAATTTGCTAATGATGAATTTAAAAAAGGAGCGAGCCTTTTTGATGCAGCTATAAAAGCAGCAAGATCCAGATTCAGACCTATTCTTATGACTGCCTTCTCTTTTATTTTAGGGGTTTTTCCTTTGGTGATTGCTTCTGGTTCGGGAGCTGAAGCGAGAAAAGTAATGGGAATGGCACTTCTAGGGGGTATGTCTTTGGCCACGCTTTTGGGTGTGTTTTTCTACCCAATGTTATTTATTCTGATTGGCAAGCTTGCCGGATATGAGAAAAAACGAGATAAAGAAATGGCAACCTCAACAGTAATTAAGGACTAAGATGAAAAAGATAAAAGAAATGAAAATCAAAATTTCCTTTATACTTATTGCTATAAGTACCCTCTTTTTATTTGAAGCATGTAAAGTAGGTCCTAGTTTTAAAACTCAGCGTACAGAAATAGATTCTACTGCGGTCTATCGCTATGATAGCATTCAATTGGCCATGACAGATTCTGTACTCAACATAAGTTGGTGGGAATTATTTGACGATCCGGTTTTGGAAGAACTAATTGAAATTGGTCTAAGAGAAAATAAAGATGCACTCATTGCCTCCTCAAGGATAGAACAGGCCCTTGCTCAACTGGGTTTTACAAGAGCTGATCTTTATCCAAAGATAGGTTACAATATAGGCGCCTCCAGGGGTAATGTAGTAGGAGGGGCTCCCACCCAGGATTTTTCTGCGCAAAATATCTTTGCTGGTTTTGGAACATTAAGCTGGGAATTGGATTTTTGGGGTAAATTCCGACGTGCCAACGAGGCAGCTAAAGCGGAGTTGGTAGCCTCAGAATATGGTCAACGTACTGTACAAATAGGCTTAATTGCAGCAGTTACCAGTACCTATTATCAGTTACTTGATTTTAAATGGAGGGAATATATCTCCAGGAGGACCCTGGAATTGCGACAAAAATCTCTTAATATAATACAAGCCAGATACGACCAGGGTATTGTACCTGAAATTGACCTGAATCAGGCTCAAATTCAGAGGGCAATCGCCGCTGCCGCGGTACCTTTTTTTCAAAGATCTGTAGCGCAAACTGAAAATGCCTTAGGAATACTTCTCGGCAGAAGTCCCGGCCCTATTACAACAGGAGCTAAACTGGATGAACAAAACTTACCTCCTGATATCCCTGTTGGTTTGCCCTCAATGCTTATGGAAAGGAGGCCAGATATTCTTCAGGCAGAAGCTCTCTTACACGCTCAAACTGCCAGAATAGGTATTGCGGTTGCTCAGAGGTTTCCTGCTATTAGTCTCACCGGAATGCTGGGGGTAGTAAGTGGTGATATTTCCAATTTAACCGCTAATCCGGCCGCCTGGGCTATTGGTGGTAGCCTTCTTGGACCTTTGTTTGAATTTGGCAAAAACAAAAGGCGGGTTGAAATTGAACGGAAGATAACAGAGCAGGTGGTCTATGAATACGAACGTACGGTAATAGTGGCCTTCCAGGAAGTGGAAGATGCTCTTATTGAAATAGCCACCCTAAAAGGAGAAGTTCAAGCCAGGCAGGATCATGTTACTGCAGCTAAAAATGCCCAATATCTTTCGGGTGAACGATACGACAAAGGTGTTACGAGTTTTCTTGAATTAATTGAAAGCCAGAGACAGGCATTTGAAGCAGAATTGAGTTTATCTGAGGCTACCCAGAAGCTTTTTACCGGCTATGTAAATCTTTATAAAGCGCTTGGTGGTGGCTGGTTAAGTGAAGAGGAAATGAATGCCACTTCACAGGAATAAGCAGACCTGAGTAACTTATATAACTATTCATTGACGGCTTGTTTATTTATTCTCTGCCAAATATTGGATTAGATATCCATCGGGAAACCACTCCTGCAAATAGATAACTTGCAGGCCACGTTGTTAGAGAACGTTTTAGTTTTTAACTAATTATTTTCCAAACTCAAAATGACATCTACTTTTTTTATAAATTCTTTGTAAAGCGACATTTCGGATAATCTTTACATCCTAGAAACTTTGTTCCTGCTCTAGGACCTTTAATAGCTGTTCTTTCAACTAGATCTGAGCCACATTTTGGGCATATCGTTTTGGAGGTATGTCTTTTATTTAAAGACCGTAAATGATCCCTTTTCGTTAAAGATGATTTTGAAATAAACTGTTCAATTTCATTAATTATACAATCAACTTCTTGATCTGAAAGTATTTTATTTCGGAATTTCCTTATGTATCCATTTAGCCCTGATTTTATTACATTAGAAGGTAAAGAAGTCTTAAACTTACAATCTCCAACGAAGTAGACAATGGTATATATCTTTGATTCGTTCAAACTTAAGAATTCAGATAAAACCTTTTTTTGTCTCTATGTTTGTCTTAGTGGATTTTGAAACGTATACTTCTTTTTATACAAAGTTTGTGTCCATTTAGATTGATTCTCTGATCCAAAAATCCAACCTTTCTTATTCTTAGTTTCTACAATGAATAATCCATGACGTGAAATCAAAAGATGGTCAATCTGGGTCGTACCATTTTTGGAAGGTAGGATGATATTATGAAACCTGCGGTAAGTATTCGCGCTGAGTGAAAACCACATATTGAGGGCAGTTTTCTGTTCACCTATCCATCCTTTGAAAAGTTTCATATTATATTAACTTAATCATAGATTTAAATCAGCAATGTTCTCTAACGGTTTAGCATATGAGTAGTGGCGGTTTTCGAAGCGAGTTCTTATCAGCCAATGTGGACATTACAATAGAAATTCTACCATTGGCAGCCAACTAACCCCGCCATTATTTATATGCTGTGTTAGCGAAAGTATTAACTATTCGAAGACTTTCTTAAATACAATGTCAGAAGTGGCTGGTTCAAAAGGACATTTTAATGCTAAAATCTTCCCTTCAAGGTCTTTACTAAATTCAAATTTATAAAACTTATATAATTGATACGCCTCAAATATATCCTGATCATAATGATGTAATTCTGAGTTATTTATATAGTCAATAGACAATTTATCATTTTCGTATTTAACAATAATGTTTCCATAAGCATCATTCTGATACTCGCCTGCATAATCTACTAACGATTTTGATGGCTTGATAACTTCACCCTCCTTTTTAGAAGGTTTCAGTTGCTTTATAAATTGTTGTTTACTGTATTCTTCGAGGGGCCATAATTTTTCAAACCAGGGTGTTGAATCGAGAGTCAGCATTCTGTCAATGATTTCAAATGATAGAATCATGTGAGCAGTTGTCGATTGTAAATTTCCGAGTACGACAATTCCTATATTATCCAAAGGGAAAAAAGCAATGTTAGATGCAATCCCAATATATCCACCAGGCCGGTTAAGCATAAAATGGCCTTTATAAACCATGGAATTCCAACCCACAGTATAAGAATGCATTAATAATTCCGGCAATAGGACACCTTGAATAATAGTTTGAGGTTTTTGAATCATGTCCATTATTTCCTCCGAAATAATAATATTACCATTATATTTTCCTCTATTTAGGTTGAAGATTATCCAATTGCATAAATCATCAACATTGGAATAAATTGATCCGCTTCCTGAAACTTCCTCCATAAAGGAATTTATTGGTGTAGCAGGAATGATTTCACCTTCGGGAGTAAATGTATATCGTGTTGCGACTTTATCTTTATGTTGAATAAGCTCAGGACCTGCAAAAATAGTTGAGTTCATATTTAATGGTTCAAATAAGCGCTGTCTTATGAAATCCTCCCATTTCATTCCAGAAATTTCTTCAGTTATAACAGTAGCAGCTTGATACATCTGATTTTGATAAATGAATTTAGTCCGAAAGGGTTTTGAAAATTCAAGGATCCTTAATCTTTTTACTATTTCTCTTCGATCGTATTGTTTTGCAATGGCAATTTGCATCACGTCATGTCCTGCCAAACCCGTTCTATGACTTAAAATATCAATAAGAGTTGAATTATTGTTAGCCATAGTATCACTTAATTGAAAAATGGGAAAATAACTTCGTACAGGTTTATACCAGGATAGCTTTCCCTCTTCAACTAATGAACCAATACCTGTAGATGTAAATGCTTTGGTAGAAGATGCAATTGAAAATAAGGTATTTGAAGTAACAGGTTCTTTCTTTTGAAGGTCTTTGTATCCATACCCCTTTTTATAAAGAACCTCGCCATCTTTTACTATGCCTATGGCAATTCCGGGCGCATTCCATTTTGATTGCACTAGATTCACTATAGAGTCCACTTCATGAATAAACTTTTCATTTAATGCATTTGTTTCTTGTCCACTGATTTTATACGGAAAAAATACCAGCCAGACAAGACCTGTTAGTAATATAGAATACCTAATTTTTACCATGACTAAGATTTGTAAATTATTATTCCTTTTAAACACTAATTAATGTTGTATTCAATCTACCATATGTTTTCATAAATAAAAGTATTCATCATAATGTTTTCGCTAACTCGTTATATGCATACTAATATACTCACATATCCCTAAATATTTCCAAATAAGTGTGCCTTTTGAGTTCTTACATGAGTATCATATTCGAATTTTGTTGAAGTCGTAAAAGAGCTTTCGTAATCTCCTCAACAGTAGTATTGTATTAATACAAATAAAAAAAGTTGTAGTAATCTAATGCTATAAAGAAGAAGTCCCATCTGCCTAAATCCTATATATTGAATGTGAAGTCGCCCTGGTTTAAACCTTCCATCTATTGATCATAATTGGAATATATTATACTAATAATTCTAACATTTTGTGCAAATAAAAAAAGAGCTACATGGAAATAACATGTAACTCTTTGATAATCAAGTGGGCCCTACTGGATTGCATATCCATCGGGAAACCACTCCTGCAAATAGATAACTAGCAGGCTTTAAAAGCCTGCTTTTTTTATTCCCTCTAAACTACTGGATTACATATCCATCGGGAAACCGCTCCTGCAAATAGATAACTTGCAGGCTTTAAAAGCCTGCTTTTTTTATTCCCTCTAAACTACTGGATTAGATATCCATCGGGAAACCGCACCTGCAAATAGATAACTTGCAGGCTTTAAATGCCTGCTTTTTTTATTCCCTCTAAACTACTGGATTACATATCCATCGGGAAACCGCACCTGCAAATAGATAACTTGCAGGCTTTAAATGCCTGCTTTTTTTATTCCCTAACAAAAGCTCAAGCGAGTTTGGCTTTATGCCGGGAATAAAAAAACCTGCGCCGTTTGGCGCAGGTTATCTGCTTGATGTGGGCCCTACTGGATTCGAACCAGTGACCCCCTGCTTGTAAGGCAGGTGCTCTGAACCAACTGAGCTAAGAGCCCCTAAGGGGATGCAAATATAGAATAGTTTTTTGTTACCTAAAACAAAAAATAAGAAAAAATCACAGGACCTCTGCAACCGTAAATGTGCTGCCGCCTATATAGATAAAATCATCCTTATCTGCTTTGCTTAGTGCTGCTTTATAGGCTTTTGGTATAGAAGCATATATTGTTCCTTCTAATCCAAATTCCGACGCTTTTTTCTTTAAGATTTCTGCATCTAACCCCCTTGGAATATCAGGTCTGGCCAAATAATAAATCGCATCTTTAGGAAACAAGGGTAATAGTACATCAAGATTCTTCTCTTTTACAAAACCGAGAACTATATGTAAGGTTTTAAATTTTTGCAGCTTAACTTGTTCCAGCACCAAAGTGAGGCCTTCACTATTGTGGGCCGTATCACACATAACTTTGGGGTTTTCTTGCAGAATCTGCCATCTACCCAGCAGTCCTGTATTCTCAACCACCTTCATAAGGCCATTTCTTATATGTTCCTCACTTATATTAAACTCTTTAAGTAAATTAATAGTCGCCAACACCCCTTTAATATTCCTGTTTTGATAACTCCCAAAAAGAGAGGTTTTATACTCCATCAAATCTTGCTTATCCGCATAGATCAGATATGAATTTCTTTCCTTTGCAATTTCTTCAAAAACAGGGGCAATCTCATCCTGATATTCGCTAATCACTAAAGGAACTTCCTCTTTTATAATTCCGGCCTTTTCTCTTGATATCAATTCCATTGTATGACCCAGTAAATCTGTATGGTCTAAGCCAATATTCGTTATAAGTGAAGCTTCGGGAGTAATAATATTCGTAGCATCTAAACGTCCGCCCAGGCCCACTTCAATTATAGCAATGGATACCTTCTTCCTGGAAAAATACTCAAATGCCATTCCCACAGACATTTCAAAAAAAGACAGCTTATTTGTTTCCAGAAATCCCTTATTCTTTTCAATAAACTCTATGACATTATTTTGACTAATAGGTTTTCCATTAATCTTAATCCGCTCCCTGAAATCTTTCATATGGGGAGAAGTATACAGCCCGACCTTATATCCAGCTTCCTGCAATATGGATGCGAGCATGTGGCTGCTGGAACCTTTCCCATTTGTTCCTGCCACATGAATACTCTTAAAATTTAGATGTGGGTTTTCTAAGTGTGTGGCCAAAGACAGGCTGTTTTTTAGTTTGCCTTTATATGCCTTTGATCCCTTTTCCTGGTACATTGGAAGTTGTGCGAACATCCAATCCAGGGTCTCCTTGTAGTTCATTAATTACTCCCCCAGTTTAAAGTTCACCACAACAAATCCTATCTGTTGACTGGGCGCTTTGGAATCCAGATTCCATTTGTGCAGAAATGCTGTTTTTTTTGCAGGTTCCAATAAACAGGGATGACTATTAGTAGTGCCCTTTACCCCCGGAGTAGCATTAATAACCTTACCATTTCTATCTACAGTAATTTTAACAACTACTCTTCCTTCTTCATTGCATTCTTGTTGCACTTTGCCCTTACTCACCAGAGAGCGTCCGCTGAGGCCATATCCGCCAGTTCCACTTCCGGATCCGGGACTACCATAATAGCTTGTGGCATACGGATCTCCATCTGGTTGTCCTTTATCTCCTGCCATGTCATCATCACCCTCACCACCCTGAACCTCACCGTCAGATTTATTAAGTCCGCCCATAAGTTCATCCAGCTTTTTCTTTTTGGCTTCCTTTTCTCGCTGGGCTTTTTCCTCTGCAGCCTTTTGTTCCCTTGCCAATTGTTCCTCTTTGGCCTGGGCTTTCCTTGCCGCTTCTTCAGCTTCACGTTTTGCAGCCTCCTGTTGCCTGATTCTTACAGATTCTTCATCTTCCTGGGTAAGTAGCTTCTCAGTGGCCTTTTCTGTTAGATCTTCTTCAACTACTTCTTCCGGTTGAGCAGCAGGCTTTTCTTCTACTACTTCCTCCTCTAACTCTTTCACGGGTTCCGCAGGCTGAGACTTTATTTTTTTAACGGGTTGCTTCTCACCCATACCAAATTCCATTGTACCAAAATTTACGGTGATCCCTTTCTCTATGGGCGGATCCATATAAGTAAGGCCAACATAAAAAAGTAAAAGGAGGAGTACACTTAACAAAATAGTTGTAAGCGTAAATGATTTTTTTTTGTGTCTCGTGTCTAAAAAGGACATTAATTTGGCCGCACAGCCAGGATCACTTTATAACTATTCCTATTGGCAATATCCATTACATTGACCGCTTCTTTTATGGCCACGCTTTCTTCAGCCCTTAGAATAACAGTGGGCTTCTCCTGGCCCTCAAGTGCTTTTTTTAATTCAATTTCTATGTATTCTCCGTTTATTCTCTCGCTGTTCACAAAATACTCCAGGTTTTTATTAATCGTTACCGAAACATTTTGCTTATTTGTAGATTTTCCTTTTGCCTTTGGCAAAAGCAGGTCCAACGCATTGGGTGAATTAGCGGTTAACATAAAGAAGATCAACAGCAGGAATACAATGTCCGTCATTGAGGACATGCTAAATTCCGGACTGATCTTATTTCTTCCTTTAATTTTCATAAGACTGTTTTAAACAGGTTCATTTAGTAAATCAAGAAATTCCACGGCATTTGCCTCCATTTTATGAACTACCTTATCTGTACGATTCACAAGGTGGTTGTAGCCCATATAAGCTACAATACCTACAATCAGACCTGCAACTGTGGTAGTCATTGCGGTATAAATACCTGATGCCAAAGCGCCCATTTCTGCTTGTCCGCCGCTACTGGCCATTTGATGGAATGCTATAATCATACCAATAACGGTTCCTAAAAACCCAATCATGGGTCCAGCGCCAGCAACCGTAGCAAGAACATTTACATTTTTCTCTAATTTGTAAACCTCCAGAGTTCCGGCATTCTCAATAGCTGTATTAATATCATCTAAGGGCTTACCAATTCTGGAAATCCCTTTTTCTGTTAATCTCGCAACCGGAGAATCTGTTTGGGCACACAATATTTTAGCAGCTTCCAGTTTATCATTCATTACATGATCGCGTATTTGATTCATGAAGTTCTTATCTATTTTTGAGGCTGCCTTTATAGCCAACAAGCGCTCAAAATAAATGTATAACGCAACAGCCAGCATCACAAACAAAACTGAAATAATTATAATACTTCCTGCTCCCCCATTAAAGATAAGATCAATAACTGAAAGTGTTTTTTCTTCCGAAATAACTTCGCCAACCTGTGCTTCGTCCACAAGATCCTGAATCATAATCATATTTTTCCCTATTAAAAGTTGCCCTTATAACGGTATTTTATCAATTAAATTATGCGTTTAATAGTAAATTTCGAATAAGTATAAAAACAGCCGCTCCGCCAATAAAACCAATGAATGCCAGCACTGCAATTTTCTTTAAATACCAGAAAAAATCAATTTTCTCCATTCCCATAGCTACAACGCCGGCTGCCGATCCAATAATTAACATGCTTCCTCCTGTTCCTGCGGAATAAGCAATAAAATGCCAGACAGAATCATCTAAAGGTATTGAGAACATCCCCATACTGGCAGCCACCAAAGGTACGTTGTCTATTACAGCGGATCCAACCCCCAATAATAGTATTACCAAATCTGATACAGATCCGTTTATTGCTTCAGTGCCAAGGAATGGCATTGTAGAATCTAGTGTACCTGCAAAATGAAATAACATTCCTAAGGATTCCAGGGCAGCCACCGCCAGAAGTATCCCAAGGAAAAATAGTATACTTGGAAGCTCTATTTTGGATAAGGAAGCATGCACAGCACTATGGTGAGCTCCTTCCTGACTCTCCGCCGAATCAACGCTCGAAATACTGAACTTAGCGCTTGTATAAATTTCTGCAAACGCAGCCACAACTGCCAGGGAAAGCATCATCCCCACATAGGGAGGTAAATGCGTAATGGTCTTAAAAAATGGTACAAAAACAATAGAACCCAATCCCAGATATAACATGGTTGCTCCAAACGGGGATTGTGATTTTGCCATTTCTTTATCTTCCAATTCAGCCTTAATATTTCCTTTAAATGCCTTGTACCGCAATGCCACAAGAACAGGAAGGACCATACAAACTATTGATGGTATCAGTACAAATTTAATGAGTTGCAGAGCGGAAACCTTATTGCCGATCCATAGCATTGTAGTTGTAACATCTCCAATAGGAGACCATGCCCCTCCGGCATTAGCAGCAATAATAATCATCCCTGCAAACCAAAGCCTAACCTCACGTTCTTTGATTACTTTTTGCAATATGGTTACCAATACAATGGTAGCTGTAAGGTTATCTATAATTGCGGAAAGAATAAAAGCTAATATGGAAAAAAGCCACAGTAATTTAGATTTTTTTCTGGTGCGGATATAACCCTTAATTGTAGCAAACCCATCAAAATAATCTATAATCTCCACTATAGTCATTGCCCCTAATAAGAACACAATAATTTCTGCGGTTTTACCCAAATGGTGCAACAGCATTTCATCAATATGTGAAGGTTCCAGTTCTTTTAAGTCGGTGTTTACTTCAAATACCGGCAAATGAGCCAATGCTATAATGGCCCATAAAATTGCCATCATGGCCAATGCAGGAATTAGTTTGTCTATTTTTAGATTATGCTCAAGGGTAATAGCCAAATAGCCTGCTAAGAATACAATAATAATAATGGTCTCCATGTTGGTTGGTTTTAGATTAGTTGTTTTAGGGCAATTTCAAATGCCGTCTTGCTCATGTTCTTTTTTGTTACATTTTCTTTAAAGATATTCAAAATTGCTTTTCGAATGGTATCTGAAGTATCATTAAAAATTAATTCATCATCCATACCCACTCTTCGCTCCATGAAATAGGCAAATAATCTGGCCATTCCACAGTTAGAAACAAAGTCAGGGATAAGACTTACCCTTTCATCTGTATACTCCATAATTGGCCCAAAAAATATTTCAGGGTCTGCAAATGGCACATTTGCGCCACATGAAATGACCTCTAGGCCTGTATCTATCATTTCAGAGATTTGTTCCTGGGTGATTAACCTGGAAGCCGCACAAGGTGCAAAAATTTCCGTGGGTAAACTCCAGATACGTTTATTCATTTCATCAAAAGGAATCATTTTATCTGCATCTGCTATTAATGTATTTCCCTTTTTATGCAAAAAGAAGGTCTTTATTTCTTCGAATGAAAAACCGTCTTCATTAATAACACCACCTACACGATCAATAATTCCAACAATCCTGGCACCCATTTGGGCCAAATAAAAAGCTGCAGCTGATCCTACATTCCCAAATCCCTGAACAATAGCTCGTTTACCTATCACAGTTCCGCCAAAGATATCATAGTAGTGCCTTATTGCTTCTGCAACACCAAAACCCGTTATCATATCGGCAACTGTGTATTTTTTGCTGACATCAGGGGAATAAGTATTGCTTTCCAAAACCTTAATAACTCCCTGTCTTAGCTGTCCTATCCTATTTATTTTATCGGCTTCTGTGGGCCTGAAATGACCATTAAACACGCCTTCCTGCGGGTGCCAAACGCCAACATCCTCTGTTATTGGTATAACCTCATGAATTTCATCTACATTTAAATCTCCTCCGGTACCATAGTAACTTTTAAGTAGGGGAGAAACAGCTGCATACCATCTTTCCAGAACTCCTCTTTTTCTTGGATCATGAGGGTTAAAATTAATACCCGACTTCGCTCCTCCAATTGGCGGGCCAGATACCGTAAACTTCACTTCCATTGTTTTTGCCAGGGATAGCACTTCGTTCATGTCCAAACCTTCGCGCATTCTGGTTCCACCCCCCGCTGCACCACCTCTTAGAGAATTAATAACTGTCCATCCTTCAGCTTCAGTTTCTGAATCCTTCCAGTTAAAGACTATCTCTGGCGGTTTGTTTTCATATATTTTTAATAGCTTTTTCATTTGATTATCAACTAATTATGTGACAAGATTTAAATATGTGAACTAAAATTGGTGTTATAACTATAAATAAACCAAATGAAGCTAGTGTTGTCTCATAATATATTTGATATTTTAGGTAATAGGTGCACCTCAGACAAATATAAAAATATTGTGCTACTTTAAAAGCTTTTTAGATCATACTTGGTAGCAAAAGTTAACTCTTTTGTAAAGACTTTCACTTTTATAAATAAGGTAATCTATCCATACATATTTTACATCAGTCTTGTATCTTTGTAATGGTTTATATCAAATTCTATTGCAATGAATTTTACGCTAACAGAAGAACAGGAAATGATTAAGCAGGCGGCCAGAGATTTTGCCCATGCCGAATTGTTACCCGGTGTAATTGAACGTGATGAGACACAGCAATTCCCTTCCGAACAAGTGAAAAAAATGGGAGAGCTCGGTTTTATGGGAATGATGGTAGATCCCGAATACGGCGGGAGTGGTTTAGATACCTTGTCCTATGTTTTAACCATGGAGGAACTCTCAAAAATAGATGCATCCTCTTCGGTTGTTGTATCTGTAAATAATTCATTGGTATGCTGGGGTTTAGAGACCTATGGTTCCAAGGAGCAAAAAGAAAAATATCTGAAAAAAATGGCCTCAGGTGAAATTATAGGTGCTTTCTGCCTTTCAGAACCGGAAGCGGGTAGTGATGCCACATCTCAAAAAACCACAGCTCTTGATAAAGGTGACCATTATGTTCTGAACGGAACAAAAAATTGGATCACAAATGGTAATTCTGCATCTATATATATAGTAATTGCTCAAACCCATGTAGAAAAAGGGCATAAAGGAATAAATGCGCTGATAGTTGAAAAAGGAATGCCGGGATTTGAAATAGGACCTAAAGAAAATAAATTAGGAATACGAGGGAGCGATACGCATTCTTTAATATTCAACGATGTAAAAGTACCCAAGGAAAATAGAATTGGTGAAGATGGTTTTGGTTTTAAATTTGCCATGAAGACCCTTGCCGGTGGAAGAATTGGTATTGCAGCACAGGCACTGGGAATAGCCGCCGGCGCTTATGAATTAGCCAAAAAGTATTCAAAAGAACGCAGAGCATTTGGCACGGAAATAGCTAACCATCAGGCTATTGCTTTTAAACTGGCAGACATGCATACACAAATTCAAGCGGCCAGATATCTCGTTTACAAAGCTGCGTGGGATAAAGATCAGGGTAATGATTACGATATTTCTGGTGCAATGGCCAAACTTTATGCCTCACAAATTGCCATGGAAACAACAGTGGAAGCTGTACAAATATTTGGAGGAAATGGATTCGTTAAAGAATACCATGTTGAACGAATGATGAGGGATGCAAAAATCACCCAAATATATGAGGGAACATCGGAGATACAAAAGATAGTAATATCCAGAAGTATACTAAAAAATTAGCCCCTTGAATACTATAAATAATCAACAGCCCTAAAATTATTAGGGAAACCGAACGAATAACCATTTAATCTTTTCAATAATATTTCAAAATGCAGGGGTCAGAGTAAAATAATCTCAACTTTGACCTATTTACCCCCTCCAACCTTCTCTTTAGTAGGCAACTTATACTTATGTTTTATTATAATCTCAATTTAGGGCCCCTAAAAATTTCAAATTGAATATTTTTTAACGTTTTATTGTAAACGTTAAATATTTTGCACACTATATTATTAAATGATGTATATATTTCATTTAAAATGATATTTTTGAGTAAATACTGTAATAAAGATGATGAAAAGACAAGGCTTGTATCTACCTGAATTTGAACATGATAACTGTGGTGCTGGATTTATTTGCAGCCTAAAAGGAAAAAAGTCGAATGATATCATTCACAAGGCACTCGAAATCCTTGATAAATTAGAACACAGGGGAGCTGTAAGTGCGGATGGTAAGACAGGAGATGGTGCCGGTATCCTGATTGATATTCCTCATCAGTTCTTCCTGGATGAATGTGATTTTACAATTCCTAAAGCAGGTGATTATGCTGTGGGTAATGTTTTCTTTCCAAAAAAGGAAAATCAAAGGGACTATTGTGTCTCGATCTTCGAAGAAAATATAAAAAAACAGGGATTACAATTACTAGGATGGCGAAATGTTCCAGTTAACAAAGCTATTCCCGGAAGAATCGCGGGGGAAACAGAGCCTTTTGTTAAACAAATCTTTGTTGGTAAAGAAAATAAGGAGCAAAAGGATTTTGATTTTAACCTTAAGCTGTATATCGCTCGGAAAGTAACAGAACATACACTTATTAACTCAAAATTATCGGAAAGTAATTTTTTCTATGCTCCCAGTCTTTCAACAAAAATTATCATCTTCAAAGGGCTATTAATGCCTAATGATATAAAGCTCTACTTTACAGATTTAATGGATGCGAGGGTAGTTACCAGATTAGCCTTGGTTCATCAGCGCTTTTCCACCAATACTTTTCCGACCTGGGATCTTGCCCAACCTTTCAGGTACATGTGTCATAACGGGGAGATCAACACCCTTAGAGGTAATGTTATGCGAATGCGTTCAAGGGAAGCCATATTAAAAAGTAATCTGTTTGGAGAGGAAATAAAAAATATTCTACCTGTAATTTTACCTGGAAAATCTGACTCTGCATCTATGGATATGGTAGTAGAATTGCTATTAATGACAGGGCGGTCTCTTCCGGAAGTAATGATGATGCTAGTTCCCGAAGCCTGGGAAAAGAACCAGGAAATGTCAGTAGCGAAGCGAGCTTTTTACGAATACAATTCCTGTGTGATGGAACCATGGGATGGCCCTGCATCTATCCCCTTCACGGATGGCAGTTACATAGGTGCTGTTTTAGACAGAAATGGCCTTAGACCATCACGGTACTCGGTTACAAAAGACGGTTATGTAATTATGTCTTCTGAAACAGGTGTGGTAGAAATAAAGCCTGAGAATATAGAATATCACGGCCGACTTGAACCGGGAAAAATGTTTCTGGTTGATATGGAAGCCGGAAGAATTATAAACGATGAGGAGATTAAAGAAAAAATAGCAAAGAAGAACCCTTATAAAAAGTGGTTGGACACCAATTTGGTTCACCTGAAAAAGATCCCATATAATGATTGCCCACTTTTTCTAAATGAAGCTTCTCTGGAGAAAAGAAAAGCAGTATTTGGGTATACTCTGGAGGACATAAATACAATTATTCTTCCAATGGGGCAACATGCAAAAGAACCCATAGGCTCAATGGGGTCAGACACCCCTATCGCAGTACTATCTGAGCGGCCTCAGCTTTTGTATAATTATTTTAAACAGCTTTTCGCACAAGTAACTAATCCACCTTTAGATGGTATTCGTGAAGAATTAATAACAGATATTTCCCTTACATTGGGAAGTGATTATAATATTTTTGACATTACTGAATTGAGTTGTCGAAAGTTAAAAATCCAAAATCCTGTTATTTCCAAAGAAGATCTCGATAAGATTAAAAACTACGATGCCAGCCCTGACTATAAAGTCGTTTCCATTTCCATTCTCTATACTATTGCCAGAGGACATAACGGTTTGGAGGAAGCTCTTGAAAAAACTTTAAGAGAAGCAGAGAAAGCCATTGATGACGGAGCAAACATTATTATTTTATCTGATAGAGACTCCGATAAAGACAAAGCGCCTATACCTGCTTTACTTGCCTGTTCTTATGTAAATAGCGGACTTCAGCGCTTGGGTAAACGTTCCAAATTAAGCATCATTATAGAATCTGCAGAGCCAAGGGAAGTCCATCATTTTGCACTATTGTTCGGGTTTGGAGCAAGTGCAATTAATCCCTACCTGGTAAATGAGATAATTGCAGAACAAATTGAAGAACATGATATTACGGAATACACTTTTGATGAGGCCATTAAAAACTACAATAAGGCCATTGGCAAGGGTATTTTAAAGGTTATGAATAAAATTGGTATCTCTACTCTAAATTCATACAGGGGTTCCCAACTCTTTGAATGTATTGGGATTAACACCAAAGTTGTGGATAAATATTTTCCAAATACACCAACGCGTATTCAGGGTATCGGTTTGTATGAAATAGAAAAAGAGGTATCCAAAAGACATAAAAAAGCCTATCAGGATCAGCATGTTGCAGCTAATCTAGATCTTGAAATTGGAGGGGAATACCGCTGGAGGCGCGATGGGGAAAAACATATGTTCAATCCCTTATCTATTGCCAAACTTCAGAAGTCTGTTAGAAATAACGAGCCGGACACCTATAAAGAATTTGCCAACATGGTAAATGAACAATCCAAAAATTTAATGACCATTCGCGGTTTATTCGAATTTTCAAATTATGACCCAATTCCTATTGAAGAAGTAGAACCCTGGACGGAAATAGTTAAAAGATTCAAGACTGGTGCTATGTCCTATGGTTCCATTAGTAAAGAGGCGCATGAGAATCTGGCTATTGCCATGAACAGGATTGGAGGCAAAAGCAATTCAGGGGAAGGCGGAGAAGATGCTGATAGATTCTATAAAAACCAGACAGGAGATTGGCGCAACAGCGCAATTAAACAAGTTGCTTCCGGAAGGTTTGGTGTTACTTCAGATTATCTTACAAATGCTCAGGAGATACAGATTAAAATGGCTCAGGGTGCAAAACCTGGAGAAGGAGGGCAATTACCCGGCCCAAAGGTAAACCCCGCCATTGCTAAAACACGAAATTCAACACCCTATGTAGGTCTTATTTCACCACCACCGCATCATGATATCTATTCCATTGAGGATTTATCGCAATTAATTTATGATCTTAAATCTGCAAACCGCAAGGCCAGGATTAATGTGAAACTCGTCTCTGAAGTCGGTGTAGGAACAGTTGCTGCGGGGGTGTCCAAAGCTAAGGCCGATGTAATTCTTATTTCCGGATTCGACGGCGGAACCGGTGCATCTCCATTGACCTCACTTAAACATGCAGGCCTTCCATGGGAGTTAGGAATTGCTGAAGCACAGCAGACTTTGGTGCTGAATGACCTGAGAAACAGAATAGTGCTGGAGTGCGATGGACAATTAAAAACAGGGAGAGATGTAGCAATTGCCTGTCTTTTAGGAGCAGAGGAATTTGGATTTGCAACAGCTCCTCTTGTGGCTTCCGGATGTATTATGATGCGAGTTTGCCATTTAAATACCTGCCCGGTGGGTATTGCAACGCAAAATCCTGAGCTGAGAAAGAAGTTTAAAGGTAAGCCAGAACATGTAGTCAACTATATGTATTTTGTAGCCGAGGAATTGAGAGAAATAATGGCTCAGCTAGGTTTTCGTACAGTTAATGAAATGATAGGCCAGGTACAAAAACTAGATAGAAATGCCGCAATTGATCATTATAAGTCTGCCGGAATAGACCTGACACCTATACTTCATACGATAGATGTTCCAAAGAATACGAAATTTTACAATACCCAAAAGCAACAACATCATATTGATGATTCTATAGAGTTCGAGATTATTGAGAAAGCACATCCTGCGCTTTTTAGAAAGGAAAAAATATCTTTAGATTTTCCAATTCACAATACTGACAGGGCAGTAGGTGCGATTATTAGTAATGAAATATCCAAAATATATGGTGCTGAAGGGCTCCCTGAAAACACCTTGAAACTAAATTTTACGGGTTCTGCAGGGCAAAGTTTTGGGGCTTTTGCTACCAAAGGCCTGACTATGGTGGTCAATGGAAACACAAATGACTATTTAGGGAAAGGACTTTCAGGCGCTAAGTTGATTATAAAAGTTCCGGATAAATCAACTTTACAACCGGAAAATAATATCATAACCGGAAATGTAACGCTTTATGGTGCCACTTCAGGCGAAGCTTATATAAATGGAAAAGCCGGTGAACGTTTTTGCGTAAGGAATTCCGGGGCACAGGCCGTGGTTGAAGGAATTGGAGATCATGGATGCGAATACATGACAGGTGGCGTAGCCGTAATACTCGGTGAAGTTGGAAGAAACTTTGGCGCTGGAATGAGCGGAGGTATCGCCTACATTTTTGATGAGAAAAAGACTTTTGAGAAAAGGTGTAATAAGGAGGCGTTAAACCTACTGGCGGTTGAAGAAGATAATGACATAAAGCAACTTAGGGAATTAATTGAAAATCATTACAATACCACTCTAAGTCCACTTGCTCAGAGAATTCTTGAGAATTGGGAAGATTACCTTCCCAGCTTTATTAAAATATTCCCTGAAGAATACAAGCAGGCACTAATTCGACTGGAAAGAGAAAAATTAGAAACAATATAATCGATACATGGGAAAGATAACAGGTTTTTTGGAATTCGATAGAAAAGTAGAGAATTATGCTCCGGTAGATGAGCGCATTCAGAATTATAAAGAGTTTACACTTCCCATGAAGGAAAAAGAACTCAAAAATCAGGGTGCCAGATGTATGGATTGTGGCATACCTTTTTGCCATAGTGGATGTCCTCTGGGTAATTTAATACCGGATTTTAATGATGCGGTTTACAGAGGCAAGTGGGAAAAAGCCGCCGAAATTTTACATGCGACAAATAATTTCCCTGAGTTTACCGGAAGATTATGCCCCGCTCCTTGTGAGGAAGCCTGTGTCCTTGGAATCAATGAAGATCCGGTGTCTATTGAAAATATTGAAAAGAATATTGTTGAAACCGCTTTCCAAAAAGGGTGGGTAGTGGCCAATCCGCCAGAATTTAGAACGGGTAAAAAAGTTGCCGTGGTAGGCTCAGGACCTGCAGGCTTAGCAGCCGCTCAGCAACTTAACCGGGCAGGTCATTCAGTTACGGTATTTGAACGAGACGAAAAACCTGGTGGCCTGCTAAGGTATGGGATCCCTGATTTTAAATTGGAGAAACATGTTATAGACCGAAGGCTCGAAATTTTGAAAGAAGAAGGTATTGAATTTAAATGTGGTGTTCATATAGGAATTGATATTAAGGCCGAAGAGCTACACAAAGATTATGATGCTGTTGTATTGTGTGGTGGGGCCACTGTTCGAAGAAAGTTACCTATTAAGGGCGCAGATTTAAAGGGCGTCGTGCAGGCTATGGATTTTTTAGGACAAAACAACCGAAGAGTAGATGGCTTAAAGTACCCCGGTGAAGAAATTAAAGCCACAGATAAAAATGTTATTGTTATTGGCGGAGGCGATACAGGTTCTGATTGCATAGGAACCTCCTTCAGGCAGGGAGCGGCTTCGGTAACCAATTTTGAAATATTGGGCAAAGCTACTACAGAAAGACCTGAAGACCAACCATGGCCCTTCTGGCCCATGAGATTGCGTACGAGTTCATCGCATAAGGAAGGAGCAGAACGATTTTTTAGTATTTCTACCAAAGAGTTTATAGGAGATAAAAATGGAAATTTAAAAAGCCTTATTACAGTAGATGTGGAGTGGGAGAAAGTACCCGGGCAGCGACCTGTTTTAAAAGAAATTGAAGGTACAGAAAAGGAATGGCCCTGTGAACTGGCATTGCTGGCTATGGGCTTTACAGGCTCTGAAATGACTATTGTAGGACAATTGGGCCTGGAGGCTGATCCAAGAACCAATATAAAAGCATCAATAAAAGACTATATGACAAATGTCTCGGGAGTTTTTGTTGCCGGAGACCAGCGCAGGGGGCAATCTTTAATTGTATGGGCTATCTCAGAAGGCAGACAGGCCGCTTATCATATAGACACCTATTTAATGGGAAATTCTAATTTACCACTTAAAGGAGAAGGCGATTTGCCAAGAATTTAATTGAACTACATATCCAGGAGCTATGCCAGCTGATCGATTTACAAACCGATTTCACAGGTAATACGTGTTACTGTGTTCTTCCTTCCCGGCATTTGCAACTGGCAGCACATTCCTGTTAAGTTCCCTGAGCCTTTCATCTACTTTATAGTGAACAGAATTCTTTGAGAAAGAGCCACCTTGCAATCTTTTGCCAGCCGCTAAGCCCATTAAGATTTCAATACCGTCATCAACAGTATCTATTGCCCAGATACGGAACAGACCTTGTTCAACAGCTGTTAAAATTTCTTCTTTTAACATTAAATTTTCCAAATTAGGTTTGGGAATAATGACACCTTGATCACCATTCAAGCCACTTTGAGCACATACTGCATAGAATCCTTCAATTTTCTGATTAATGGCACCAACAGGTTGTAGTTCACCTTTTTGATTAATAGAACCAGTAACCGCAATTCCTTGTTTAATCTGTAACTGTGCAAGACTGGACAACAAGGCGAATAATTCAGCACACGAAGCACTATCCCCTTCAATTTCGGAATAACTCTGTTCAAAAACCAAACTGGCAAAGAGACTCAAAGCTTTGTCCTGTCCATATTTTTCTAATAAATACCCTTGCAATATCAAGATTCCTTTAGTATGGATTGGTCCTGCCAATTTAGCTTCCCTTTCGATATCAATCAACCCCACTTTACCAGAAGCAATACTGGCTGTTATTTTATTAGGCCTGCCAAAGCGGATGTCCCCAAGATCAAGTACAGAAATTCCATTGATCTGACCCACCTTAGATTCTTTCAGATCAATCATAAGTTGTCCTCTCTTTATCATTTCGTTTATTTTGTCCTGTATCAGATTGGAACGATAATACCGTGATTCAATGGCTTCTTTGATGTCTTCAGATCCGATTTCATCTTTTTTGGCAATTCGCGCATAATGATCTGCCTCATGGATAACATCTCTTATTTCACGAAATTTAATAGAAATTTTCTCGCGATCTTCTGCCATTCTGGATGCATGTTCCACAAGCTTTCCCATAGCTTCGTCATTAATAGGATATAAGTCGTTTTCCTTTTGTATCCTATAGGTAACGCCGGCAAAATCTTTAATGTTTTGAGAGGAATAGTCCATAGAAGTATCAAATTCCGCCTTAACCTTGAATAGTTCTTTAAAATCTTCGTCAAGCTCATATAATAGATAGTACAACCTGGGAGACCCTATTAAAATTACTTGAATATCGAGTGGTATTGGTTCGGGTTTCAAGCTTTTAGCACCGATAATGCCTAATTGTTCTCGTGCATCTTCAATAACAATCTCGTTATTCTTTAGGGCTCTTTTAAGGCTATCCCAGGAAAAGTAGGACATCAGTAAATCTTTCAAGCTTATTATCAGATAACCTCCATTTGCTTTATGCAAAGTTCCTCCTCTTATAAGAGTAAAATTCGTAATGAGTGTTCCCATATACGATTCGTGTTCTACCTTTCCAAAGAGATTATTTAAAGTTGGATTTAATTCAAGTACAATAGGCGCACCAGATATATCTGAATTATCGGTTATTACATTTACCTCATATTTTTGGAATTTCAGTTCCTGTTTATAATCATGCTTGTCCTGATTTAAGCTCGCTTTCAAGAAACCATGTAAACTGGCAATTATGTCTTTTTTAATCCCGTCCAGATGTAATAGTACGTCGTCAAAGTCCCTGTACTTTTCTTTCAATTCTTGCAATAATGTGTCTATGGCATAAGAAGCTATACTCTCATCTAATTGTATGAGAGATTCATTACTGGCGCGTTCCAATTCACGATTTTTTCGAATTAAGTCAAAAAGTTCCTTCTTTAATTGCGATTGTCTTTTGAGTATAGTATTACGTTTATTCTTGTCTAGTTTATTAAACTTTTCGTCATTTAAGGGCATTCCCTTATCATCAGTTGGGATAACCAATATTTCTATAGGAGTTTTGGTAACGGTAAAATTATTCTCCCTTGCCTTCTTATGTATATTCTGGAATAATTCCTTCTCCTTTTGTCTAAAATCTTCAATAATTTGCTCTTTCCTATCATGATATTCTTTACTTTCAAAGGCATTGATCAGGATTTTTTGTATTTCCATGATCAAACGCTGTATTTCAAGTTTAAAAATTTGTCCGCCGCCATTCGGCAATTTGAGCTTTTTAGGGTAGAATGAGTCCTGAAAATTGTTAACATAGCACCAATCATCCGGGGTTACTTCCAATTTTGCTTTTTCTTCCAAAAAGTGGTTAACAGCTTTCAATTTTCCGCTTCCGGGATAGCCAGATACGAATATATTGAAACCACCTCTTTTATTCCCAATACCAAATTCAAGAGATTTCAGCGCACGTTCCTGTCCAATTAGCAATTTAGATGGCTCTGATTTTCTAATTTGCGTCCAGTCTATTTTTTTTATGGCCAGGCCTTTCCTTAAATCTTTTGGTTTTAATAGGTGTATCATGGATTATCTGTTATAAAGGGTATTTATATTAAAAGTATTACACAGCTGTAATCCCTGCCATGATGCTTATCATATATAGGTTTTAAGAGAAAATAAACGAATTGATTATTCCGTGAACTCTGTGGAGTCCATTCCTATTTAAATACCAAATGAAGTGCTGTTTGTCATATTATCTATAGGATAGTAATTCGGGATAATTTGGATTGGGGCACTTTCTACTAAGCTTCATCAAGTTTTATGGCCATCCTGAGGTATTTTTAGAGATTAATTGCCAAGAATTTAAAAATTTTCACAAACGACTGAAAACCCTTTGGAAGTAGCTACTTTGTATAATTATCTATAAGTTGTTATTTCCAATCCGGTCATAATAGAGTGAGGCAGCCCCTAATATGGCAATATTTGAAGTTTTGGAGTACAAAATCTCAAACTTCTCCAGAACTTTTTTATAGGCAAAATCACTAATTGAATCTGTCAAACTCGTCTCAAAAAATTCCACTGAATTAACCACTGAACCTCCAATTATTATTACTTGAGGATCTACAGCGTAAAGAATGGTTTTAACCGCATTTCCCAGATGTTCCCCAAAATTATTGAAGGCTTCAAGGGCCTTGGTGTCTCCTACCTTGGCAAGGGTCATTAATTCTTCCCCATTGGATTCGTAAAAATTTTTGAAATACTTACCACTGCAATAATCTTCCAGAATACCATCCTTATAAGGAATCATCCCAAATTCTCCTGACCCGCAATTTGCATCACCCATTAAATGTCCATTCGTAATGATCCCTGATCCCATACCAGTACCTAAGGTAAGTCCAACCAGATGTCTATACCCTTTTCCCAAACCAAACTTTAATTCTCCGTAGGCAAAGCAATTAGCGTCATTATCTATAAAGACAGGGATTCCAAATTCCTTTTTTAAAATTTCTGCCAAAGGAACTTCCTTCCACAAAGGAATATTCTGAACCTCATGAATAATGCCTTTTTCCCTGTCGACAATACTAGGAACACCTATACCTATTCCTTCCACTTTATGTCCGCCAAGTTGCTTCTTAATTAAATCAATAATAATATTGATAACATTCCATTCACTTTGTGAATCCTTTGGAAGTTTCACAGATTCATTGCTTAGAATTTTATTTCCTTCAACCAATCCAACGTTGACCTTAGTACCTCCCAGATCAACTCCAATTAATTTTACCGATTTAGATTTATCCATTCTAATTCTTACTTTTCCTTAAGCGTATTGTTTTATTTTTTATGATAGGTTTCGCCCAAATGCTAATACTAAAAACAAATAACAGGGCAACAAAATTTAATAACATTCCAACTCTCAATGAGGTCAGGTCACTTATAAACCCAATTAGTAATTGCATTACAGCTCCACCCATAATTCCGGTCATCAATATTCCTGCAAACGAGCCATGGTGTTTGCTTACAGAATTTAAGGCTAGAGACAGGATAATGGGATACATCACTGATAAGAAAATACCACAGATTTGAAAGGCGTATAGTGAATTATTGGCGTTTCCAAATAAGGCAACTCCCAAACTAATTATTGCCAGGCTGCTAAACAGTCTTAAAACTATTTTGCTGTCCATAACTTTTAATAAAACCAATCCTATTAATCCCCCAATCGTCATGAGTCCCCAAAAATTGCCAACAGCTACAGCACCGGTGGTTTCGTAATCAAATCCATGATATATCTGCAGGAACTTGGACATCCAGTAGGAAATACCTTGTTCCACACCAACATAGGCAAATATTCCCAGAAAATATAAAATGACAATTTTACTTTTGAACAGATTTAAATAGGTCTCTTTTGATCCAACTTTCTCCTCATCTATTAATTCTACCTTAGGAAAGGCAATTGAAACTATAATAAATATCATGATTAAACTAGCTATGGCGAATAACCAATACATTGAAACCCAGGACATATCAGCCGGTACAATTTTGGAAAGTATATCTATAAACCAATTTCCTGCTTTATCTGTATCCGCCAAACTGGTAACCAACCATGAATATACCTGGGGACTGATAAATGATGCCGCCCCAAAGATCAGCTGTGCCAGGACCGAAGTAAAGGCGTAATTTTCCTCTCCACCAGCTACTCTTAATAAGGGGTTAATTACAACTTGTAATATCGCCATCCCCGTACCAATGGTAAAGAGCGTCATTAAGAACACTCCGAAAGTAGGAATACATGCAAAAAGAATTGAGCCAGCTAGTGCCAAAAAAAAGGCAAATAGCATCAATCGTTTTTCGCCATATTTTTCGAGCATAAAGCCCGAAGGAATAGACATTACCCCATATGCTATAAAGAAGGTAAAAGGTAAAAACCCTGCCATAGTTTCACTCAGCCCAAAACTTAATGATACACTTGGATTAAGGGCACCCAAAATATTGGTCAAAAACGAAATGACAAAAAATGTAATTAGAATCAGGACTACAATACGGTAGTTTTTTTTCATAATAAAAAGTTGGTTGGCTATAAAAGTATAAAGTATATTGTTGAAATTAGGAAAAATTGTTCAATAGCCTATCCAATTATTCGGACTATGAAAGATTTTTTCCTAAAATGATCATTCATTATTCCAATAAAGTTGCAGGTCAAATAATTATTGATCAAAAAAAAAGCACTTATCAAATACATGATAAGTGCTTTCAAAGAAGGCGGCGGCCTACTCTCCCACCAGTTACGGCAGTACCATCGGCGCAGACGGGCTTAACTTCCCTGTTCGGTATGGAAAGGGGTGGACCCCGTCG
>NZ_JBDVOC010000011.1:0-4476 GCF_039969275.1 Eudoraea sp.
TTCTTTCATTATCGAAACAGAATTTTGCAAATGCAAAATCAAATGTCCAGTGGACATTTGGTTGAGATAGCTCCCGATAGCTATCGGGACGGACGTCTTGAAAATATTATTAGAAACTATGATTAATTTTTTTAGGCGAATCCGCAGGAAACTGGCTGATGATAATAAGCCTTTAAAATACATGAGGTATGCCATTGGGGAGATTGTGTTGGTTGTGGTTGGTATTTTGATTGCATTAAGCATCAACAACTGGAATCAAAACAGACTTAACCAACTAGATAAAAAAGAAATACTTTCTAAACTACAAATAGAATTTCAAGCAAATAAAAACATATTACAAGATTATAAAATTAAAAATGAAAGGTCCATGAATTCTAATATAGCGCTCATGAGTCTAATAGGAGAAACCAAGGAAGTAAAAGGAGATAAAGGGCATCCTTGAAAAAGAAATATTGAAGTAGCAGCCACCATAATAAGCATCTTTTGATGAGCTTATTTTCTGGTCTAATTATTCCTCTTATGATGAAACTAATGCCCATAATACGAAGCTTTTTGCGGTTTAGTTTTTATCATAACGCCATTATTATTGTTTGAAAACCGTACTTTAAAAAACCAAAATCGTTGAAATGAGTAGTAGAAGAAAATTTATTAAAAATGTAAGTGCAGCAACCCTTGCCACAGCAGTTCCTTTGGGCCAGGTGTCGGCCAAAAACCCAATTAAAGATAGAGAAGTAGTGAATGTTGGCCTCATTGGTGTTAGAGGGATGGGATGGGCAGACCTCAGTTCTTTTCTTAAAAACAAGGGAACAGCATGTATTGCACTTTGCGATGTGGACAGCGATTTGTTGGAAAAACGCGCAAAGGAAATAGAAACAAAAACAGGTCAACGCCCAAAAACTTTTAATGACCATCGTAAATTTTTAAAAATTAAAGAAATGGATGCCGTTTTTGTTGGCACTCCAGACCATTGGCACTGTATTCAGATGATCGATGCCTGTGCGGCAGGAAAAGATGTATATGTAGAGAAACCAATAGCCAATAGTATTCACGAGGCAGATTTGATGGTAAAAGCAGTACGCAAGTACAATAGGGTAGTGCAGGTAGGCCAATGGCAAAGAAGCGACCCCCATTGGCATTCGGCCTTTGAATATTTGGATTCCAGTGCCCTGGGCAAGATACGGCAGGTGAAAGCCTGGGCAAATGTAAATTACGGTCGCGGATTTGATGTGGTAGCGGATGCTGAACCTCCCCAGGGTGTGGACTACAACAGATGGCTGGGGCCGGCACCAGAAAGACCTTTTAATAAAAATAGATTTCATAGTACTTTTAGGTATTTCTGGGATTATGCGGGGGGCCTTATGACCGACTGGGGAGTGCATATGCTGGATATGGTTTTACTTGGTATGAATGCCACTGCGCCTAAATCTGTAGTAGCCATTGGCGGTAAAATTGCATTTCCCAACAATGCAGCAGAAACTCCGGATACGCTGACGACAGTTTATGATTTTGGGAATTTCAGCTTTATTTGGGAACAATTTATGGGCATGGGCACATCGCCATATTTAGAAGAATCTGGTGAACCTGGAGTGGCTTTTATTGGCGAGAATGGTATTTTGGCCATCAACAGGGCAAGCTGGAAAGTGCTACCCCTTCAGCATGATGGTAAATACTTAACAGAAGTATTACCACCCCGAAAAAGTCGTGTCAGCGGCCTGGATGCCCACACTGCAAATTTCTTGGAATGCATCAAAAATCGAAAAGATCCCAATTGTACTATTGAAATGGGAAGAAATGCCGCCCTGGTAGCCCATTTAGGAAATATCGCCTACCGAACTGGTAAAAAGCTGCAATGGAACGATGTGGAAGGCATAGTCTCTAATGCATCTGAAGCCAATGCTTACATAAAACCAAATTATCGGTCGCCATGGCAATTGTGGGAGGGGTAAGTGTTTTTGTGGCAACTAGGATAGAACCGCACTAACACTTTAATAGATAATTCCATACCTTAAAGAGGACCAACCAAGTATTCTAGTTATATGATAGGCTTCTTTCGTAAAATCCGCAAAAAACTCGCTGTTGATAACAAGCCTTTAAAATATATGAGGTATGCTATTGGGGAAATACTTTTGGTTGTTATTGGGATATTGATTGCACTTCAAATCAATAACTGGAATGAGGACAAGAAGGTCATGAAGTACGAATTAAAAATTCTTCAGGAACTGTACACAACTATTGTAAATGATATTGAATTTCAAAAGATACAAATTGATGAAAATAAATCTTCTGTCTCCTCGGCTGAAATAATCATTAAAAGTTTTAATGAAAGTTTGCCCTATTCAGATTCTTTAAATTTTCATTTTAAAAATCTCCTTAACAGAAGAATTAGTTTAGTTGCGGATAATGCCTATCAGAATGCGAAGCAGTATGGATTGGATTTCATGGAAAATGATTCACTAAAACAAGAACTAATATGGACCTATGAAAGAAATGCTAAAGTATTGGATGATATAAACGAAAGAGATAATCTCTTTGAGAATAACGTAGCAATTCCCATATTCATAGAACTCTTTGACAGGGTTGATTTCTCTGATGATTTAAGCAGGTTTGAAATTATTAGAAGCATATCGCTTTTAGATTTGACACAAGATTCTTCATATAAAAAAATGTTTCCGTTAGATTATAAAGCATTGAAGAAGAATAACAAATTTAAGAGCATAGTAAAATCAACAATTTCGAGAAGAGAAAAATTAATTATGTATCAAGAAATTAGGCTTATGAGAATGAATAGATTAATAAAACTTTTGGAATTAGAGATTGCTTCAAGATCATAAGTGAATTAGCATTAACCCTTTCACCCAAATAAGCAAGACAGATTGCGGTTTTATCTACAAAGTCGAACACGATGGACATAAGCACTATGAAGTGTTCAAAAAACGCCTAAATCACCGTTTCGGCACAGTGAGTTATCCTACCGATAAAGCATTTGGAGTTTGGGCTTGGACTTGTATGAGTTTGAAAGGGCAAGAGAAAGACTAAATGAGATTGAAATAATTATCCGATTTAGTACCCTGGATAAAAACAGTAGTACCTCAGAAAAGATTTTATATGTCCCTTGATAATAGATTTACTGACTGACCTAGATCATTGATGAACAATAGATTACTTCGTAACTATGAGTACTTCTAATAATAACTTACTAGTGTAGCGAGGAACTATTAGATGAGCCTTGTCGGTAGAATATATTCTATAGCCATCAACAACCTTAATAATTATGAAATGCTAAAGTATTTCCGTAAAATCCGTCAAAAACTCATGCAGGAAAATAAGTTTTCCAAATATCTGCTATATGCAGTTGGTGAAATTGTCCTTGTGGTTATTGGAATTTTGATTGCTCTCCAAATCAATAATTGGAATAATAGAAAACAAAATGAAAAAGAATTTGAAAAAATAGTGGAAGCCTTTGAAAGTGACCTCATTAGAAATATCGAAGAATCAACAATTGTAATTCAAAGGGATTATAGGAGAGATTCACTCGTTGATCTTGTACTTAAAAAAAAGGCAACTAGAGAAATGTACCGATCAGAGTTAGGGCTAAGACGTCTAATTACTGCAAGCTATCCCTTTAATGTTCTCGACGATAATTTGATATTACTTTTAGAAAAAGAAGAGCAATTTCCCAAAAAATATTTTCCCCTCTTACCACTATTAAAACAATACAAAAGTCAAATTAAAGATCATACCAGAAATACCGAAAGGAACGACCTTCAAATAAATGAAAATTTCTACTATTTTGTTGAAAATTTTCCTTGGTTTAGGAAAAGTGATTCTCTTTCTAAAGAAATGGCAATTGGATATTTCCTTAATGATCCTATCTATTGGAATAAAGTTTATGCAATTAGAGCTTGGCAATTTAATAATGGTACTTTTCATGTTTCCGGGGTTCGAGCATACTCACTAGCCATACTTGGTCAAATTAGACAAATAAAAAATGGTTATAACCTTGATTGGTTTAAACAATTTCTTATTGAAAATGGAATGACTCCATTTCGGTATCTGGATTGTTCTGACCATCTGCAAGTTGAACCAAAAATTAAGATAAGCCTGAAATTTTTAATTTATAACAGTCGAAATGAGGAGGTTTCTATTTTTATGTTAAATGACCATGGAGAGAGGACAATAGAATTAAAATTAAAACCGCGAGAGTTTTTAATTAATTGGTTAGGTTCACCAGTAAATGATAATCAAATATTTGAATGGGGCGATTCAAAAAATTGTTTTCAAAAGTATGTTTCTACCGTAGATGGTTACTTAGTAATAGAATGAAAACGAGCCACCAACAAAGAACTGAGTTAAAATCCAAGGGAAATTAACTTAAATTCGACACAAAATTTTCATCATAAGGAAGTCCTGATTTAGCAATTGCAAATGCTTGTTTTAAGAGTTTATTAATGACTGCAATCAAAGCCAGTTTTTTAC
>NZ_JBDVOC010000012.1:0-14090 GCF_039969275.1 Eudoraea sp.
CTATCGGGACTAAATTCCAAGAGCCTGGTTCTAACTTATAATCATTTAGAATTTGGGATTTGGGATTTGGGATTTGTGATTTATTGCATAAGCTATCACAACCAACACTACATCTGTTACTCTCTACAATGTGGCGGTCTTCTATTTAAATATTATTCCACTGATTTTAAGTCTTTTATATTAATTCATTACCTTAGGAAGAACAACCAACCTCTTCTTTCTTATGATAGGCTTCTTTCGTAAAATCCGCAAAAAACTCGCAGATGATAACAAGCCTTTAAAGTATGCCCGTTATGCTATTGGGGAGATTATTCTTGTCATGATAGGAATCCTTCTGGCGCTTCAGGTGAATAATTGGAATGAAGACAGGAAATTAAAAGATATTGAAATAGAAACGTTGAAGGACTTGCGTTCTGATCTGATCCAAAGTCTAAATGATATTAAAGGTGATCTCAAGTATTTTCAAAATTGCAAGAAATCTACACAAATTATTCTAGACCATATTGAGTACAGCCTTCCTTATGAAGATTCACTTTCTTACCATTTTGCTAATATGTACCCTTTTCCAACATTTTCTATTAATCGAACAACATTCGACAATTTGAGACAATCAGGTTTCAGGGTAATCAGCAATGATTCTTTAATAAAAAGTATTTCTAATTTTTATACTAGTAGTATAAATTTATATAAGGAGTTAGAAAAAAGAGCGGTAATAGAGCATAATGAAAACTATATTAAACCAATGAAAATATCTGAGTTTTCTTCTTATTCCAGACAAAGCCTCATAATCAGAGATTATAAGAAGTTTATAAGCAATCCAGATAACAAGCAAATATTAAATTTTTCAATGTTCATTTTTAATGGCTTAGATAATTATCAGAATTATCTTATAAAAGTAATTCAAGATCTTGTTATCGAGATTGACAAAGAAGTTGCCTATCATGAATTGAATTGAAACACTTTATTATGTTTATTGACTCACAGGATTTACCAGAAATTTAATTCAATGACCCTCTACGAATATAAAGTACTTTCGGAAGATGAGCAGTACGACACAGTATTCTCTAAAGGCAAGTTTCTTGATATAGTAATCGGTTTTAAACTTTTCCAGATAATTCATTACCTTAGGAAGAACAACCAACCACTTCCTTTAAAGAAAAACTTTTTTTAGGTGGATAATAAAAACTTCACAGGCGACAACAAGTTTTATAAATAACTTCGGTTCTATCTGACATTACGATAAAAACAAAGACAGGCATTTAACGCATACCTGTCTTAGTTATTTAAAACTTAGAATCCCGTAAATTATGCCACTTTAAATGGCTTTATCCCTTACCAGGCTCCCAGGAGTAACCGCAGGGCTGAGCCTTTCAATTCTACCCCTCCGTTATTTGCAATAAAATCTTCCCAGGCTTTCTCCCGTGCTTTGAGGGCGTCCCCGCTAAGCAATTTATTTACTCCCCCAATGGCTGTCTTCATGTCTTTAAACCCAACCATTACCCAGCGGTTGAAGTTGCCCGTTCCTAGTCCTGCACTGGGAGCGCCCATGTTTACCAACACACCTGCCGGGTTATGTGCAGAATGGAATTTTTTATGTGCTGCGTCAAAGACTTCCGTATCTTTAACATCAAGGAAAAACATCCTTTGGGCGCGATAGCGCACATTGGTTTCCCCAATTAAGGAAATATTTCTGCCCATAGCAGAGCCGGACCCGTCCTTAATATGCTGGTTCAGGCGTGTTAAAAAAAGAGAGAAAGAGTCGTTAGGCCCCCCTCCGTACATATTTCCCAAGGCCTCCTGAGAGCCCGAAAAAACAATGGAATGGGTGGCGTTGCCTCCTGAAAAGTGGATTTCAAAAAGGCGCACAAAAACACCCTCAGGCTTGTTCTTGGAATAATAGTCTTCCACCAAATTGTAAACGGTGGCCTGGTTCTGGGGTTCCACGACAAACCTATACACGGTGTAATAGCTGTCCTGGGCGCTTACCGAAAAAGCGATAAACATTGCAAATGCAAAAATAATTTTTTTCATAATTGGTTGATTTTTATGATTAAGTTTATAAGGTAGTGAAAAATTGAACATCCTGATCAAAGTGTCTTATAGCAGGCCTGACTGTCAATTAAATGCATTATAGCATCGGAAAAGGTCTATCAGCTATATTTAATAATTCATTACCTTAGGAAGAACAACCAACCACTTCTTATGATCGGTTTCTTTAGAAAAATCCGCAAAAAACTCGCAGATGATAACAAGCCTTTGAAATACATGAGGTATGCTGTTGGAGAGATTGTGTTGGTGGTTATTGGTATTCTGATTGCTTTACAAATCAATAACTGGAATGAAGAATTAAAAAATCAAAAGAATGAATATAGCTTTTACAGGGATATTCTCAGCGATCTTGAAAAGGATAGTATAAAATTAAATGGTCTTAATATTTATTATAAGAATAGGATTGAACATGCAGGTTGGCTCTTAAAAAAAGTAAGAAATCCAAATAGTCCGTTTGAAAATGAAGAATTCGGCAAACATGTTGAACCTTTATATATTGGTCCGCTACCAGTAACTTACAATTCTTCCTACGAAGCGGCAAAAAGTTCTGGTGCATTTACAAATTTTAAAAACGAGGAAATACTAAAAACCCTAAACCAATTTTACGCTGATTTTGAGGAACTAAATGGTATTGCAGAATCAACATTAAATTCGTTAGAATCCAATTTAGAACCCTTGATGTCATCCATTACAGAAAATTATATCACTTTAGAAAGTGGGGCTTATGTTATCATGTCCGATTGGCATGGTAGAAGCGGATTTTATGAATTTATAGACGATATTAAAGATGAACGTAATCTTATCGTGGATATAAAAGTTTTTATACAAAAGCCTCAATTTGAACACTATTTAATTGGAGACCTTGGTAGATCATTCAATGCACTGGCAAGTCTAAAACTCCGGGAAGAGCGACTTGTCAAAATAAAAAATGAAATTAAAGAATACATCAAAGACTAAACTCTTTTAAGAAATAACCAATGATCAACTTTTTCCATTATCGAAACTCTATTTTGTGAAACAAAATCAAAGCTCTGGTAGAGCTTTGTTTGAGATAGCTCCCGATAGCTCCTTCTCCATAGTATTACGAAGGAGAAGCTATCGGGACGGACTTGTTGAAAACACAATTAAAAACCATGATTAAGTTTTTTAGGACAATAAGAAAAGACCTTATGGAGAAAAATAAAACAGGCAAGTACCTCAAATATGCTATTGGAGAGATTTTATTGGTAGTAGTGGGGATATTGATTGCATTGCAGATTAATAATTGGAATGAACTTAGAAAGACTCACCTTCAGGATCTTGAGTTTCTAAACAATCTGAAGGTTGAATTGTCAGTAGATATTTCTGCACTTAGGGAAAGAAAATCTCATTATCAGAGAATTAATGATAACATAAAAAATACTATAAAGTTGTTTGATAGTGGTGTTCGAAGTCTCACTCATGATGAACATCAGGAAATCGTTTCGGCTCTGACCCAATTTCAAATACTTACTCCGATTACTAAAAACATCAATCGAAATGATTTAGTAATTGCTCAGGGTACGATTGATAGAATTGACAAAGAATTGAATCGCAGATTCCTAACATACCTTCAAGAAACCCAATCCATTAATGCTGCTATTACAAAACTGGGTGAAACATTACAACAACTTCAAATACTTCACATTCATCCAAATGTCGTTTACAATGAAATAAATCCTACAGCTGATAGGGTTGATTTCGATTTTAAAGAAATTTTTGATAATAGAGGTATCAAAAATACATTGCAAAAATCATTCAATTATCGCAGAGCATACATTGGCGAAATGTCAGGAAAAATAGAAGACGCTGAAAATCTTATCGCCCTAATTGATAATAAATTGGAGGGGGAGAATAAAAAGTAACGAAAGCACTGCAACGACTATAACTTATAGCTGCCTATCTCCTACTACTAGCTGCCTATCTCCTACTACATCCTAGATTAAGAAAGACCGACCACTACTTTTTAATTAAATTCCAAACTACATCTCGATAGCTCCTTCTCCATAGTATTACGAAGGAGAAGCTATCGGGACTAAATTCCAGGAGCCTGGTTCTAACTTATAATCATTTGGAATTTGGGATTTGGGATTTGTGATTTATTGCATAAGCTATCACAACCAACACTACATCTGTTACTCTCTACAATGTGGCGATCTTTCCAAGTCTTAATACTACCTTACTAAATACTATTACAAATTCATTCATTATCTTAGTTTACATAAGTGGGAGTTCATCAATTACTATATCCCTTTGTTAGCATGCATTATTAATTAACTATATAAATTGGAAACAGTTATTATGAATTGGGAAGCTATCTCGGCAATAGGTCAAATAGTTGGTGCTTTAACAGTATTTATTACTTTAATTTATCTGGCAATACAGCTAAAACAAAATACAGCAGCAGTAGCTACATCAACTTATGAAAGCACCATGACCGGCTTTAACGATATTAATGTAGTTGTAGCAAGTCACCCTGAACTCGCCTCTCTACTTGATCGCGGATGCCAAAAACCAGATACACTTACATCGACAGAAATTGTTCAGTTTAATTTCATTCTTAGATGCTATGCTAATCAATGGTGGAAACTTTACAAGCTTTACAAGAGAGGCAACCTGCCACTTGAAGAATGGAAAATATTTGCTCAAGAAGCTTCACAATTTTTTGAACAACCTGGCTGCAAACCTTTCCGTGATCAGAACTCACTCTTCGCAGATCTTTACCTGGAATTCGACAAATATAAGGCTGGAACTATTTCAGATTTCGGTTTTGAACTTAAAAATCAACCTAATGAGTAAGGCAATAAATATTTAATCCAATTAAAGATTGTATTACGCTTGCCTACAGAGGCAATAATTTAGAAAACATGAAAATGAAGTCAATAAGCTTTATCAGAAAAGGAGAAGGAGAAAATTACAATTACGCTCAGGATCATTGCTTCATTAAGCTTTCATCGCGAGATACTAATGGAGAGTTATGTATAGTCGAAGACACTTTAAAACCCGGGTTTCATTTAAATCGGCACTATCATAAAATAATGACAGAGGTTTTCTACATATTAGAAGGTGAACTGGAACTCATTTTTGATAACGAAACAACAATCCTCAAAGAAGGAGATACCATCACTGTTCCACCAAAAGTTTGGCATGAAGCTAATTGTAAAAATGGAGGAAAAATGCTAACAATATTTAAGAACGGTGAATTCGACATTTTTTTAGAGCAGCTTTCTAAGATGACAGAGGATGATTTTTCTAATGAAGTATTCATGAAGTCCATCTCTGAAAAATTTGACATTTATGAGGAATAAAAAAGTGTACAACAAAACCTAAACCGTTCTACAACATGCCTAACCAACAAAAGGCCAGTTTTTGGCTGGATCTATTGGAACAGATTGTCGATGTTTTTTTTAAAAGTTCCCGTAAAAGTTCACGAGGGAGAACCTATCATCAACATGTGGTGCCTCACGAAAAAGGTTGGGCCGTACGACGTGAGGGTAATAAACGTATCACGTCTAGACACCGACGCCAGGATACCGCCATAAGAAAAGCAAAACAACTGGCTAGAAAATACAAGGCTGATGTTATTGTGCACAGAGCAGATGGTACGATAAGAGATCGGATTGGGTATGATTAGAGCGTACTAACTTTATGGACGGGAGGAGGAATTTGAACAAAAAAAGCGAGGGCTAATGCCCTCGCTTGTATAAATTATAGGAGTAATTCACTAAAAACGTTTTCCCACTCCTAATTGAAATCCTTTGGTTTTTAAGGATCCAGCTCCGAAAAAAATTGGCTCTCCCTACAGTTTGTAAAGTTTGGTTTTGGAAGTTTCCATTGTGGTGTGTTAGTACTAAATCTAAAACAGTCTGTTACTTGTGAAACGCTCCAATTACCTAAATCTTGATTAAATGAAGTTGCACTACGAAACATAAATCTCATATTTCTTACATTACTCACATCCCAATTCCCTATGGGTTGGTTGAATGCAACTTTACTCCGAAACAAATTAGACATATCAGTAACTCTTGTGGTGCAAACATTAGAAACGTTTTGATTAGTACTGATCATATTTCTTAACATAGCTTCATCAACAATGGTATAAGTAATTCCATTAATTTCACCAGTATCCCCAACATTAGCCCAATTGTAACATTTAATGGTTACCCCATTAGCATCTAAATAAATGGGCGATAGAGGACATCCATCAGCATCTACAGTTGCACCATCGGATGTTCCAGGACATAGATCAAGGTTATCCGTAACTCCATCACCATCTGAATCCTTTTGACTTCCTGAACATCCTTGAGTATCCACAGTTTCGCCAGCAGGCGTATCAGGACATTGATCTAAATCATCAGACACTCCGTCTTCATCTGAATCGGTTTGTGATGCGGAACATCCCCGAGCATTAACACTTTCCCCATTTGGAGTGTCAGGACATTGATCTACATCGTCCGTCACACCATCTTCGTCCGAATCATTTTGACTTGATGAACATCCTTTAGAATCCACTGTTTCCCCTGTTGGAGTGTCAGCACACTCGTCAAGGTCGTCACTTACTCCATCCAAATCGCTGTCTTTTTGACTATCTGAACAACCTTCTGAATCTGCTGTTTCCCCTTCAGGGGTATTCTGACATTGATCTAAGTCGTCAGTAATGCCATCTGCATCACTATCCTTTTGGCTGGGAGAACATCCTAATTCATCAGCTGTTTCTCCTGCAGGTGTATCAGGACATTGGTCTATATCATCAGGAATGGTATCTTCATCTGAATCGCTTTGAGAAGCGGAACAACCTGACTCATTTACCTCTTCTCCCTCTGGAGTTTCAGCACAAAGGTCCGTGGTATCATCCACCCCATCGCCATCTGAGTCTTTATCACTGGGGGAACAACCACTTTGATCTACATCCTCCCCTGGTGAAGTATCAGGACATTGATCTAAACTATCTGTAACACCATCATTATCAGCATCAGGCATTTCAAATACAGCAATGACATTCTTGTCAGAGTTCATATTCATTTTCGCCGGATTGGTTGTTCCTCTGATACCTCCACTCCAATTCTTAAAAACATATTCACCTGATGCTTTCGCAGTTATTGACACCTCTTCTCCAGACGTAAAAGAGCCACTAGATGGACTTACACTTCCTCCTTCTGCCGGACTTGCAGCTGCAGTTAATTCATATACTTTAATGTCCTCTTTAGAGCAGGAATCAATTAGAATAAATAAAAGTGATAAGAATACTACAGTTACTGTTTTTTTCATTTCAAATAATTGAGATCAAACTACAATCATCGCTTAGTAAGTAAAGTAGATATGGAGAAAAAATATTTGCGGGAATCCCCAAAAAACTAATTACAATGCTTTCCTTGGGGGAACTCTTAATAATCCGCTAACAATATTACGTAGTAAGAGTTTAAAGTAAAATGATAAGCATCATGTACTGATTAATTGTACGTTTAGCAATGTACCTAAGCAAGTTTAATAGGTAGACCTAAAATGAATGTTATCAGGTTTATGTATCAAGTCTTATAAATTCAACCAAAATGATTTATGCCAGCGGGATAAAAACCTTTAAAAGGTATACTTATCCGGAAAGTTTTTGGGATAATTGGGTATATTAGTAATCATATAAAGAGTTAGCCTTCATTACTTCTTCGCCTGGGCTTCGAAGTAGAAACTATGACCAACCACTAACCAAATGATTAAATTCTTCAGAAAAATACGCTACAACCTTATGGAACAAAACAAAACAGGCAAGTATCTAAAATATGCTATTGGTGAGATTGTATTGGTGATGATAGGTATTCTTTTAGCATTACAGGTTAATAATTGGAATTCAAATCGAATCGAGCAAGAAACTATTACTAATTATTATGAGCGCATAATTATAGAATTAGATGAAGAAATAGTTAAAGCCAATTTGAGAAAAAAAGATATTGACACATTAATTGTCATGAATCGAAGAGCTCTAAATATTTTGAATTCTAAAAATATAGATTCTTTGAATACATTAAAAACTCTCTTAGGAGCAACAGCAACAAATTGGACAGAACAATATTCATTTCCTATTACGAATGAATTTATAAATCAAGACTATTTAGCCAAAATAAAAAACGATAGTCTCAAAATGACGTTTAAGATTTTTTCTGGATTTTTAGAATATGTAGAACAGATTAATGAAGTTAATAATGTCCAATATCAAAATGCTATAGAACCTTTTTTTATTAAAAATATAAATTACAGTCAGACAGCGTTAAAAAAATATAGAAACGATTTAATTCAAGGAGGCCCTAAAACTGACCTCGAACTATTATTTGACAATCTTGAAATATGGAATATAATTACTTTTAAACTGGAACTTTTAAATATAGAATCAGAAGTATCTTATTCCGCAATTTATATATTTGAATCGCATAAATCCATGATTAAAAATGAATTAAATAAAAAATAACGAAAGGCTAACACCGTGTATAATTAATTGCTAGTGCTCGCCTACTTACGAAAATCCCCGTGTATTTTCTATTCGATTTGTATTTGCTAAATTAGGTGCATAAATACGCAACTAATCTTATACAAACACGTTGTAGCCAATTAAAAGAACCGTATGGTTTTAGAGCATAAGAAAATAGAAATTAATAAAAAGGTTGTATTTGAAACTATCATTTGCAATACTGACACTATTTTCAATTTTCAGTTGAATGATGAAGCATATTTTATTTATGTCAACCACGGACATCATATAGCTATTTCACCGAATGAAATTATTGAAGTCCCTGAAGGCAATTTAGGAATAGCTGTAGGAAAATCTCTTATTCTAAAAGCATACCCTAATCAGAAAAACCAGCATTATCAAGTGCTTATCATTCATATCAACAGAGAGATTGTTGCAAAGGCTTTCGGAAATAAATTTCCAGACATCAGTACTTCATCAGAAAATGAGTTTAGTAAGGATATGTTCACAGGCAAACCATGTGTGATTTCTAAGAATTATGTTGATGGAATTATGCAATATTTTTACAACCAACATGTAGTATCAGAAGAGATAGTTGAAATAAAAATAAAGGAAATATTGTTGCTTTTACTAAGTAGCAAAAAGGCAGAGGAAGTAGCGCTTCTTTTAGAGCATTTTGTAAACAAAAGAACAGCCAGTTTCAAGGAGGTAATAGAAACCCATGTACTTAGTGAGATTTCCCTGGAGGAGCTTTCCCAACTATGTAATATGAGCATTTCGACCTTCAAAAGGCATTTCAAGAAGATTTACAATACCACTCCAAATGAATATCTTTTTGATAAACGTCTTGAGAATTCAAAAAAGCTATTAGCTACTTCCGAGCAATCGATAGATGATATTGCATTGCTTTCAGGCTTCAAAACCACAGCTCATTTTTCCAGAAAATTCAAAGAGAAGTACACCATTCCTCCTTCTCAATACAAATTGACCCTCTCAGATAAATAACTGAACTTTTCAGAGAAGTACTTCCTTCCTATCCAATCTAACTTTGTGCTATTCACAAATTAAAAATTTAAAGATATGGAAGAGAGCAAAACATTTTTGGTAATTACAGCAATAGTTAATAAGCAAAATATTGCTGAAGTTCCTGAATATTTAGGTAGTGTAATGCAAATTTTCGGGCAAAACGGTGGAAAGCCGATTGGTAGATATAAAACGATTAACGCTTTGGTAGGTGAAGAATCTCCTGAAATGATGGCAGTTATTGAATTTGACAACCCTAAAACTATAGAAAATATGGTGACAGGAGAAGCATTTAATTCTTTGGCAGAACAGAGAGCGAGAGTGTTTTCTAAATTGAATATGATAATCAGTCAAAATGGGTAATGCAATGAAAAATATTAGGCTATCCCCTATTGTTATACTACTAACATTAGTCTTATTTAGTTGTAATTTAGAGCAGGAACAAACTGAACAACATTCCTATTTGGTAATCAATGCAATTGTGAACAAGGAAAACAAAGCAGAATTACATGATTACTTAGATAAAACATTACAAGTATTTAAGGCGAATGGAGGAAAACCGATTGGGAAATACAAAGCTATTCAAAGTTTGGGTGGAGAAGGGCCATCATGGGTAAATTGGCTTGAGGAAATTGATAATTGGGTGGATAAAGATCAAAACCCGGATCAAATCACCGTATATTACATTGGCGATGACATGAGACCTTCCGGGTCTAGGCTTCTGTGTCCTTATCCTTCAATTTCAACCTATGATGGAAAAGGTGACACTAGAGATGTGTCTAGCTTTATATGTGGTGATCAAGAATAGTTCAATCTATGATTAAATATCAAAAAGCTGGCTACAACACTATGTAAAATGCTTTATCACCTTCGCTAGCCTACTTCGCCGACCGCGTATCGCTGAAGCTTTAGCAGAGGCCCCCGCCAGCGCGAGCGTCACGCTCGTGATCCCAACCACCTAAACATCTGTTACGCTATCTATTGTGATGGTCTTGTTTTAATTGACTAATTAAAAATACCTTTACTCAAAATCCCGGAGCTACAATTATTATCTTAGTCCTGACACAAAAGAAATAAAGTTCATACGCACTTTATTCCTACGTTATCTGCAATTATTAATAATTAAACGAACTAATGAAAGATTTAATTCCAACGTTATTAATTTTACTATTTCTAATTATTGGTTGTCAGTCTCAACCTTCTATCACTTATATATACAGACCTCCTGAAAATCTAAAAGACGGATTAGCTGTGGGCACTTTAAAAGAGGTGAATATCGATTCGTCATTGATCATAAAAGCAGCGAATAAAATACACGGAAACCGGTATAAAGAAGTGCATTCTATGCTTATTTTCAAGGATGACAAACTTGTATTTGAGGAGTATTTTGAGGGCCACAAGTATAAATGGGATAGCCCTAACCATCATGGCGAATTGGTGACTTGGGACCGTTCTATGCCACATCATATTATGTCCGCTACTAAAAGTATAACTTCGGCCTGCGTCGGAATTGCTATAGAAAAAGGTTTTATCGAAAGTGTTCATCAATCCATATTTGAATATTTACCTGAATATAGTCACCTGAATACTAATGAAAAGGGCAAAATTACTATCGAACATCTGCTAACCATGACCTCTGGATTAGAATGGAATGAGTGGGGAGCGCCACTTAGTAGTTCGGACAATGACCTCGTTGGCTTGTGGGTTCATTGCGAAGATCCAATCAATTGTATTTTAGAACGTCCACTAATAACTAGACCTGGGACAAGCTTTACTTATTCAGGTGGGAATATGATTATTTTAGGTGAAATTATTAAGAATGCCGCGAAAATGACTATTGATGAATTCTCAGAAAGACATTTGTTTGAGCCCTTAGGAATTGATTCTATTAACTGGGCACTACGGTTTGAAAATGATGTAATCTATGCGGGAGGTGGTTTAACCATCACACCAAGGGATATGGCCAAAATTGGTGTTACGTTTCTAAATAAGGGGCTATGGCAAGGGAAACAAATTGTTCCAAATCATTGGGTCGAAAAAAGTATCAATATATTCCAAGACAACCAAGGGATTAATATTCCTGGCCAAGCTTCGGGGAGACATGGTTATTCTTATTCATGGTGGTTAAAAACATATAGAAGGTCAGGTAAAAAAATCAACATGATTAATGCCGGAGGTTGGGGAGGGCAGGAAATTATAATTCTCCCCGAATTAAATACAGTAGTTGTTTTTACAGGCGGGAATTATCTTCCTGAAGTAAAAGTATTTAATATTCTTGAAAAATATATAATTCCTTCTATTGATAAGATGTAATTAAAAACTAAAATGATGGAAACAAATAGAATGTCAAAAAACATCTCAGATAAATCACAACGCCTTGCAGTAAAAGTTGCAGGATTCATGTTTTTATTTGCATTTATAGTTCCTACCATTAACTGGGCTCTGGTATTATCCAAATTCAATGTTGCGGAAAATGCTATTGCTACTGCTAATAATATTATGGCTAATGAATTCTTATTTCGAATAGGAATCAGCATCGAATTATTCATGTCTATTGGATTGATTGTATTGGGGTTAGCTCTTTATATTATACTCAAAGAGGTGAATAAAAGTTTTGCTTTGCTTGCACTATCTTTAAAATTGGCAGAAGCGACAATAATGGCTGTTACAGTTCTTGTCCCTTTTATTGCTTTACAAATTTTAAATACGGATACACAGTTAATCCCATTAACGCAAGAGCAATTGCAGTTTCCCATAGGAATAATTTTTAATTCGCATACTACTATAACTGCTATCCCTATGATATTCCTAGGGCTGGACATGATGTTATTTTCTTACTTGTTTTTCAAATCGAAGTATATTCCAAGGGTATTGGCAGGCTTTGGAATCGTTTCATTTGCACTAATTTTCATTCAATCTTTAATGTTTATACTGGCACCTGAATACGCAGAGAAGCCTATGAATCAAATCATTTTTTGGACCCCTAGCGGTATTTTTGAAATAATAATTGGCATATGGCTCTTGGTTAAAGGAATAAATGTTCAATCAAGGGATAACCAAGAAGCTTCTTGAAGAGTAATTTTTTATACTGATAAAAGGTATTAATTATAGAAAATAAAAGCAAAATCAGATAACAAAGTGCAAAACGGCTATAGCCACTAAACGCGTCTACATCGTTTACACCGAGCGTTATGCCAATTAAAAAACATATTATGAGAACATTTACGAATAAAATTAAACCCCTTCTGTTTTCAATTTTGTTAATAATCGTGGTTATTGGTTGTAACACAAAAAATAGGGACAAAGAAACTATTAAGAAACCACAGCCCGTTGCTTCTCCAAATGTCCTTTCAACTGTAATCGATTCTATTAATTTAGAAATAAATAATGGGTCATATGGCCTGATTGACCGATTTATGGTCATACAAAATGAAGAATTATTAGCAGATTTTAAATATGTGCAGGACTATGAAACCATTGCTAAAAAATACGACACTACCAATCATCAATACAATTACAATCATCCCAATTGGCATCCATACTACAGGCAAACCGAACTGCACACACTTCAATCTGTTACCAAGAGTGTTACTTCAATTCTTTTGGGTATAGCTTTTGATTCAAAAGAGGGCTACAATGTAAATACAAAAGTGATGCCTATGTTCACAGATTATGATATTGAAGCTTCGGACAAAAGAAAGAAAGCAATTACTATTGAAGACTTGTTGACAATGAGAAGCGGTCTTATGTGGCAAGAGGGTGATTATACAGACCTTTCTGATGATTGCATCGCGATGGAAGCCAGTAATGAATGGATAAAATATGTGTTGAACAAACCTACAGATACACCTCCAGGTACAAGGTTTGAGTATAATAGCGGGGCAAGTGTTCTATTAGGTAAAATTGTCAGAATTATTACAGGAAAAAGAATAGATAAATGGGCTGAAGAAAAACTATTTGAGCCACTGGGAATCACAGATTACTATTGGAAAAAAACTCCCAATGGAGAAATTGATACAGAAGGCGGATTATATCTTAAAGCAGAGGACCTGGCAAAACTAGGTACTTTATTTCTTAATAAAGGGAAATGGCAAAATCAACAAATTGTATCTGAAAGTTGGGTTACAGCTTCAATAAGCCCAATAGTCAATGACGTAAATCCTGACAACGACAGCAAAGTTGGATATGGTTATCAATGGTGGATTCCGGAACATTCTAATGGTAAAAGCAACATTTTTGCAGGAAATGGCTACGGAGGACAATTTCTAATGGTGGTACCGGAATATAATTTAATAGTTGTTTTTAACGGCTGGAACATCAATGATACGCCAGAAAAATCGACCTGGAGTGTTTTGCAGGACAGAATAATCCCCGTGCTCAAGAATAATAAATAAACGCGTATAACAAAGAACTGAGTTAAAATCCAAGGGAAATTAACTTAAATTCGACACAAAATTTTCATCATAAGGAAGTCCTGATTTAGCAATTGCAAATGCTTGTTTTAAGAGTTTATTAATGACTGCAATCAAAGCCAGTTTTTTAC
>NZ_JBDVOC010000013.1:0-190204 GCF_039969275.1 Eudoraea sp.
GCCAGGATCAAACTCTTCATTGTTGTATCGTAAAATACTTCTACGCCTATATAAACTATGAAAATTGTATCCTAACCCTTGTTTGTATTCTTAATCTTAAAATAATTCAAATTCTCCTACCTATCATTTCCTAAAAAAAAATAAGCAGAAAAACGCTGTCTGTCAATATGTCAATGAACTTCCTTAATTCAGTAGCTCCTATTACTTATTCCTAACCTAACCGTTACTACTGCCCAGCTAAGCGGGTGCAAATATAAAGCACTTTTTTTCCTTGTACAACCCTAAATCAAAAAAAATTATACTATAAAAATTATTAAATCATAACAGCTTGAAAATGAAGCTTTCACCATTAAATATTATTGATATAATACCCAAATATTTTAGCTAATAATCAAATTAAGTATAAAAGAAGTTCCTAACAAAACAGCGGATAAAAGTCAGACCTACAATCTGAAGCTGTATTTATTTGCAGTTTTAAAATCTAATTAGGAGAAGAAATTCCATACTAACCCAAACCGTATTACAAAATCACGATATGGGTAATCAGGAGCAGCATAAAAACTATTCCCTGTAAATGAAGAATTAAAATGTTCTGCTTTAAGATATATCCTCGCAGTTTTGACTTTTGCGTTTATAAAAAAATCTAATAATGGAAATCCTCCTAGTTTCTCCCGGTTCTGTGTATAAAATTCTGCCAGCAAAGGATTATAAGCGTCCATATTATAACTACTAAAATATTTAAAGGTTACTCCCGTTTGTAAGAACATCGCCTTCTTGAAAACATGCTTAGTAAAATAAAGCGTATTTCTTGTGGTAAATGTGGGTAGATTTAATACCTCATTATCCTGTGTGACATTCTGATACATCAGAGTATTGCTCAATGCCCAGCTTCCAAATTTAAATTCTTTAAAGTATTTGACTTTTAAGTAATTTATGCTATTCCCTTCCTGAAATGGTTTTATATAAGCATTCTCCAAATTGGCATCAGCTTGTTCATCATTTGCAAGAGAAGCAAAATAAGTATAATTGTCTGTGGTTGTATATTTTGCGCTTAAATCACCCCATACCTGCGATTCCAGGTTAAATTGCAGACTGCTCAGACGTTCTTTTTCAAAGTTTTGAACATTGTACCAATTATAATTTTCATAGTCAGACTGATACAACAAGAAATTAAAATTTGGCAATCGGGATGAAGAATGTATGCTGGCACTAATTTTATTCTTTTCATTTATTTGGAAGCTGGCAGACGCATCAATAATATTTCCTGTTAATTCTCCCGTGATATTGAAAGCGACACCGCCTTGTAGCATAAAACCCCCTATCTGCTTTTTGTACTTTGCCCCTATAGCTACTTCTTCTCCTTTCAGCCTATTTGGAATAAAGCCTTCATCTGTCGTAATTGTACTATTAAAAAAATAATTGTAGTTATACAAATTAACAGATGCTTTTAAAACACCCAGTGTTCTGTTAGAAAACTCTGCATTAATCTCATTATACATAGTCTTTAAGTTCGCCCTGTCACCAATAGGGCTTACCAAGGCAGCTCCAAAAAATTCGTTTTCAGTATCCTGTTGAAATTTGTAACTCTTGGATTCGTAAGTAAAAGTGTGTCCAAACCCCAGGTAATTAGATGTGGAGTTAAGCGAATCAGTTTCCTTTTTAATCAATCTGTATTGGTGCTCAAGAAAATATCTTTTACCTAGTAGTATATTCTGGGCATCCGTAAAAAAAACATCTATTCTGGACCGATCTTTAAATTCGGGGTCTTCAGATTCGAACTGTAGTTCTTTATTAGAAATTCCGCCATTTTCTTCCCCTTCAATTTCCTGAGATGTCCAGTGTGCCCTTAATCTGTACCGGCCATTCTCTGTCACATAGTTAGCAGTAGATTTAAAATTTCCAGATTTGACCTGACTCCACTGATACTTTCCTAAAGACCTAAACCCTTTATAAGCTAATGAGAGGTTAAATCTGCGTGATGTGTTAAAGGTCAGCATTGCATCCAATAGCTGACCCTGTTCAAAAGTGGTCTTAAAAAAAAGGTCTGTCATAGGCGTGGCTACATTGTAATAAGATATATCCTCCACCTCCATATAATTAAAATGTCTCGCTTTAGAACCAATAGAAGGGTAAAGAGTGTTGCGTTCTAAATTGAGACCAAGGTGATTATAAGGCTGGCCTACATTGGAAAAAGGCATTAATTCAAAATCATCCCTTCGCAAATAATTGTATTTATATTCTTTTTGTATACTAAGAGTAGTATCCAGATAGGTAGAGTCTCTTGAGTAAGAAACAATTTTATAATCCCTGATCGTAATTTCTATACTATCTTTTTCTTTGGCCTTTTTAACTTTCTTCATACGAAACGCGGCAGTGTCTTTCACTTTGGAAGGTGCAATGGAATCTTTTTGCGAAAAAAGTGATTGGCTCATTAAAACCAGGAATAGCAAAAGGAGATATCTCATGTAAAGACTTTGGTTACAGTTTTTGAAATGCCAGATTCATATCCAACTGTTCATAATAATAAAGCAATAACTTGTAATAGGATTATTCTGCCTAAGGAAAATGATAATTTTAAATGTTGTCCGCAAAGTTAATTTTTTTGTTCCTAAATAAATGTGAAAGTTTGAATAGACATAAAACTTTCAAAAAATCAATAGTTCACAAATTATAGCTATATTAAAACACAAATTACTGTAGTTTGGCAGAAAAAATTGAATATTCCTAGTTTTTTCAGGATATTAGCAAAAAAAATACATGTTAAGAAAATTGGTGGTTCTCCTCCTGCTAGCAGGCTCCTTTTCGCATGCGCAATTTAATGAAGGAGCGCCATGGATGAAAGATTTGAAAAAATCAAAAACTTCTAAAACAAAGGCCAGGACTGCAAGTTCCTCAGTAGACACCTATTCCATTTATGAAATATCTGAAGCATTCCACAAGTATTGGGAAGGTAAAGATAGTAAGGAGAAAGGAAGTGGTTTTAAACCTTATATGCGCTGGGAAAATTACTGGATGAATTTTGTGGATGCTAATGGTAATCTACCTACCTCAGAACAGTTATGGGCGGCATATAAGAAAAAGCAGGAAAACACTATTGGTAAAGCTATCAATCCTGTAAGTGATTGGACGTCTATAGGTCCTTTTACTCATGGAGCTCAGTCAGGAAGGCTCCCGGGACAGGGAAGGATAAATGCAATAGCTGTAGATCCTAACAATGCCAATGTTTGGTATGTTGGTGCTCCGGCTGGAGGATTATGGAAATCTACAGACGCCGGTAGTAGCTGGACAAGTCTGTTTGATAATTTTTTACAAATAGGAGTTTCCGGAATAGCAATTGACCCCAACAACTCCAATATAATTTACATATCCACGGGAGATGACGATGCTGCGGACTCTTACAGTATAGGCGTTTTTAAATCTACAGATGGCGGCACATCCTGGCAAGAGACAGGGCTTAACCCGTCTACGCCAAATATTAATCTATTGACAAACGAAATCGTGATAGACCCAACAAATTCGAATATTATTTGGGTAGGTTCAAATCGCGGGCTTTATAAATCAACAGATGCGGGGGTAACTTTTGATGTGAAACGACCCGGAAATATCGCCGATTTTAAACTTAAACCAGGTGATCCGAATACAGTCTATGCCGTTTCGGTCTCCTCATATTATAAATCCACCGACGGTGAAACTTTTACTAGAATTGAGGATGGTTTACCTAATGATTCAGGTAGGCTGGTACTTGGGGTTAGCCCAGACGATCCGGAAGTAGTATACATCTTAAGCGCAAATACCCAAAGTAATAATTATAGCTACCAGGGATTATTCAGATCCGATAATGGTGGAAATTCGTTTACTGAAACCGCTAACAATACAAATATTCTTGAATCCAATCAGGCCTGGTTTGATCTTGCCATTGAAGTATCTCCTACAAATGCGGATGAACTATATGTAGGTTGTTTAAATATTTGGAAAAGTACAGATGGAGGAGCGAATTTTGGACAGCTAAATCAATGGTTCAACAATACCCCTGCCTATACCCATGCAGATATTCATACTTTAAAGTTCTTCAATAACAAATTGTACTGTGGTAGCGATGGGGGCATTTATGTTTCCGAAGACGGAGGAGTCACTTTTCAGGATTACACAATCAATGGTATTGCCGTGGGACAATTTTATCGTATTTCTGTAGCAAAGGATGACTCGGGAAAAATGGTGGGAGGATTACAGGATAATTCAGGATTTATAAGAAACAATGATGTCTGGAATGTTTATACTGGTGGTGATGGAATGGATTATGAAGTTGATCCCAGCAATAATAATATTGTATATGGATTCGTACAATTCGGAGATCCCTTGTTTGTATCAACCAACTCAGGCCAGACGGTAGGAGCAATTAATTCTCCGGCAGGCAATGGCAATTGGATAACACCACTGGCATTAAGCAGTGAAGGAGATGTATACGCGGGTTATGATGCCGTTTACAAATTAAATGGAAATACCTGGGAAAGATTATCAGATGATCTTGGAAATACGCCCATTGACGATTTAGAAGTTGATCCTAATAACCCACTGGTATTATATGCCGCTGAAGGAAATACAGTATTTCGAAGTGATGACGGTGGCATAAATTTTAGTGAGTTTAATGTTTTTGACTCCGGCATCTCGGATATCGCAATCAATACTACGGATGGATCTTTTATCTATGTTACCACTTCCAACCGAGTTGGTATTGCCCAAAATCAACAGCAAGATTTAAGAGGAGTTTTTAAGGTTCCAGTAGGCGTAAACGGGACAGCTGGAGCTGTAATTGACTTAACACTAAATTTACCTCAAGACCAGGCGTACTTTGCAATAGTTCATCAAGGCAGAAATGTGGACAATCCCATCTACGTCGCTACGAGCTTGGGCGTCTATAGATTAGATGATACATTGACGGAATGGGAGGATTATTTTACAGGATTGCCTAGTGTTTCGGTCAGTGATTTAGATATAAATCTTGTTGACGGGATCCTTACCGCTTCTACGTATGGAAGGGGAGTATGGCAATCGCCTATACCAATCAAAGTTCCCGATAATGATTTAGAGATAATATCCGTTACCCCTACTTCCGGTATGGTGCTTTGCGGGGAATTTGCACCGGGAATCGCAGTCAAAAATAAAGGCTTAAATGATATTACCTCAATTGACGTGGTTTATAGTCTCAATGATGGCGGGGACCAAACTTTTCAATGGACCGGTAATTTGGTTAGCGACGCTGAAACCACAATAACATTACCATTTCAAAATCCAAATATTATTGGTCTTGTAACCTTAAATGCAGAAGCCAAGATAACAAACGATGCTTTTGCGGATAACAATAAAATCAAAAGTATTTTCTATAGTAATGGATTTGGTTTAGGTGGTTCGGTAAACACCTTTGAAACAATTGACGACGCTCTTTTGACATTTAACGACAGAACAGAGGACGTTCTTTGGGAATTAGGGGTTCCAACGGGTACTAAATTGGGGACCGCATCATCAGGGACACAAGTATACGGTACCAGCCTTGACGGTAATCATCCGGACAATACAAAAGCATTTCTAGTCAGTAACTGCTACGAGCTTTCAAACATAGTTGCTCCGGTACTAAAATTTAAAATGGCCTTTGATCTTGAGCTTAATTTTGATATTGTTTATGTTGAATATTCAACAGATTCGGGAACTAATTGGAATGTATTAGGTAACATAAATAGTGAACCTAATTGGTATAATAGCGATAGGACTAATACTTCTTCAGGGACTGACGATGATTGTCAGAATTGTCCCGGCGCACAATGGACCGGGGAAATTCCAGATGGTCAAATGGGTGAACTACAAGAGTACGCCTACGACTTTGTGGCCAATGCAGCATTAGGTGAAACAGATTTGACAGGAGAAGGCAATGTGATTTTCCGTATAGTTTTCCAGTCCGATCCCGCTGTAACCAGAGAAGGAGTGATAATTGATGATTTTGTTGTTGATGGTTTCCAGGACGATGACGATGATGACAACGATGGTATTTTAGATGTGAATGATAACTGCCCGTTGATATCTAATTCCAATCAACTAGATACCGATTCAGACGGGGAGGGTGATGTTTGCGATACAGATGATGATAACGATGGAGTTTTAGATATTAACGACAATTGTCCACTTATTGCCAACGCAAATCAAGAAGATGCTGACGATGACAATATTGGAGATGTTTGTGATGACGATAATGATAATGATGGAGTGCCCAATACAATAGATACCTGTCCGAATACCCCAGCAGATGCTGTTGTTGATGTTACCGGATGTGCGGTGTTTTCGCTACCAAGTACGAATTTCAGAGTATTGTCTATTGGGGAGTCCTGTATTTCCAGTAACAATGGAAGTATAGAAATTACAGCAGAATCTGCCTTAAACTATACGGCCACACTAACGGGGACTGGAGTAGATTCCCCCATTAATTTTACCAATTCTACGGCTTTTGAAAATTTGGCCGCTGGTAGTTATACCGTGTGCATAACGGTTGAGGGACAAGCTGGCTACGAAAACTGCTTTGATGTAACCATATCAGAACCAGAAGCACTTTCTGTTTCCTCAAAAATAAGTTCTCTTAAAAATGAGGTGGTTTTGAATTTCAGCGGTGGAAAAAACTATATTATTACGCTTAATGGAAATAGATATGAGACTGCTGAAAGTTCTATTACCTTGCCTCTTTCTGAAGTTGAGAATACACTCTTTGTTAAGACGGACAAAGATTGCCAGGGAATTTATGAAGAAACTATTGTCTTAACCTCTGAACTTTTTATTTATCCAAATCCCGTATCAAGTGGTGATCTAACTGTTTATATGGGCAATTCCAATAGGACAAAGCGGGTAGAATTAACCCTGTTTACTATTAACGGTTTAAAAGTGTTCAGCAAACCGTTTAACATCATAGATAATGAAGTTAAGTTTAATGTCGATGTTCTGGCCAAAGGCATCTATTTACTTAATGTGAGAACGGAGAACACATTGTTAAACTATAAGATTATAAGAAAATGAAAATAGCATCCAAATTTTATTCGGTTATTATATTGTTTTTACTGATGGCCTGCGGTGGTGAGTCCAGTACTGATGGTACGCCTCCCCCCCTGGTGGTCGCTGCACCATCGGCAGCCACTTTGGTTTTTCCGGCTGATAATACGGAATGTAATGAAGGTGTGATATCCGGTACCGATGAAACCAAAAGTGCGGTCACTTTTCAGTGGAATGAGTCTGAAAATACAGATAGTTATGAGGTTAATCTTAGAAATATAAATACCAACACCTCAACAAAATCAAATTCGACCACTAACGATGCCACCATAACAATTGAAAGGGGAACCCCTTACGAGTGGTTTGTAGTATCGAAAGCAAACGGCACCAATGAAACTGCTTCAAGTGCAAAAGCAAAGTTTTACAATCAAGGACCAGGAATAGAAAACTATGCACCTTTTCCTGCAGAGGCGATTAATCCGGCAAGAGGAGCAACTATTGCTTCCGCTGTATCTGTGAATTTACAATGGACTGCCAGCGATATTGATGATGACATAGTAGGGTATACCGTTTTCTTTGGAACGGAAACAAATCCAACAACAGAATTGGGTACTACAGAAGAAAGTAATTTAGATGCCCCTATAACTTCTGGAACAACCTATTACTGGTTAGTAATTACTACAGATAGTCAAAGTAACTCCTCTACTTCTGAAATTTTTGAATTTGCGGTAGAATAAAAGACGTGCTATTTAAGACCAGAATTTATGGCAAGCTAAGCTGCCAAGGCTATTTGCAACTTAGCCTCTATAGAATTCGACGGCATTTGGGCCTTGCTGTATCTAGAACATAAAGGAATCAGATCTACTATACAGTTTGTATTAAAACTAAGAATATGTATTAATAGGTGAGTTAAGTTGTCTTCCTGTATGCAGTTAAGGATACAATTACTATGATTCGAGATACTGTTGGGTGTATAGATTTTAAATAAGTGGGCGCGCTATGAATCTGAAATTCGCAATAGCTTAGCTGGTATTTGTACAATACCAGTTCAAATCTTAATTGTATTTGACGATAAAAACGATTATAGGAATGGAACAAAAAAAAGGGTCGCCATGTAATAGGCGACCCTTTTCATTCATTGTATTAATTACTTAAGAATCTTTAGTCAATATCTAAGATATCTACAGTTATAGATTTTAATAAATCTGTACCTCCACGACCTACTTCCAAAGCTCCTTCAGCATTGGAAGCTGTCTCCAAGGTGACAATTAATGTCTTATTCCCATCGGCAACATCATCCGGTAAAAGTTCCACAATGATATCCTCGTTAATAGGTCTGCCATCAACAGCAGGTTCAGTTGGCAAATTAATTTCCAAAGTCCCTCCTGCACTGGTTGCTCCATCTACAATAAAGTCTGTTCCAAAGACAGCCGTACCGCTGAAAGAGTATGTTACAGTAACCGTAGATAATGTTCCAGTAGGCACTTCAACATTTAACTCTAAGGTACCTTCATCTTCTGTCACAATAACAGGATCAGGATTTACATTTGTACCAGGTGAATCAAAAGCCACATATCCAGGCAATTCTTCAACCGTAAGTCCTCGGTCGTTAAGATCATATTCTTCTGTACATCCAGTTAAAATGAGTGCCAACGCGGATGCTATATATACTATTTTTTTCATCTTTTTTACGTTTTTATTAGTTTTCAAACCACATTGGTGTTTCGGTAGGCAAATTAGCTGGCGTATTTACATTACTAGTAACTTCATCGGGAGGATAGTTAAATCTCCTCAAAGTCGTTCCAATTGTAGAAGCCGGTGGTGCATCCAGCACAGGGATCTTATTTCTTCTTATATGAGTCCATGCCATTACAGGCTGCAGGAATGCTGAAAGATATTGTTGCTGATAAACATCCACAATACTAGGAGCAGGTAAGCTACTAACATAACCTGTAATATCCGCTTCCGTAAGCGTAGCCAATACCCCGGGAATGTCTTGCCCCCACCATCTCAATGAGTTTTCAACACCCGCTCTGTAATTGGCATCTGCAGATCCGGCAGCAGCAAACCCGTTAAGCGCTAATTCAGCTTTATATAGATCAATTTCTGACGGCAGCATTAACATATCAGGTAGATCAAATCTAATGATATTATTACTCAACACAGAAGTTGAATTATCTGGAAAGAAAGCGAGTTCAGGAGCGGGCAAGTCGTTTCTTGCTACCCAAAGGTCGTATCTTGGATCACCAGAGCCTCTTAAAAGATTGTCTATTGGTGGCCCAGGACCAAATACATTCTGGCTTTCATTATCAGGTCCAAAGAATGCCGTTATAATAGTCTTCATTCCATTCTGAGCACCAGGGTCACCTGAATAGATAAGATATGCAGCTTCATCATTTGTTGACATCAATGGTTGACCTAATGTTGCATTAATTTGAGCATCTACATTGGCTCCTCCATTTCGCAACAGCATTAAAGCTCGTAATTTTAAGGAATTTGCCAAAATTCTCCATTTAGCCATATCACCACCATAGTACTGATCACTGGTAGCGCTTATAGCAAACTCTCCGTCGAGTTGTCTATTATCGATAAGCGCGATGGCCTCATCATATAAAGAAACTACTCCGTTAAGTACTGTCTGCTGTTCATCAAAATTTGGCGAAGGAAAATCCTGACCATTAAGTGCCTCGGTATAAGGAACATCTTCCCAAATACTCGTCAACTCGAAATAAATATGAGCACTAAGAATAGTGGCAATTGCATTAACGTTATTCTGGGTAGGACCAGCTGCAGTAGCATCTGCCTTAACCAGAGAAAGGTTACCCAAAATCTGATTATACATCATGCCCCAGGTATTTCCGGTAAGGAAAATACTAGTACTACCATTTTTTGGGCTATTGAATGTATTTGAGATATATTGTGATACATCACATATCCTGGTTCCCAATTCCGTTACCTTTCTTGAAGAATACTGTACAAAAACAAAAGGCAGTACAGCATTTGGATCAGCACTTGTGGCTGCCAAGGGGTCGGTATTTATATCTAATTTCTCATCACAAGATGAAAAGGTACCCGATATAAACACAAAACAAAGTAAAATTAATTTTAATCTTTTCATGTCTTATAATTTTTTTTTATTAGAATCTTAACCTTATATTAAAACCTAAACTCCTTGTAGATGGAACACTGGCTCTTTCAACTCCAAAACCATCCGCACCAGAACCGAACAATGTAGCTTCAGGATCTATGTGAGGTACTTTTGAATATAGAAGGGCAAGATTTCTTCCCTCAATACCAACTGTTAGGCCTTTGATAAAACTATTTCCCAACAGTTTAGAAGAAAAGGTATATGATAAACCAATTTCCCTTAATTTAACATAGGTTGCATCATAAATATAAGGCTCTGCAACACTATTGTCATTTAAAGAAGTCCAAAAATCCTCGGCGTTTAACAAAGGTACATCGTTATCCCTTCTATCAATAATATTGCCATCACCGTCTTGTGTTACAATGACACCTTCTGTATCTATAAAAGTTCCTTCTCTGTTTTGAAGAGTTTCTGTAACCAAACCACTGGTCTGTAAATCCTCGACGGTTGAAGACTTCATAACGCCTCCCCATCTAACATCCATAGTAACGTTTAAACTAAGGCCTTTATAATTAAAGTTGTTCACCCATCCACCTGTCCAATCGGGTAGAACGGAGCCTAAAGTTGTAGCTTCTCCCGCTTGTCTTCTACCTGTGTTAGGATCTATTATTGGTCTTCCTGTTTCTTCATCCTTAAGATGTGGAATAGCAAATAATTGGAATTCTTCACCAGGAACCGCAACCACCTGTACACTATTAAAGGCAGATGCTATTACTACACGTTCCAAACCTTCCGTTAAGGAAACCACTTCAGAATCTACCTTAGAGAAGTTCAAAGCTGTGTTCCATGCAAAATTCCCATTTTTACTTTGAACAGCAAGAGCATCAAGAGATATTTCGAAACCTTTCTGATCTACTCTACCAACATTTGTTGTTCTAAAAGCAAAACCTGTAGATTCTGGAATTGGAATGTTTAAAATTTGATTCTCATTTTTAGTGTTAAAGTAAGCAGCATCTAAGCTTAACCTGCCGTTAAAGAATTTCATATCCAATCCAAATTCATAGGAAGTCTGTTCTTCAGGAACTAAGTTAGCAGGCGGGATAGTGTTTGATGCGGAATAGGCCAATGCCCCATTGAATGGAAAATTGTTATTCAGACTATACTGACCTGTTGCAGTCGTTACAGGGTTAAAATTAAAATCCAGTAGGTATGGAGTGGTATCATTACCAACCTTTGCCCAACTTGCCCTAAATTTACCAAAACTCAATCCTTTACCCTGTATATTAAAAGCATCCGTAAATACAAATGCTAAACTAGCAGAAGGATAAAAATAAGAGTTATTGTCCTCTGGCAAGGTAGACGAAGTATCATTTCTACCTGTTAAGGTTAAGATGGCCCAATCTCTAAATCCTACTTCTGCAGAAGCATAGACACCAAACAATGTCCTTTGAGCGAAATCCCTTTCTGGAATTGCTTGTGCCGCATTTGCAGGACTAAACAATTCTGGAATCAAAAGATCGACACCTTGTATACGCTGTCTTTCAAAAATTCTTGAATTGTACTGCAAACCTGCAAAAGCAGTCAACGACAAATCTTCTGAAAAATCGTTACTATAGGTAGCAATTAAATCTGAAGTAAGCTCGTTCCTTCTTATATTATCCGAATCAAAATCACCAAAAAGACGTTGTATGGTACCCTTTCGGTTTGTAATTAAACGTCTGTCATCCGAAATGTCAATACCTACTCTTCCTAAAATACTGAAATTTCTTATCGGCTTCCAGGTGAGCTGAGCGTTACCAAAAACGCGATCCTCGTCCCTGTCATTCTTATTCTCGTACCTTAACCAAAGTGGGTTATTGGATAATACTCCCTGATTATCAACAATGTGGTTTATTTGATTACCAGATTCATCTATCCATGGATTGAAAAGGTTCTGATCTAAATTACTACTGAAAGAATTACCTAAACTAACAATGTTTGGGTCATTCGCACCTGTTGCACCAGTACCCCTGGTTTTTGTAGTAGTATACTGAACACTAAACCTGGATTCCAACCATTCATTATGTCTTACCCCAGCATTCGCGCCAATGGTAATCCTGTCTAAACTAGATCCTGGCAAAATCCCATCCTGGTTTAAGGAAGTGAAACTCAACCTATAATCCATTTTTTCATTAGCATCCCCTACGGAAAAGTTGTTGATCCGGGTTATCCCCGTTTTAAAAAAGTCGTTTATACCATTATCCTTTACAGCTCTAAGCTGCCCTGTTGTATTTGTAACTGGTGCATTGGGAACAGTCTGCCCTACAATTCTTGGTCCCCAATCAAATCCCACACTACCGGAATCGTATTGACCATTTGTACCCATCGCATATTCCTGCTGAAAATCCGGTATCCTGAACAAATTATCGAATCTTGTAGAGGAATTGAATGATACTGTTGCTCCCCCATCTCCTGCTCTACCTTTTTTGGTAGTGACGATAATAGCTCCTGCTGCTGCACGAGAACCATAAAGAGCTGTAGCGGCAGCACCTTTCAAAACATTAATACTTTCAACATCATCGGGGTTCACTGCTGAGGCTCCATTGGAAAAATCCCTGTTACCAGTTATTCTACTTCCAGTAGGAGTCTGTGAATTGTTAATCAAAACTCCGTCTACAACCCAAAGCGGATTGTTTGCTCCACTTAAAGAAGACACACCACGAATAATGATTTTAGATGACCCTCCGAGGTTACCGCCAGTATTGGTAATTTGTACACCCGTTACTTTTCCCTGTAATGAGTTAACAATATTTGATTCTCTGGCTTTTACCAACTCCTCACCTTTTACAACATCTGTACCATACCCTAAGGTTCTGGTACTTTTTTGAATGCCTAGAGCCGTAACAACTACTTCCTCCAATGCCTGAGCATCCTCTGCCATTTGAAGGTTGATAATGTTGTCCGAACCAATTGTCCTGTTAGCGGTCTTTTGTCCAATATAACTAAAACGAAGAACAGCGCCTTCATTAGCCTGTATTGAATAATTCCCGTCAAAATCTGTTTGTGTTCCTATAGCTGTGGAAACAACTATAATAGATACTCCCGGGAGTGGTAACCCGTTTTGGTCTGTCACATTACCCGAAATCGTTTTCTCCTGTCCATAAGAGAAAGTGATGAATAACACCAAAATAGGTGTTAACATCCAAGTTAACTTAGATCTCATTTAAATAGAATTTTTGAATTAGTCACTACAAAAGTCTTAATTAAATGTTAACTACACAAGAAATATGGAGGTTTGTAGTTAAATTATGTTAAATTTTTCTACATAATTGCGACATTGTTACATTAATGATGAAATAATTAAATTATGTTTAATTTTTTTTGTTAATAATCTTAAAAAATGTTGAAATTTTATAGGGAACGTGAATTTGAAGCTGGAACGGATGAAGCGGGAAGAGGCTGCCTGGCAGGACCTGTTACAGCCGCCGCGGTTATATTACCAAGCTCGTTTTCCGAAGAATCGCTTAATGATTCAAAGAAATTATCTGCATCTACCAGAAACAGGCTGCGCCCTTTAATAGAAGTTAGTGCAATAAGTTATGGTGTTGCACAAATTCAAACAGATATAATTGATGATATTAATATTCTCAACGCTTCAATACTTGCGATGCATAAGGCTATAAACAAGCTGTCTAAAGTGCCTAACTTTTTAATAGTGGATGGCAACCGGTTTAAGCCAATAAATGAAATTCCTTATAAATGCATTATAAAGGGGGATAGCAAATTTCAAAGTATTGCTGCGGCATCAATATTGGCTAAAACCTACAGAGATGCCTATATGGAAAAAATTCATGAAGAATTTCCGATGTACAATTGGAAACAAAACAAGGGTTATGGCACCGAAGAGCATAGACAAGCAATAATAGATTACGGCATAACCAAATATCACAGAAAGAGTTTTAAATTATTGCCCCAACAACTCAAGTTTGAATTATAATGCAAACCTTTCTGAACTTCCTTTTGAGTTTAGTTCCCAGAAAGTCATTTCGTTTTTATTTCATAAATAACTTCCCTGCTTACCGCATAGATAAAAGTAGATAAAGTTCTAAATTTGCTGCAAAGCATTTTAAATGAGATTTATATTAGTTTTCACCTTCATTGTTTTTTGTATTCTCTCTTGCCAGAAACAAAAAGAATCTACAACACCACTTTTAGATTATCTCCCCCAAAATGCTTCGGTAATAATTAAAGTTAATAATCTGACGAACCTAAAAAGCGAACTTAAAAACAATGACTTCTTAAAGCCATTGTATTCAACAACAAATTATGACCATATCCTGGGCAGGATCAAAGCACTTGAATTTGTTCAAAGCGATACCAGCGGTATTCTGGCCTTTACTAAAATTGATTCTTTAAAATGCGAATTCATTTATGTTTCTGATAAACCCCTGAGTTTTATTAATCCTGACAAGAACGAAAGCCCTACCATTGAATCAGTCTCTTTTGAAGGCAGAAGTTATAAGAGGTACGAAATAGAGCAAATTACTTTTTTTAGCATTGAACTCGATCAGCAAATTATACTTGGATCATCTCTTAATCTAATTGATGACATCATTGATAACATAAATAATACCGAAATTGACCCAATTCTTAATTCGCTGTTTGAAACTTCGAATATTGATAAATCCGCATCTATTTACTTAAATCTGGGACAGAGTAATTATATGGATGATTATGTTCTTAAAAAAGATTCTACAATACGATTTTCAGGTTTTGCAGATTGGGTAACCTTTGACATAGAACCATCTCAGGACTTCCTGCAATTGAATGGTGTATCAATTGCCACAGATACCACCAAAAACTTGCTTGATCTATTTATGAATACCAGACCATTGGTTAGTAACATAAGTGTAAAAATGCCGGAAAAGACAGATGCGTTTATTTCCTTTTCTTTTGATAATTATGATGTTTTTGCCCAAAATCAGAAAGACTATTTAGAGGCGGCCTTTAAAAGAGACAGTGTTTTCAATACTGTGGAAGAAATTGGCGTGCTGTTTATAGAAAACAAAAAAGCAGTCATCTTAAGTACCTATGGCGCAGAAAATATCACACAGTTCCTGGAGGATAAGAGTAGCAACAATGCCATATATATGGGCCGCGAAACTTTCGAACTTGTAAGCAACAAATTTCTTTATGAATACTTTAATCCACTGCTAAAGGAGTTTAAAGCAAATTATTATACCATACTCGAAAACACCTTTATTTTTTCTGAAGAGCTGGATGTCTTACAAGGGATAATTCGGGACAATAGTAGTGGCTCCACATTTGACAAAAGTATGCTATATGAAACCACGCGTAAAGTTCTCGCAGATGAATCGAGCATTGTTTTCATGGCTAATGCTATAGGTATGCAGCACATCCTGAAGATGCATTGCACAAGGGAACTAATTAATGATTTTAATAAAACCGAATCTTCCAATTATATTTTTGCCGGACAAATTGTTGCCGATGCAAATTTTTATCATACCAATCTACTCATTCAAAAAAAGTATAAGGAAAAAGAGAGGAATACTATTTCAGCGCAATTCCGGGTAGAATTAGATAGTGATTTAGCAACAGACCCCCAATTTGTTAAAAATCACAGGACCAACAAAAAAGAAATTGTGGTACAGGACATGGATAACAATTTGTATTTAATATCCACTCAGGGTAAAATATTATGGAAAAAACAATTAAAGGGGAGAATACAAGGAAAAATAAGTCAGGTAGACCTATATAAAAACGGGCGATTACAATTAGCTTTTACTACCGGAAATGAGTTCCTCATTTTGGATAGAAACGGTAAAGAAGTGGCTCCATTTAATATGAATTTCCCTGGTGGGAATTTAAATGAACTTGCGGTATTTGATTATGAGGGAAAAAGAAATTATCGCTTTGTCATTACCCAGGGATCAAAAGTTTTTATGTATAATTCAAAGGGTAAAACTGTAAGGGGTTTTAAATATACTGATACAGGCAGTCCGGTACTATCAGCGCCTAAACATATTAAAATAGGTAATAGAGACTATTTGGTTTTTATGTTGGAAAATGGCGACCTTAAAATAATGAATCGTGTAGGTAATACACGAGTTAAGGTAACCGAGAAAATTGATTTTTCCTCTAATAACACTTATTTATATAAAAATAATTTTATTGTCACGGATAAAAAGGGTACGCTTCATTCCATAGATACTAAAGGTAAAGTTTCGAAAACAAAGTTTAACTATGCTGAAGATCACGGACTGGACGCTACAAACAAAACCCTGGTGAGTAATAATGAAAATATGCTGAGTATTAAAGGAAAGAAGGTAACACTGGATTTAGGCGTCTATACCCATCCCGTTATTTTTTATGTTCATGATAAAATTTACGTCAGTGTAACCGACATCCAAAGTCAAAAGGTTCATTTGTTTGACAGTAATGCGCTACCAATACAAAATTTTCCGGTATTTGGGTATTCCAGGATAGACCTGGATGATATTGATAATGACCGTAAGATTGAATTTGTTTGCAAGGATCAGGAGAATGCACTTGTGCTTTACAAAATTAACTAAGCCTTTTCCATAGACCAATTACACACTAAAATGAACCGTGTATACAATTCTCCCAAATACTAAATAATTTTTATATAATTTTCTTCAACAAAGCACTAATAATTAGGTATTTGTAAGTTTTTTTTGACGAAAAAAGAAGACTTAAACCCCCCTGATTTGCCTAAAATTTCGTATTTTAAGAGGCACTTAACACCACAACAATCATGAAAACACTAGCACGACAACTTCGTCTTATTCTTCCACTACTTTTATTCTCACTTGTAACCCCGGATGCAAGCGCTCAATTATTAAAAAAATTAGGAAAAGCAGCTGAACGAGCTGCGGAACGCACAGTTGAAAGAAGGGTAGAGAAGGAAACACAGGAGAAAACAGACGCTGCTTTAGATAGTATTTTGGAACCTGGTAAAAAAGGGAAACAAGCAAAAGGGCAAAATCCGGTTCCTGTTGAAGGTGGTAACAATCCTAATGTATCAGGTGGGAGCGGTAATTCAGCTCAATCAAGCGGACCTAAATCACTTAAAGTTTATACTAATTACGATTTTGTGCCAGGGGACCGTTTAATGTTGTATGACGATTTCTCTGAAGACAACATAGGAGATTTCCCGGCTAAATGGAATACAAACGGTTCAGGGGAAGTGGTAACACTCGATGACAGTCCTGATAAATGGCTTAAACTATCGGATAGAACTATCTATGTTCCAGATCTTCCTGAGACCTTACCCGAAGAGTTTACCGTAGAATTTGATATGATCACCACAGGCCTTGACAGGAATACGAGTTCCACTGCCCGCTTAACATTGTCGTTGGATGATAATAATTCCTTACGCAAAGGAAGAAATTATGCGGAAATGGGCATTCCATTAGCGCAATATATTGATGCCGGTGTTTATGTTTATAATTATTTTAATAGCGAAAATTCAGTTCAAAACTACATTAAAAAAGATGTGAGAAATGATGTGCTACAGTTGGCACATGTGGCTGTAGCTGTTAATGGCAAGCGATTTAGAATGTGGATGAACGAACGAAAATTAGTAGATCTGCCACGTTTTATTGAACCCGGTTTTATTAAATTCATAAAATTTAATTTGTATAACATGCCCAGCGAAAAAACAGAACAATTTGTTTTTATCACTAATGTTAAACTGGCAGAGGGAGGGGAAGACCTGCGAAGCAAATTACTCAAAGATGGCAAGTTCTCAACTACCGGTATTCTTTTTGATTCGGGTTCAGAGTTAATTAAACCAGAATCCTACGGCACCTTAAAGATGATAGCCGATGCCCTGCAGCAGGAATCCGGTATGAATATTTTAATTGTAGGACATACGGATGCGGACGGAGGTGACGCTTCGAATCTTGAACTTTCTAAGCTAAGAGCGGCCTCTGTGATGAATGCCCTTACCGAAGAGTTTGGTATTAGCACCAGTCGTATTAAAACAGATGGCAAGGGAGAAACTGAGCCGGTGGTTGATAACGGAACTACTGAAGGTAAAGCACAAAACAGAAGAGTAGAATTTATTAAAATATAAACTATGAAAATAAAACTATTTTTAATTGGATTGCTATTTGTTTTTGCAATGCCAGTTGCAGCTCAGAATTGCAGTAAATATTACCCTATGGAAGAAGGTTCCACTTTGGAGTATACTTCCATGGATGGTAAAGGTAAAACTCAGGGAACCATTAGCTACACGGTAACTAATGTCATTGATGAGGGCAGCAGCACTTCTGCCACAATGGTCATGAAATATATGGATGATAAAGGTAAGGAAGCCTTTAATTCTGAATTTACCTATTCCTGTACAGAAAACACTGTAACAATTGACTATCAATCTTTAATGTCTAATCAAATGCTTCAGCAATTTGGAGATATGGAAATGGAGGTATCCGGAACTGATATTGAACTTCCGAATAATCTGGAAGTGGGACAAGTCTTACCGGACGCCAATATAGCCATGAAAATGAGTATGAGTGGTGTGAGTATGACTTCTAAGGTGGATATGATAAACAGAAAAGTGGAAAAACAAGAAACGATTACTACTCCCGCCGGCACTTTTGAATGCTATGTTATTTATAGTGAAAACCAATCTAAAATGATGATGTCCAGTCAAAATTTCCCATCACGCCTTTGGCTTGCAGAAGATATTGGTATGGTTAAGCAGGAAACTTTTAATAAAAATGGTAAATTAATGTCCAGTATGGTACTTACCAGCCTTAGTAAATAGTATTTCAAAATTTAAAAACCGGGGCTTAGACTCCGGTCTTTTCTTTTATTATCTCTGCCTCAAAAAGCTGGGAAAAATGTTTGAGCAATTTTTCCTTTACTTCAGCCATTGAAACTTCTTTTTTACCCAATTCCACATTCAAGGAAGTGACGGCCTTTCCTTTAATTCCACAGGGAATCATTAAATCAAAATAACCCAAATCTGCATTTACATTCATGGCAAACCCATGCATGGTAACCCAGCGACTGGCGCGTACGCCCATGGCGCAGATCTTTCTGGCAAAGGGAGTGCCAACATCTAACCACACTCCTGTCTCGCCTTTTGAGCGTTGCGCTTTTAAGCCATATTCAGCCAGGGTAAGGATAACCATTTCTTCAAGAAGGCGTAAATATTTATGGATGTCTGTAAAGAAATTATCAAGATCCAGAATGGGGTAGCCTACAATCTGCCCCGGCCCATGATAAGTAATGTCTCCGCCCCTGTTTATCTTGTAGAATTGTGCTCCTTTGGTTTCCAAATATTTTTCATCGACAAGCAGATTTGACATATCCCCACTCTTACCTAAAGTATATACATGTGGATGTTCAACAAACAGGAAGTGGTTAGGTGTCTCCAGAAGGGTTTCCTCCCGCCTGTTCTTGATTTTAAGATCAACCGTTTGCTGAAACAACAGTTCCTGGTAGTCCCAGGTTTCTTTGTAGCCTTTAAAGCCTATATCCTGTAGTGCAACCTTCTTATTCATCGCAGGCAAAGATACAACCTTCAGCTGGGATTATTAAGGATCACCAAAGCAGCTATTACCCCGGGAACCCAGCCGCAAAAGGTTAAAAGCAGAACAATAAGAAAAGATCCGCAACCTTTACCAAGGACCGATAAAGGCGGAAATATAATAGCCAGCAACACTCTCCAAAAGCTCATAGTTCAGGTTTAATGATTCACCCTGCCCAATTGCCGGACAGGAGTAACTATTGGACGTAAGTATTTGCGTTTTGTTACAGCAAATAGGATCAAAATTTATTGGAAAAATTATTAAACAATAGGCCCTGCACTTACAGGGCCTATATAAACAAAAAACGAAACAACTTTAAATAATGCTACTATTCAATTATAAGGAGTTTTTATCAGCTCCTGAAATTTCACAAAGTCCTTTCAGGGTGTCCTCTATATCACCAGGGGTGCTCATAATTTTCATAAATGTACCCATCGTCAAGTCTGGCCAATGCAAGGCAATTCTATATTTACCATGTAGCATGGTTGCCTCCTTACCTTGCAATATAATTTCATAAGGCATTGCGGCTGCATGATCCATTCCTATTTTCGGTAAAAACTGGGATTCGCCATCTTCCTTACTTTTCAATCCCACTCCAAATACTGCAACCTTTTCGTTACTGTAAATAATCTTATAGACCTGCAATGTTTCTCCTTTTTTAGCTTTTAGATTAGCTTCAATTAGCTTAAGCCCTTCTTCAAATGATGCAAATTCATTTAAATCAACAGGATCTGTGAAATAGGGCATCATTATTTTATAATGATATTTTTTAAGTTTATCGGCTTCTACAGTTCCACCAAAAGGGAGGAATTCATTACCAATAGCCGAAAATGTTGTTCTTAAATCTATACTGAATTTTTCAAAAATACTTTTGTAGGAGTTATAATTATCTCTTAAATAAGCTCTTAAGATATAATCAGGATTTGTATACGAAATAGTAACCTCCCCATCTTTCTCCACCAGACCTACTTTAAATACTGATGCAAGAGCTCCTCTGTCAGCAACTTTTATAACTGTATTTTTTAAATCACTTCGTGTAAATGCAATCACTTTTAAAGAACTCCTGTTCGCAGGATGGTAAGACCCCAAAACCTGAAATGAATTTTCTTTAAGTGCAGCCAAGACATCTTCAGATATCTGTTGTATGCTATTATTCGATTTGCCAATCTCAATATATGGCGATAATTCCTGACTTGTGGAATGTAATGCGAAACCTACTAAGGCTAAAATACTGAATACGATTTTTTTCATTTTTTAAAGAATTTATATAAAAAATTATAGTTAGAGTATTTGCTATTTTTTCTTCTTAAAGTATTGAGTAATCTCAAAAACAATCATAATTCCATCAACAATAAGCGATTATTGGAAATAGAGAACAAATGAAGTGAAGATTGGGTAAGTAATCTATGATTTTTATCATGATTTGGAATTAGGTTATTTAGAGATAACCCATTTCATAATAGAATGAAAATATTGGATTGATAGATTAACGCATTGTACCTATATTTGCAGCTTTAATGACCAGTTTATGCAACTTTCTGAGCAAGAAATCGTACGAAGAGAAAAACTGAATAAGCTTCGGGAAATGGGGATTAATCCCTATCCTGCAGCCTTGTTCCCAGTAGATGCCACTTCTGTGGGCATTTCCAACAACTATAAAGAGGGGAAAAAGGTTATAATTGCAGGGAGGTTAATGTCCAGAAGGATTCAGGGCAAAGCTTCCTTCGCAGAATTACAGGATAGTGAAGGACGTATTCAAGTCTATTTTAACCGGGATGAAATTTGTCCGGCAGATGATAAGGCCAAATACAATGAGGTATATAAAAAATTATTGGATATTGGCGACATCATTGGTATAGAGGGAGAACTATTTATTACCCAGGTCGGGGAGAAAACCGTTATGGTTAAAGATTTTACACTCCTAAGTAAAGCCTTAAGGCCATTGCCTCTTCCCAAAAAAGATGCAGAAGGCAATATATATGATGAGTTTAACGATCCCGAGCAACGCTATCGCCAACGTTATGTAGATCTGGTTGTTAATCCTACAGTTAAAGATACTTTCATAAAGCGAACCAAAATAACCAATAGTATCCGTGAGTTTTTAAATAATAAGGGATATTTAGAAGTAGAGACTCCTGTTTTACAGCCAATACCGGGAGGAGCGGCTGCAAGACCTTTTATAACACACCATAATGCGCTGGATATACCGCTTTACCTAAGAATAGCTAATGAACTTTATCTAAAGCGACTCATTGTGGGTGGTTTTGACGGAGTATATGAGTTTTCCAAGGATTTCAGAAATGAAGGGATGGACCGCACCCATAATCCCGAATTTACCATTATGGAGCTTTATGTAGCCTACAAGGATTACAATTGGATGATGGATACTACGGAACAGTTGTTGGAAAAAGTAGCCATAGATGCCAATGGTTCAACAAAAATTGCTATGGGTGAGAAGGAGATCGATTTTAAGGCGCCCTATCCACGTATCCCAATCCTTGAAGCCATTAAGGAGCATACGGGTTACGAAGTTGCAGGGATGGATGAAAAATCGGTACGCGATGTGGCTATAAAACTAGATATAGAAGTAGACGAAAGTATGGGTGTTGGCAAGCTCATTGATGAGATTTTTGGTGAAAAATGTGAGCATCACTACACACAACCTACTTTCATTATAGATTACCCAAAAGAAATGAGTCCGCTAACTAAGGAACACAGGACGAATCCGGCCTTAACAGAACGGTTTGAACTTATGATTAACGGGAAGGAAATTGCCAACGCTTACTCAGAACTAAATGATCCTATTGATCAGCGCGAACGCTTTGAAGAGCAGCTAAAACTGTCGGAAAAAGGGGATGATGAAGCTATGTTTATTGATCAGGATTTTATTAGGGCTTTGGAATACGGAATGCCCCCCACTTCGGGGATTGGCATAGGTGTAGACCGCCTGGTAATGCTGTTAACAAACAATGCCTCTATTCAGGAAGTTTTGTTCTTTCCACAAATGCGTCCCGAAAAAAAGCCACTGGAATTAAATGAAAGTGAAAAAGCGATTTTTAACATCTTAAAAACCCATAAATCCATGCCATTAGCGGTTTTAAAAGAGGCTGCCGGATTAAGTAATAAGGCGTGGGATAAGGGTCTTAAAGGTTTGAACAAATTGGGCTTAACTAAAGTGGTAAAAGAGGGCGATACGCTTCTTTGCGAATTAAATGAGCAATAAAAAAATTATTTTATCCTTATTTAATTCATTATCAGCATTTTACATCTAGTGCATTTCATCGAATGAGTGTTAAAATTTGAAATAAGGACCCCGGTATTTTCGTTATAATAATAGAATCCCAAATCTGTTTTTATGAAGAAAATCTACTTTCTGATCATTTTAGCAGCATTTTGCACTTCCTGTTCTAAGGATGCATCTCCTTCTGATCCTGATCCAAACTCAACATTGGTGGCATGTTTTGAAGTGAGTAAAGAGATCCTTATGGTAGGCGAAAACCTGCAAATAAACAATTGCTCTGTAGGAGCGATTGCATACTCCTATAATCTTGGTAACGGAGAAACACGTACAGAAGAAAACCCTACTGTAGTTTACGGAAAGCCAGGAGATTATACCATCGCCTTAACGGTCTCCGATGAAGCTCTGGAGACGAAAACAGTTTCCAAACAAGTTCTGGTGAATGACGCAATAGTAGAAGACTTCTTTATTTTCCCGGAAATAGCTGACGGATTTAACGGAATACCTTTGGAAACAGGAATTAACCCGGAGAACGGATTAATCTATTATATAAAACTTTTGGAAGACCTTGAAAGTACAGGTGGGGAGAAATTTTATTACACTGAATTAGATGAAAATTATATGCAATCCTTTAATTATATAGCGGATAAGCCTTATAATTCAAATAGTGCTTTTGTTAATTTTTATGCCAGTGGAAATATGAATTTTGTATTTTCAAGAACATTGGATGGCCTTTATGGAACTCAGGAAGTAAACTATAACAGTTCCTGGAGCTTTCTTAATGGAATAAATTCATCAACCAAACACAGCTACGGTTACCTTGCAGATGGTGCTAACTTCTTATACTTTGGAACTGAAGAAGATAGCAGTATCTACAAAACGGCTGTTGAAACAAGAAATTCCTCAGGCGATGCATTTGAGGTGGTCCTTAATTCATTTGGAGATGCAGATTCCATGATTGGTGATATGATTGAAGTTGAAAACGGCTTTATTGCTTTTGGAGCAGTTTTTAGTAAAAATGATACCAATCCGAAAATAACAAACTACAAACCCTTGTTAATCTTTTTTGACTCCGGTCTAAATGTTACTTCTCATTTTATATATGAGGATTCCGTACTGGATTCCAAAATCAGTTCTTCTAATGACCTGAACGGAAGTTATCATTTAGAACAGCTTTCTAACGGCAATATCGCGATGTATGCAAATGGTGAACTCACTCTGGCTAATGCAACGGGCACCAAGATATCATCATCTTATTTTGAAGAAACAAAGAATAATCAGGCTATGGTGTCCTTAGGAAATTCCTTTGTACTATCCAGCGAGGAGAATTTAAGAAAATTTGACAATAATGGAAGTCAAATTAAAGAACTTAATTATCCTGGAAACTATCTGCCTGAAATACTAAACATCGATGGCAATTTATTTTTTATTGCCGGATTTGATATCGAAGGAGAGATAAAATTGTTATACGGCTCAACAGACACAAACCTGAATCCTATTAATTTGAATGAATAGCATTCTACAGATAATTTAAAAGGGAGCAAGCTTGCTCCCTTTTATTTTTAAAACTAAAGTAAAAGGTATAGTTTAGAGCCCAAAATACACTAAATGGGCTTTAACAAGAAACTCGGACTTATATCCGGTCCGCTTCTTTTCTTCATTTTTACAAATTTACCAAACTTTATTCCCGAAAATGAAAGTGCTAATGGCGTTATTGCCGTTGCCTTATGGATGGTTATATGGTGGATTACTGAAGCTGTTTCCATTTCAGTAACAGCACTTTTACCGCTTGTACTTTTTCCTGTTATGAAAATAATGCCAATAACAGATGTGGGCGCCAATTATGGAAGTCCAATAATTTTCTTGTTTTTCGGAGGGTTTGTGTTGGCATTAGCCTTAGAAAAGGTAAACCTCCATAAACGAATCGCCCTCAATATCATTAAAATAACCGGCACTACCCCCAATAAGGTGGTACTGGGATTCATGATAGCAACGGCCTCACTGAGCATGTGGATAAGTAATACTGCCAGCACAGTAGTAATGCTCCCCATAGCTATGTCTGTAATTGGTTTATTAATTAATGACGAAGACGGTTACACTAAAAATGATCAAAATTTTGCCCTTAGTGTTATGCTTGGGATAGCTTTTTCCGCTAACGCAGGAGGTATTGCCACCGTTATTGGAACTCCTCCCAACTCCGTTATGATAGGTCTATTAGAAAATGAATATAACATTGAGATCTCCTTTCTAAAATGGATGACCCTGGGTCTTCCTTTCTCCATAATACTCTTAATTATATCTTACCTGGTTCTGGTAAAATGGATGTTTCCAAACAGGCAACTTCAGTTCAAGGCGTCAAAGGAGGTTATACACTCAGAATTGAAAAAATTAGGACCTACTTCGGGTAAGGAAAAAATGGTTTTGGTTATTTTCGGGATAACGGTATTTCTTTGGATTTTTAGAACTCTGATAAACAAAATAATTCCAGGTTTGGAGCTTTCGGATACTATTATTAGTATGATGGCTGCAATTTCACTTTTTGCTGTGCCCTATAATATCAGAAAAGGTGATTTTATCATCAAGTGGAATGACACTCAAAAATTAGCCTGGGGTATTCTCATTCTCTTTGGAGGCGGACTGGCTCTTGCAAAAGGAATGTCTGTAAGCGGAATTGTCGATATTGTATCCAACGCTATAGCTACCAGTGAGATAAGTATTCTGTTTACGGCTTCGCTTCTCATAATCCTTATGCTATTTATGACCGAATTGATGAGTAATGTCGCCCTTGTTGCCGTTTTGGCTCCAGTGGTCGCGGGAATTGCGATTGGCTTGGACATACCAATCATATACCTGTTGATCCCTGTGACAATTGCCAGTAGTTGTGCATTTATGTTGCCAATGGCCACCCCCCCAAATGCAATTGTCTTTGCCAGTGGTTATATTAAGGTTCACCAGATGGCAAAAGTTGGAATTATTTTAAACCTTATCGCTGTTGTCTTATTGATCTTGGTTTTCCAATATGTAATCCCAATAATGTTTTAAAAAAAAGCCCCGATACAATGATCAGGGCTTATTAGTTTTCTACTGTTTTAATTAAAACAAGGGATTATGATTTATCGATGAAGTTCTTGCATAAGGATTAAAGTCCGCAGGCAAGTATTCTTCTGTATCCAACTCCAATTGTACTTCGTCCATTGGATCAATGTAACTCACATTTCGAAAATCTGACGGATTCGCAAATACATCAAAATGTCTTGGTAAATTCTTTTCAGAATCAATATATACAAATACATCCTCCACAAAAGAAATTGAATTCAGATCAAAATAATATTTATAAGGATCAAAATCTTCCGGAAGGTATTCTGATGTATTAAATCCAAGATCAAAATCTTCTTCTTCTATATATTCAATGCTGCTAAAATCAAAATGATTTTCATCACCATTTGGATTCTGAGCATTTATCCCGTTGATAGTTGCTGCTATCACAAAGCTGCTTATTATTGTTTTTAGTTTATTCATAACGCTAATAGGTTAAAATTTTAGGTAAAGTTAGAACAAGGAAATATGCTTATTATTGCTCTTCAGATACTATTAACAATTGACTATACCGACCTCAAAAACGGATTTCTCAATTTCTGGTGATAAAACTTAAGAACAGTTCAAAAGAGTACTGAAAAATTTATCAAGACCGCTGTCACCGATTACAGTTTATAGCAATTCTATATTTGGCTATTTTAAGTTAAATTTTTGTTAATTTACTTATGGGCAGTGTAAAAGGTTACAAAAATATGGTAGGCCAATAAAAAAAGCCTTTGCAGAACAAAGGCTTTAGTGGCGACTAACCCAATAATTCGATAGAAAAAAGATCTTCTATCCCCTTATTATCTTGATAAAGGATCAAATCCAGCTGGTAAATAATCCTCAGTACTAAAATCAAAATCTAATTCTTCTTCATCTTCTATATACTCTACAGAATCCAGATCCAAATAGAATTCATAAGGATCAAAACCCTCTGGTAGATATTTTGTTGTATCAAATCCCAGATCAACAACTTCTTCTTCTTCTATATAATTAATTCCATCTATACTGTTGGGATTCGCATATGCATTAAAATTTGTTGGTAAATACTCTTCCGTATCAAAACCCAGATCTGTCGTTTCATCATCAATGAACACAATAGAATTTACATCAAAATAAACACTATAAGGATCAAAGCCTTCAGGAAGGTATTCCGCTGTATCAAATCCTAAATCTATCGAGGACTCTTCTTCAATAAATACAATTTCAGACATTTTTATATCTTCTGGAGCTTTTACAGAAATTCTGCTTACAAGTTTAGGCGCTTTCCATACCGTTTCTGTCTCCATAGCAAGTAATTCATGACTATTTACATCTGCTATACTTACATGAATACTATCTTCTGATGTTGTACAATTTGAAGTTAATTTACTTTCTTGCGGTGTGGTGGTTGTGCCCAGCATTACCAATCCACATAATATAAATAATTTGTTCATTTTATAATTTGTTATTTGTTGATCGTTGTTTGAATATAAGACGGTCGAAAAATTAATTTGTTACACTATTGGCTTTTGTTTAACAACCAAAACTGTAATTTTTAACACTATTTACCGATGTGTTTTTAGTATTTATATAGCTGTTACTCTGATAGTTATATTCTCCTCTTTCTTTGATATAAAAAAAATATGCTTATGATATAATTAACAATAGTTTCGATTATTTTTTCAGTTCTTTGGCCAATTCGTAACAAATTGTAACTCTATTCAATGGCAAACAAAATTCTCCCATTATTTTTATTGGCAATATTTGCTTTAGGTATTCCAAGCAATGCTGATGCCCAAATCTTCAAAAAGAAAAAGGATAATACAGAACAAACGGAAGAAAAAACAAGTTCAAAAAAGGATAAAATACAGCCCTATTCCAAAGTTGTTACCAAAGACGCCATCACGGATAATGGGCTATTCAATGTCCACGTTGTTGAAGATAAACATCTCTATGAAATCCCCGATTCCCTTTTCAACAGAGAAATGTTGATGGTAAGCAGAATCTCTAAAACGGCATCAGGAATAGGCTTTGGAGGTGGAAAAATTAATACTCATGTATTGCGCTGGGAAAAGAAACCTAAAAAAGTATTATTAAGGGTAGTTAGTTATAATGTAGTTGCAGACGACTCGCTCCCGGTCCATGAAGCGGTGGTAAATTCCAATTTTGAACCTGTTTTATACGCTTTTGATATTAAGGCCTTCAAAAAAGATTCTCTAAATCCTGCCACGGTAATAAATGTCGATCAGTTATTCATCAAGGATGTTAAAGCCATAGGCCTGCCTGAGTTTTACCGTAAGCGTTATAAAGTATCCAAGTTGGACGAGAGCAGGAGTTATATAGAATCATTAAAAAGCTATCCGCTAAATCTGGAGGCAAGACATGTAAAGACCTATAGCGCAGCTAATCCGCCTTCAAATGTGAGCCTTGGATCCATCTCTATAGAAATCAATAACTCTATGATTCTTTTGCCAAAAACGCCCATGAAAAGACGATATTTCGATAAACGAGTGGGCTGGTTTTCCAGAGGTCAAACAGATTACGGCCTGGATGCACAGGAAAGTACAATAATAAAATTCCTGGACAGGTGGCGCCTGGAAGTTAAAGAGAAGGACATTGAAAAGTTTAAACGAGGTGAATTGGTGGAACCCAAAAAGCCTATAGTTTATTATGTAGACAGAGCCACTCCAAAAAAATGGGTCCCATATATTAAACAAGGTATAGAAGACTGGCAAGTTGCCTTTGAAAATGCAGGATTTAAAAATGCTATTCTGGCTAAAGATCCTCCATCAAAAGAAGAAGATCCGGAATGGTCGCCTGAAGATGTAAGATATTCGGTTGTTAGATATTTGGCTTCTCCTATACCTAATGCCTATGGACCACATGTTAGCGACCCCAGAAGTGGCGAGATTTTAGAATCAGATATCAACTGGTATCATAATGTAATGTCTCTCTTACGCAATTGGTTTTTTGTTCAGACAGCGGCTATAAATGATGATGCCAGAGGCCTGACCTTTAAAGATGAAGTTATGGGACGCCTAATTCGATTTGTTTCTTCGCATGAGGTTGGTCATACTTTAGGATTACCGCATAATATGGGAAGCAGTGTGGCATACCCAGTGGATTCACTACGTTCTGAATCCTTCACCAAAACGTACGGAACCGCCCCTTCAATTATGGACTATGCCCGTTTTAATTATGTCGCGCAACCCGGGGATGGGGATGTGGCACTTATGCCCAATATTGGATTTTATGACAAATACGCCATCAAATGGGGCTACAGACCAATCTTGAACAAAACAGATAAGGAAGAGAAGAAAATTCTGGATGGTTGGATTCTTGAACATGCCGGAGACCCGCTTTACCGATTTGGAAGTCAGCAGATAGGAGATGTGGTTGACCCAAGTTCTCAGACAGAAGATTTGGGGGACAACGCAATAAAAGCGGGCAAATATGGGATAGAGAATTTAAAAAGAATTGTTCCTAATTTGATTAAATGGACAGAAGAGGAAGGAAAAGATTATGATGATCTGGAAAAATTATACGGTCAGGTAGTTGGGCAGTTCAACAGATATATGGGACATGTCTCCAATAACATTGGAGGCGTGTATGAATATTACAAGACGTATGACCAGGAAGGTAAGGTATATAGTCCCGTCCCTAAGGAACACCAGAAGAACTGTATGCAATTTCTTCAACAAGAATTATTTAGAACCCCGGAATGGCTATTGGATGATGAGCTATTTGGAAGAGTAGAATACTCGGGATCCGTTGAAAGGGTTAGGGCCCTGCAAGTACGATCTTTAAACAATGTCCTTAGCCTTGGCAGAATGGCGCGACTTATAGAGCAGGAAACACAATTAGGTGTTGATGCCTATTCCTTAAATTCTATGATGAAAGATATGAGCAAGGGTCTTTGGTCTGAACTCAGAAATGGCCATAAAATTGATACCTACAGAAGAAATCTGCAGAAGGCACATATAGACAGGTTAGAATTCCTTATGACGGCCGAAAGCAAAACTAAAAAACCAGCGAATGGAGGCTATCGAAAGGCCACGGTTATAAATACAAGCCAGTCTGATATCAGGTCTGTTGCAAGGGCAGAATTGAATGGTCTAAAAAGAAATATAGTAAATGCCATCCCAAGAACTTCTGATAACATGAGTAAATATCATTTACAGGATGTAATAGAACGCATAGATCAAATACTAAATCCGGTGCCTTCACGCTAGTAGTGCTCGGTGAATTACCTTATTTAAGCTATTAAATGTAAAGTGCATTTACATAAAATCCGGGCAGAAATGCTCTAAACCACATATAAAGCGTTTTTAACCCTAATTTGAGAGACATTCACAACAATCATTATACTTCTTTCTTTATTGGTTATACTTTAGTGATGAACAAAAACCCCGGAATTATGTCTTATAAAATTAAAAGTCTGCTCTATTTTGTTTGTTTTGTATTATCTGCATTTACCTACTATGCTTTAGACAGCAATCAAATTCATGAACAAGAATATACATCAGTGGAAGTTGTAGAAATTACTGATGAAAATTTAAAACCCGCATTCCTAATTGAAACTGAAAATCTTAATTAACATAACAGATCCATATATAAATTCCCAAATAGAAGGGTTCGGTTAAAACCGGGCCCTTTTTGTTTGTAATTAATAAGACTTTTAGACAAAAAACATTGAATTCATTTATCTAAATTCTCAGTGGTGTTAAAGTTTTTATAATATCAGAAAGTGGTTTAAACCAATTAATGAAATACTAATCTAAAGGATATAACAAAAACATAAACACATGAAAAAAGTATTAGTAACAACGGTATTATTAATTGGAATGTTGGGTTATTCTCAAAGAGGCCCGCAATTTAATTCTGAACAAAGGGGTATGAAAGATATGACTCCCGAACAAATTGCCATACTTAAGACAAAGAAGATGACTTTGGCTTTGGATTTAAGTACCGCTCAACAAAAGGAAATTCAAAAGGTGAATTTGGAAAATGCAAAAGAACGGAAGGCTTTAATGTTGGAACGGAAGGTGAAAAAGGAAGAAGCAGAACAATCTAAACCAAGTGCGGATGAACGTTTTGACTTTCAAAATGAACGATTGGATAGAATGATTGCCCAAAAAGGAAAGATGAAACAAATTCTTTCAGAAGAGCAATTTCAAAAATGGGAACGTATTAACCATCATCGCAGAAATCATAGAAAAGACGGTGAAAGAAAACACGACTCCGGCAGGAGACATGGTAAATAGGTCTCTAGGCTAAAGGAAAACGGGGTATAGAATAAGGTTTAACTTTTCTATATTCCGTTTCTTTATTATTACTGCATTTTAAAGCAACCTGGGAGCAACCTTCTTTAAGGCTTCAATTGTACTATCTAAATCTTTATAGGTGATAGCATCATTTAAGAAATAGCTTTCAAAGGCACTCGGTGGAAGATATATTCCTTGCTCTAACATTCCGTGAAAATACTTTCGGAATAACTCATTGTTACCTTGGGCAGAACTGCCAAAATCTATCACTGGATTTTCAGTAAAATGAACTGAAATCATCGAACCAAAACGGTTAATTTGATGAGGAATACCATGTTCTATGAACACGGAAGACATGCCCTTATGAAGATAAGCTGTCTTTTGATCAAGGCTATCAAAAATCTCAGGCCGATTATTTAATTCTGTGAGCATAGCAAGTCCGGCACTCATAGCCAAAGGATTACCACTAAGGGTACCAGCCTGATAAACAGGTCCATCGGGAGCAAGATGAGCCATAATTTCATTTCTGGAGGCGAACGCTCCTACAGGAAGTCCTCCACCAATTACCTTTCCATAAGTAACAATATCAGCATCTATTCCTAAGGCTTCTTGTGCCCCACCCCGGCTTAGCCGGAATCCCGTCATTACTTCATCAAAAACCAACAAAATATTTTCCTCTGTACATATCTTTCTAAGTCCATCCATAAAATAATCAGAGGGAACAATACAACCCATATTACCAGCTATGGGCTCTATTATAATAGCGGCAATTTCACTCTTGTTAGCAGCAATCAGGGTAATCACACTTTCCAGGTTATTATATTCTGCCAATAAGGTGTCCTTTGCGGTACCTTTGGTCACTCCGGGACTATTAGGACTACCAAATGTTACTGCACCACTTCCTGCCTCAATTAAAAAGGAATCTGAGTGTCCATGATAACATCCGGCGAATTTTATGATCTTTTCTTTTCCTGTAAATCCACGCGCCAGACGAATAGCACTCATACAAGCTTCTGTTCCGCTATTTACAAATCTAATCTTATCAATATTGGGAACCATAGAAACTGCCAGCTTAGCTAGTTCTGTCTCTATTTCGGTAGGCATTCCAAAAGAAGTACCAAGCCTGGCTTTATTAATCACTGCATTAATTACAGGTTCATAAGCATGCCCCAAAATCAGCGGACCCCAGGAAGAAATATAGTCAATTAACCTATTTCCATCCACATCATATAAATAAGCTCCCTGAGCCCTTTCAACAAAAACAGGATCACCGCCAACTGCCTTAAAAGCCCTGACCGGAGAATTTACACCGCCCGGAATATATTTCTTAGCCTCAGAAAATAAGGCGCTACTTCTCTGATAAATCATATTAGTTATTTTGTTCTTTCCGATTTAATCTTCAGTTCCTGTCCAACAGACAAGTTACTAGAGTTCATTTCGTTGAGTTTCATCAACTCATCGACGGAAATAAAATAGGTTCTGGATATTGAATATAAGGTGTCTCCTTTTTGGACTACATACTTTTTGTAATAATATTTTTTAGGTTCTGCCTGAACCAGATACCCCCGATCCAAAACTTCCCGGTCGTATTTGTAGAGTTGATACCTTTCAATAAAGGAAATCAATTTTTGGGGATAACTTTTATCAGTAGCATAGCCTGCTTTTTTCAGCCCTTTTGCCCATCCTTTATAATCATCTCTCCTCAACTCAAAAAGGGAGGCGTACCTCGCCCTGGATGAAAGAAAAATACTGTGATCCCTAAAGGAGTACATTGGATGATTGTATTTTCTAAAACACTCCCCTTTTTCGTCATCATCGTGATATTCAAACTCCCCATTCCATCCGTTATGACACTTAATTCCGAAGTGATTATTTGTTTTTATGGTAAGAGCCCCAGTGCCATAACCACTTTCAAGTATACCCTGGGCCAAAGTAATGCTGGCCGGTATGCCATAGGTTTTCATTTCAAATTGGGCTATTTCCGAAAAAGTATCCAAATACTCTTCAATAGAGGAAGTTGAAAAGTATGTAAACTTTTTGGCATCCTCCGGAAAAGGAAACTTAGTATCATCTTTATTGGTTTTGTTAGACTTTACAACCTCAGATGATGCTTTCTTGGAATAGGTAGTCCTTTTTTTAGTTCCACAACTTAGAAGTAAAAAAACCAAAACAACTGCAAGCGTAGCGTGTTTCATATGTCGATTATGGGTAAATTTTTGCTTTTCAAAAATAAATTCATTCCTGCTATTCCTTGCAATCCACCGGTATGAATAGCCAATATTTTAGTCCTGGGTTTAAAATAATCTTTAGCAATCATGTCTAATATGCCGTATATCATTTTCCCCGTATATACCGGATCAAGGGGTATTCCGACCTTTTGATTCATTTCATTTATAAATGATACTAATGATTCATTAACCCTGGCATAGCCCCCAAAATGGTAATCTGTACATAATTCCCAGTTGCCATTTTCAACAAATTTACAAATATCTTTCTTTAAAAAGTCGCCTTTAAGAGCAGGAAAACCTAATACATGTTGGTTGGGGGTAGCACTATTAATCAATCCTGCCAAAGTGCCTCCGGTTCCAACTGAGCAACAAATTTCATCAAATTTCGAGTCTTTTGGGGTAAGAATCTCCTCACAACCCATAACAGCTAATTTGTTCGTCCCCCCCTCCGGAACCATATAAAAATTCCCGAATTCTACCTTTAAGTTATCTAAAAATCCAGCAATTTCTTTTTTCCTGTAGTCTGCCCGGGAGACAAATTTAAACTTCATTCCTAGTTTATGTGCAGCATACAAAGTTGGATTACTTGACCATGACCCAACTAATTCCTCACCTCTTATTACTCCTAAAGTCTTCATCCCATTCATCTTACCAGCGTAGGCAGTTGCTGCAATATGATTCGAGTATGCTCCACCGAAAGTTAGTAAGGTATCATACTTCAATTCCTTAGCCTTAAGCAGATTGTATTTAAGTTTGCGATATTTATTACCTGAAATTTGAGGATGAATCAAATCCTCACGCTTTATGTGAAGTTCTACTTTCTTCTTTTCTAAGAGGGGAAGAGATATTTTTTGATTGGTGACCAACACATGTTCAGGGCTTAGTAGCTCCAAAGATATTTAATAAAGCTAAAGCGTTTTCTCGTTTCAAGGTATTCTATATTTGTTTCATTTTGATAGGCCTCGCGTTCAAAACTAATATTTTGATATGCTTTATAGCTGTCAAAATAAAACAAAGATCTAAACAGCCATTCTGAAATATAGAAAAAATAAAAAGGAAGTATAAGAAGCTCCTGTTGTTGTTGTAAATGAATCCTTTCGTGATTAATTAAAACGGAATCTTGTTTTAAATGAACATTCTTTAGAATAATAAACGGCCATAGAGACAAGCCTACGTAATTCCTATAAAAAAAATGTCTAATTATCACAATCATAAGCAATTGTATAAACAGCTTTAAACAAAGATAATTGTTAAATTTAATTTTAACCCATAAATCAGAAGAGCTTACCAACATATTCGTTAAGTTGATATCAATAGAATCCGAAATATTATATCGGGTTTTGAATTATCGAGAACTATTTTATTAACAATAATCTTGTAATTTTACACCTATGAAAAAGATATTGCCGGTAGAAGAAGGTGATTTTTACTTGTCTGAAGAAGGTTATCGCGTTTTTACAAAAGAATATCATCTTAAACGCGGGTATTGTTGTGAGAGCAGTTGCAGGCATTGTCCTTACGGGTATAATGCAAAGACAAATATGCAGTAATTTAACTGCGTATTTGGCATGATAATTGTGCCAATATTCTTACTCTTAACGGTTGACGAACCCAAAAAATATTATTATGAAAAAGATAAAAATAGTTGCTTTACCGGTACTTTTCATTCTCTTCTTAAGTTCTTGTGCCTCGGTAAATGTTCTATCCGACTACGATAGGCAAACCGATTTTAAGGAATACAAGAGCTATGCGTTTTACAAAACGGGAATAGACAGGGCTCAGATTTCCGATCTGGATAAGAAACGAATCCTTAGGGCAATTGAAACGGAAATGGATTCCCTTGGCTTTGTGAAGTCCGATAAGCCAGATATTCTTGTGAGTATTTTTACCAATGAGAGAGTAGAGGTAGATGTATATAATGGCTGGGGTTATGGTTATGGCTGGGGCTGGGGCTGGGGTTGGCCAGGTTATTACGGTTATTACAACCCCTATTATTGGGGACCCGGTTATTATGGCAATAATGTAAGTACAAGAACAGAAGGTTCATTATATATTGATTTAATAGATACCGCAAGAAAAGAATTAGTTTGGCAGGGAAGAGGTGTTGGCACCCTGAATACTACAAAAAATATAGAAAAGAAAGAGAAACGTATTCGTCAATTTGTTTCACAAATATTGCAGCAGTATCCACCGGAGGCTATTGCATCGAATTAATTTTATAACCGCCCGCTTCGGGCGGTTTTTTGTATCTTTATAAGGCATTAATGAACTGTTATGTCTTTCGAAAGTAATCCTATTTTAGATAAACTTCCCACTCATCTTAAACAATATATTAAACCTCAGGACTATGAGGATTATTCGGCCATTGATCAGGCTGTCTGGCGTTATGTAATGCGGAAAAATGTGGACTATCTTAGTACTGTAGCCCATAAATCGTATGTAGAAGGACTGAATAAAACCGGAATTTCCATAGATCACATTCCTAACATGTACGGGATGAATCGTATTTTAAAAGAAATTGGATGGGCTGCAGTTGCCGTAGATGGGTTTATTCCTCCGGCAGCCTTTATGGAATTCCAGGCCTATAATGTGCTTGTTATTGCCTCAGACATAAGACAACTTGAACATATTGAATACACCCCTGCACCCGATATTATCCATGAAGGAGCTGGCCATGCACCAATTATAGCAAATCCTGAATATGCAGAATATTTGAGAAGGTTTGGTGAAATTGGCTCTAAGGCCATTTCCAGCGCAAAGGATTATGAACTTTATGAGGCCGTCAGGCACCTCTCCATAATAAAAGAAGCGCCTGGTACCGCCAGAGTTGATATTGATAAAGCGGAGAAGGAAATTGAAGAATTACAGCTAAATATGGGGGAACCCAGTGAAATGGCCCTTATTAGAAATTTACATTGGTGGACCGTGGAGTACGGGCTAATTGGAACTGTGGAAGAACCAAAAATTTATGGTGCGGGACTTTTATCCTCCATTGGTGAGAGTGCCTGGTGCATGACAGAGAAAGTAAAAAAAATACCATACAGTTTAGAGGCAGTGCACACTTCTTTTGATATTACCAAACCTCAACCTCAACTCTTTGTTACTCCGGATTTTGCCTATCTGAGTCAGGTTCTTGAAGAATATGCCAATACTATGTCATTAAGAAAAGGAGGCCTTTCAGGCGTAACTAAATTAATTAATGCCAAAGAACTGGGGACAGTCGAACTGAGTACTGGCCTACAGATATCCGGAATATTTAGCAATGTAATCTCAAATGACGGCAAACCAGTATATCTTCAGACCCATGGTGAGACGGCATTGTCTTCCAGGGAAAAGGAATTGGTTGGCCATAGCAGGCAAGATCATCCTGAAGGTTTTGGTTCACCTGTAGGGAAGTTAAAAGGTATTAATCTGGCTATAGAAGACATGAGTCCGCGTGACCTTAAAGCGTATAATATCTATGAAGGGGAAACTATCTCACTTGAATTTGAAGGAGATATTAAGGTAAATGGGGAAATTATAACGGGGACAAGAAATCTTATGGGTAAAATCATTCTGATAACATTCAGAAACTGTACCGTAACCCATGGTAAAGAAGTACTTTTTAATCCGGAATCCGGTTTATATAATATGGCTGTGGGAGAACGTGTAGTATCGGCTTTCAATGGCCCGGCGGATCTAAGTAGTTTCAACTTAGTGACCCACGAAGTTTCCTCAGAAACAATAAAACCAATAAAATCTGAAGCTCGTAAAAAACTGGAGCAGTATTATAAGCAGATACGAGAATATCGTGAGGGTAGTAACACTACAATATCAAGAAACAAGGTGTTTAAAGAAATATGTGAAAAGTACCCAAACGACTGGCTTTTATCTATTGAACTTTATGAATTGGCTAAAAACAATAACGATCTTGAATTTGCACAACAAATCCATTCGCATGTGGAGACCGTTAAACAAAATAATCCTAAATTGGGTCATTTAATAGATGACGGATTATTATTAGTTGATGGTCAACTGGTTAATTAGTGATTCATGTTGAAATATTATTTATTGTTTACTTGTATAATCCTTGTTCTTCAACCTATGGATGCTCAATTTGTTGCTAATTATGACGAATCTAAAGTCCCGGAGTTTGATCTGCCCGATCCCTTAACCACTTTTTCTAAAAAACAAATTCAGACAAGCTCTTCCTGGAACGAATTAAGAAGGCCAGAATTAATTAGCTTTTTTGAATCCCAGGTTTTTGGGAAAGTTCCCGGAACTTTAGATGCTCTTACTTTTGAAGTTATAGAAGGTAGTAACTCCGCGCTCGGTGGACTTGCCAAACGAAGACAAGTAAAGGTAACCATTACTAAAAATAGTAAAACTCTAAGCTTTCTGATGCTTTTATACCTGCCAAAAAAGATTGACCGGGCCCCTCTTTTTTTGGGGTATAATTTTCATGGAAATCATACCGTTAATAAAGATCCTGATATTATTATCTCCAAAGCCTGGTCTCTGAATAATGAATCAATGGGCATAAATAACCATACCTTAACTGAAGAGAGCAGGGGAATGCGATCCAGTAGATGGGCGATAACCAAGATGATAGAAGCCGGTTATGGTTTGGCAACTATTTACTATGGAGAAATAGATCCTGACAAAAATGATTTTACAGATGGTCTTCATTCATTGTTCTATACAGAAGGACAGAAAAGGCCGGCCAAAGATGAATGGGGAGGCATTGGAGCCTGGGCCTGGGCTTTGAGCAGAGCCATGGATTACCTGGCAAATGATATGGAAGTTGATAAATCTGGAGTGATTGTTTTTGGCCATTCAAGATTGGGCAAAGCTGCATTATGGGCCGGTGCAATGGATGAAAGGTTTGCAGGAGTAATTTCTAATGATTCAGGTTGTGGCGGAGCTGCCTTATCTAAACGTAAATTCGGGGAAACTGTGGCTCAAATAAATAATAATTTTCCTTATTGGTTCTCAGAGAATTTCAAAAAATACAACAATGCAGAAGAGAACCTGGCCGTAGATCAACATGAATTACTTGCTTTAATTGCTCCAAGGCCTTTATATGTTGCTAGTGCACAAGAAGATGAATGGGCAGACCCTAAAGGAGAATTTCTTTCCGCATACTACGCTACTCCAGTTTATTCATTATTTGGAAAAACAGGCATCCCATCAAATGAAATGCCCAACGTGAATTCTCCAATCCAAAATACGGTGGCCTATCACATTCGAACCGGTAAACACGATGTTACCGAATATGACTGGGAACAATATATCAAATGGGCGGTTGAACAATTTGACTAAGAAACAACCTTTTGGTTTTAATAAAATCAGTTAGAAGGGAAAATTTCGAAAATGTCTTCGTCAACAATTTCATTATTATAGGAAAGCGTCCATCCCAATGAATTGGTCAGTATATAGAATTTGGAGAGTTCGCTTATTAATCTGTTCTCTGCATTCTTTTGCAGAGAAGAAGCTTTCACTTTCTTTAACAGGGAAGTCTTTACATTATTCTTGATCTTATTATAATCTTCGGCGCCAAACTGGTTAAAATAATCCGCGGTCACATCATAATACTCAAAATCCGGATTAATTTTAATCTCCGGCTCGGGAATATTCATTATCCTAAGGGTTTTAGTGGCTTCGTCTACTTCAAAATTAACCTCATTTAGATCATAAGCAACAGTGACTTCTGCATTCACCACTACTAAAGCTTTCTTATCTGCAGTAAAATAAGGACCAAACAGCTGTTCCGAATCTTTATAACTGTATACCTCAGAAAAGTGGCCTTCGGTGACTATTATCTTGGAAACATTTTTTATCTGCTGTTGAATAAGTAGACTATTCTCCTTTAAAATAGATTTTTCCTCTTTGCCTTTGTTCCAGGATTGAAAAATCAAAATCATGGCCATGGCGATTACTATTCCTACTAAAATTCGCTTCATATATCGAAATTCATAAATGGGTAATCATTTTTAAGATGCGAAATTTTCTCTTCCAGCGACTTCAAAAATAATTGATGCTGCTCTGCCTTTTTATTAAAAGGCCTATGGGCTAATCCTTTCTGAATTTCCTGAACTACTTTCATTACTGGTTCTGCCTTCTCAGATATCCAGACAGTTTTGAATTTTTTCCAGATATAGTCAATTGCCAGATTATTAGGATGCACCATATCTTCGGCATAAAATCTATAATCCCTTAGCTCGTCCAGCATAATTTCAAAGGCCGGAAAATAGGACAGGTTTTTATTTGATGAGGCCAATTCCACAATCTTTCCAATGGCGCAAATTAAATTTGCCTTACTTCGTTGATTTTCTACAAATCCATCCTTTAAATGCCTTACCGGGGAAATTGTGAAAATTACCGAAGCACTTTCATTTACCGTACTGATCTTTAATATTATCCTGTTAAGACATTCTTCAATTTCACTTTCTGTAAGTAACTCTTTCTTAAATTGCTTTTGCGGCAGTTTATGGCAGTTGGCTACCCTTTTCTGAGTTTTAACATCTTTGTAAACCCAGGCTGTACCAAGGGTAATTATTATATGAGTAGACTTCCCGAGCTGTTTTCTTGTATTAATAAGGGCACTATTTAAATTGCTAAGTAGGTTCTCTTTAGATGGATCGCTTAGGTCCGAATGCGCATCAAAACAGTGCCAGCGTTCGTTGTAATAAAAAACATCAGCGTCTACATAAGCTTTTTCCTCTATTGCACGAATCATTAAGTTTTCTATTGCTATTGGGTGGAACAATATGCCAAAAGGGTTTTGAAGGGTTTGAAATTGATAATAATTGAGTTTCCTTCCAATATTTTCAATAAAACAGGAGCCCAGGAGTAAAAGTGAACTTTGATAATCTATCCGTTCTTTTTCATATTGTAATGGAACTATTGTTTGAAGTTTCATATTGTCTGCCTGGTAAGGTTACATGCAATCAGCAATATTCTTCAACATTAAATTATAAGCATCTTCTAATTGTTCATCTAACTGATTCAAAGTTCCCAGAATTCGGTTCAGACGCTCAATTTCTTTATTTTGTAGAGCCTCAGCGGCCTTATTCATTTCATTTTGAACCAGGCGCTGAACATTGTACATGTTTTCCAGACCATAGAGACATTCATAACCAAATTCATTGGTTATTCCCATATTTCTTGAAGTTTCCCATGCAATTTGCGATAACGCAGTAAGCTCCAATTGAATTCTGGTATCCCCAAGATACCTGTATAAAGAGTCATTGATTCGTGACGAATCTTTTATTATAAAAAATTCCGGATAGTTCTCCTGAAAGTTTTTCATTTCAGAAATGCTGGACACAGCCTGTCCATAAGACTCAGATACGATTTCTTCATAGGCTTTAATTGCTTTTGGAATTTTAAGATTTACTTCCCTTGCACTGTATAATTCACTTAAATTATTTTGTATCTCTTCTTCAAACTTATCAATAGCAATTCTTTTATTCGCATTGGTGGTGTTCGAGGCATTCCAGTTGTTAAACCAAATAGCCAGGCTAATACCAAAAAATATCAATAAGATTTCACCCACAATATATTTCCAATTAACCGTAGTAGATTTAAAGAATCGCATATGTTTTATTTTAGGTACTCCTTTGCTTTTTCCATAGCCAGAGGAATCCCTTCCGGATTTTTACCTCCGGCTGTAGCAAAGAATGGCTGACCACCTCCACCACCATCAATATATTTCCCTAATTCTCGTACAATTTGTCCTGCATTAAGGTTTCTTGATCCAACCAGTTCCTTAGATATATAACATGATAAGGTCGCTTTTCCGTCCTGCTCTGATGCGAGTAAAAGGAAAAGATTTTTCCGGTCTTTCCCCATTTCAAAAGATAGGTCCTTTATGCCTGAAGCATTTAAATCTACTTTATGTGCCAGAAATTGCGCGCCATTTATTTCCTCAATATTCCGGATTAAGGTCGTTTGAAGATTTTTAGCTTTTAATCGTACAAGACCTTCCACCTCCTTTTTCAATTTTGCATTTTCTTCCTGAAGTATTTTAACAGCCTTGACTGGATCTATGGTGCCTTTTAAAAGATTTCTTATCTCATAAAGCTTGCTGTTGTTTTCATGGTAGAAATCTTTAACCGCGTCTGAAGAAATGGCTTCTATTCTGCGAATACCTGCTGCAATTGCACCTTCTGAAACAATTTTAAAATGCCAAATATCTGCCGTGTTGGGAACATGTGTGCCTCCACATAGTTCTATAGACTGTCCAAATCTTATTGTACGTACCGCATCTCCATACTTTTCTCCAAACAGGGCCATCGCCCCTTCTTTTAATGCCTTTTGCATTGGTATCGCTCGCTGCTCTTCCAAGGGTAGTTGTTCATCTATCCTCATATTTACAAAATTTTCTACATCGTGGAGCTGCTCCAGTGTCATTTTTGCAAAATGAGAAAAATCAAATCGCAGGTATTTCGAATGCACCGCAGAACCTTTTTGCTCAACATGATTTCCCAAAATTTCCCTAAGGGCCTGGTGTAATAAATGGGTAGCGGTATGATTTCGAGCCGTGCGTTCCCTTTGCTTTTTATCTACCACGGCCGTGAGGACTTCCTGCGGATGTTTAGGCAGATTTTTTGAGAAATGTATTATTTCATTATTCTCCTTCTTTGTATCTAAAATGTACACTACATCCCCGTTAGGTACTTCCAGGTAGCCTTTATCACCGACCTGGCCACCACCTTCCGGATAAAAAGGGGTTAAATTGAAGACCAATTGAAACAGGCTTCCCTCCTTCTTAGAAACTACCTTTCTGTACTTTACCAGTTTTACCTGGGCTTCTAAGGAATCATAGCCAACAAACTCCTGTTGGGCATCTTCTATAAGAACTGTCCAATCGTCTTTTGAAACTTCAGATGCAGCTTTAGAACGGTCCTTTTGTTCTTTCATCGCTAATTCAAAACCGCTTTCGTCCAATTTCAATCCTTTTTCACTTAAAATTAGCGCGGTTAAGTCTATAGGAAATCCGTAAGTGTCATACAATTCAAATGCTTTTTTGCCATTTACAGTATCACCCTTTGTATTGGCAATAACGCTATCCAGTAATAGCAAACCTTGTTCCAGGGTCCTTAAAAAGGAGTGTTCTTCCTCCCGAATCACATTTTCTATAAGGTTACGTTGTTCCTTTAATTCGGGAAAAGCCTCACCCATGCCGGAAACAAGTGCATTTACTAAACGAAACATAAAGGGGTTCTTGGTATCCAAAAACGTAAAGCCATACCTGATAGCCCTTCTCAAAATTCTCCGAATAACATAACCTGCTCCAGTATTACTTGGCAATTGACCATCTGCAATAGAAAAGGCTACCGCGCGAATATGATCGGCTATAACCCTTATGGCAATATCTGTATCTTCATTTTTTCTGTAATCTATACTGGTGATTGTTTCAATTTCCCGTATGATGGGAGCAAAAACATCAGTATCATAATTGGATTGAACACCTTGTAATACCATACAGAGACGTTCAAAACCCATTCCGGTATCCACATGCTTTTCAGGAAGAGGTTCCAGTGTACCATTTGCTCTTCTATTGTATTGGATAAAAACCAGGTTCCAAATCTCTACTACCTCAGGGTGATCCTTGTTTACCAATGAAGCACCGTCAATCTTTTCCTTTTCTTCTTTAGAACGTATGTCTACATGTATTTCCGAAGAAGGACCGCATGGTCCCTGCTCTCCCATTTCCCAAAAATTATCCTTTTTATCTCCTTTAATAATTCTGTCTTCAGGCACAATATTTTTCCACAAATTAAAAGCTTCCATGTCCATTTCCAGTTTGTCAGAATCCGAACTACCCTCAAATACAGATACATAAAGACTATTCTTATCAATTTTACAAACCTTGGTTAGGAATTCCCATGCCCAGTTTATGGCTTCTTCTTTGAAATAATCTCCAAAGCTCCAATTTCCAAGCATTTCAAACATCGTATGATGGTAAGTATCTTTACCTACTTCTTCAAGATCATTATGTTTACCACTCACGCGAAGGCACTTTTGCGTATCTGCAATCCTTGGATTTTTTATGGCTGAATTGCCTAAAAAGAACTCCTTGAACTGATTCATTCCGGCATTGGTAAACATCAAGCTAGGGTCATCCTTGATGACCATAGGTGCAGAAGGGACAATTTTATGGCCTTTTTCCTTAAAAAAATCTAAAAATTTTGCTCTTATTTCCTTGGAAGTCATCTAAAATGGCAAGGTTTTATTAAATTTAACTGTTTGTTCAAAACAATTTTTATATTTGTTTGTTTTGATAAGACGAAAGCACAAAAATAGGATAAAATCCATTCATGTCTAAGGTAAAATACTATTACGATCCGGACACCCTTTCATATCGAAAGATAGAGCCAAAAAAATCCAGGCGCTACAGGAATATTTCCCTCTTTACCCTGGGCTCCATCATTTCCGGTTTGCTTGGTTTAATCCTTTTGCTAAATACCAATATTTTAAATACACCCAGAGAACTCTCTCTACAAAGGGAAGCCAAAAATTATGAGTTACGATTTGAGCTTCTTAATAAAAAGATGGAGCAAATGGAGTATGTTCTGGGTAACATTGAAGACAGAGATAATAACATTTACCGTCTTTATTTTGAGGCCAATCCTATTCCTGAAGAACAGCGCAAGGCTGGTTTTGGAGGAGTAAACAGGTACAAATCTCTGGAAGGATTCAATAATTCTGAGATGATTGTTTCCACTACAGAGCGAATGGATATCATACAAAAACAAATGGTAATTCAATCTAAGTCTCTGGATGAAATAACCAAACTGGCTGAGGAAAAAGAAAAACTTTTGGCGGCCATCCCGGCCATACAACCAGTAAATAACGAAGAACTTACACGTATGGCTTCCGGATTTGGATGGCGGTCAGACCCTTTTACTAAGGCAAGAAAAATGCATCGGGGTATGGATTTTACGGCTCCCAAAGGCACACCCATCTATGCCTCCGGAGATGGTGTCGTGAAACGCGTAGATAATAATGCCTCTGGTTACGGTAAGCATATTCGCATAGATCATGGATACGGGTATATGACCCTATACGGTCATCTAAGTAAATACAATGTAAAAAGGCGTCAAAAAGTGAAGCGGGGAGACCTTATAGGTTTTGTTGGAAGCACAGGCAGATCTGAAGCACCTCATGTGCATTATGAGGTATGGAAAGAAGGAGAACGCATAAATCCTATAAATTTCTATTACGGAAGTTTATCTGCCGAAGAATTTGAAAACATGCTTAAATACGCAAATCAGGAAAATCAATCACTGGATTAATGCATATAGAATTACCGGAAAAACGTTATTATGGGATTGGCGAAGTCGCCAGGGCTTTTGATGTAAATACTTCCCTGATTCGTTTCTGGGAAAAAGAATTTGATGTTATCCAACCAAAAAAGAATGCAAAAGGCAATCGTAAATTCACTCCAAAAGACATTCAAAATCTCCAACTAATATATCATTTGGTTAAGGAGCGTGGATTTACTCTTGAAGGTGCTAAAACTCATTTGCGCGAGGAAAGACAAAAGACTTTATCAAATTTTGAGATCATACAAAAGCTTGAGGGCATCAGGGCGGAACTGATCAAAATAAAAGGTCAACTTTAAACATATACTATAACCTTAATTAAACGATTATGAAAAAATGGTTAATTCCCGTAATTGTCCTCCTGGTCTTTGCATTTGCAATTTATCAATGGGCAGTTGGCTTTAATAATACATCAGTAGAATATGAAGCTAATGCCAAAACTGCATGGTCTAATGTTGAAAGTTCATATCAAAGAAGAAATGATCTTATTGGGAATTTGGTGAAAACGGTACAGGGTGCGGCCGATTTCGAAAGAGGTACTTTAACCGATGTTATTGAAGCCCGTGCAAAGGCTACTTCAACAACAATAGATGTAGATAATCTAACGCCAGACAAAATGGCTGCCTTCCAGGAAGCACAAACAGGATTGTCTTCGGCATTATCACGTTTACTTGTTACTGTAGAAAGATATCCGGATTTAAAGGCCAATCAAAATTTCCTTGAATTACAATCTCAATTAGAAGGAACTGAAAACCGGATTAATGTAGCAAGGGATAGGTATAATGAACAAGTAAATATCTACGACATCTATATTAAAAAATTTCCCAATAAAATTTTAGCAGGTTGGTTCGGATTTGAAGAAATGGCGCGTTACCAGGCAAATCCCGGTTCTGAAAATGCCCCTGATGTGAATTTTGAATTCGAGTAATTAAGCGCCTATGTCCCTTGTAGAAGATTTCTTAACTACCGACGAAGAACAGGAGATCGTAGATGCTATTCTGGAGTCGGAAAAAAATACTTCCGGAGAGATCAGGGTACATATAGAGCCATCTTCCCCATTAGACCATTATGTTAGGGCCCAGGAAGTCTTTCACCTACTAAAAATGGATAATACCCGAGAAAGTAATGGAGTGCTGATTTATGTAGCGGTGGAGGATAAAAAATTTGTAATCTGCGGAGATAAAGGCATTGATGATGTAGTTCCGGATGACTTTTGGAATTCCACTAAAGACGTTATTCAGAATAGTTTCAAAGAAGGGAAATTCAAAGAAGGGATTATTAAAGGAATTCTGATGGCCGGAGAAGAATTGAAGGCACACTTTCCATGGAAACCGAATGACACAAATGAATTGAGCAATGAGGTATCTAAAGGTTAGTCTTATTTTGTTCCTGATGTGGGGAACCTCTGCTTTTGCTCAATTTACGATCCCTGAAAAACCAAAACTCCAAACCAGTGTTTACGATTTTATAGGATTATTGTCGCCTGGCGATAAAAATGCTTTAGAACAGAAGCTTATCGGCTATTCTGACAGCACTTCCACACAAATTGTTATTGCCATAATAAAATCAACCGAAGGTGAAAATATTAACTACCTGGGTGCCCAGTGGGGAGAAGCATGGGGAATTGGACAAGCAGTAAAGGATAATGGCATTCTACTTCTTCTGGCAAGAGAAGACCGAAGGGTTGCCATTAACACCGGTTATGGTGTGGAAGGATCGCTAACAGATGCATTATCTAAAAGGATAATTGAAAATGTTATTATTCCTGAATTTAAAGAAGGAGACTACTATGCAGGATTAGATAAAGGATCCGATGCCATCTTTAGTGTGTTAACCGGTGAGTTCAGAGAAGAACGCCCTCCTGAGGGGAACGGGAATTTCCCTTTTGGAGCATTCCTGCCCATTATTATTTTTATTGTTATCATCATTATCCTTAGCAGTCGTAACCGAAGAGGTGGCGGAGGCAAAGGAGGAGGCCGTAAAAAAGGAATAAACCTTTGGGATATTATCATCCTCAGCAATATGGGCCGAGGCGGATATGGTGGCTCATCTTCCGGAGGAGGGTTCGGAAGTGGTGGTTTTGGTGGTGGCGGCGGATTCGGCGGTGGCTTCGGTGGTGGAGGCTTTGGCGGAGGCGGTGCCTCCGGTGGATGGTAAGCAAATACCTGTTCTTGAAAAAATACTGCCTTACCTTATTTTTTCCGCATATATATCGTAACCGGTACTCCTGTATAATCAAAATTCTCACGCAATTTATTCTCCAAAAACCTCTTGTAAGGCTCCCGTACATATTGCGGCAGGTTACAGAAAAAAGCAAATTGCGGATAAGGGGTAGGCAGTTGGGTAATATATTTAATCTTTACATATTTCCCCTTGTAGGCCGGTGGTGGTGTATGCTCTATTATGGGCAGCAGCACATCATTAAGTTTTCTGGTAGGAATTCGTTTAGAACGATTTTGATAGACTTCTACAGCCGTTTCTATGGCCTTAAAAATACGCTGTTTAGTATGAACGGACATAAAAAGGATAGGAACATCTGTAAAGGGTTCTATTGCCTGCTTAATTTTTTGGGTGTATTGCTTAACTGCATGAGTATCCTTCTCCACTAAATCCCATTTGTTAACCAGGATCACTATTCCCTTATTGTTGCGCTGTGCTAACCAGAAAATGTTTTCTACCTGACCGTCAAATCCACGGGTAGCATCTAACAATAGTAAACAAACATCACAGTGCTCAATGGCTCTCACAGAACGCATGACAGAATAAAATTCCAGATCCTCTTTTACCTTCGCTTTTCGGCGAATACCTGCTGTATCTACTAAATTAAACTCAAAACCAAAGCGGTTGTACTTCGTATCTATACTATCACGTGTGGTGCCTGCTATGTCTGTAACAATATACCTTTCTTCACCAATCAATGCATTGATAAAAGAAGATTTCCCTGCATTGGGTCTCCCAACTACAGCAAACCTGGGCAGTTCATCTTCAACTTCTTCGGTTTCCGGTAATACCTCAACAAGGGCATCCAATAATTCTCCCGTGCCGCTGCCATTAATACTGGAAAGGTTGTAATAATCTCCTAATCCGAGTGCATAAAACTCAACTGCGTCCTCCGCCCTTTTGGCGTTATCTACTTTATTAACAGCCAAAAAAACAGGTTTTTGGGCACGGCGCAATAAATTGGCTACATCCTCATCCATACCGGTAATACCGGTTTCCACATCTACCATAAAAATTATTGCATCGGCCTCATCAATGGCCAATTTTACCTGTTTATCTATTTCCTGTTCAAAGATATCATCACTCCCCAGAACATAGCCTCCGGTATCTATTAATGAGAATTCCTTACCGTTCCAGTCGCTCTTACCATAATGCCTGTCACGCGTTACCCCGCTTACAGCATCTACAATGGCCTCACGTCTTTGTATTAAACGATTAAAGAATGTAGATTTCCCCACATTCGGCCTCCCTACTATGGCTACAATAGCGCCCATACTTGCTAATTTGGCCGCAAAGTTAGTGTTAAAGAAACTAGATAAAAAATAAAAGATAGGGCATCGGACTGTGATCTGTTATATTTAGATAGCTCTGAGATGGATGTTTCAAAAGAAATAGGTATCTTTTATGAGCAAACAAAACTAGGCATGAAAGCATTACCCAATGACATTGTTCTAAGGCCAAGGTTCAATTTGGAGCTTCAACAGCCAAAGGAAAGTGCACTGGAGTCTTTTGAAAAGGAAAGGAATGAACCTTTTCTGATAAATCGTATAGATGATCATGTCTTTATAAAATTTCAAAAAAAAGATGTTCATTTTTGGTCTCCCCAACTTCATTTGGAAATTAACGAAATAGACAACGAAAAATCTAAGCTATATGGCTTATTCGGCCCCAACCCCACTCTTTGGACATTTTTTATGTTTTTACATTTTGGGGTGGGAACATTTTTTATAATCTTCGGTATTTGGGCCTATTCCAGTGCCTCATTAGATAAATCATACGGACTCCAACTGGGCGCGATGATTTTTATGGTTTTAATATGGTTCGTATTATACGCTTTTGGAAGAGCAGGTAGAAGAAAAGGTAAACCACAAATGAATCAATTGTTCCATTTTATGAGAGAGGTTTTAGACTTAAGCTGACTTATTTCTGATCATACCCAAACCTGCGAAGTTGATTGGGGTTGCTCCGCCAGTTTTTGTTAACTTTTACATAGAGTTCAATATACACCTGTTTATCAAAGAATTTTTCCAGATCCTTTCTGGAAGCTACTCCTACCCTTTTTAACGCAGCTCCTTTATGCCCTATAATTATTCCCTTTTGAGACTCTCGTTCTACCATAATAATCGATCTAATCCTGATTATCTTTTCATCCTCCAAAAATTCTTCTGTTTCAATTTCAACAGAATATGGAATCTCCTTTTTATAGTGTTCCAGAATCTTTTCACGGATAATTTCGTTCACAAAAAATCGTTCCGGTTTATCTGTTAACTGGTCTTTTGGAAAGTAAGGAGGAGCTTCCGGCAATAATTCCAAAATACGTTCAAACACTTCCTTAACATTGAAGTTTCTCAGGGCAGAAATTGGATGAATCTCTGCAGAGGGAAGTTGTTCCTGCCAATATTGTGTTTGCTCTTCCAACGTTTGTTGATCTGAAGCATCAATTTTATTAAGTAATAGCAGCACAGGAATCTTGCTTTCTTTAAGCTTTTCCAGAAAAGAGGTGTCCTTTAATGCCTTTTCACCAATCTCAACCATGTAAATGAGGATATCCGCGTCTTCAAATGCAGATTTTACAAATTTCATCATTGAATCCTGCAACTCGTAGGCCGGTTTAATAATACCCGGGGTATCTGAAAGAATTAGCTGGAAATCTTCACCGTTCACAATACCCAGGATCCGATGTCTTGTGGTCTGAGCCTTTGCCGTGATTATTGAAAGCTTCTCCCCAATAAAAGCGTTCATAAGGGTTGATTTTCCTACATTGGGATTTCCAATGATATTCACATAACCTGCTTTGTGAGCCATTATACTTTCATTTTTGAAAAATAGGTTTTCATCGCAATATTTACTCTTGGCGATAAATAAAGCACTGCAATCATATTGGGAATTACCATGAGTGCAAAGGACAAGTCAATCAAATTCACCACTAAATCTACAGAAGCCACCGCTGCAAAAGTAATACTCCCAACATAAATATAATTATAGAGTTTACCTACTTTAACATTGGTCAAAAATGAAAGGCATTTGGTACCGTAATAGGAATAGGTGAACAGGGTTGAAAGCGCAAACGCAGAGACTATGACCATTAAAAGCACATCGCCAAAACCAAAGAGTGATTTCTTAAACGCGATCAGGGTCATGACAATTCCATTACTCTCCGCATCTAAATAGGCCCCACTCAAAATAATTACCACTGCCGTTAAGGTACACACTACAATGGTATCTATAAACGGGCCCAACATAGCAACTAAACCTTCCTGTATGGGTTCTGTTGTTTTAGACTGCCCATGGTACATAGGCGCATTCCCAACCCCGGATTCGTTGGAAAAAACGGCTCGTCTAATCCCGATAATGATAAGACCCCATAAACCTCCTTGCACAGCTGTTTTAAAATTGAATGCTTCTACAAGAATTAATTCTAAAGAGGGCCAAATCTGCCCCGCGTTCATAGCCATAATAATAATAACAGCTAACAAATATAAAAGGACCATAAAGGGTACAATCGCCGTAGCGACCTTAGCAATTTTTTTAAGGCCTCCGAAAATAACGAATGAAGTTATTATACTTAACACAATGCCAATTCCCAATTTCCAATTAAAATCGCCAAAAACGGCAATGGTTTCGTTTGGGTTAATCACCCCCATTAATGTTTGGGTAAACTGGTTTGTTGTAAAGGCGGGTAGCACTCCAAAAAGGCCCGCAATACAAAAGAAGACCGCTAAGGGTCTTGCTTTTTTACCCATTCCCATTGTAATGTAGTACATGGGACCTCCCTGCAAATTTCCCTCGCTATCCTTATCGCGGAACATAATAGCCAGGCTACAGGAATAAAATTTAATGCATATTCCTATCAGGGCTGTCATCCAAATCCAGAAAACAACCCCGGGCCCGCCAAGGTAAATAGCAATGGCCACACCTGAAATATTTCCCAATCCCACGGTAGCTGCAACAGCCGAGGACAAAGCCTGGAGATGACTAACCTCACCAGGATCATCAGGGTGATCATATTTTCCGGAGGTTATTTGAATGGCGTGTTTAAAATAGCGATATGGAAGTAATTTGGAGTACGCAACCAGATAAAGGCCTCCACCAACAATTAAAAGGAGCATTACCCATTCGGTATAAGGAAGTACGGCTGCTAAAAAGTCATTAAATATTTTCATAAACAAACTAAAGCTCCGAAGTTATGGAATTTAAGCTTTTTTGGGGCGTGGTTGGGATAAATAATTCCAGTACTAAGTTTTGATTTAACTAAAAAAGCATCGTATATTTGCCGTCCACATCGCGGGGTAGAGCAGTATCCTTCGATTCCTCAGGACAGGGTACCTACTCGTACTTGGGAAAAGAACATAAAAGACTGCCAGTAAAAATATTGAAAGTTCACATCGCGGGGTAGAGCAGTAGGTAGCTCGTCGGGCTCATAACCCGAAGGTCGCTGGTTCGAGTCCAGTCCCCGCTACAAAGAAAGCCATCAACGAAAGTTGGTGGCTTTTTCTTTGCGAAAAAGCCAAGTTTACTTGAGCTTTTGAACGAAGGAAAAGAATCAACCTCGGTTTAGCGAGGTTGATGGCTTTCTTTGTGAAGCTCCTCCCAAGGCCCATTTCGTTGCTTAGCAACGAAATGAATCCAGACCCCTTTTAAAAATTACAAGCACCAAATTCCAAATAACAACAAAGTATTTCAATACTTTCTTAGTTCCACTCCCAAGGCCCATTTCGTTGCTTAGCAACGAAATGAATCCAGAACGCTTTTAAAAATTCCAAGCACCAAATTCCAAATAACGATAAAGTATATCACGGTTTTCTTTGTAAAGCCTTCCCGATAGCTTCTCCTTCGTAATACTATGGAGAAGGAACTATCGGGACCGCTTCCGATCCAGTCCCCGCTACCAAATTAAAAGCTGTCAGGTTGAATAACAATTGAATGGTTTTTTGTTCCCGAATTTCTCCCGACATTATAACAGATTTCAGAAAAGTAGTTGTTTTTCACAAAACCCTTATCCATAGCCTAAAACAATTAAATTCTTTGTTTTTGACCGGAGGTTATCCAAAAAATGTAAATGAGATTGGGAACATTAAAGACCATACTCTGAGGGTGGGGATAAGACAATTTTATGGAATTTGTACTACACGAGCGCAGAAGATCAAAATTGTAATGAAAGTTTAATTAATAACCGCCTAATTACAATCCAAAGAGTAAACGTCTTCCGGGTCTTTCCTCCAATTAACGGGGATATTGGCAAACTGTTCCTGACTAAGCTCGATGCAAGTTAGAGGATTTGCTACTACTCTAAAAATTGTTTGACAACGTACAGACAAACCTGACTTAGGTCATATTATTTGAATGTATTATACCCCAATTTTGCCTTATAATAATACTCTCATGTACTTGAAATCACTAACCTTGGCAATTTTCATTTTAGCTAACCAATCTATTCTTCTTGCTCAGGAAATATCATCTGAGACAGAACAATCCGATAATGTTAAGTCATCTTACTGGAAGAGACACAATGGTAAGTTTGCCCCAGTTCCGTATATCAATTATGATCGAACTTTAGGATTTACATTAGGGGCGCTACCAATGGTTATGTATAATCTAAGTGAAAAAGATACTATTTCTCCTCAGTCTATAACAGGAGGGCTTTTTATGTATACTACCAATAAATCTTGGCTAGGGATATTTTTTAACAAAACCTACTTTAATGAAGACAAATATAGAGCTACCCTGGTAGGTGGGATAGGTGTCACAAATTATCAATTTTTTATGTCCGGACCATTTGATATAGGGTATATAGACTACAATGTAGATGCGGATTTTTTTCTAATTGAATTACAGCGTAAGGTAATTGGCAATTTGTACGCTGGGCTAAATTATAAATATGCTAAAATGATAACTGTCATTCCGGAGTTTGAGTCACCGGATGGTGAAATAATTCCAAGACAGGAACAAACAGAGATATTAAAAGGATTAGGAGCCATAATATCATACGATGGTAGAGATGCGGTTTATTATCCATATAATGGGATGATAACTAATTTAAATTATAGCACATTCCCCGAATTTATGGGTAATGAGTTGATATCACAAAAGGTAGAATTAGATTATAATCAGTTCTTTGCCTTTCGCAAAAAGCAGGATGTGTTAGCCGCAAGGTTTTATGGAGGTGCAGGTATCGGTGAATTAAGTTTTAATCAGGAATTTGTTGTTGGAGGAAAAGACATTCGGGGCTATTCACAGGGAAAGTACAGAGGCGAACAAATAGTTGCGCTCCAAGCAGAATATCGTTGGAATCCGTATGAAAAAATTGGGTTTATTGGATTCATTGGCTCTGCTATGGTTTTCAATGGAATAAATTCAGAAGATGATGGCAAATTATTACCCGCTATTGGTGCCGGATTTCGTTATACCGTTTTTCCCGAAAATCATATGAACGTTGGGATGGATATTGCCGCAGGAAAAGACGATTGGGGATTATATTTTAGAATTGGAGAAGCCTTTTAAATATAAATTAACCATGAAATAAATGTAGAATTTTTGAGCCTAATAATTACACCAATAATTCTTATTATTATGAAAACAAAACTTAACAAATTTAATTTCTCAGTTCTTGTAATTTCAATTTTTCTGCTAGTCTTTTATACTTTGCCATTAAGCGCTCAAGAGGAAGCGGTTAAAGAGAAAAACTGGAATTTTATTGCTGCTCCATACCTCCTGTTCCCTAATATGAGCGGAGAAATTACTGTTAAAGGGCTTCCAGCGGATGCTAGTGCAAGCACTGAGGATATATTCAATAATCTTGATCTTGGAGGCATGTTATACTTTGAGGCTAATAACGGTAAATGGGCAATCATTCTTGATGGGTACTATGTAGATTTGGGAGCAGAAGGAGTAACGCCATTGCTTAGCCGAAAAGCCACTATTAATCTGAAACAACTGGCAGTTACAGTTGCCGGAATGTATCGGCTTAATTCCTGGGCTGAAGTTGGAATTGGAGGTAGAATTAATTCAATTAGCTCTGCATTAACAATTGCTCCCGGTGAATATGTTCTCCCAGGCTCAGAATTATCAATGGACGAAACTTGGTTTGACCCATTGATTGTTGCTCGTTTTATGACACGTTTTAATGAAAGCAAATGGCGCCTTGGAATACACGCAGGATTTGGGGGATTTGGAATTGGTTCAACCTATGCATATCAAATCAATCCCTTTGCTGGATATCAATTTTCAAAATTATTCGAAGTGGCTGTTGCATACAGATGGGATGCTATGAAATATGAAAAAGGCAGTGGAACGGATCTCTTCGTATACGATGTGCTTCTTCAAGGTCCCTCATTAGGTATAGTATTCCACTTTTAGACACTCCATTAATGTTTGGACAGAAAACAAAATTGAAAACTATAAATCAAACTTTAAAAGAATAACGATGAAAAATTCAATTCTTATTTCAATTGTTTTGTTCCTTATAATAGGATTATCAAACAATTCATGTAGTCAGCAAACCGAACTGAGCCCAGAGCAGGCTAAAGTTCTTGCAAAAGACGCGTTCTTATTCGGTCTTCCGGCAATCTTAATCGATATACAATTCGATTTCAATTCCTATGTAACCACACCCGAAGGAGCAAAAGCACCTGTAAATCAGTTCGCTCATTTTCGCGAATTCGTTGACGCATCCAATCGTTCAATTGTTGGATTTAATGTTGATAATTTATACTCTTTAGCCAGTCTTGACTTAACAAAAGAACCGGTAATTCTATCAATGCCGGATATGGGGGACCGTTATTGGATTATGCAGTTAATCGATGCCTGGAATGGAGTGCCTGCTGCACCTGGCTCCAGATCCCATGGCGGGAAAGCGGCTGATTATGTAATTGTAGGCCCGAATTGGAAGGGGGAATTGCCAAAAGGAATGGAAGTATTGAAAACACCAACTACTATTACGTTGATTGGAGGTCGTACGTATTGTAGTGGCACTTCAGATTATGCTGCTGTTAATGCTTTGCAAGATCAATATAAACTTACACCCCTTTCACAATGGGGGAAAAATTATTCTCCACCCGAAATGGTTCCACTAAAAGAAGGTTTTGATGGAACTAAGCTCGTTAATCAACAAATAATGATGATGAGTGAAGAAGAATATTTTAAGAAATTGAATCAGTTATTGGTTGATAACCCCCCCTATGAAACCGATGCTGCAATGATGAAAAAAATTGAACTATTAGGCATTAAACCTGGAGCTGACTTCTCAATGAGCAATTTTGATTCAGAAGTTGTGACAGCCATTAAGGAAGGTGTTGCCCTAGGTAAAAAAGAAATGATGGCAGGTATTAGTAATTTAGGAGAAAGTGTAAACAACTGGTCATTGACCTATGATATGGGACGCTTTGGCACACGTTATGCATATCGCGCTTCCTGGACATTAGTTGGTGTTGGTGGAAATTTATTGGAGGACGCTTTTTATCCAAATACACCGATAGATTCAGAAGGCAATGCCTTCGATGGGGCCAACAACTATACTTTAACCTTTAAAAAAGGGGAAGAGCCTCCGGCTATCGCATTTTGGTCATTAACCATGTATGATGCAGAAAGCTTTTTGGTAGACAATGAAATAAATCGTTACGCCGTTGGTGACCGAAGTGGTATGAAATATGGAGATGATGGTTCCTTAACCATTTATATCCAGCATGAATCTCCAGGCAAAGACAAGGAAAGTAACTGGTTGCCATGTCCTCCTTCAGGCTTATTCAGAATAGCATTGCGCTTATATACACCTGAACAGCGTGTAATAAATAAAGAATGGACACCACCGGCAGTGGAGAAAAGTAAAAAATAGTTATAACCTATAATTGGCTTTAACTACACCTTTTTAGCAGTGCTGTTAAAGCCTTTGTAAATTCTTGGCTATAATAAAAAAAGTCGCTTGTTCGAGCTTGTAGCTCGGACTATATTAGACAGGTCAGAACTAAGTATACTTTTCAAATAAAATTATTGAGTTTTTTTAAGAATAAATCCAGTCAAACGATGCTGGTTTTTATTGCAAAAGCACGAGTTGCAAGTTCGCGCTAACTCCCGGGAAACTAGCATCTGAATCTTTGCTAAAACTCAAGGAAAAGAATCTAATAAAAGTATAATAAATTAAATCTGTTAAAATGGAAATAAAAGATAATCATATTAATTATGTTGAATTCAAAGCGATAGACCTTGAAAAAATTAAAGAATTTTATATGGCCTCTTTTGATTGGACCTTTACAGATTATGGACCAACATATACAGCTTTTTCGGAAAGTGGACTTAATGGAGGGTTTGAAAAAACTGAAAATGAAATTATAAAAGGTGCATTAATTGTTATATATCATAATAATCTTGACTTGATAAAAAATAAAATTATCGAGGCTGGTGGTAAAATCACAAAAGATATTTTTTCTTTTCCAGGTGGTCGCAGATTTCATTTTGTTGATCCCTCTGAAAATGAACTTGCAGTTTGGTCGGATAAATAATATCATCAAATAATAATCAGTTTACTCAGCGCAAGTATTTCAAGCTTACACTTTTTTAATACATTTATTCCAGCTGAAGAATATATGATTTGTAAAGCACTATTTTTAATAATCAAAACAGTTATCTGAAAACAATAAAGAATATGAAACACTCAATTTATGTAGTTCTTTTATTATTAATAGTAAAAGTTCAAGCCCAGGAATCACTTACTTATCAAAAACCTTCTAAGGAAATACTTGAACTTGTAGATGTACCCCGGGCGCCATCTGTAATTGTTGACGACAACAAAGAATTCATGATCTTTCTATATCGGGATGCCTTCAAAAGCATCGAAGAAATATCCCAGGAAGAATTGAGATTGGGAGGATTAAGAATTAATCCCACAACCAATATTGGAAGCAGGGTGACTTATTATAATAATTTAAAAATAAAACCACTCATAAATAATGAATCAGAGGTAATTCAAGTGAGTGGACTGCCATCAGAACCTAAGTTAGCCAACTTTACTTTCTCCCCTGATCAAAAGAAGATGGCATTCACAAATACAACATCTTCGGGAGTGGAAGTCTGGGTAGTCGATATCATTGAACAAACAGCAAAAAAACTGACCGAACCAAAGGCAAATGCCAACCTTCGCAATGTGATAAACTGGTTTGAGGATGGGAATGCCATCCTGGTAAAAATGATTTCCCCTGACAGGCTGGAACTTATTGATACAAAGAACGCGGTACCTACCGGCCCTACGGTCTCTGTAAATGATGGAAAAAAAGCACAAAACAGAACTTATCAGGATTTGTTAAAAAATAAAAATGATGAGCATAACTTTGAACAACTTGCTTTATCAGAGCTTTATAAAGTTACATTGGATGGAAAAAGTGAAAAATGGCTTGAAGGAGCTATGTACAGTAATATAACGTTTTCTCCGGATGGAGAATACGTAATGGTAACAACTGTTGAAAAACCATTTTCATACCTGGTGCCTTATCGCAGATTTCCCTCCAAAACTGTTATTTATTCGAAGGATGGCCAAAAGGTTGAGACCGTTATAAAGGTTCCTTTGATTGAAGATCTGCCAAAGGGTTTTATGGCTGTCCGCAAAGGGAAAAGAAGATTTAGCTGGAGGAATGACTTGCCTGCAAGCTTGATTTATGTGGAGGCTCTGGATGGAGGCGATCCTGAAAAAGAGGTCTCATACAGGGATGAAATCTTTCAATTGGATGCCCCGTTCATCGGAGAAGCTAAGAGTCTGATGAAAACCATCAACAGATATGATAGGGCGGATTGGGGACATGAGAATACAGCCCTTATTTATGATTACTGGTGGAATACAAGAAATACCAAAACATATTTATTCAATCCATCTGATTCCTCTGTAGAACCTAAAATTCTATTTGATAGAAATTATCAGGACAGATACAGCGACCCAGGAAGTTTTGTAACAAAGAGAAACAAAATGGGGAGCGATGTCCTGGCTGTAAAAGGTAGTTATGCCTTCCTTAAAGGCGCTGGATATTCTGAAAAAGGACAGTTCCCTTTTATTGATAAGATCAACCTTAAATCTCGCAAAACCAGTCGGCTTTATCAATCGGAATATACCGACAAACTTGAAAACCTTAGGCATTTTGATGTTGACAAAAGTGAACTTTTAGTTCGAATAGAATCGCCTGAGGAGTACCCTAATTATTTTATTAGAGATTTAAAGAAAAATCAGCTTGCACAGTTGACAGATTTTGACAATCCTTTTAAAAGTATTCAGGGAATCCATAAAGAAGTTATCACTTATAAAAGGGATGATGGCTTAGATCTTTCGGGCACTTTATATCTTCCAGTAGGATATAATAAAGAGCAAAAAGAAAAAATGCCAATGATTTTATGGGCTTATCCCCGTGAATTTAAAGATCAATCTAGTGCTTCACAGAAGACCTCTAATCCAAACAAATTTACCTTTCCTTACTATGGATCACCTATTTATTGGGTGGCCAAAGGTTTTGTTGTGCTCGATGGCGCTTCATTTCCTATAGTGGGCGAAGGTGATGATCAACCAAATGATACTTTTCGAATGCAACTAGTAGCGAATGCCAAAGCCGCCATTGACGCAGTAGATTCCATGGGCTATATTGACAGGACACGCGTAGGTGTTGGAGGACATAGTTATGGGGCATTTATGGTTGCCAACCTGCTTTCCCATTCTGATCTTTTCGCTGCTGGAATCGCTAGAAGTGGTGCTTACAACAGAACACTCACGCCTTTCGGGTTCCAAAGTGAAGAAAGAAATTATTGGGAAGCTCCTGAAGTATATTACACTATGTCTCCCTTTATGCATGCCGATAAAATGAAGACACCCTTGCTTATGACTCATGGTGAAGCAGATAATAATTCGGGAACCTACCCTATGCAAAGTATCCGATATTTTAATGCGCTTAAAGGCTTAGGTGCTCAGGTAAGGTTGGTGATGTTACCAAACGAAAGTCATGGTTACAGAGCAAAGGAATCTATTCTGCATCTGCTTTGGGAGCAGGATCAATGGCTGGAGAAATATGTAAAGAACAAACCTCCCGGTAACGCTAAAAAAACGGAATTAAAATGATCAACGCTATAAGTTGTTTTCTGGCATAACACTGCTGGTTGAAAATTAGTAATATTCATAAAATATTTTAAGTTCTTTGAATGAGCAAGCTTCTCAGTAACCGGGTGAATTTGCTATCAGAGAGAATTAAATTTTGGCCCAATAAAAAATAATGCACAAAGAATTCGAAACAGAAAGAGTACTTATTAAGCCAACGTCTGAGGGAGATGCGGAGTTTATTTATAAACTAATGAATACCCCAAAGTTTATTCAATATATTGGAGATAGAGATATCAAATCAGTTGTAAGTGCAAAAGACTATATTAAAACAAAAATGTTGCCCCAACTCCAAAGACTAGGATATTCTAACTATACCATATTTCAAAAGTCAGACAATATAAAAATAGGTACTTGCGGACTCTATGACAGGGAAGGAATGGATGGCATTGATATAGGGTTTGCATTCCTCCCTGAATATGAAGGTCAGGGTTTTGCCTATGAAGCTACAAATAGATTGAAAGAAGCCGCTTTTGACGAATTTGAAATTGAAGAAATTAAGGCAATCACATCAAAAGAGAATATTTCTTCTCAAAAGCTTTTGGAAAAATTAGGATTAGAAATGGCAGGTACAATTATACTACCCAATGAAGATGAAGAACTCTTGTTGTATAAAATTCAAAAATAAAGGCCATATCACTAAACCCCGGGTTTAGATACTTGGGTTACCCAAAGCAAATAACTATTGAAATCAAAAGAAATAAATCTAAGAGCCCTGCAATTATCTGATACATCTCAGTTGGCAAAACTTGCCAATAATAAGAATATATGGATAAATTTGAGAGACGCTTTTCCTTATCCCTATGGCGAAGGCAATGCGGAGTTTTTTATAAACAGAGTAAAAGAAGAAAAACCAAAACAGAATTTCGGAATTGAATACAACGGTGATCTTTGCGGGGTAATAGGATTAATCATTCAGAAGGATGTTTACAGTAAATCAGCCGAAATTGGTTATTGGATTGGTGAGTCCTTTTGGGGTAAAGGAATAGCAACAAAAGCTATTGAATTAATTACAGATTATGGGTTTGAAGACTTAAAATTGATTCGAATATATGCAGGTGTCTTTGAATTTAATACGGCTTCCATGAAGGCGCTTGAAAAAAATGGATATAAAAAAGAGGGTATTTCTAGAAAGGCATTAATCAAAAATGATAAAGTTTTGGATGAACACAGGTACTTTAAATTAAACGAATTATGAAAAAAGGATTGTGATGAGATGGAATCTTTGCTTAGTGAAATAAAAAAATGTCAGGTTTGTTTACCTTTTTTAAACAATGGGGTAAATCCCGTAGTCTCGGCACATCTAAACAGTAAGATTGCCATTATAGGACAGGCTCCGGGCAGCATTGTGCATAAAACAGGTATCCCATGGGATGACCAAAGCGGTAAAAGATTGCGACAATGGCTCAACGTCAGTAATGAAACTTTTTATAATCCTGAAATTTTTGCATTAATTCCTATGGGCTTTTGCTATCCCGGGAAAGGCAAATCAGGAGATTTACCACCTAGGCCAGAATGTGCTCCTTTGTACCACAATAAGTTGCTTGATCATATGAAAAAGCTTGAGCTAACAATACTAATTGGCAATTATGCTCAATCTTATTATTTGGGAGTTCAGAAAGGCAAAACATTAACAGAAACTGTGAAAAATTACAAGAACTATCTTCCAGGACACTTACCACTACCCCACCCTTCTCCAAGAAATAATATCTGGCTGAAAAAAAATCCCTGGTTTGTAAATGATCTTATTCCTGTCTTGCAAAAGAAAATTAGGCTCGTTTGTTAATTTTCTATAAACTCCAGGTGTTCCCAACATCGGAAAGTGGAATACAGCCCAGATATTCTCCCGGAATAGGGTCATAACTCAGTACATTTTTTCCGATTTCTTCTGAAGAAAAATATCCCCATAAGGCCAGTGATTTAATACTACGATAGAACCCTACAGGGTTTTGTTTACCTACTGCTGTCCCCCAGACTTTGCCATTATACTTGGTAGATTTCGATTCTTCTTCTTTTAAAAATTCTTCACGATCCTGCTCACTTAATTCTGAGAATGTGTTGCCAAACTTCTCTTTACAAGTTGCATTAAATTGCTCCATTTGAACAATCATTTCATCCTGACCTGCCTTATTAAACAGCTTTGCAAACACTAAATCTATGAACATATCTACTTTCACATCCAGCGCCCCCGGAGTTTCGGTTTTTGGCAATAAAGTGTCAACTAAGGTTGAGATAAATTCAGCTTGATTTACACTTAAGAATATGGGTTCCCAACTTAAACGTGGTTGTTGCTGACAAGACTGTAATAGCGAAAAAAGAGATGGAACCAGGGCTGCAGACCCTGCTGCCATTGCTGTTTTCTTTAATGCTGCTCTTCTGTCCATAATCTTAAAGGTTTTTCTTTTTGAGTTCGGAAATTGCGTGATTCACTGCCCGTGCAGTGAGAGCCATATAAGTTAAAGATGGGTTAACACATGAAGATGATGTCATACAGGCGCCATCCGTTACGAATACGTTTTTTGCTGCATGGATTTGATTTGTTCCATTCAATACGGAGGTCCTTGGATCCCTGCCCATTCGGGCTGTCCCCATTTCGTGAATTCCATATCCAGGTTCGTGCTCATTGTCAAATCCCACAATATCTTTCACCCCTGCTTTCTCCAGCATTTCCACTGCATCGGTCTTAATCTGCTTGTTAATTGCCTTTTCATTTTCTTTGAACTCACAATCTATAGCTAATATAGGCTGGCCCCATTTATCGACATTCTCTTTATCTAGCGTAACCTTATTCTCATGATAAGGCAAGCATTCTGCGAATCCTGTAATGAAGAATTCCCATGGGCCGGGTTTCATCAATCCATCTTTAAAATCAGCACCAAATTGTTCCTGGTTGGCCCCTGTGCTCCAATTACCACGGCCACCTCCGCCCTGATAACCAAAGCCTCGTACAAATTTATCTGTTTTAGTTTTTTCATCAATGTTCACATAGCGCGGAATATAAATTCCGTTCGGTCTCCTGCCTTTATAATATTTGTCTTCATAGCCTTCTACCCTGCCCATGGCACCCACCCTATAGGTATGATCCATTAAGTTGTGACCCAATTCACCACTGTCATTTCCAAGACCATTTTCAAAACGACTGGAAGTGGAATTAAATAAGATCTGTGTAGTACTCAAGGCAGAGGCGTTACAGAAAATAATTTTTGCATAAAACTCTATATGTTCATTGGTCTCAGCATCTATAATTCTGACCCCGGTAGCTTTGCCCTTTTGATCATCATAAATAATGGAATTAACAATGGAGTAAGGCCTGATAGTAAGATTACCGGTTGCATTAGCCGCCGGAAGGGTTACAGCATTACTACTAAAATATGCACCATATGGGCATCCTCTGTCACATCTGTTTCTAAACTGGCATTGACCACGACCATTCAAAGGTTCTGTAAGATGAGCTGCCCGGCCAATAGTCATAACGCGTCCGGGAAATTCTTTTTCTATTCTGCCTTTTATATCTTTTTCGACGCAATTGAGTTCCATGGGAGGCAGAAAATGGCTATCAGGTAATTGTGGCAAACCAAGTGCCTGACCACTAATCCCTGCAAACTTTTCAACATAGGTATACCATGATTCTATATCCTTGTACCGTAAGGGCCAGTCAACTCCATGACCATCTTTGGCATTGGCTTCAAAATCGAGATCACTCCACCTATAACACTGCTTGCCCCAGAGTAACGAACGACCACCCATCTGATGTCCGCGAAGCCATAGAAATGGCTTGACTTCGGTATAAGGATTCTCCTCGTCATTTGCATAAAAGTGCTCATTATTTGCGCCGACAAAACCTGCCCGTGCGCCTATCGCATGTTTTTTAAGATCGTCTGGTCCAAGGGCTCCACGCAATTCCAGATCCCAGGGGTCCTTGTTCATAGTGGGGTAGTCTACCACGTGCTCAACAATTCTTCCCCGTTCTAATACCAAAGTTTTTAAACCGCCTTCACAAAGCTCTTTAGCGGCCCAGCCTCCGCTGATCCCTGATCCTATAACTATGGCGTCATAGGTCATATTCTTTTTTGCATCTATATTATAGTTGGCCATAAAATTAGTACAGTTTTCAACGTTTGAATTTAATCAAATTTAAACAATGTAGCTACTGCCGATACATCAAAAATATTCTTGAGTCTGTTTCATTGGTATAATATTTCCATTTTTTTAGATTAACTCAAATATACCATGAAGAAAAAATGATAAACCTGTATCAAAGATTTATTAACTTCGGTATTTTTAAAACAGTAACGTCAGAAACAGACAAACAAGTAATCTTTTAAAACTCAAAAACATGAAAAATATGAACCCTATCTCAAACCGAATTAAATTTCTTGCTCCCATCTTTGTTTTTGCATTACTAATTCAAAGTTGCAATGAGGCACCCAAGGAAGCCGAAAAAGAACAAATAGTTGAAGTTGAAAAGCCCGAGTATTTTCTGCTCAGGCCTGAAACGGAAAAAGCATATGGATATTCCCATGCTGTGAAAATCGGGAATGACATTAAAATTTCCGGTGCTGTAAGCATGGACGATGCCGGCAATCCAACTGCAGTAGGAGATTTTGAGCAGCAAATGAAAAATTGTTATTCGGATCTGGACAAAATACTAAAGCATTATGGGTGCACTTTTGATGATGTTGTTGTTGAGAATATTTTTACAACCAATATGCCATTATTTCTAGAGCTTGCAGCCTATCGCAACACCATTTACACCAAGCAATTTCCTACAGGTTCCTGGCTAGGCGTTAAGGAATTAGCATTACCTGAGTTTATGATAGAAATTGAATTGGAAGTACATAAAACCGAATAGCTATTTCCGGAGAGTAAACTAAGAGAAATCATTTCAGAGAAAATAAGTCCTCATTGGAGAATCGAAACAAGCTTAGATGAATTTAAATCAAATTACAGTGCCATCCGTGGATTTGACAAAGTCCATTCCTTTCTATGAAAAGATGGGATTAAAACTAATCGTTAAGGCCTTACCACATTACGCAAGATTTGAATGTCCTGACGGGGATGGCACTTTTTCCATACACCAAACCGAGAAACCACCTTCCGGAGATGGTATATATGTTTATTTTGAATGTGAAGATCTGGATGAATACGTAAGTAAGTTATTTTCCAAAGGAATCGAATTCGATGAATTACCTAATGATAAACCCTGGTTATGGAGGGAAGCAAGATTAAAAGATCCCGATGGTAATCAATTAATACTGTATTATGGCGGGGTGAACAGGAGGAATCCGCCCTGGAAAATTTAAAAAATTATTTGAGATTAGTAATTACGAGCTAATTGTTAATTAGTTTAGTGGTTATTTGTTGAAATGCGTTTAAAATTATTCCTGTATCAACGGCATAAGCGATGTATTGAACCCCTATTTTCTCCCACTTTTTTGCGTCCTCTACGGTTTCCACAAAAGTACCAACTACCTTACCACTTTTTCTGGCCAGTACAACGGCTTCTTCCATGCGTTTTATAACTTTTTCATGCTGTACCTGCCCGGGAACACCACAAGATTGAGACAAGTCATAGGGTCCTAAAAAAATAACATCTATACCATCATAGGTGAGAATAGTCGGTAAATTCTCCAGACCTGCAACACCTTCGATATGTATAATAGTTAATATACTTTCATTAGATCTGCCAAAATGTTCAGATTTATCAATGGCTGTATAATCTCCAGCCCTTACGTATCGGCACATCCCACGTTCTCCCTTAGGATGAAACATAGCAGATTTCACTACTTTCCCTGCATCCTCGGCTGTAGAGATCTGAGGAACCTGAATACATTTTGCTCCAATATCCAATACGCGCAGAATAGATGTTTCACTATTTTCTGGTACCCTAACCACCGCTGTGATGCCTCTGGCTTCTGCCGCTCTTACCATCTGCTGAACGGTTTCTATACTATAAGGTCCATGTTCCATATCTATAATCACAAAATCAAAGCCTGCCAATGCCGCTAATTCAACGATAGTTGGATCCAGCATTTTACAGAAGGGCCCAAACACAGTTTTGCCTTCTTCTAATGCCTTTTTCAAAATATTAATTTTCATGGGTTTTATTTGGTTTAATATTCTATTGCTTTCTCCCGGTTTAAATGAGCACTAAATCTCAGTTTGCAATTAAGCATCTGGATTATAAAGTAAAGGGAAAAATTTACCTTGCATTTTGCTTCCTTTGGGAATTATTGGAACCCCTGTCAAGAGTTCATCATCCGTATTGCTCACGGTACCATCTGCAAATACATTAATCACAAATGCCCGCCTGCTCATTTCAGAATTGTTTTCATAAGAGCCATGAACCAGTAAAGGATGATGAAAAGTCCCATATCCCTTTTTCATTTCTATGGCAACTGGTTTAAATTCCTTTTTTTGTGCTTCAGTGAGATATTTCATTAATCCGTTCATATCACCTGCTAGTGCCGGTGCATCAAGCAATCCCCATTTATGACTTTTAGGGATATAGTGCAAACACCCATTTTCGGTTGTTGCGTCGTCCAGGCCTGTCCAGCAGGTTAAATGCTGCATGGCTACTGTGCGCGTCCAATACGAGTAGTCCTGGTGCCAGGCTACTACCCCGCCGTGTTTAGCCGGTTTATAAAATAATTGATCATGCCAGAATCTGACCGGCTTATTTTCCAATAACTGATGTGCAGCCATGAGGAATGCCGGGTTCCAAAGAATATCATGAAACCCATTGGTAATACGCCATTGTCCCAAAGAATGAAATAAAATAGAATCGGAATCCTCTGATTCATTGCTATGAAATTCATAGAATAAATGGTGAGCAGGATGTTTGGGATCTATAACCTCGGCCAATTGGTTACGTAAGACTTCAATTTGATCATCTTCCAATAATTTAATTCCCGACAAATACCCATATTCATGAAAATGAGCTACCTGTTCATCACTCAACCTGTATTGATCCCATTCTTCGCGCGTCTTTGGTTGTTTAAAAAGGTCGGATACCAATTTATGATAATCCGCCAAGTCTCTTATTGCTGCCATATCTAAATTTCTTGTGGTTTATGTTTGACTCAAATTCATAGAATTAATTTTAAGTTACAAATAGTTTTAGTTATTTGATAAACTTATTAAAGAACCCCAAACTGTCTTTTATGTGTTTCGCCCAATAGTCCCATTCGTGCCCCCCTTCAAATTCCTCATATTCATGGGCTATTTGGGCCTTATTTAATTGATCGTGCAGAATTCTGTTATGATTAATCAGTAAATCTTCGGACCCACAATCAAATCTCAATTGAGGCAAATGTTCTTTTCTGGCCAGAGCTAACTCTAAAACGGATTCCTCCTGCTTATTAATCTGCTCGTACTCGGTTAGAGATTCCTCTACAAACAAAGACATTTGTTCCATTTCAGTAATTGACGAATGTGCAGATACTGCCTTGAATTTATCCGAATATTTGATTCCTAAACGCAGCGCCCCGAAACCTCCCATAGAAAGCCCTGAAATATATAGATCGGATTTCTCGCTAACGGATGCAACGTTATCAATAACAGCCCTCGTTACATCTTCCACGATCCACTTTTCAAAATCAAAATCGTTGTGCGGCAGATAGCCCGATCCGTCGCCCCAAAGTCCGTCGGAAGGCATGGCTATCACCATAGGCTCTAATTCCTTCTTTTGAATCATATCCCATGCGGTAAGGTGCACACCCCCCTTTTGCGACCACACCCAGGCACTCCCGTATACCCCATGAAGCAGGACAACCAAAGGAATATCCCTAAGGCCTTCTAGTGGAGGTACAAAAAGACAAATATCACCCCTCCCTTTTAAGTTTTTAGTCTTTACCGTAATAAAACTTAGATGATTACTTTCAAAAGCAGGATCTGATTTTTCAATAGTTCTGAACATCTTTAAAATTAATCAAATAGAATAACACCTTTGGCATTTTTTCCAGCCAACATATCATTAAAGGCTTCCTGCAAATGATCCAGGTTGTAGGTTTGCGTTATCATTTCGTCCAGTCTTAATTCACCAGATTCATAATGTTTAATGATTTTTGGAAAATCTAGCTGAGGGTTACATCCGCCATATAATGGGTTTATATAAATTTTATCCCACTCAAATAAATTCATGTCGATAGTAATTTCCTCTTCAATTCCACTTACCTGGACCGCGGTACCCGCATTCCTAACCATTGCCAATGGTGCTGCACCGAGCTCAGGAACTGCAGTGCATTCAAAGGCATAATCTGCTCCCCTGCCTTTGGTCAGTAACTTTACAGCTTCAGCAGCCTTCAATAATCCCTTGTCCTCTCTACTGGCAAGAATAAGGTCTGTTGCACCAAATTCTTTAGCCATAGCCAGTCTTTGTTCATTTATATCTATAGCGATAATCATGGAAGCTTTACACAGTTTTGCTCCCTGAATAACGCTTAAACCAACCCCACCTGTACCTAAAACAACAACGGAACTATTGGATTTTACTTTTGCAGAATTTACAACAGATCCATATCCGGTCATTACCCCACAACTGATTATACTGGCCGATGCAAAAGACATTCTTTCCGCTGTGTTTTTTACGACAGCCGATGCCTTTACAAGAGTATATTCCGATAAAGTCCCAATATTAAAAGAACGCTCAATGGGTTTGCCTTTCCATAAAGTGCCTTCCAAATGGGCATGTCCATCGGTATACCCATTGGCCCCGGCTACAACAGGGGAGTTATTTTCACAAATATGAAGATTCCCTAAATTACACTGGAAACAGTCATTACAGGGAGTAGCCCAATTTAAAATAACAGAGTCCCCCACATGAAGATCTTTAACATCCCTGCCTATTGCTTTAACTACTCCTGCCCCCTCATGGCCCAATATCAGAGGTTTTCCCCAATTTAAGGAATCATAATCCGTGTGGCACAAAGCGGCTGCTTTAATAGCTACCATAACTTCATCTTCTCGTGGTTCATTAACCTCGATATTTTCAATGGTGAAATTTCCATTTCCAATTGCAATGGCCGCTTTACATTTTACTGGCATGATTTAGATGTTGTGCATTACTTTAATATAGGGTTTAAGCCTAAATTTTATACTTAAAAAAATAAATAATAAAAGCCCGGATAAGAAAAATAACCGGTCTCTTCAAAGTTCGCCTAAAGTATTCAATTACAAAAATGTTGAGTTCACCTTAAGTTATATATGGTTTATATAACTTTATAAGGCAATTAAAAATAATTATTTAATTTTTTTGAATTAGTTTAGTAAAGAGCTTTCCTATGGGTGTGTTTCTTTCAAATTTATAAGAGCTATTGATGAAGTATATTGTATGTGAAAAACCTGGTCGGTTTAAACTAAAGGAAAAAAACAAACCTCAAAAAGTAGAAGGACAAGCTATTCTCAGTGTAAAGAAAATTGGGATTTGCGGAACTGATTTACATGCATATACGGGAAACCAGGCATTTTTTACCTACCCCAGGATACTAGGACACGAGCTGGCCGCTGAAGTGATTGAAATAGGAGAAAATAAACAAAATATCAAAGTCGGTGATAAAGTAATTGTAATGCCCTATATCAGTTGTGGACAATGCGTTGCCTGTAGAAATGGAAAAACCAATTGTTGTACTGAACTCAAGGTACTTGGAGTTCATACCGATGGTGGGATGCAAGAGCAGATTTCGGTACCATTAAACTTATTGATCCCTACAAACAAATTAAGTTATGCTGAGATGGCAATTGTGGAACCTCTGGCTATTGGAGCTCATGCGATCAGAAGGGCTCAAGTGCAGGCCAATGAATTCATCATTGTAATGGGTTGCGGCCCAATTGGAATAGGAATAATGAAATTTGCACAGATCTCGGGCGCAAAAGTAATTGCTATGGATATAGATTCCGGAAGATTAAATTACGCCAAAGATAATATGGATATTGATCATATTGTTTTGGCCGGTGAGACAGCCGTGGATATCATAGCAGAAATTACCAACGGTGAGATGGCCACTGCCGTGTTTGATGCCACGGGCAATAAGGAAGCATTAGAGAAAGGCATAGATTATATGGCAAATGGGGGCCGATATATTCTGGTAGGTTTATCTAATGGGAAACTTGAATTTGCACATCCGGCTTTACATGCAAAAGAAACCACAATAATGTGCAGCAGAAATGCTACCTTGGAAGACTTTGAAACTGTAATGGATATTTTAAAAAAAGATAAATTTCCAGTGGATTCTTTCATAACTCATAATGTGAGCTTTGACGAAATGATTCATCACTTCGATAGTTGGTTAGACCCGACAAACGGCGTGATAAAGGCTACAGTTAATTTTTAAGATAATAAAAACGATTTTTTGAATGAAAAAAGTAGTGACTTTTGGGGAAATTATGTTACGTCTGGCACCCCCGGGATTTTTACGGTTTTCCCAAACAAATTCTTTTGATATAATATATGGCGGAGGCGAGTCTAATGTGGCTGTTTCCTTAGCCAATTATGGCATTCCGGTTAGTTTTGTAACACGTTTACCAAAGAATGATATTGGAGAATGCGCTTTGATGGAAATGCGTAAAAGAGGTGTTGGAGTAGATGACATTATTTATGGTGGAGACCGATTAGGAATATATTTTCTTGAAACAGGGGCGGTATCCAGGGGAAGTAAAGTAATTTACGACAGGGCTCATTCGGCCATTGCTGAAATTAAATCGGGGATGATTGATTGGGAAAAGGTTTTTGAAGGTGCAGGATGGTTTCACTGGACAGGTATCACACCAGCCATTTCACAGGGAGCAGCAGATGTATGTCTTGAAGCTGTACAAAAGGCCAGTGAAATGGGAATAACTGTATCCACCGACCTGAATTATAGAGCTAAACTCTGGAAGTATGGTGTTGAGCCCGAGGGAATCATGACCGAACTTACCTCCTATTGTGATATTATTTTAGGAAATGAAGAAGATGCAGAAAAACATTTTGGAATTAAACCCGAAGGTTTGGACATCACTACACAGGGGCATGATGTAAAGGCCGAAGCATTCCTCTCGGTCTGCCAGCAAATGATGGAAAAGTTTCCGCGGGCAAAGAAAGTGATCACAACGCTTAGGGGTTCTCTTTCTGCTTCGCACAATACATGGGCCGGCGTAATGTACGATGGAAAGACTTTGTTTAAATCTCCCCAATATCAAATAACCCACATCGTGGATAGGGTTGGAGGAGGAGATTCTTTTATGGGTGGTTTAATTTATGGATTATTAAAGTACCCCGAAGACGATCAGAATGCATTAAATTTTGCAGTAGCAGCATCCTGTTTAAAACACACGATAAAGGGAGATGCCAATTTGGTAACGGTAGAAGAGGTCCAAAAATTAATGGGCGGTGATGCCTCAGGCAGAGTAGCTAGATAATTATTTAATAATATACGATGGCAAAATATTCAAGATTAGAAGTGGCAATGGCTATGCGAGAAAGTGGGATGATTCCCTTGTTTTTTCATTCAGATGTAGAATTAGGCAAAAAAGTACTAAGAGCCTGCTATGAAGGAGGTGCAAGGTTAATGGAATTTACTTCAAGGGGCGATTTTGCGCATGAAGTGTTTGCCAAACTCAACAAATTTGCACTGGCCGAATTGCCGGGGATGATAATGGGTGTTGGATCAATAACAGATGCCGGGGCAGCCTCTTTATATATGCAATTAGGGGCCAATTTTATTGTCACACCCGTGCTTCGGGAAGACATTGCTCTTGTTTGTAACCGGAGAAAAGTACTTTGGTCTCCCGGTTGCGGTTCTCTTACAGAAATAGCCAGGGCAGAGGAATTGGGCTGTGAAATAGTAAAGCTATTTCCGGGATCTACCTATGGACCGGGTTTTGTAAAAGCAATTAAAGGGCCATCTCCATGGACGGATATTATGCCCACAGGGGGTGTGAGTACAGAAGAATCTAACCTTAGGGGCTGGTTTGAAGCCGGTGTAACATGCGTAGGAATGGGATCTAAATTAATATCTAAGGAAATTCTCGCACAAAAAGATTTTTCGAAGTTGGAGAATGAGGTAAGAAAGACATTAGATATAATTAAATCTGTAAGGGGCTAATTAGCTAAAGGTATGTCCAAAGAATATGTTCAAATAGATGCCAGAGATAATATTATCGTAGCCCTTACAGGCCTTGAAAAAGGAAGAACTGTCGAGGTTAAAGGGGTGAATATTGTTTTAAAGGAAAATATCAGGGCTAAACATAAATTCGCCGGGCAAAATTTTAGTATTGGTGATGAGATTTATATGTATGGCGTTCTGATTGGAAAAGCTATTAAGCCAATTCCTAATGGTAGCGCGATAACCATAGAAAATGTCAAACACGCTTCAGCGGCTTATAATAGCACCAAAAAAAGTTTTAAATGGAATGCCCCGGATATTTCCAAATTTAAGGAGAGAACCTTTATGGGCTATCACAGGGCAGATGATAGCGTTGGGACGGCTAATTATTGGTTAATAATCCCCATGGTTTTTTGTGAAAACCGGAATGTAGATGTAATGGAGGGCGCATTATCCGAAGCTTTAGGTTATATAACCAGAAAGGATTTTGCTGTGGATACCCAGGCCTTGATCAATAAATATAAATCAGGGGCCAATGAAGAAGAACTATTTGCCACATCTATTATTCATACCAAAGATGAACTCTCCAAGAACAGAGTATTCAAGAATGTAGATGGTATAAAATTTCTAAAACATGACGGGGGCTGTGGAGGTATGCGTCAGGATTCTGAAGCTCTTTGCAGACTTTTAGCGGGATATATTACAAATCCGAATGTAGCAGGGGCCACCGTTTTAAGTTTGGGCTGCCAGAATGCAGAAGTTGATATCCTCCAGAAAGCAATTAAGCAAAATGATCCAGGCTTTGCAAAACCTGTTTATTATCTGCGGCAACAAGATAGTGGAAGTGAACGTGAATTTATTGAAGAGGCTGTAAAACGCACCTTTATTGGATTAACAAAGGCAAATAAATTAGAAAGAAAACCATCCCCTTTAAGCAATTTAGTTTTAGGCCTGGAATGTGGTGGCTCCGACGGATTTTCGGGAATTTCAGCCAATCCGGCATTAGGCTATGCTTCAGATCTGTTAGTCGCACTGGGGGGTACAGCAGTACTTTCGGAGTTTCCCGAATTAAATGGCGTGGAACAAGAACTTATTAATAGGTGTAAGACCGATGAAACTGCAAAAAAATTTGCAGCACTTATGGATTCCTATTCCGCGGCAGCCAAAGCCTTGGGCTCAGCTTTCGAAAACAATCCATCACCAGGCAATATTAAGGACGGGCTTATTACCGACGCTATGAAATCTGCCGGAGCAGCGAAAAAAGGAGGAACTTCGCCGGTTGTGGACGCGCTGGATTATACCGAACAAATTACCCGGCATGGACTAAATCTTTTGTGCACTCCCGGAAATGACGTGGAAAGCACAACGGGGCTTGCTGGTTCTGGGTGCAATATGATAGTATTTACAACGGGTCTGGGAACGCCAACAGGAAACCCCATTGCTCCTGTTCTGAAGCTTTCCAGTAATACTCATTTATATGAAAAAATGAAGGATATTGTTGATATTAATGCAGGGACCGTCATAAGTGGGGAAGATAGCATTGAAAGTATGGGAGAAAAAATTCTGGAGTATTTGATTGCCACTGCCAGTGGTGAAATTTTGCCTAAGGCAGTACTCAAAGGACAAAACGATTTTATCCCCTGGAAAAGAGGCATCTCGTTATAAGCTTTTAGCTAACATCAAAGTAATTCATGTAACTTATAAACCTTTGAAAAAACTAAGCAGAAGTATCATTCGCACTAATGCATATCCTGAAAGGATACTACAATTTGGGGAAGGAAATTTTTTGAGGGCATTTGCTGATTGGATGATTCAGGAAATGAATAATAAGGTGGATTTTGATTCTGGAGTAGTGGTTGTACAACCCATAGCCCATGGACTAACCAAAATACTCAGCAATCAGGATGGCTTGTATACCCTGTATTTAAACGGGATTAAAAATGGAAAGGCGATTAGCGAACATCAAATCATAGACTGTATCCAAAGGGCAATTGATCCTTATGAAAATTATTCTGATTATTTGGAAATTGCTGCAAACCCTGATTTAAGATTTGTGATCTCAAATACCACAGAAGCCGGTATTGCTTATCATAAAGATGATCTGTTAGATGATACTCCTCAGAATAGTTATCCTGGAAAATTAACGGCACTTTTATACAGAAGATTTCAAGTTTTTAAAGGTGCTTCAGATAAAGGGCTAATCATATTACCCTGTGAATTAATAGACAGAAATGGGGACAACTTAAAAAAACTCATTCTTCAATATACTAAAGATTGGAAATTAGGCGAAGAATTTGTTAAATGGATCAATGAAGACAATATTTTCTGCAATACTTTGGTCGACAGGATAGTACCCGGATATCCCAAAGACAAGATAGATGTAATCACACGAGAATTAGGTTATGAAGATAATTTAGTAGTTGAGGGCGAACAGTTTCATTTATGGGTCATTGAAGCTCCGAAAGAAGTGAAGCAAGAATTCCCATCTGAAAAATGTGGGTTGAATGTTATTTTCACAGATGATATGGAGCCGTACCGAACCAGAAAGGTGCGGATATTAAATGGAGCCCACACTTCATTAGTTCCGGTGGGATACCTTTATGGAATAGAAAAAGTGCGGGAGTCTGTAGAAAATCCGGTAGTGGGTACATTTTTAAAAAATATCATCTTTGATGAAATATGCCCGACCCTTGATCTTCCTAAAGAAGAATTAATTCAGTTCTCCAATGAGGTTTTGGACAGATTTAGAAACCCATATTTAGAACATGCCCTGATGAGTATTTCACTCAATTCCATTTCCAAATACAAAACAAGGGTTTTGCCCTCGGTCCTTGAATATATCAAAAGAAAAAGAAGCCTTCCCAAATACTTATTATTCTCACTGGCTGCCTTAATTGAATTCTATAAAGGAGATAGAAATGGAGAGCCCATTGAGCTTGCTGATGATCATGAAATAATAGATTTTTTTAAAACCCAATGGCAAAAGGTAGATGGTTCCAAAGAAAGTATAAACAGACTTGTTCATTCAGTTCTGTCCAATCAAAATTTCTGGGGCAAAGATTTGACTAAAATAGAAGGCTTACAAAATGAAGTTATCCAAAATTTGGATTCAATCTTAAAGATAGGAATCAAAAGGGCTGTTTTAAATATAAACCATTTAGATCCGGGGCAAATTAATAACATTCAGGTCTATGAGGATTGAAGACAAAATATTTTTTATAATCTAAAAACAAAAGTGTATGGATTTGGGATTAAAAGACAAGGTGGTTGTCATTTCCGGAGCTGCGGGTTTGAAAGGCAGCATTGGAGAAACCATCTTGCAGAATTTAGTAAATGAAGGCGCCATTCCTGCGGTAATTGACAGGAACGACAGAGGTTCTATATATGTTGATAAAATTCAGAAAAAAGGTATTGATGCTATCTTTTGCAAAACAGATGTTACTGATCCGAAACAAATTCAAAACGCTATCGAAACCATCTCCAAAAAGTATGGAAGGATAGATGTTGTTATTAATAATGTTGGTGTTAATGATGGGGTAGGACTTGATGCTTCTTATGAGGAATTCATGAATTCATTAAAACTAAACATGGTAAGCTTTTTTTTGATAGTCAAACATGCCTTACCGTTATTAAAAGAATCCAAAGGGAATATTCTGAATATCGGATCTAAAGTGGCTCTGACAGGCCAGGGTGGAACATCTGCCTATGCCGCATCTAAAGGTGCTGTTTTAGGACTTACACGCGAATGGGCGGTAGACCTTATCAAATATGGAATCCGCTCAAATGCCATAATAATTGCAGAAAGCTGGACACCTTCATACGACACCTGGATAAAATCTATTAAAAACGGAGACAAAAAACTCAAGTCTATCATAAAAAAAATTCCTTTGGAAAATCGAATGACAACACCACAGGAAATTGCAGATACTTGTTTGTTTACTATTTCTGAAAAATCATCGCATACCACAGGGCAGTTTATTACTGTTGATGGGGGTTATGTTCATCTGGACAGATCATTATTAACACAAGAAAATGACTAATCCAGCCGGGAAATAACTATTATGGCAAACGAAAAGAAAATACCGGTAGTCTCTAAGCAGGTGTTAATCCCTTTTATATTAATAACTTCTTTATTCGCATTATGGGGCTTTGCAAACGACATCACCAATCCCATGGTATCGGCCTTTAAGAAGATTTTGGAATTGAACAATACCCAGGCATCCTGGGTTCAAATGGCTTTCTATGGGGGGTATTTTACCATGGCATTTCCTGCTGCCATGTTTATAAAAAAATACACTTATAAAAAAGGAATTGTCCTGGGGTTGATCCTCTATTCAATTGGGGCATTATTATTTTATCCGGCAGCCGCTTACGAGGAGTTTGGTTTTTTTCTTGCCGCTTTGTACATTCTAACTTTTGGTTTGGCCTTTCTTGAAACCACAGCAAATCCATTTATTTTATCTATGGGTGATGTGAAAACAGCCACCCGCAGATTAAACCTCGCCCAGGCCTTTAATCCTATTGGTGCCTTAACAGGTTTATTTGTAGCACAAACATTTATTTTGGGTTCGCTCCATTCAGATGATCTGGACGCAGAGGGCAATGTTATTTATGACACTCTTTCTGAAACCGCTAAAACAGCAGTACGCACATCTGACTTAATGGTTATTCGCAACCCCTACGTCATTCTTGGATTGTTCGTATTGTTCATGTTACTGCTAATTGTATTGGTAAAAATGCCTGAAAAAAAAGAAGTTATAAATGACTCTGTTGGTAATGCTGTAAAACGTTTGTCTAAGAACACAAAGTTTGTGGAAGGGGTCATAGCACAAATGTTTTATGTAGGGGCACAAATTATGTGCTGGACCTATATTTATCAGTATGCGGAAACCCTGGGAATAGACAACCGAAGTGCCGTGACCTATGCCTACTGGGCATTGATCTTATTTTTAATAGGCCGTTGGATTGGGACCTATTTATTAAAATATATCCCTTCCGGGAAATTACTGATGTATTTCGCATTTGGGGCCATTGCTTTTACCCTCGGAGCAATTTTTATTCCGGGAATGACAGGTTTATATTCCCTTGTTGGCATATCAATGTGCATGTCGGTTATGTTTCCAACCATTTATGGAATCGCTCTGGAAGGAGTTGGTGAAGATGCAAAATTTGGCGCTGCATTTTTAGTAATGGCCATTGTAGGTGGAGCTATTATGCCTGTTCTTCAGGGTGCAATTTTAGACTTTGGAGGTTCAGGATATACCGATATTGAAATTCTAGGTGTGCCAGAAGTAAATTTTTCATTTGTATTACCCCTTATATGCTTTATAGTTGTTGCCATCTATGGTTACAGAACTTTCAGAATACATCCTAATGAAACCCGGATTTGGACCTAAAATCCAACTAGTGTTTTATTGCTTACTAATTTTTTACATGAAAAATTCATGTATAACACTACTTTACTGTATACCTTCAGTTTCTGGTAAAACCAATTTTTTTCTTATATAACTGATATCCAAAGTATCATTCATTTCTTCTTGCAGGATTAATAAATCTTCAAAAAGATCATTAACCTTTGTATGATACTCCTCTAATTCGGAAAGATCATTCATTTCCTCAGGGTCCTGCTCCATGTCAAATAATAAAACCTTCTCCAGCTTTGGATAAACTATAAGTTTAAAACCATCTTTACGTATCATTCTTTGTAAGTCTACATAAGCTCCATATATTGCTTTATAGGAGCTTTTATCCTGATCTCCATTTACCATATCCAAAACGCTGTTAAAATACAGATAAGCTGGTTTCGGAATGCCGGCCAATTCCAAACTTGTTGCCATTGCATCCTGTAAATAAATGTCAGAATGGTTTATTTTACCCCTTGGTATATCTGGTCCCATTATCATAAAAGGTGCTCTTATGCTGTGATCAAATTGACTTTGTTTCCCCAATAACCCATGCCTGCCAATTGCCAACCCATGATCCGCCGTAAAAATGACATAAGTGTTTTGCATTTGTCCGCTTTCTTCCAGTTCATTTATAATGGCCCCTATTTGATCGTCCAGATGAGATATTAGAGCATAATATTCCTGAATGTGTGTTTTTGTAGCATATTCGGTTCGTGGAAATGGGGCCAATGCTTCATCCCTTAAATCCGGGCCATTTCCAATACCATCTTTATAGGGATATTCAGGCAACCAACTTTTAGGAATACTGATATTCTCTAAAGGATACTTATCAAGGTATTCCTGCGGAGCCTGCCTCGGGTCATGTGGTGCATTAAAGGCGAGATACATAAAAAAGGGTTTATCACTGTTTTTAGTGTTCTCAATGAAACCAAGTGCATCATCCTTTAAAACTTCACTCCAGTGTTTTCCGCCTTCCCAATAGCCTCCGTACTTAGGATCCACTGGTGACCAGCTTGAATCTTTCTCACTTAGTGGACGGCTGTAACCAACGGGCATGAATTTAGCAGGCGGTATATTGGTGCCTTTAATTTTTCCTAAATTTTCCATCATTTCATCATTTTTCCATGCATCTCTGGGCATGCCCGGCCTTACATGAACTACATTCTGAAAAACACTATCCGCTTTGGCATCAACATGCCATTTTCCGGTCATATAGGTATCGTATCCTGCATCTTCCATAAGTTTACCCCATGTTTTATCTGTTCCTGTACCCACTATCCATTCCTGCCTAAAGCTATCTGCATTCCATAAACTTCTTCCAGATATCATCATTGCCCGTGATGCCAAGCAAACGGCACCGTTCCAGGCACCCATATTATATGCGTGGCTAAAAGTTGTACCTGCGTTTACTAATCTATCTATGTTAGGAGTTTGTATTTCTTTATTACCTAAAGCATTTATTGCAGAATAGGTTAAATCATCTGCGAAAACAAAAACAATGTTGGGTTGTACATTTTCCTCCTTTTTTTCCTCCACACATGAAGAAAGCAATAGTATTAAGCCCAACAGTATTAAATTTTTCATATAATTTCTATCAATTGGGTTCTATAAGTTTAATGGTTGTATAATACACTGGAATTTCCTTTGCATCAACAGTAATGAATTTACTTTTAAGTTTATAACTGCCTTTCTGGAGTTTACTCTCCAACAATGCATAGGGTTTCCCATCATTTACATCAACTTGCATTTTTCTATTGTCAATCTCAACTATGGCTTTATTAGCCCCTATTGATCGGCTTTCCGGTGCTCCATCAGTATAAAGGGTTGAAGGAATTTTCGACGCAACTCCATTAATAGCCAAATTTGATTCAGCAGGATGACGGCTCAGGCGAAATTGATAGGTCCCGTCTTTAACTACTTTAATACTATAAAAGCCATCAGGATTTAATTCTCCCTTCCTGATTAACACTTGGTTCCATGGAAGATTTTCTTTGGAATGCAGGTCGTGAATGGTAAGTTTTACCGGATTGTGTTCTTGAAAGCCAACTGGTATTTCGGCGTATGCAAAATCCTTTTCCACACTTTGCCACCATTGCTCATAAAAGGCTTGCATTTTTTTAACGATATCCGGGTGTTCTTTTGCCAGATCAATATTCTGTCCGGGGTCATCAACAGTATTATAAAGTTCTTTTCCATCTATTAATCGCCATTGCGTTGACATAACACAACTGTTTCGTCCTTTAACCGGCCATTGGTTGCGCTGTGTATCAACTACTAACATTCTGTCAAGCCCCTGTTTATCACCTTTTAATATTTTGGCAACATTTGTCCCATCCAAAGGATTTTTTGGCTTCCAGCTAATTCCAGACAACTTTGCCAAAGTGGGTAATATATCTACATGAGCAACCAGTTCGTTTATGTCTTTTTTTTGTAGTATTTCCCCATTTGGCCAACTAATAAAAAAAGGAACTTTATGACCCCCATCATAATGACTTCCCTTAATTCCTCTTAAACCCGCATTGTAGCCCAATTCTTTAACTTCATTTTTCAAATGGGCTATCCCTCTGGCTGTGCCATTATCCGTAGTGAAAATCAATATCGTATTTTCAAAAAGTTTATTCTTCTTTAGATAATCAACTAGTCTTCCAAAATTATGGTCAATATTGGAAACCATCCCATAGAATCGTTTTTGTTCTTCACTCAATGGCGCATTCTCATACATTTCTGCGTAAGTCTCGGGCACATTAAATGGACTATGTGCTGCATTCAATGCCAAATACATAAAAAATGGGTCCTGATTATTTCTTTCTTTCAGAAAATCGATAGCCTGATTAAACCACACATCGGTACAGTATCCATTGAATTTCTCAGGCTTTCCATTACGGAAATAAGTATCATCAAAATAATCATTTTTCCAATAATCCGGGGTTTGACCAACACCCCCACCCCCATGGTATATGGCATTTTGAAATCCCCGATCAATAGGACGGTATGGGTAATTATCCCCCAGGTGCCATTTACCAAACATTGCTGTCTCATATTGGTTCTTTTTAAAAACCTCAGCAATGGTCTCTTCGTTCTCAGAGAGGATAGAACATCCGGCAATAGTATGCCAGGCATTATTCCTATTGGCATTTCGGCCTGTTAATAGTCCAGCTCGACTTGGTGCGCAAGTAGTCCCGACATGGAAATTAGTAAGTTCCAGGGATGCTTCTGCAAAAGAATCCAGATTTGGCGTTTTCATTATAGGGTTCCCGTGATAACCCAAATCTCCATAGCCCTGATCATCAGTAAAAACAATAATCACATTTGGTCTGGCTGTTACAGGAATAGCATCTGTTTCATTTCCCTTACAGCAACAGATAAGCAGTGCGAATAAACCTATACAAGCTCTTCTAATCAATCAAATACTGATTTAAAAATTCATAATTTTTTCATCCTATTCTCCCCGGTTGGATCAAGCCCCTTCCCGTTATCTAAATATAATCAATTCAGGATATTCGGAGGTGTTGCGTAATTAATCTGTACAGAATATAATACTATATGCTTTCTTATTGGAACAAGGGGAACAATTCTGATTCCGTTCTGGCATTTTTCATCAATTGGGTCATTTTTATGACTATTTCGGGATGCTCGGAGGAGATATCATTATTTTCCCATTCATCTTCTGCCAGGTTATAAAGCTGAATTTTGGGTTTGGGATTATTTTGCAAATCGTATACTATAGCTTTCCAATCACCCATCCGGATAGCTTGTCGACCTCCTCTTTCACTAAATTCCCAGTAGAGATATTCATGCTTTTTTTGAGCCGTTTGCCCCAATAATTCCGGCAAAAAAGAGATTCCATCAGTTTCCGATTTTAATTGAACCCCGGCAATTTCAGCACACGTTGGCATTATGTCCCAAAATGCCGAAATATGATTTGATGTTGATCCAGCCTTTACTTTATCTGGCCAAACTACAATCATAGGTGTTCGAATACCTCCTTCATAGAGATCCCGCTTAACTCCCCGCAAGCCACCTGCACTATTAAAAAAATCAGGATTTGCGCCACCTTCCTCATGAGGACCATTATCACTGGCGAACATAATAATTGTATTCTTTTTGATTCCAAGCTCTTCCAATTTAGTTATTATTTGTCCAACATATGCATCCAGGCGAGTGACCATGGAAGCAAAAACAGCATAAGGTGAATCCTGAGAACAATATTGTTGTGGTATAATGTTCGGACCATAGTCAGAAGTATAGGGTTCTGTTGGCAAATAAGGTTTTTCTGCAAATTTCCCTTGAAAGTATTGCAAGAGAGAGTCATTAGGTGAAATCAATTCCGCATGAGGCAGTACCAATGGTACATATGCAAAAAATGTTGTGTCTTTATTTTCTTCAATAAACCGCAAGGTGGCTTCCTGAATTTTATCCGGAGCATAGGTAACCGTATTGGTCCAATCATTTCCATTTAAAAATACTTTTGTTTCATTTTGCCATAAATAGGGCGGATAATACCTATGTGCCATTCGCTGGCAATTATAACCATAAAACTCATCAAATCCCTGCTTATTGGGATCTCCCTCATGCCCAATAAACCCCAGGCCCCATTTTCCAAATGCTCCTGTCTTATATCCAGCATTTTTGAGTAATTCGGCAAGAGTTAAAGAAGATGCGGGTAAAGACATTTGCCCCTCAATTTCTTGCTCCTTATTACCCCTAATAGGTGTATGTCCTGTATGTAAGCCGGTCATTAAGCAGGACCGTGAAGGTGCACAAACTGTAGACCCACTATAATGCTGCGTAAACTTCATGCCTTGTCGGGCAAGATTATCCAGGTGGGGTGTTTGAAAGTTTTGCTGTCCATAGCAACTCAAATCACCATAACCTAAATCATCTGCCAGAATATAAATGATATTGGGCTTTAATTCTTTCTTCTGCTTCACTTCCGAGCAGGAAAATACAATTAGTGATCCCAGGAGGAATATTACAGTTTTCTTCATTGGTTACTATCTTAAATTAGCGATTTGAAGATTACTTTTTAACAATTACAAGCTATTGAAAATTCTTGATTAGAAAGTTTCTTATAAAAATTAATTACTATACGCATCAATTGGCCTTCCTTAAATGTTCCAAAAATTGCTCATCTGACATATTACTCCATTTCCCTGCTTTCCAGGAACTTTCATATTCTTCCATAAACTGAGGATTAGTTTTTGGTAACTGTGCATTTACATCTTTTCGCCAGGTGTTTAAATCATTTTGAAGTTCCACCACCTTTTCCGGGTAACTCAATCTCAGATTGTTTTTTTCACCAATATCTTCTTTAAGGTTATAAAGCTCCAGCTCCTTATTTTCAAAAATCTCAATTAGCTTCCAATCGCCTTTGCGTATTGCGCTATAAGGCTTTGCTCCCTCCAAATGATAATGTGGATAATGCCAGTATATTGCGTCCCTATGAATATCAGCCCCCGAAGTTAAAAGAGGTGTGAAATCTATCCCATCTATATTTTCAGTAGATTGCTCTTTTATCTTAATACCTGTTAATCCAAGAATTGTTGGAAAAATATCTGCAGAAATTATGGGAGTATTAGCAACTTGTCCTTCCAAAATATTATTGGGCCAATGAACAATAAATGGTACCCGAACACCTCCTTCATAAACATCTCCTTTTCCTGAACGCAATGGTAAATTTGAAGTAACCTTTTTCCTGTTATTTTCATAATTCCCCCTAAGTCCTCCATTATCACTGGTAAAAATAACAATGGTATTCTCAAGCATACCGCTTTCCTCAAGCTTCTTTAATACTTTACCAACAGCATCATCCATATGTTCCACCATGGCAGCATATACCGGATTTTGATGATTGGCGCTTTGCTTAACCTGTTTTTCGTACTTTTCTATCTTATCCTCTTTCGCCTGCAGGGGGGTATGTACGTTATAAAACCAGAAATTCATGAAAAATGGTGCCTTCCCATGTTTATTCTCTTCAATAAATTCCAAAGCTGCATCTCCCAAGCGTTCGGTAAGGTATTCTCCTTCAGGTCCATCACTTAACCGGGGGTTTAAATAAGGTGGGAAGTAGCCATTTCCTCCATTCCTTTTTTGTGGGGAACCCATTGACCAACCACCAACATTGATGTCAAATCCTTGAAATTCAGGCCAATATTTGTCTTCTTTTCCCAAATGCCATTTCCCTATATGGATCGTTTTGTAACCAGCCTTTTGGAATACCTCAGCCAATGTGGTTTCTTCCTGTGCCATATATTGGGTCCACTCCGGAATTTTCAATTTGGCAAAGGGTTTTTTATGTCCACTTATCCAATCGGTACAATTGATTCGGGCCGGATATTTACCGGTCATTATACTTGCTCTCGATGGTGAACACACCGTACACGTAGCATATGCATCTGTAAATAGCATACCATTTTTGGCAAGCTTATCAACATTTGGTGTCTGATATAAATCGCTCCCATAACTCGACAAATCAGTCCAACCCAGATCATCTACAACAAATAGAACTACATTGGGTTTATCGTCCTTTGCTGAATTACAGCTAACTATAAAAATTAATAAAATCAGGAGTAATGAACGCATCTACTGTCAATTTATAAATATTTCATTTTTAATCTTACTAATTTCATTCAGCATGATAAATCTACAACGCAAGAGTACTAAATGAAATCATGATATATCCCACAATGGCAATAATCAATACCGATGTAACAATATCGACCCAATTATAACTAGCTTTATTTTCTGCTCTTTGTTCCGGACTAATTGTACCGAAAGTGAGACCTTGCAGTTGTGCCTGGGAAGGAGCCGGGTACATCATACTTACAACAACAGCTATACCTATGCACATGGCAAAGAAATAAGCTCCAAAAACCAGCCAATTTATATCGGCTATGGCATAAATAAAACTGCCTTCAGTAAAACTTGATTTGACGATCTCCAGGGTAAGTTTCCCAAAGCCAATCAAAAAACCTCCAACTAGTGTGGCAATTGCACCATTGGCATTGATACGTTTATAAAATATCCCTAATAAGAAAACTGCCGCTATGGGTGGCGAAATATAAGCCTGTACATTTTGCAGGTATTCATAGAGGCCATCAGAAAGTGTTGTAATAATAGGAATCCATAAAAGTCCAAGTCCTACAACAATAAAAGTGGCTATTCTACCTGTTTTTACCAATTCATTTTCCGGTTTTTCCGGTTTTAATTTTTTATAAATATCAAGCGTAAATAAGGTAGAACAGGAATTAAAAACAGATGCTAAAGAACTCATCAAAGCGGCCAACAAACCGGCTGCTACCAAGCCACGTAACCCAGAGGGCATTAAGTTACTCATTAGTACCGGAAAAGCCTCGTCCGGGCTGTCCCAGTGAAGCTCGCCCTTTATTTTTAAAGCCAGGGCAATTACTCCCGGTATTAAAAAAAGAAAGACGGGCATGAGTTTTAATAGTGCTCCAAATATACTTCCTCTCCTACCCTCTTTTATGTTTTTAGCCGAAAGTACCCTCTGAACAATTACCTGATCTGTACACCAATACCAGATACCAACTACTGTACTGGTTATAAAAAGTGGAAGCCAAGGATAATCAGGATCAGCATTAGGACGCCACATGTTAAAATATTCAGGTCCAACAGTATTCTTTAACTCACCCCATCCTCCAACAGCATCCAATCCAAGAAAGGTTAATATCCCCGCGCCTAGCACCAGCACTATTGCCTGAATTGTTTCTGTATAAACCACAGCACGCATTCCTCCTAGTACGGTGTAAACTCCCGTAAGTACAACAGTAGCAACGGCACCAATCCAAAAAGGAATTCCTAATAATGCCGAAACTACCACACCTCCAGCATAGATAGTAACGGAAACTTTGGTTAGAATATAGGCTATTAAAGAGACAACAGACAAGACCCATCTGGATCGGGAATCAAAGCGTTTTTCCAGAAATTCGGGCATGGTAAATACCCCGCTCCGGGCATAGAATGGCAGAAATACCCAGCCCAACATTAATACTATCCATGCGTGTAATTCGTAAATAAGCAAGGGCATTTTATCGCCTGCCCCATTTCCTGCAAGTCCAACCACATGTTCCGATCCAATATTAGAAGCAAAAATAGAGGCCCCAACTATAAACCACCCAATATTCCTTCCGGCAAGGAAATAATCTTCTGTATTCTTCTGCTTTTGCTTTATAACCCACCAGGCTACTCCTAGTAATATAACGAAGTAGGCCGTAATAACTACCCAATCTAACGAATCAAGTCCTTTCATAAATAATACTTTTAATCAATACTTGTCTAAAACAAAGATGGAATCATCACTTCCGATAAAACCTTCCGGCTGTTAAGATAATCAAAACCCGTAAATCAAACTGATGCTGAATTCGGGGAAGGAACATAATATTATTTAGCGGTCAACAAGGTTTTCAGAGTTAAAATTCAAAATAAAGCTGTTCTGACCCCTTTAAACACAGAAAGAATAATCATATGACACATGTATACTTTTTTATATTAATCATGTCATATTTGTAATGGAAATACAAATCAATTCTTAAATTTGATTCAGAAACTTTCGAGCTTAAGTAATTTTTACAGATTTCGTATTATTGACAAAAAAGCTATTTAAATCGTTAACTATAGTACTCTGCCTATTCAGCACCCTCACAAATTTATCGGGTCAGGAGAAGCAGGAATTAGATTCTCTCTGGAATGACTGGAATTTCCGAATTAGTCCTTATTTCTGGTTTATAGGTTTGGAAGGGACTATATATCGACCACCCCAACCGGCAAATTATCCTATCCCACCACCTCCACAATATGACATTGATGTGGGTTTCAAAGACATTAAAAACTCCATTAAGTTTGCTTTGATGCTAGCGGGTCAATATAGGAATAAGCATCTAGTTGCACAGTTTAACTATTCTGCGTTAATACTGGAAAGTGAAGCTATTACGCCGTTTGAATTAGTACTTCAGGATAACATTGTAAAACTAACATATATGGCTGGTGATCTGGGTGTTGGATACAGGATTATAAAAAACCCTAAATTTGAATTTGAGGGATTGATTGGGATGAAATTTTTGTATTTCAAAATTGATTTGAGAACAAATCTATTAGGAATTGTTCCCATCGATGGTAATCGAAGTAAATTTTGGATTGACCCTGTTATTGCGACTAATCTGCGGTATAGACCACATCGTAAAATAGAATTTGCAGGCTATGCCGACTTTGGGCCACCCTTTCCAGATAATATCAACTCATATCAAGCAATAATAAGCGCAAAATATCTATTTACCAAAACCTTTATGATTGCACTAGGCTACCGAACTTATCATTTAGATTTTCCGAGAGATGAAGCTATTTTTAATGGAAACGTTAAAGGCTGGTATATGAAAATTGGTTTTCAGTTTTAATTCCAGACTTAATTCATCAGCTCTTTCTATGCGATACCACAAAATATACTTAATTTTAGTAACCAGTATGCACAACTTTGATTATAAAGAAGAAAACCAAATAATAGGGTTTTTAAATACTATCATTGTTCCAGGTTATTGGCCTGGAAACTTACAAGTTCGCTGTTATTATTAAATTGTGAATTAATTTCTATGGGATTACAGCAAATTTCACAATCTTCAACATAATTCTGCTGTGTAATAGAGGGGTCTAAGAGCATTGATATTTCTTCCCAGCAATAAGGGCACTGAAAGTAGTGTTCGTACATTGAGGAACTCTAAATTTTAATTTATAAATGACCTCTCTTAAATTAAAGCAACAGTATTAAAAATCTACATTCAATAATTGGCCGGTTAATTGCAATAACTGCAATTCTGCTAATTTAGCATCGTATTTTGCAAGGTTTTTGGTTGTTTGGGCAGCTAAAAGGTTAATCTGAGCCTGTCTGAAAGTTATTGACGTAATCCTCCCCAATTGGTATTGCTCCCTTGATCGTTCAAAATTATTCTGATTGGTAATTACTGCTTTCTCCTGAATTTCATAAATCGCCAACCTATTTTCATAAGATTCCAAAGCATTCTCAATATCCCTTGCTACCTCAAGTTCAACTTGCCTTTTTAATAACTCCTGATTTTCATATACTATTTTAGCATTACGAACTCGATTTATCGTGTTTCCTCCGTCAAAAAGGTTCCAGGTGAGGCCGGCGTTAAGAGATAGGTTTAAATTGTTATTATTGGTTCCGGGAAAAAATGCGGAGGCAGCACTCTGATTTAAATTCCAACCATATGAACCCGTCAGGCCAATCACCGGTAAATAACCCGATTTACTTACTTTGATGTCGTATTCATTTATTACTAAATTCCTTTCGGTTTGCAGGATGGCCAGGTTATTTATGGATACATCATCAACCATCGCCTGTAATTCCAGCATGGGAATAAAACTGATTAAGGTATCTACTTCAAATAAACTAGATACCTCCTGGTTTAGTACAACATTCAAGTCGCGCTTAGTATTTTTCAATAATCTCTGAGTATTCAGGAGTAGTATACTGTCATTGGTAACATCAACTTCCGCATTTAATACATCCAACTGCGTGTTTTGTCCATACTCAAATGCGTATTGAGCCCTTTTAATCCTATCTTTTGAAACCTCCAAAGCTTCTTTTTGTGCATATTCGTTTTCGGATAAACGGGCTACTTCAAAATAGATACTTAACAATTGAAGTATGGTGTTTTGTATAGTTTCCCTGGCCTGTAATTCCGTCAATTGGTACTGTTCCTTAAGCCGCTTATAATTGTATCTTCGCCCTAAACCATCAAAAAGAATATAATTTAAGTTAAGTCCTGCATTATAACGTTGTGCTTCTGCCTTATTAATTTCAACATCCGGCCTGGAGTTTCCGTTTTCATCTACCTGGCCGGGAAATTCAATTGTTGAATCATCTCTGTTATAAGTAGCTCCAGCTGAACCGGTCAGGGTTGGTAAAAACCCCGTGTTTAAGACTCCCTGATTATTATCGGCTATCTCCACCTCATTTTCAGCAAACTTAATCCCAAAATTCTGCTCTAATGCGATTGCTATAGCCTCACTTTTCGACAATATTTCATCCTGTGCATTAGTATTAATACTCAATACTAAAAGCACAATAACCCAAATATAATTTTTCATTTATCTTTTGCTTGAAGTTCTTTAACGGTGTCTTCTACTTTTTCAGAAGTTGGCTGTCCATTTGCTGATTCTTCTACCAATTTTGTCACTATTTGATCATGAAGATTATCTTCTTCATGTTGTTCCTTTATAGCCCGCTCCACCTGTTCTTTTGGTACTTTATTTCCTGAGAACAACCATTTATTATTCACTTTTACTTTATTACTAAAGGCGAGGAAAATAGGTAACATTATCAGTGTTAGAACCGTGGCAAAAGCAATTCCATAAGCAATAGAGATTGCCATAGGTATTAGGAATCGTGCCTGCCTGCTTTGTTCCAGCATTAGAGGCGCCAGACCTGCTATTGTGGTTAATGAAGTTAAAAAGATAGCGCGAAAACGAGAGCGTCCTGCTTCCATAAGCGCATTATCAAATTGCATCCCGGACCTCAGGTTATTGTTAAATTTGCCTATCAGAACAAGTCCATCATTTACCATAATCCCTATTAATGCAATAATGCCCAACATTGAAATAATGTTAATTGGAAAATCGTGAATCCAATGTCCCCAGGCTACTGCAGTAAAACTAAAAGGCACTAATAATAGTAGCATTAAAGGTTGACTAAAACTTCGGAAGGTAAAAGCTATGGTCAAATACATAAGAAACAATACAGTCAGACCTACAAATTGAAGGGAGCCCATAAGTTTACCTGCTTCTCTGTTTTGACCTTCATATGAAGGTGTAACTGTTGGATATTTCGACAGAATTTCAGGCATTATCTCTGTACGTATCTCAGTCATCACATCTGTGGCACTTACTACTTTGGCATCTTTAAGATCTGATGATAATTGTATTTCACGTTGACCATCTAGATGATTTACGGCCACATCTCCACGCTCTATACTATAGTCTGCTATTTCTTTAAAGGGTATTCGACTACCATTTGCGGTAACGATTCGCATTTCATCCAAATCCGTTATTGAAGATCTATTTTCACGATTATATCTTACCCAAACCCGTATCTCATCCTGACCTCTCTGAAACCGCTGGGCCTGTGCCCCAAAAAACCCTGCACGCACCTGATTCATTACAGTTCTTAAGTTCAGACCTAGCATGTAGGCGTTTTCCTTGAGCTCTATTTTTATTTCTTTAATACCTGCAGGGTCATTATCGGAAATATCTTTTAGAGCGGGATTATTTAGCATTGCGTTTTTTAACTCATCTTTTGCTCCTTTTAATTCCTGAATATTATTGCCCAATAAGGATACAGATACAGGGTCTCCTCCGAAATTTCTACCGGAACCATATATTAGACTTTCCACTCCAATTACAGGTCCCACTAATTCTCTTAATCGATTAGATACCACATCTGATGTTATCTGATTGGGTCGTTCCTCACCTGGTAATAAGTTAATAGAAAGGGTAGCTGCCGAAGAACCGGGGCCCACATTTCTAATAACATTTTTATAAAGTACCTTGCCTGTGCCCTTAAGATATTGTTCCGTAAGTTCCTGATTGACTATTTCGGCCTTTTCTTCGATAAATGAAATTATGGAATCCGTTACACGCTCATTAGTTCCATTTGGCATAAGCAACTCTACCCGAACCTGATCACTGGCCGTATTTGGGAAAAAAGTCATTCGTATTATACCTCCTCCAATAGATCCGAAGGTGAGAATAAGTGCAAATACAAAAAAGGAAAAAGTTAATAATTTATAACGCATTGCAAAAGCAAGTGTTGGAGTATAGGCCTTGTCCCTAAACCAGGACATTACGTCATCTCCCCACTTATTTATAATCTTTAATCTTGCAAAAATTTTGGCTATACCTGTCTTAGGATTTGGATCCTGCCGTTGCAAGGCCTTGGAATGTGCAAGGTGAGCGGGCAAAATTATTAAAGCTTCAACTAAAGAAACTAATAGTGTTATAATGACAATAACAGAGACCTCTGCAAAAAATTCTCCAATTCGACCGTCCAGAAAAAGAAAAATAGAAAAGGCCAAAATTGTGGTTACAATTGCTGTAACTATAGGCGGAATTACCTCCAGGGTACCTTCAAGTGCCGCCTGAATGGGCGATTTACCTTTCTCATAATGCTGGTAAATATTTTCAGCAATTACAATACCATCATCAACCAGGATTCCTATAACTATTATCATTCCAAATAAAGAGAGGATATTAATAGTAACGTCAAAGAACCCGGCGAAAATAAACATGGCAAAAAAAGCAACGGGTAGGCCAAAGGCTACCCAAAAAGCCAAACGTGTATTTAGAAAAACAGAAAGAAATAGCAAAACCAAAATCATCCCCATAATGGCATTTTTGGTAAGTAATTCTGTCCGTTGATTGAGTGTTACAGAAAGGTCACGAACAACATTTAACTGTACATTATTATATTTCTGATTAAAATCTTCAATATAATTTATTACTTTTTCAGCAGATGAAATAAGATCTTCAGTATTAGTGCTTGTTATCGTTGTGGTTACAGATAAATCTCCATTAAAGTAAGCAGCATTGGGTGATTCTGAAAACCGGTCTCTTACAATTGCGACATCCTTTAAGCGTACGGTCTGACCGGCCGCATCGGCTCTAATTATCAAATTTGAAAGTTCATCTCCATAATAAGACCTATTATTGGCCCTAATCAAATATTCTTCGGCATTGGTTTTAATATTTCCCCCGGTAACCAGAATATTAGCATTTGCTACCGCTTGTGCTACATCTGTAAAAGACATTTCATAAGCCAGTAAATTATTCTCGTTTACAGCTATTTCAATTTCTTCCTTCGGGTAGCCTGAAATACTTATTTGCGAGATCCCATCAATACCTCGAATGTCGTTTTCAATCTGACGGGCAATTTGTTTTAAAGTGGCAAGAGGAATATTTTTTCCACTAATCGCAAAACTTATAGTTGGTCTAACCGGTTCTAATTTGGAAACTACTAATGGTTCCATTCCGGTGGGAAAAGAGGGCACCCTATCTACAGCATTCTTTACCTGCAAAAGCATGAAATCAACATCCCTTCCCTTCTCAATTTCCACATTTATCCTGCCGCTATTTTCTGTGGAAGTGGAAGTAACTCGTTCTACTCCTTCTAATCCTTTTAGATTATCTTCAATTTTTAATACAATTCCTTCTTCAACTTCCAAAGGGGAAGCGCCGGGATAGGTAATCGTAATAAGAATGTTTTTTGAATCGGCCAGTGGAAAAAAAGATGACTTTAAGGATAATGCGCCTACAATTCCAAATACGAATATGGCCAGAATAATAACATTCACTGCCACATGATACTTAATAAAGTATTCAATTATTCTTCTCATTGGTTTATGTTTTTGGCAGTTTCTCCTTTATATTTTTTTACCAACATTCCGGCATAAGCTCCTACCACTGGTCTTGTAACTATCGTTGTCCCTTCCGGAACTTCTTTCAAAACCACTTTTTTATTCGAAAAATAAACTGGTTTAACATCAATAAGATCAAGGACTGAATCTTTAACCACAAAAATTTGATTATTCTCTAACAGAAGACTTCTATCTATTTCAATGGCGTCAGATTCTTGTTTGGCATTTAAATTGGCCTCCAGATACATGCCTTCTTTAAGGTCCTTATTTCTTACATCAATGTAGGCCTTTATTGTTTGGGTAGCCTGATCTACATTTCCATTAATACGGGCAACAACTCCTTTGTAAGTTTTATTTTGATCCAAATTTACCAATTCCACTTCTTCGCCTATTTTTAAAAGGTCACTGTAGGTTTTACTAATTGAAACCTCCAATTCATAAATATCCGTATTTATAAATTCTCCCAGTTTCTGTCCTGATCTCACCAGCGAGCCCTCAGTAACAAGAGCTTCAGTAAGTATACCCGTAAACGGAGCCGAAATGCGATATTTTTTAAGACGCTGTTCCTGGTTTTTAACACTGTAATAATTAGTAAGAATTCCACGTCCGGAAATAAAGAATTTTTCTTTTTCGGTTGTCATTTCCGGAAGAGGTGGTGTGGTCCTATCCAGGTCAAATCCGCTCAAGTAAGCCTGCCACTTGGGAAATACTTCAGGGTAATCCAGGCGAAGATCGGGCATAATAGATGTAATTAAATTGTATAAATTACTTTTGGAAGACTGCACACTGGCATAATATTCGGATGCATCAATTTTGATAATAGTTTCACCTTGACTATAAGGTTGCCCTGCTTTAAACAGTTTATTCGCTCTTTGGAATACTCCCTGAACTTCAGCATAGAGTTCAACCCTCCTTTTTGCCCTTAAATTGCCATTTGCAGGGACAATAATAGGAACCGTCCCGTTGGCAACAGTTTCTGTGAAAACAGTTTTTACTACTTTTTCTACTTTCGCCTTTGGTCTGGATTTACTGTTAATAATTTGCTGAGCCAAGAAAAATGAGGCTATTATAATTAAGATTCCTAATATTGATAAAATTAATTTTCTCATTCCTTTACGGTTAAATTTGAGCCTCTGCAGAGCTTATATTATGTTGAATGCGCTCCAGGGTGTTTATAAGTTGAAATATCTCTTCTTCTTTAATATTCTTTTCCATGATTTTCTTTAGAACAACTATTATAGGTCTGGTTTGTCTAAATGTGATTCTACCCGTTTCAGTAAGAAAAACCCGGTTTACCCGTTTATCGAAATCATCCTGTTCTCTGGTTATATAGTTTTTACGTTCCATTTTGGCCAGTAATCTTGCAAGGGAAGATTTATCCCTTAACGTTAGAAAGGCCAATTCATTTTGAATAAGGCCGTCATTTTCATGCAATTTTTTAAGAACTACCATTTGCTCCTTACTAAGATCAAGTCCTTCTCTTTGAAAAGCTTCATGTAAATAATTATCAAGCATCTTAGCAGTACTGCCGATCCAACGCCCTACGGATTTATCAAAATCTACTAATATGTCTGTATTATTCATACCGCAAATATAACGTTAAATCTTATTAGTTGCATATGCAACCAATGTTAAAGTATTCATAATATTTGTTCAATTTTTTCAACTTATCTTAAAACAAAAAGGGATGCTTACCGCATCCCTTCGCCTAACTAACTAAAGTACAAGTTAACTACTAATTTTCATTATCATCTTCAAATTTTGTATCTGCCATGCGGGTTTTAGAAAAATTGACATCCTTGAAATCTAATTTTACATCCCCTTTATCATAATCAAAAACCAGAAACTCCCTGGTGTCCATAAGTTCAAGGTTTTTATATGAATTAAATTTGTTATTCTGAATTTGTAACACTTTAAGACTAGCCAACTGACCAAATTCTGCAGGAATCTCCCCGCCTAATTGATTATTTGCAAGTACAAGTTCCTTGAGCAAAACCAGTTGTCCCAGGTTTCGTGGGATATCACCATCCAAAGTATTCTCAAAGAGTCCCAGACTCTCAAGTCTTGTAAGATTTCCTATTGAATCTGGTATATGGCCAACAAAATTATTACTGGAAAGATTGAGTACCCGCAGGTTCACTATATTCCCTATACTATTTGGAATAGCACCGGAGAAAAAATTATTAAAAGCGGTAAGCTCTAATAAATTTTCCATGTTACCTATCTCTTCCGGAAGATTTCCTTTAAACCTGTTCATCTCTATTTTTAGAACCTCCAGGCTTTGCAGCTGTGTAATAGTACTAGGCAATTCTCCACTCAGCGTATTAAATGCCAGATTAAGAATTCGTAAGTGATTCAAGTTGCCAACGCTCTCAGGAATAGTACCTGATAGATTATTGCGAAATAAATTTATCTCCACCACATGATTTCCTTCAACCTTAACCCCGTACCATTCTGATACCGGCTGGTCCAGAACCCATTGCTTTAACCAGGAAGTTCCATTAGTGCTTTCATAAAGATCTATTAAAGCCATTTTTTCAGCTTTACTAACCTTTGCATTAATCACCTGATTTGCCGTTATTAAAAGAACCAGAACAAGCAGCAGTTTTTTCATTAGATGGGACTTTAAGAAATTCTTGTAGCTTTAATTAAATAAAAACATTGATTTACTAAAGAATTACCTTACAAAAATACTAATTAATGTAGATAAACAACCTATATTATCGATGAAGTGCACGTTTTTGTTGTGAAAGGCCTATTTTCTGTTGTGAAAAAAAATCAGCCCTGCATTTTATTCCCCCGTTGTACTGTTTTCAAGCTCTAAAGTGGTGTTTTCCCACTTTACCATCAACTCCTCCAGCTTATTTTTTTTAGCCTGATAAGTGTCGAAAAAATCCGGAATGGCAATTGTAGTATCATAATCCATAAGCAGGTTGTGATCTATTTTAGCGATCTCCTCTTCTAAACCGGCTATGTTACTTTCAATAGTACTTAACTTATTCTTTAGGGACTTTAATCTTTTCTGACCTTCATAATCTGAAGGTTTGTTATTGCGTTTTTCTTTCTTTTTCTGATCTTTTTGCTTCTTTTCAATTTCCCGGAAATCATCAACTTTCCGCTGATCAAGAAAATAATTGATGTCCCCTAAATACTCTTTTATTCTTTTTTCCTTAAACTCATACACTTTATTGGTAAGTCCCTGCAAAAAATCCCGGTCGTGTGAAACCACAATCAATGTGCCTTCGAACTGTTTCAATGCCTCTTTTAAAATATGTTTAGATTTGATATCGAGATGATTTGTTGGCTCATCCATAACAAGAACATTAAAGGGTTGCAGCAACATTTTAGCCAAAGCCAATCTGTTCCTTTCCCCACCAGATAAAACTTTGACATATTTATCTACATCGTCTCCACTAAAGAGAAAAGATCCTAATATATCCCTTACTTTGCTCCTATTCTTCTCATTGGCAGCATCAATCATAGTGTCAAGTATGGTTTTATTACCATCCAGATATTCCATTTGATTTTGGGCGAAATAACCTATCTCAACATTATGGCCGGATTTTAGTCTTCCCTGATACTCCAATTCCCCTACAAGAATCTTGGCCAAGGTTGTTTTACCTTGGCCATTCTGGCCCACAAAAGCTGTTTTGCTATCCCTTTCCAAAATTATATCTACTCCGTTTAAAACCTCCTTATTACCATAACTTTTGGAAAGTTCTTCCATTTCAAATATCACTTTCCCGGGAGTTACGGAAATTGGAAATCTTAATTTCATAGCACTAAGGTCATCCTGATCAACCTCAATGCGTTCCATTCTATCCAGTTTCTTTATAAGTGATTGAGCCATAGTAGCTTTTGAGGCCTTGGCCCGGAATTTGTCTATTAAGCGCTCTGTTTGTTGGATTTCTCTTTCCTGGTTTTTTTGGGCACTTAGTTGTTGTGCTTTTATTTCTTCCCGTAGCTCTAAATATTTAGAATATGGTTTGTTGTAATCATAAATTCTTCCAAGGGATATTTCTATTGTTCTATTTGTAACATTATCCAAAAACATTCTATCATGAGAAACTATCACCAGTGCACCGGGATAATTAAGCAGAAATTGCTCCAGCCAAAGTATAGAATCAATATCCAAATGGTTGGTAGGTTCATCTAATAAAAGAACATCATTATTTTGTAGGAGTAATTTAGCTAATTCTATACGCATCCGCCATCCACCGGAAAATGTATCTGTACTTTTATCAAAATCTTCCCTTTTAAAACCAAGACCTATAAGAATTCTTTCCGTCTGTCCCTGATAATTGTACCCTCCATGAACTTCATATTGATGAGTTAAGTCATTCAGGTCTATAATTAATTGATTGTAAAGCTCGCTCTCGTAATCCGTTCTTTCCCCTAATTGCAAATTTATTTGCTCCAATTTGAGTTCTAATACTTTTATTTCCGTAAAAGCTTCATAGGCCTCTTCGAGAACAGATCTGCCATGTTCAAAATCAAGATCCTGTTTTAAACAGCCTATTTTTATATCTTTTTCTGTGGCCAATGTACCTGAATCTGGGTCCATTTCCTTAGAAAGCAGTTTAAGCAAGGTAGATTTCCCTGCACCATTTTTTCCAATAAGCCCAACCCTATCCCCCGCATTTAATCTAAACGCGATTTCTTTAAACAGGTATTCTCCTCCAAAAGAAACAGAAAGATTATGAATATTTAGCATTTTTGTGCTTGGTGTTACAATTAGAAACTTTGCAAAACCGTAGTTTTGCCTAAACTTTTGCAAATGTTAAAAAAAGGAAACAAACTCTACAGTATTTTAACAGGAAGTTGTCCAAGGTGTCATCAGGAAAGTATGTTTACAGATCCAAATCCTTATCATCTGGGTTCTCTTTTTAAAATGCAGGCACGTTGTTCTCACTGCAATACCAAGTATAAAATTGAGCCTTCCTTTTTCTACGGGGCAATGTACGTTAGTTATGCCGTTGGAATAGCATTTGCAGTAGCGGCCTTTGTTATTGCTTTTTTAATAATTGGCACGAGTTTACTAAATACATTTATTGCAATAGTGATTACTATGGTAGTCTTTTTACCTGTTATTATCAGGCTTTCCCGAAATATTTGGATAAACATCTTTATAAAATACGATCCTGGAAGTGTTCGTATAGATTAAACTTTAATATACGCTTTTTCATATCTAGTGATGTCCATTTCGGGGTCTATGGACCCACCCTTCTCTATATATTCATATAACTGGCTTGAAGCATAAGGGGCAATCAAGACACCTCTTGATCCAAAACCATTTAATATGTAAATATGATCGAGAACAGGGTGTTTACCCACCAAAGGCCTCCTATCAGCCACTGTAGGCCTTATTCCGGCAACATGATTCACTATTTTATAATCACAGTTTAAAAAGGTCTCAAGCTTTGTAAGGAGTTCTGATCTGGCCTCTGAGGTGGGTTCATTACTTTTATCCTTCCATTTGTAGGTGGCTCCTATTCTGTAAAGATCATTACCCACAGGAATAATAAAAACTGAAGATTTAATGACCCTCTCTTCCTTAAGAAGCGGGGCCTTTATAGTTAAGAGCTCTCCTTTTGTTCCGTTGAGTGGTAAATAATTAAAATACTTATTCCTCTTTAGTCCAAACCCTGTAGCAAAAACAATTTTTTTGGCATTATTTGATCTATAGGAAACACCAGACGTTCCCATCTTTAAATCGTCAAAGTTGAAAGTTTCCTCATATAATAACTTTTTTTTGGATAAATATCGGGAATATGCTTTCACCAACTTCTTCGTATCTACTCTTCCCGTATGTAAGACCTCCCCAAAGCCGTATTGGGCATCCAGACATGGATTATTATTAAGGAGTAATTTTGTAGAAAGGTATGGCTGTAATTTTTGCTTATCAGCTGCCTCAAACCAAAGGTTTTGCTCTTCTACAGATGCAAATATTCTTAAAACCGTCACTTTGTGATCCAGAGGTACGCCTAATTTATCCTCTAAGCTTTTATAAAATTTCTGAGCCAGATTTAGTTGTTCATTAGCTTTCCAGGCAAGGCTAAATCTTTTTAAAATTACCGGATTATACAAGCCTCCTGCAATATTCGATGATGTTTGAGAGTCATCATTGATCACTATGAAGGTTTTACCATGCTCTTCAAGCCTTTCACAAAATGCGATCCCGGCCAGTCCAAGACCTACTATTAAGTAATCTACCATAGTGTAAAATTAAAAAACGCCGCACCAAATGGTGCAGCGTTTTTTAATTTATATCTGAATTGGAATTTAACGCTTGCTTCTAATATGCCCACATATCCTGTTCCCTGTCTCGTATAGTTTCCTTAATACGATCTGCTTCAAGCAACTGGAATAGCGCATTGTCTGCTATATAATCATTAATTATACGATCGCCCTGAACGTTGTCCTCTCTATAGATAAGACCGTTAAAACGTCTGGCATTCAATAACATATCAAAGGATATTGGCTGGGCTGAGTTTTGTTGGTTAAAAACCTTAGCATCATGTAATATCTCTCTGGCACTAGGATACCATACCCAAAAAAGTTCAACTTTATTCTCATTGGGATCCATAGATTCATCATCTACAAAGTTTACATCGGGCGCTACCGGGGCAATCCCCAGCAGTCGATACTTTAATTCGCCTTGCCGCTTGTCAAAATACCATATCCCTTTGATGCGATATTCTTCAATATCCGCAGCAGTAAGTTCCCTCTGGTTAACATATTCGGGGGAAAGTTGCTCACCGGCATTGATTTGCTCATATCCGAGATCTGTGGTATCTACTTTTTTCAAAGTAGCTTCCAGATCACTGAAATTTCTTTTTTCAGTAAAATAGGAATCCACATATACGTCAGTAAGTTTACCGTTTTTAATGTTTTTCATAAAAACATCATATAACGACCTTCTGTCGGAACCAATATCTATGGTATCAAGCGGATAGTACAGGGGGAAATTCACTCTTTCATCAAGATCAACTATCTCCCATACGGTCTTAGACCAAAGGATATCCCTGTCATCCACGTAGCCGTATGGCAGCGGAGCGTCATTATCCGCCGCTATTTGCGCTTCTGTCTTCTTCCCAATTTCATCAGGCAACTTGGCATTTAAAATATTAGCCTGTGCCATCATGGATATAGGTAGTAGCGCTACAGCTCCAGCAATTAAAACATTCTTCCAATTCATAAAATTATAATTTATACTATTCTTAGTTCGTAATCTCTATAATTACCGGAGATACTTTCTTCAGTTTATAGCTTTTGTTATTCGTGATATACGCTTGAATATCGAATACCTGAAGAGCATCACCTCTTTTAGCTCTTTTCAAGGCCGATTTAGCTCTTGAATCCAGTTTGTTACCTTTTACACTTACCGTGGGTTGACCTGGAACTTTAAATTTAAATCCGCTAATTGCAAGATTCAAGTCAAAATCGAAGTCTTCAAGTAATGCACCAATTGTTGCAATTTCAAGATTTCTTCTAGGCATCTTGGCACTTCCAGTTTCTCCTCTAATAGATCCGGAAGGTCGTGGAATATCCTTAATTCTGAACTCAGATTTTGAGGAAACACGTTGTCCGTCAGGCAAGGTACCAGATGCGACAATTGTAACTGTTCTTCCCGTTCCCGGGTTCATGATATACTTGCTGCCTTGTCTTCTCTTAAGACCCGGAGCTGATGCACTAACCTTGTTATTTGGTATTCCAGGAATAGAAATCGACATTGGATTAGAAACCCCTCGATAAACCACATTCATCTTATCTGCTGCAATTAATGCGGCATTTGGTTTAGTGATTGTGGCAAATGTTTGAGCAACAGGAACTTCTGTTCTCTCACCATCCTGAATAAATACCAGGTTACCAGCAATCTTATGGTCTCCGGGCGCACCGGCACTAACTAAAAGTCTAACCTGACCATTATCAATCTCATAATCCTTACCTTCACTAAGTTTTCTTCCATCTAAAGTAAGATTAACTTCATTTGGCCTTGTTGTAGCATCTTTACGACCTAATACAACTGCCCCTGAGAATTTCTCACCAGCATAAAAAGCCGATTTTTCCTGCTCTAGGAGTGTGGTATAATTAGTCATAGAAACTTCACTGGTCAACTGACCTTCTAACATAGACTTTAAAGCATCCTGCTCTGTAGCCTTAACATCAGATTGAATCTGTGTTATCTTAGTTAGAGAAGCAACAACCGGAAAACCTTCGAAATGATAGTTGATCCAATCCTGTTTTGTTCCATCTCTTTTCTCAACTTTACCTTTAGCATCACCAGTTTCAAATCTGGTTTGAACAGAAGCCTTAACTTCACTCATGCTTTCCGGTAAAATAGCTGAAACTTGAGTACGATAATCAGTAATCCTTTTTAAGAATTCTTTCCCTTCAGGAGCCAGGTTATCGCCTTGAAAAAATTTCTGATCTAAATAATCAGACTTATCCATAACCTGATAATCTTTAGGATCTTTAATCTCGATTAACATTTTACCTTTAAGGGCCTCCAGATAATCATAATATTCCTGGGACAATTCCTTAATCTTTTTGGCATCTTCTAGTAGCGGACCAAATTTTTCCGCATTTTCAGATGCTTTAGTTTCTAAACCATTTAAGAACGCTAGATTGTTCTCTGTGGTTTTTGCGTTAGAAGCTTCCAGCTTTTCGTTCATAAGACCGAATGCCGCCAGAACTTCCTTACTCATATTTAACGCCAGCATTGCGATAAAGATCAAATACATTAAGTTGATCATCTTCTGACGTGGTGACAATTTTCCTCCTGCCATGTTTTCTAATTAGTTTTGATTAAAATTTTGATTTGGGTTTACTAATACACTAATTAGTTTTTGCTCATTGCAGATAACATGCCGCCATATACTCCATTTAAGGAAGAAAGATTGGAAGCAAGAGATTCCATTTGGTCTTTAAGAGCACTTGCGTTCTGAACAACTTCTTCATTTACAGAAGCTTGTCTGCTAGCGCTTTCCAATTGTACTTTGTATAAGCTGTTTAACGACTCCATTTGAGCTGCTGCCTCTACCATTTCATCTGAATATTTTTTGGTAGATTCCATTGCATCTACTGAAGGAGCAATACCTTTTGCAGCACCTTCAAAATTACGAATGCTCTCTCCAAGGCTTTCCATAAGGTTAGCATCTATGTTGGCTTCTTTTAAAAGCTCATCTAACTTCCTGGATAATATACCTTCTGCCTCTTTAGCATCTGAAACATCATTTTTACCACCAGACATACCTCCTGATAATTCAGGGTATACAAGAGACCAATCGTATTCGTCATCTACTGGTTCAAATGCACTAATTGCAAAAATAAGTGCTTCTGTAATAAGACCTACCGCAAGAAGAAGACCACCTGTTAGAGGTCCAAATTCCCAGTGCAGGATTTTAAATAACGCACCAATGATAACCACCGATGCTCCGAGGCCATAGGCCATGTTAAATAATTTCTTTGTTGATTTTGACTGTGCCATAATTCTAAATTTAATTTAAGTTTAATGTTAAAAATAAGTATTTGGTTTATTGTTTGATTTATTTATATACGCAAAAACTATTGTGTTGAGTCTTCCTCTCCCATATAATCTTGAACGGTCCTAAAACCGATATAACTTCTGGCAGAATCTCTATACTCATAATCTCTGGTACTTACCTGTAGGAAATAAGCAACATCTTTCCAAGAACCTCCGCGTATAACTTTTCTTTTGTTACCATAATCACCTGCATTGGGATTCATAGTAGATTCATATTCGTATGAATTTGGGTCATAGCTGGAGTTAGTCCATTCAGAAACATTTCCTGCCATATTGTAAAGGTTATAGTCATTTGGTTCATAAGACTTGGCTTCTACCGTATACAAAGCCGCATCCGCTGCGTAATCACCCCGCTGTGGTTTAAAGTTAGCCATAAAGCAACCTGTATCGCTGATCACGTAAGGACCACCCCAGGGATAAGTTCCACTTTCAATTCCACCTCTGGCGGCATATTCCCATTCAGCTTCCGTAGGTAATCTGAATCCATTAACAAATTGTCTTCCTCTGCTCTTCTGGTCATCATTTTTAAATTTCGTTCTCCAGTTGCAAAAAGCCTGGGCCTGTTGCCATGAAACTCCAACAACCGGATAATCACTATAGGCATCGTGCCAGAAATAGTCATTATGCATTGGTTCATTATAAGAGTACTGAAAGTCTCTTATCCAAACGGTCGTATCCGGATAGATCTCCAATTCTTCATGTCTAATAAAATCTTTTCTTCTGGCATCTCTTGAACGTGCAGCTGCCTCAATGTCCATCCAGTTGTAACTGTATTTAATTTTTGTGACATCTACAGTTCGCTGACCGTTATATGATTCCTCTTCAGGAATATATATTGAATCCATTATTTCTGTATAGTATTCATCCGGATAATCCGAAATGTCCCAGATCAAATCCTGATCTCTATTTAGGCTTCTTCCTTCATAACCAGTTTCGCCCATCCCGGAATAATTATCCAACATGTACTTTTCATACGTAGACATATTGGTAGTATCGGCATCCTTAAATGCATATTCGCCGATACCTTCATCTTCCGGACCCATCCCTAATTCATCAGCCAGGATGGCCAGCTTAGTTCTTACGATGGAATCTTTCACCCATTCTACAAACTGGCGATATTCGCTGTTAGTTATTTCCGTATCATCCATATAGAATGATCTTACGGTTACAGTTTTGGTTGGCGCATTAAGAACCTTCCCTACATCTTCCTCACTTTTACCCATGATAAATGCTCCTCTTGGGATTAGTTCCATTCCATAAGGTTTTTCCGGATACCACTTTTTACCCTGGACTCCGACTAGTTCTCCTTTTGTTTTAGACCCACAACTAGTGAGCAAAAAAACAAACGCTATAGATAATAACAATAGCTTCTTCATACTTTAGGTTAAATTTCGATTAAGACTATAAACAGTATTCACAATTATTATTCTCTAAAACTGCATTTTGAATAATTTATTGTATAAAACAGTCTATCCTTTAAAATAATTTGATGTTAGTTAAAACCTTTCTTATAGGCCTTGAACCACCTTTCGGGAATATTTTGGTTACATGCGTCTAAATAGTCCTGTTCAGTGCAAGGTAATAACGCAGGTGAATTTATTTTATTATGTGAAGATAAAATTGATGGAATCTCAACCCACCATCTTTCGGTAAGTAAACTTTTATAAAAAATTAATTGCTCGGTTTCTGTAGGCACATTAAACTTGTTAAAATCTTTGCTTTTAGCACTCGGCAACTCTTTTATTCTAAAATTATATCCTTCTATGAAATACCAGATAATTTGTGAAATTAATTGAAAGGATTGTACGGTATTCTCGCTTTCATATATTCCAAATATTGCAACATTATCACTCATGCCGGCATATCTGGCTATTGCACATATTTCTCTTCCATTAAATCCATTTGGAGAAAAATTCTTAGATCCATCTATCTCGCCTGCTTTTATTGCTCTGGCATCAAGGCTTACAATATGCGCGTTTCTCAATACAGGTTCTGCCAAGGAAATGTCGGAAGTTATTTCTCCCAGTCTGTATGCATCAAAAAATAGGCGGTCCATCAGATCTATTTCTTCCTGTGCATTGAAATAGCTTTGATAACCAATATTTGAAAAGTTGAAAAGATTGTTGGGCTTATCTGTAATTATTTTACTCATATATGAATGGGAAGAAATAAGTTCCTCATCCGCCCCGAAATCAAACCTGCTGTCTATTGACACCAGATTTACCATATCCTTAATTTTATCAAATGCCCTATAAGAAGGGTAAGTAATATCCTGAGTGGCCCCAATTATTATAGGAATCACATTTTCTTCAAGTAATTCTGCTACAATTTCCTTTACAACAAAATAAGTATCCTCGACCGATTCTCCTTCCGCTATATCCCCCAGGTCAACAAAAACTGAATTCCAATTACCCATCAAGAGCTTGTAAAGCTGAATTCTGATCTCAGTCGTATCTAGTCGCTCTGTTTTCTTTTCAAATGCATTTCTCGACTCCAGAACTCCTATTAAGGCAAAGGAAGCATTAGCTAAGACAGGTAACCCTTTTTTTTCTGTGTGTTTAAAAATATTCCGGCCAAGAGATTGTGGTGGTAATAACTCACAGTGGGCAAGGGCCATTTCATTAACAGGAAGTAAAAAATCGAACGCCATATTTGTACGCTAGTCTTAGGTTTTCTTAGTCTTCTTTTTGGGTTTTTTCTTTTCGAGTAATGCTTGTGCATCTTCCAGGGAGATATTGGCTGCATCTACGTCTTTAGCAAGTTCAACCTTGGTCTTGCCTTTGATAATATTGTGCCTTCCCCATCGCGCCTTTTCAATCCGGATGCCTTCATCAGACCATTCCTTGATAAGTTTCTCTGCCTCTTTTTGTTTTTTAGATTCTATCAACTCAATAAGATCAGCTTCCGAAAGATTATCAAAGTCATACTTTTTATTTACATTAATAAACATACCATCCCATTTGATAAAAGGTCCAAAACGACCCTTACCTTTAGTAACATCTTTATTTTCATAAACTGCGATAGGAGCATCGGCTTTTTGCTTTTCGCGAATTAATTCTATTGCCCTTTCAAGATTAACATCAAAAGCACTTTCGCCTTTGTCCAAAGAGACAAATTTTTTCCCAAATCTAACATAAGGACCAAATCTGCCCACATTGGCCTCTACTTCCTCTCCTTCAAATACACCCAATTTTCTGGGAAGTTGGAAAAGTTCCATTGCTTCCTCATAGGTAATCGTATTAAGGGATTGTTCCGGAAGTAAACTTGCAAATAATGGCTTGTCCTCTTCTTCAACCGTACCAATTTGAACCATAGGACCAAATCGTCCCAAACGAACTGCAACTTGTCTTCCCGATTTAGGGTCTGTCCCCAGGACACGTTCTCCACTTGCACGTTCGGCGTTTTCCTCAACATCCAGTACATTTGGGTGAAAGTCCTGATAAAAGTCCTTCATTACCTTTTGCCAATCTTCCTGACCTTTGGCTATTTCGTCAAAATCTTTCTCCACTTTGGCAGTAAAGTTGTAATCTAAAATATGTGCAAAATGATTCACCAAAAAATCATTTACAATCATCCCTATGTCAGTAGGTACCAATTTGCCTTTATCTGAGCCAATTACCTCTGTAAGAGATTTTTCCTCAACCTTATCTGATTTTAAAATCAGTTGTGAATACTTTCGTTCTTCACCTTCAATACTTCCTTTTTCCACATATCCTCTATTTTGAACAGTGGATATTGTTGGGGCATAAGTTGAGGGTCTTCCTATACCCAGTTCCTCCAGTTTCTTTACCAATGTAGCCTCTGTATATCTATACGGGGGTCTTGTGAACCGTTCTGTTGCCGTTATATAATTATAGAATAACTCATCGCCGGTTTTCATTGCCGGTAGCAAACCTTCCTGCTCTTCAGCTATATCCTCTTCGTCCTTACCCTCAAGATAAACCTTTAAAAAGCCATCAAATTTAATGACTTCACCATTTGCGGTAAATTCTTCCTGATAAGAGTTCGATTTGATTTTTACATTAGTACGTTCTAATTGTGCATCGCTCATTTGTGAGGCAAGCGTACGTTTCCAAATCAATTCGTATAATTTAGACTGATCTCTTTCCAGTGAAGGAGATTGTAAATTCATATCTGTGGGTCGTATGGCTTCATGCGCTTCCTGAGCTCCTTTCGATTTGCCTTTATAATTTCTGACTTTACTATACTTTTCACCATAATTCTGAATAATGGTGTCTTTAGCAGCCCCTATTGCTTCTCCTGATAAATTTACACTGTCTGTCCTCATGTAAGTAATTAGACCAGCTTCATATAAACGCTGCGCAACCTGCATAGTTCTCGCTACTGAAAAATATAATTTACGGGATGCCTCCTGCTGTAAAGTAGAAGTAGTAAATGGTGCGGAAGGTGATTTTTTTGCAAGTTTTTTATCCAGGCTTGCAACATTAAACAGGGCTCCTGCATTTTTATTTAAAAACACCTGAGCCTCTTCTTTAGTTTGGAAGTTCTTTCCGAGTTTTGCTCCAAAGACATTTCCTTTCTCAGTTTTAAATTCCGCCACTACCTTGTAGGAAGCTTCAGGGTTAAAAACATCAATGTCGCGTTCTCTTTCAACAATTAAACGAACAGCTACAGATTGAACCCTGCCCGCAGATAAGCCGGGTTTAATTTTTTTCCAAAGAACAGGTGACAATTCGTATCCAACCAACCTATCAAGAACTCTTCTTGCCTGTTGGGCATTTACCAGGTTATAATTTATTTCTCTTGGGTTTTCAATTGCCTTTTGAATAGCCGACTTGGTAATTGAATTAAACACAATACGTTTAGTTCTGGATCGATCAAGGTCTAGTGTCTCCGCCAAATGCCAGGAAATTGCTTCCCCTTCCCGGTCTTCATCACTCGCCAGCCATATGGTGTCTGCTTTTTTTGCAAGATCCTTCAGCTTTTTCACCAGGGCCTTTTTGTCCTGGCCAACAATATATTTAGGTTTAAAGTCCTTTTCCACATCAACTCCCAACTCTTTGGAAGGAAGATCGGCTATATGGCCAAAACTGGATTCAACTTTATAATCTTTTCCAAGAAATTTTTCTATTGTTTTAGCCTTTGCAGGCGACTCTACGATTACTAAATTCTTAGCCATTCATCAGTTTTTGAAGAGACAAAAGTATGTCAAATTTTTTATTTCTGTTGATGCGTTGTAAAACCAAAGTTATTTAGAAGTCCAAAGTAACCGGAATTTTACCCCTTATAAAATGCCTTTAGGATTTGTTTTTAATTGGTGAAAAGAAGGGAAAAATATGTTATTTTTATGCAAATCACTAACCCATATAATATGTTTCAAAAGATCTCAATCCTGGTTTTATTCTTTTTTCTAATAATTCCTATAACTTCTAATTCACAAAGAAAAACTAAAGATCTAAGCACCAAAATATATAATGAAACCCTTTACAATTCTATAGAATGGCGATTAGTAGGCCCGTTTAGAGGAGGGAGGGCCGGAACGGTAACAGGCGTAAAGGATAATGATTTACTTTATTATATGGGAACTGCTGGTAGCGGTGTTTGGAAAACAACTGATGCAGGGAGTACTTGGGAATGCATTTCTGACGGTTATTTTGGAGGCTCCATAGGGGCGGTTGCTGTTTCAGAATCCGATCCTAATGTAATTTATGTAGGCGAAGGGGAACAAACGTTGCGAGGAAATGTTTCTTCTGGAAACGGAATTTGGAAAAGCGTTGATGCCGGAGAGACCTGGAAATTTATTGGCCTAGAAGGATCCGAACATATTGCCAGAATTCGCATTCACCCTACCAATCCGAATATGGTTTATGTTGCGGTAATTGGAAATCTATGGATTCCCAATGAGACTAGAGGAGTTTACAAAAGTCTTGACGGTGGTTCTTCATGGGAAAAGGTTCTTTATATAAGTAATAAAGCTGGCGCAGGTGATCTCATCCTAGACCCAAATAATCCCAGGATTATTTATGCCTCTACCTGGGAAATGAAGAGAAACGGTTATAGAATGGACAGCGGTGGACCAGACAGTAAACTTTATAAAAGCACTGATAGTGGCAATACATGGACCGATATCACAGAACATAATGGGCTTCCTTCAGGACCCTGGGGTATAGTGGGTATTACAGTATCGCCGGTAGATTCAAATAGAGTATGGGCAATAATAGAAGCTGAAGATGGCGGGCTTTTTAGATCTGATGACGCAGGAAATACCTGGAAGAAAATCAACCAAAACAGAGCACTACGACAAAGAGCCTGGTATTACAGTAGAATCTATGCAGACACTCAAGATAAGAATAAAGTTTATGTAATGAATGTAAGTTATGGTGTATCTACCGATGGTGGCAAAACTTTTATATTGAAAAATGCCCCTCACGGAGATCATCATGATTTGTGGATAGACCCGGATAATAATCAACGGATGATTATAGCGGATGATGGTGGGGGGCAAATATCAAATGATGGGGGAACCAATTGGACAACCTATCACAACCAGCCTACTGCGCAATTCTACCGCGTTACCACAGATAATAATTTTCCATATAGAATATACGGCGCACAACAAGACAACTCTACGGTTAGAATCTCCCATAGAAGCTCTGGAAACAGCATCGGAGAAAAAGATTGGGAGATAACCGCGGGAGGAGAGAGCGCTCATTTAGCTGTTGACCCAAAGAATAATGATATAGTATATGGTGGCACTTATAAAGGATATATGATGCGCTATGACCATTCATTAGATCAGACAAGGTCTACGAATGTCTGGCCAGACAATCCTGCGGGTTCTGGAGTAGAAATTATGAAATATCGTTTTAATTGGAATTATCCCGTTATGTTTAGTATACATAACCAAAACCGTCTATATGCAGGATCCAATTTTTTACATATTTCCACAAACGAAGGACAATCCTGGGAGGTAATCTCGCCCGATTTGACCAGGGGTCTTCCTGAAACAATAAAATCCTCTGGAGGACCTATTACGCAAGATAATACAGGGGCAGAGTTTTATTCTAATATTTTTGCGATTGCAGAATCAACCTTAGAGAAAGGGGTTATTTATGTAGGTAGTGATGACGGCCTAGTACATATTACCAAAGATGACGGAAAAACATGGAAAAATATCACCCCCCCATCTAAGATGTCACCCAAATTAAATATGATTAATTGTATTGAACCAAGCCCGTTCAAAGAAGGCGTTGCCTATTTGGCTGCAACGTCCTATAAGTTTGGCGACTATACCCCCTACCTTTATAAAACCATTAATTATGGTGAGAGTTGGACACTCATTACCAATGGGATAAAGAATAAACATTATACCAGAGCTATTCGGTCAGATAAAGTTAGAGAAGGGTTATTATATGCAGGTACCGAATGGGGAATGTACGTTTCTTTTGATGACGGACAACATTGGTCTTCATTTCAATTAAATCTTCCTATAACCTCAATAAGAGATTTAGCCGTAAGAGATAACGATCTTATTGCCGCCACACATGGAAGAAGTTTTTGGATGATTGATGATTTAACCCCCTTACATCAACTCACAGAAGAAATGGCAAAAAGCGACTTTTATCTATATAAACCCGATATTACTTATAGAACGAAACAGTCGCAGGGCAGGAGTAAACCCGATATGAGGTTAGAAGGTGAAAATCATCCAAATGGGGTCATTATTAATTATTATCTAAAAGATAAAAAGGAAACAGATACTATTACCCTGGAGATATTGGACTCTAAAGGCACATTAGTTCAAAAGTATAACACGAATTCTAAAGCAGACAAACTGGATCCGTCGGCCTCAAAACCTTTAAAAGTTGCCACAGGTGGAAATCGTTTTATCTGGGATCTAAGATATCCTGGCTTTAAAAGCTTTGAAGGTATGGTTTTGTACTCTTCTCCTAATGTAGGTCCAAAAGCAGTTCCTGGCACTTATAGGGTAAGACTTACATATAATGGAATGGCATCTGAAAAGGAATTTACCATAGTAAAAGATCCAAGACTCCCGAATACAGACACCGATTTTAAAAATCAATTTGATTTCCTCATAAAAGTACGGGATCAGGTTAACAGAGCTAATCAGGCAATTATTGATATCCGCTCTATAAAAAAAGATTTGGCTTATGTAAAGGAAAAGGTTACGACTGAGGAGGAGCTTAAAAAACTTATAGACGAGTTTGAAACCAAGTTAGACAAAGTTGAAAATAATATCCATATGACTAAAAATCAAAGTAGGCAAGATCCGTTAAATTATGGTATCAGAATAAACAATAGGTTGGCATTTCTGATGTCAGATTCTCAAAGAGGGGATTACCCTCCAACGGATCAGGCACTTGCTTTTTTTAAGGATATTAAAAAGGAATTGGACATAGAGATAAACGGTTTAAACGCTTTGTTTGAGGCTTATATAAATAAAATTAATAGTCAAGTATTAGACAATCAGATAAAAATGATTTCTATTGATTAGTACTTATTCATAGTATCTCTGTAATTTGAATACCATCTTTAATTTATCTGCATAAAACGCAATAACAAAAGTATGTCAAATTTTTTATTTGGTGTTTTTAGTCCATATCAATGCATAAAAAAACATCCCAAAATACGGGATGTTTCCTATAAATCTCATAAAAATCTAGTTTAGATTCATAGCACTGATTAGTTCTATATCGTTATCTAAATATCTATACTGGTACAGGATTTCATCACCAATCATTATCAAAGTTTCATCCATTGGAATGACATCAAAAGTGATAATATTCTCATAATGATTTAATGATACAAGATTATCAATATTAGTTTTATCATAAACCTTAAGACCAAATTTCCCATCGCAGATAAATAATTTGTTCTCTTTTATTCCCAGCCCATAAGGTTCATCCATTGCGTATGATGTTGCCAGGACAGGTGTGGTAATGTCCGAAATATCAACAATAAATAAGCCGCTTTCAGTAGCCCCGCAATTATTACCTCCACGCAAGGTAACATAGGCATAATCTCCATCAACTATTACAGGGTCACAAGCAGTGCCGTGTTGAAATTCTGAAATAAATGTCGGTGTGGCCGGAGAGGTTATATCATATATATACATACCCCGCATACTTCCTAAAAACAAATTATTACCTCTGTTAAAAATTGTTTCAATATCGAAACCGGCATATATATCTTCCAGATCCTTGGGGTTTTCCAAATCACTAATTTCAAACACATTAATTGTGTGACTGTCTACAACGTATAAATAATCATTTACAATTTTAAATCGCGCCAGCGAACCTCCTTGTCCAACCTGGCTATCATTGGCAGCTTCGGCCAGCAATATCTGATCATCAAAACGATCATATACTTCAGATTTCAATCTGCTTTCAGTCTTAACATCCCACCCGATTAAAATTTCATTCTGATAATCTACCCCATCGTATTCATAAATATCAGCGACGGGCCATACAACATTATCGCGTAAGACGTCTTCCATTCGATTAACAATTCTTATAGCATTAATTTCAGAAATGTCTAACACTATTAAGTCGGTTAAACTGTCGGCGTATAGGAAATTTCCTTTAACAGAAATATCTACGTTACCCGCTATTTTAATAAATGAAATTTTTTGCGGAGAACTTGGGTCACTATTATCAATAACATGTACCCCTTTGTATTTGTCATTCACAAAAATATAATTCTGATAGGCATAGATCTTACCAGATTCATTAATAGGTCTTGGCGCAACTACATCCACACTATTTTTAAAATCTGTCACGCTCATTGTTATTGGGGTCGCCACAAGATAGTCGGCATAATCGCCTTCTTCTTTTTTGTCACAGGATACTAAACCTAAAACAAGTAGCAGGCTTAAAATACATTTTTTCATAACCTGATTTATTTAAGATATTGGGTTGTATAAAAGTAGATACTTGTTATAACGTCCAGTTGCGTAAAATTTGTTAAATAATTAACTGTCAATTTGTCACTAGTATATAGAATATACTATCTTTGCAGACTGTTTGAGCTATCGCAGAAGACACACTAGAATGGAGAAAATTATTGAGGAAAAAAATCAGGGTACCCCGCTTAAGCTGGAGAAAGACAATAAAAACACCCGTAACTTATATATTGAGAGCTATGGCTGTCAGATGAATTTTTCAGACAGCGAAATTGTTGCTTCTATTTTAGCTCAAGAAGGTTTTAATACCACTAATTCTTTAGAAGAGGCAGACCTTGTTTTGGTTAATACATGTTCTATTCGGGAAAAAGCGGAACTTACTGTCAGAAAAAGGCTTGAAAAATTTAATGCCGTTAAAAAAACTCGCCCGCATATGAAAGTAGGAGTTTTAGGATGCATGGCAGAACGGCTTAAAAGTCAGCTTTTAGAAGAAGAAAAAATCGTTGATATGGTGGTGGGTCCCGATGCTTATAAGGATCTGCCAAATCTTATCCGAGAAGTAGACGAGGGAAGGAATGCCGTTAATGTTATACTTTCCAAGGATGAAACATACGGTGATGTGGCTCCTGTACGATTAAATTCAAACGGGGTAACCGCCTTTGTTTCGATTACTCGTGGCTGTGATAATATGTGTACTTTTTGTGTTGTGCCATTTACAAGGGGTAGGGAGCGCAGCAGGGATCCTCATTCAATTGTAAATGAAGTAAATGAACTATGGGTAAAAGGATTTAAGGAAGTTACCTTATTGGGTCAGAATGTTGATAGCTATTTGTGGTATGGTGGTGGTTTAAAAAAAGATTTCAGCTCAGCATCATCAATACAAAAAGCAACGGCAGTGAATTTTGCCAATTTATTGGAATTGGTTGCAGAAGCACAGCCCAAAATGAGGATTCGTTTTTCTACTTCAAATCCACAGGATTTGACCCTTGATGTTATTGAAACCATGGCCAGGTTTAAAAATATCTGTAATTACATTCACCTGCCCGTTCAGAGTGGAAGCGACAGAATTTTAAAGGCAATGAACAGATTGCACACCAGGGAAGAGTATTTTGATTTAATAAATAATATTAGTAACATTTTACCGGACTGCGCCATAAGCCAGGACATGATTACGGGCTTCCCAACCGAAACCGAGGAAGATCACCAGGATACTTTATCTTTAATGGAATATGTAAAATATGACTTTGGTTTTATGTTTGCTTATTCTGAACGCCCGGGTACATTGGCGGCGAGAAAACTTGTTGACGATATTCCTGAGGAAGTAAAGAAAAGAAGATTAAGTGATATTATTGATTTGCAATTAAAGCATAGCTTTTTTAGAACCAAACAACATTTAGGTAAAGTAGAAGAAGTTCTTATTGAAGGAACATCTAAAAAATCTGAATTACAATGGATGGGACGTAATTCTCAAAATACCGTTGTGGTTTTTCCTAAAGAGAACTATTCTATTGGAGAATTTGTAATGGTACGGGTAGAAAATTGTACCTCTGCCACATTATTGGGCAAAGCAGTTGGTTATTCTGAAAACAATTAAGTATGGAAAGTGTACAGGCAATAAAACAACGTTTTGAGATTATCGGAAATGATCCAAAGCTCAATCGCGCGTTGGAAAAGGCAATTCAGGTTGCTCCTACAGACATTTCTGTCTTGGTTACAGGTGAAAGTGGTGTTGGAAAAGAATCCGTTCCAAAAATTATTCACTCTTTATCCCATAGAAAACACGCAAAATATATAGCTGTAAATTGTGGAGCCATCCCCGAAGGTACCATAGACAGTGAGCTGTTTGGTCATGAAAAAGGAGCTTTTACCGGGGCAACACAAACCAGAAGAGGATATTTTGAAGTTGCAGATGGCGGTACTATCTTTTTAGATGAAGTAGGGGAACTTCCACTTACCACTCAGGTACGGCTACTCAGAATATTGGAAAATGGGGAATTTCTAAAAGTGGGATCTTCTCAGGTACAAAAAACCAACGTTCGTATTGTGGCTGCCACCAACATGAATATGATAGAGGCTATCAAAGAGGGAAAATTCAGGGAAGATCTATATTACAGATTAAGTACAGTAGATATTCATATTCCTCCTCTAAGAGAACGAAGTGAAGATGTTCATTTATTATTTAGAAAATTTGCGTCAGATTTTGGCCAGAAATACAAAATGCCAACTATAAGGCTGCGGGATGACGCCATACAACTACTCACAAAATATAGATGGCCCGGAAATATCCGGCAATTAAGAAATGTTGCTGAACAAATCTCGGTTTTAGAAGCAGAAAGAAATATAAGTTTATCAACATTAAACGAATATTTGCCAAATGCCAACGATTCTAATCTTCCGGCCGTAATTGAAAGGAGAAAAAAGGAAAGTGATTTTAGTAACGAAAGAGAGATTCTTTACAAGGTCTTGTTTGATATGAAAGGAGATCTTAATGATCTCAAAAAGCTTACCTTGGAACTGCTTCAAAACAATGATTCCTCGAAAGTACAGGAGGAAAATGAAAATCTGATCCGTAAGATCTATGGTGCAAACGGGGAGGGTATTAAGGAAGAAGAGAGTAAAGCATTAAAAGTTTTACCCCTTCCGGAAGCCAGAATAGAAACAGGACCAGAAATACAGCAGGAAGACAAATACCATTTTGCAGAGGAAATAGAGGAGGAAGAAACACTTTCTTTACAGGAAAAAGAAATTGAATTAATCAGAAAATCGCTGGAGAGAAATAGGGGAAAACGAAAAGCCGCAGCCGCAGAATTGGGAATTTCTGAAAGAACGCTTTACAGAAAGATTAAACAATATGATTTGTAACATAATTTTGAATTAAACTATTTCGATAACTTTTTGAACTATATCTTTTGAAAAAAAAATTTAATAGTATTTTGTGCATCTCCTTGCTATTCCTTTTAATTGGCTGCGGAGCTTATAACTTTACCGGGGGTGACGTTGGTACGGCAACTTCATTTCAAGTGAATTATTTTCAGAATTATGCATCTCAAAGCCCTGGATCTACATTTGAACCCGGCTTGGATAGAGATTTCACTTTGGCTTTGCAGGACCTGATCCTTAACCAAACAAGTTTAGATTTACGCAATTCTGATGCAGATTTATTATATGAGGGCGAAATTGTAGAATTCCGAATTTCTCCAATGACAGCCACAGCAGAACAGCGAGCTGCCCAGAATAGATTAACTATGGGTGTAAACGTCCGCTTTTTTAATCGGACCAAAGAAGATGTAGATTTTGAACAGCGGTTTTCTTTTTTTTATGATTACGACGCTAATACACAATTTTCTTCGGTTAGAGATGAAGCACTGGAGGCCATTTTCGAAAGAATAACGCAGGATATTTTTAATGCATCTCTGGCAGACTGGTAATATATAACAGAATAAAGATATAAGGAGTCGACTGATATTGCCAATATTCAATACATTAGTTGATTAATTGATATGAACGTAGCAGATTTTACATTCCTATTGCAGAATCCGGATAAGGTTTTAGAACCTGTTCAGACCAATCAATTGGAAGATATCCTTAAAGAGTACCCGTACTTCCAGGCTGCCCGTGCACTCCATTTAAAGGGACTAAAAAATCTAAATAGCTTTAAATATAATAACGCACTAAAAGTTACAGCGGCCTACACTACCGACAGGGATATACTTTTCGATTTTATTACCTCTGAAGTGTTTCTTCAAAACTCAATTGCAGATACCATTTCTGGTAAAACTTTACCCCTGTCAGACAAGGATATCATCTCAGAAGAAGTTGAACCTAACCCGGATGCTGACACTCACCTTATTGATGATTCTCAGGATCATCCTTTACCACAAAGTGCTAAGGATGCAGATAAGATTCTTGATCCTTTACTTTTTGCATCAAAGGATCCTAAAGTAGATAAATTCATAGAGGCTAAAAAAAAGGCCGCAGAAGAATTAGAGCTTGGCAAACCCCTACCCTTTACAAAACGAGAAAAACATTCTTTTGGGGAGTGGTTGCAACTTACTTCATTTAAATCAATAAAAAGGAAAAAAGAAGAAACCATAGAAGGAGAAATGAAGGATATTCATTTTCCATTAGAAGAGGACATTCTAAAAAAGAAAAAGTTTGAGTTAATAGATAAGTTTATAGAGAACAAGCCAAAGATAGTTCCAACGGAAAATCTGACTTCAATTATTAACATTAAAGAATCAACTACAATAGATAAAAATGAGTTGATGACCGAAACTCTGGCAAAGGTTTATCTTGAGCAAAAAAAGTATAAAAAAGCCATTCAGGCTTACAAGATTTTAAGTTTGAAATATCCAGAAAAAAGTAGTTTCTTTGCAAACCGAATAAAAGCAGTGCAAAAGCTACAACAAGAAAACACAAATTAAATGAGCACATTTTCAATATTTTTGGTCCTTATCATAGTGGTTTGTTTACTCCTGGTATTGGTTATTATGGTTCAAAACCCTAAGGGAGGTGGTCTATCTTCTTCGTTTGGCGGAGGAGGAACTCAAATTGTTGGGGGTGTAAAAAAGACCGGGGATTTTTTAGATAAAAGCACCTGGACATTGGCTACATTATTGATAGTTCTTATTTTATTATCCAATGTAGCACTTAAAGGGAATTTTGGGGAAGGAGAATCTAAATTACTGCAAGGTGATGATATTGATAATGTAGTTCCTGAAACCGTTCCTGAAGAAGTTCCGGAACAATTACCTGCAACTGACAATAACAATCCTTCAGATTCAATACAGTAGTATTCAGAAATGAAATATATACCAATGCCAGCATAAATGACAAGCTGGCATTTTTATTTTAACATTATGTCAGTTTTTAAGTAATGGCATAATTTCTGCCCGATAGAAGGAGACATTTTAAACTAAAAACTAAGTAATATGGCTAAAGTAAACATTAAACCACTTGCAGACAGGGTCCTTATTGAGCCGATGGCAGCGGAAACCAAGACGGCATCAGGGATTTATATCCCGGATACTGCGAAGGAAAAACCACAAAAAGGGAAAGTCGTGGCAGTTGGTCCGGGCACCAAAGATGAGAAAATAACAGTGAAAGTGGGAGATACTGTACTCTATGGAAAATATGCGGGTACGGAGCTTAAACTTGAAGGTTCCGATTATCTTATGATGCGTGAAAGCGACATTTTAGCAATTATTTAATAACCAAAATTACAAATAGAAAATGGCAAAAGATATAAAATTTGATATTGAAGCACGCGATGGTCTAAGAAGAGGTGTTGACGCTCTGGCTAACGCCGTAAAAGTAACCTTAGGACCTAAAGGAAGAAACGTAATTGTCAGTAAATCGTTTGGAGCTCCTATTGTAACGAAAGATGGAGTTACCGTTGCTAAGGAAATAGAATTGGCAGATGCTTTAGAAGATATGGGAGCACAAATGGTAAAAGAAGTTGCTTCTAAAACCAATGATCTTGCAGGTGACGGAACTACAACGGCTACCGTATTAGCTCAGGCTATTGTTAAGGAAGGCCTTAAAAATGTTGCCGCAGGTGCTAATCCAATGGATCTTAAAAGAGGAATTGATAAGGCTGTTGACGCAATAGTTGAAAACCTATCCAAGCAAACTAAAAAAGTGGGTGATTCCTCTGAGAAAATTAAACAAGTTGCAACTATTTCATCCAATAATGATGAAAACATTGGGGAACTTATTGCACAAGCTTTCGGAAAAGTTGGTAAAGAAGGGGTTATTACAGTTGAAGAAGCGAAAGGAACAGATACTTATGTAGATGTTGTTGAAGGGATGCAATTCGACAGGGGATATCTTTCTCCTTACTTTGTCACCGACTCTGACAAGATGATTGCAAACCTGGAAAACCCATATATTTTGTTGTTTGATAAAAAAATCTCAACAATGAAAGATCTGTTGCCTGTTCTTGAGCCGGTAGCGCAATCTGGAAAACCGTTATTAATAATTTCTGAAGATGTAGATGGAGAAGCGTTAGCTACTCTTGTGGTTAACAAATTAAGAGGTTCCTTAAAGATAGCAGCAGTTAAAGCTCCTGGATTTGGCGATCGAAGAAAAGCCATGTTGGAGGATATCGCTATATTGACTGGTGGCACCGTAATTTCAGAAGAAAGAGGATTCTCTCTTGAAAATACCACATTGGATATGTTGGGAAGCTGTGAAAAAGTTACCATAGACAAGGATAATACAACTATTGTCAACGGAGCCGGAGCAGCAAAGACCATAAAAACAAGGGTTAATCAAATTAAATCTCAGATAGAGACTACTACCTCAGATTATGACAAAGAAAAGCTTCAGGAACGTTTGGCTAAATTGGCTGGAGGAGTTGCCGTACTATATGTTGGTGCAGCCTCTGAAGTAGAGATGAAGGAAAAGAAAGACAGAGTAGACGATGCACTTCATGCAACTAGAGCAGCAGTAGAAGAAGGTATTGTTGCCGGTGGAGGTGTTGCATTTATTAGATCCAAATCTGTTCTTTCTAAAGTATCAGTAGATAATGCAGATGAAGAAACAGGGTTACAAATTGTCGCAAGAGCTATCGAATCTCCTTTAAGAACTATTGTTGAAAATGCCGGTGGTGAAGGTTCAGTAGTGGTTGCTAAGGTTTATGATGGTAAAGGTGATTACGGTTTTGACGCAAAATCCGAGAAATATGTTAATATGCTTGAAGCGGGAATCATAGATCCTAAAAAGGTTACCAGGATTGCATTAGAGAATGCGGCTTCTGTTGCAGGAATGATTCTGACTACAGAATGTGCATTGACCGACATTAAGGAAGATACACCACCTGCCGGACCACCAATGGGTGGCGGAGGAATGCCCGGAATGATGTAAGAATTTGAAATTTCAGTTAAAAAACCGCTCTTGTTTAAGAGCGGTTTTTTTATTGCTTATGCCCTAATTATTATAGATATCAGTACTATAAAAAGCAGGAATGGAAAACCAGTAACCCATAAAAGCCGACGAAGATTTTAATCGCTCTCCACTACGCGGACCTGACACTGCCGCACCAAATATGTTCCATTCGTTATTTTCATTATCTCGTAAAATAATCTCTGAGCCACTAAATACATATTCAAACTGCAAGCTATCAGAATTGGCATCCAGTTGAAACGAAACCATAAAATCTTCATTTCCAACAACCAGGTATTCATTTCCCTTAAAAGTATCTCTTACTAAATTTTCAGCTGCCAGATCCACAAAACGGTATGCCCGGGCATCCGTTCGATCTATAATAGCTAATACGCGTTCCTTTAATGGTAACCGGTCATCTTTTGGAACCGGGAATAAAAAGAAATTGGTATTGGTCTTATAATCTACATAAGGGTATACCCCATAAGTTCTTGAAAAACCTGTGTTTAAACTTAATACTTTCGTATTTGGATAGATGGTCCTCCAGGTCTTCCAGTCTGTTTCTACCAGTGAAATCAATTCTACTTTTTCACCTAGTAAATCGCCGTTTACAGATTCATTCAAAATTTGCGCCCAATTACTTCTTGTTTCCCTGTCAAACGGAATCAGGTTAGTATTATAAAGTAGTCCCGACACGCCAAAAGTGGTTTCTTTCCCTTTTATTATCCTATTCCAGCCAATCCCTGTTCCTGTCAAAGGGCAATATGTAACAGCAAGGGAAACATCACCAACATTGTCATTAATTATCTCATGCCAATCCAATACAATATGCTGATATGCCCTTATATCATCTCCATTCTTGTATCCTAAAATCAAATCCCCGTCTAAAAGAGCAAACTCATCCTCGACAGAAACGAATCCGGGATTCTCAAGTGCAGGTATTCCATCTCTTCCGGGACCTCCGTCAAAAACATCTGCCAAAGGGATACTCCAGACAGAAGATTCAGGTGAATTTTCATTATCGGGGTCTGTGTGCTGGTCCTGTGTGCTGGATGAACTACATGAATATTGGAACATCATGGCACAAATAATAAACGTTACGATCTTTTTCATAGCTATAAATTTATTGTTTTGTTTTTGTTATTGAGCTTAAAATACACTCCGGCAGTAAATCTTGTAGTGGGTGTTAATTGTGTTCCATCAACATAACTATAAATGGGTAATTCCAGGCGTAGGGTAACTAAAAAATTGGTTATGATATGAACACTTAATTCGGGTCTGATAAAAACCCATTCGCCGCCAGTATTAGGTAGATTAACATTGTTTATTTTATCATTAGAAGCATTCCTGTATTTGAAAATAAGTCCGGGATTAAAAACAGTATTGAAAAGGAGAAACTGATCCGTATATCCCAAATTAGTTTGAAAGACGTTTCCAAACTCATAGGTAGAAGTATCATTTAAATATGAATTATTAACACCTGTAAGCCTATAAATGAAATTCCCTGAAAATGTAGCAGATGGTCTAAAGTCAAATGCCTTTGAGAGAGACAACCAACCCAGGCCATCCCAGGCGCCGCTTCCCGGTTGAAGGTCTGCTGTTAAAAGAATTCCATCCTCATTAGTCAGGTCAGACTTCCCCAATGGCGCTTTCGCTCCAAGCCCTAAATTTATTACACTTTTTGGACCTAGCACTTCAGGGAAGGCATACTTTGCCAAAAGCACTGCATCTCCAATACCTGAAGTTTCCGTAAAATTCTCGTTCCCAAATTGCGTAATTGTCCTTGTTTGGTTCACCCAGCTAAAAAGAGCTTCCAAAGCAAACCTGTCAGTAATGGAATACCCTAAACTTAACAAAACAGAATTTGTTATCCTTTGTCGGGAATCATCATCCAATTTAGTATTACCGGCGTAAAGGGTGTTTAAATTATTGTAATCGTAGTTCAGTCCAAACTGCCATATCCCCCTTTCATCTATTGGTAATCCTAAATTGTTAGACAGAGGCACTCCACCTGAACAACAGGTTTGGGAAATGGCTTGTTGTCCAAACAGAAAAATACAGATATAAATTATAGTTCTCAAATACATACTTCTTCAACTCCTTTAGTTTAGTATGTATATCAAAGCAATCCTTACAATATGTAAATTTCCCTCCCATTATTTCCTTTATACTATAGACCCTTATGTGATCATTAGTTATGATTCTCATGCCCTGTTTTTGCTTTTCCAAATTCTTCGTTCATCATGGATTTTTTTCCTTTGAGTTGTGCAGCGGCATCTACTGTAAAAGTTCCATTAGTCACAATCTCATCTCCATTTTGCAACCCATTCAAAACAATGTAACCTTCATTGAGCATATCTCCCAGGGTGACTTCTCGCATTGCAAAAGTTGGGTCGTTTGGTTTAGTCTTGATGTAGACCACTGAACGTTCTCCTGTCCAAAGAACGGCACTTTCTGGAATTACAATCATATTATGCTTCATTTTCGATGTAAGGCCCAAAGAACCAGCCACGAACATTCCCGGCTTTAATTGGCCATTTGGGTTTTGCAGAACCGCTCTGACCTTTATAGTTCTTGTTGCCGAATTCAGTACGGGATCTATAAATGAAATTTTAGCATCGAACTTCGTATCGGGATAGGCATTGGTAACAATATCGATTTTTTGCCCTTCTTTTAGAAGTGAGACCTGGTTTTCGTAGACATCAAAAACCGCCCATACATAATTGAGATTAGCAATTTTAAACAAAGGTGAACCTTGATTTACATAGTCGCCTGCTTTGATCATGATTTCAGAAACTGTTCCTGAAACATTGGCATAAACAGGAAAATATTCCCGAACCTGACCTGATTTCTCAATCTGTTCGATTTGATTTTCGGATAATTTCCAAAGTTTAAGCTTATTACGTACGGCGTTGTACAAAGCGGGCTGCGATTCTTTTAGACTTGCAGCGGTAACCAATTCCTGTTGTGCCGAAACAAGTTCGGGGGAATAGATGGTCGCCAGTTTTTGTTCACTTCTGACTTGCTCGCCCTCAAAATTAACAAACAGCTTTTCTATCCGTCCATCAAAATAGGAAGCTTGGGTAGCAACAGCCTTTTCATTTTCCTCTATAGTACCCGAAAGTATCAGCGTATTGTCGCCGGAGGTCCCTGAACCGACAGTTGTGGTTCTAATATCGGCCAACGCCATGGCATTCTTGGTCATTTTGAACTGATCCGGGGCTAAACCATCATCCCCGGATTCAGCGGGTATCAAGTCCATACCACAAATGGGGCAGTCGCCCGGTTCAGGTTGCATGATTTGGGGATCCATTGAACATGTCCACATTTCGTTATGGTTATGATCTTCAGTTACATCGGCATGCGAACTACCGCCAAAAATCAAATAACCTACCAACAATCCTCCTAAAATGGCTAAACCGATATATAGAATATTTTTTTTCATCATTCTTTAATTTTTCTTTTGACCCTTGGGTTTAATCTATAATTGTATTTCTTAATCCGAGTGAATTGGCAATGACAAAAACAGAGCTAAAACTCATATCGTCAGCAGCTATCATCGGGGAAAATAATATCCCGAAAAAAGGAACGAGAACTTTCGCAATAATAAGTCTACTAAAGACATTATATACCAAGACGAAGAACCGGTCCTGTTTTTATATTCTTTATTACCTTGGCGCACAGGTTTCTTGCTTTGGCGATCCCATGTAAATCGTGCATTACATGTAAATACCTGAATGGCATTAATTTGTTTCATTGTGTATAAATTATTGGATAGTTTCAGTTATACTCCCACATTTTAACATTTTATCCCCGTAATACGGATTTCTTATCTGGTCAATGTCTGAAAACCAGGAGCCGCCTTCTCCATTAAAAGCCATAGGGCAAAATTGTTTGTAAATTACGCCCTGGGCAATATTTTCTTTAATGAGAGGCTCTACTTCAATAGTAAAATCTAAAAATAGTTTTCGCTGCTTTTCTAAATCCTCTGTTTCCGCAATTTGTTGGGCAATAGTTTTTAAAACCTCTGATTTTTCTTCGATGTTACCTGAAAGCTTCACAGCCGAGGATTGAGCAGCAGATGCATCAGAATTTACCAAAGCTGTCCGTAAAAGAAGGTAATTTTTAAACACTTTTTCCGTCGTGCTGTCCTTAAAAGTAAGATTGTCTAAATTCTCATTTTTTGATACAACTTTTGTGGATGTATTTGTTTCTGCATTCTTCTTTTGCTCTCCACAAGATGATAAGGAACATATGGCTATTGCCGTTAATATTGTAAATCCTTTTCGTGTCATTTTTTCTATTTTATTAAGGTTCATATTTAAATTTGCTTTTATTGAATTGATAAATAATTTATTATTGCCGATTGCATATAATACGTTTTAACGGCATCTACATAGTTCATCTGAAATTTTAACTGCAGTTCCTGAATATCCAATACATCATCAAAATCTATGGTGCCTGTTTCATAATTCTTTATTAGAATTTCCTCGGCATCTGCAGCTTGTTTTAGATTCTTAATTTGAGTATTGTATTTTATTCTGGCTGCCTCCCTATTGTTTAAGGCAGCACCTAAAATGGTCTCCAGTTTGTTTTTCCGATCCGCCTTTTGAGCAGAAATTTCCTGCTGCTTCAGGTCATTCTGAATAGTATTGGATTTATATTTATTGTTAAAAATGGGAATAGATAAAGAAACCATAGGCATTAGTATATCCTTGCCATTATCACTGAAATTCATGTCGGGCCTGGCTGCAACGGGTATGTAGTCCAAACCAAAACCAAGGTTGGGATTAGATTCTTTTTGATTAAGAATTTCCGATTGTTCTACAGATTGGAAAAGGATATCATATTTTTCAAGTTCAGGATGTAGCGCCAATTCCGCCTGATTAAAATCCGGCCCACTAGGTAAATATATAGAATCAACAAGGGTAACATCAGCATTTTCTTCGGAATTTAAAAGGTTGTTGAATAGTGTTTTTTCTGTCAAAAAATCCCTCAATAAAATCTCTTTTTGTTCCTGCAAATCATTTTGACGCATTTGGAGTCGAAGAACATCCACAGCAGAAGCGTTGCCAACTTCCAAAGACGTTAATGCCAATTTTTCGTATGTTTTTAATAATTGAATATTTTTTTCAAGTACTGCCTGTTTAGACTTTATAGCATACAATTTATAATATGATTGCGATAAAGACAGTCTCAATTTTCGCTTTATAATAGTAATATCCAGATAATCTACCTCTGCCAGGGCCGCGGCATAATTTTCTCTGGCCGTAATTGTACCAAACCAGGGTAGCATTTGCTTTACTGTAAAACGGGCTTTTTGTGCTCCTGTCCTTGTTTCTGGTTCACTAACAAAATAGCCTGCACTCAATTCTGTATTGGGCAAAGAATTGGCCTCCCCTACTTTTTCCATTGAAATATCATAACGTAACTCAAAAGCCTGTACTTCAGGATTACTGGCCTCAGCCTGTTGAATGTAGGATTCTAAAGTTTGCGCCTTGAGGAAAGGCGTTACTAAAAATCCTATTAATACAAAAACTATTTTTTTCATTGGTTTTCCTTTTTGAGTTGCAGCTCGCTATACCAACTAAACAAAACCGGAACAACGAGCAAAGTGATCAGTGCTATGAGCATTCCACCAAAACTTGGAATAGCCATCGGAATCATTATATCGCTCCCCCTGCCTGTTGATGTTAATACAGGCAGCAAAGCCAGCAGTGTAGTTGCTGTGGTCATCAGGCATGGGCGTATCCGTTTTTCCCCTGCTTCCACCACGGAAGCTCTTATTGATTCCAAAGTTCTAGGGTTGTTTCTAATGAAGGTCTGTTTAAGATAGGTAGCCATAACCACACCATCATCTGTAGCGATTCCAAATAGGGCAATAAACCCTACCCAAACTGCTACGCTTAAATTAATGGTATGCATTTGAAACAGTTCACGTAAATTCTCTCCAAAGAAGTTGAAATTCAAGAACCAGTCCTGCCCGTAAAACCATATCAAAATAAAGCCTCCTGCAAAAGCAACCGCAATTCCTCCAAATACCATTAAGGACGTAGCTATTGAACGGAATTGGAAGTACAATATCAAAAAGATGATAATTAAGGCTAAAGGAACTACAACAGATAAAGTTTTTTCAGCTCTAAGCTGATGCTCATAGGTGCCTGTGAACTGATAATTAACCCCTTTTGGAACAATCAGTTCTCCTTTATCAATTTTATTCTGAATCAAAGCTTGGGCACTTTCTACGACATTTACTTCGGCAAAGCCATCCAGTTTATCAAAAAGCACATAGCCCACGAGAAAAGTATCCTCACTTTTAATCACCTGTGGACCTTTTTCATACCGAATACTCACTAGTTCACTTAAAGGAATAGGGCTTCCATTTGCCACAGGCACATAGATATTTTTAATATCCGATGGGTTCTCCCTCAATTCTCTTGGGTATCTTACTCTAACACCGTATCGCTCCCTTCCTTCAACTGTTTGAGTTAATGTCATTCCCCCAACTGCTACTTCCAGAACCCGTTGTACATCTTCTATAAAAATACCATAACGGGCTAACTGCTCACGGTCTATGTCAATCAATAAATAGGGTTTTCCCACAATCCTGTCAGCGAAAACGGCTTCATCCTTAACTCCCTCTGATTCCTTCAAAATATTTTCTAACTGAATTCCGAAGGCTTCAATCTGTTTTAAATCCTGGCCTTTTACCTTAATCCCCATCGGTGCCCTCATACCAGTTTGCAGCATAACCAGACGTGTTTCTATTGGTTGTAATTTTGGAGCGGAGGTAATGCCAGGTAATTTGGTTACTCGGACAATCTCGTTCCAAATATCATCAGGAGTTTTTATTTTCGGTCTCCAATTTCGAAAGTACTCCCCGTTCGAATCAGGAATAAAATCTTTAAAAGTGAGGTCTAATACATTTTCCACTAAAGGATATTCATGCTTAACATCATCCCTTACCAATGTATTCGGGTTTAAAATGAATGTGCCATTCTTTAGTTCGAACAGACCCTCTTCATTCACTTTAAAACGTTGCCTTTTTCCATTTTTATTCAACATATATTCAGGTTTATACTGAATCATATTTTCGTACATCGAAAGAGGTGCGGGATCAAGTGCAGATTCTGTTCTGCCAGCTTTGCCTACTACGGTTTCAATTTCAGGAATACTGGCTACAGCCATATCCAAAAGTTGTAAAACCCTTTTGTTCTCCTCCACACCTGCATGTGGCAAAGACGTTGGCATTAACAGGAAGGAACCTTCGTTAAGTGAAGGCATAAATTCTTTGCCGGTGTTTTGCATTATCAAAACTCCAAATACCACAATTACCGTTGGTATGGAAAGGAATAACAATTTATTTTGTAAAGCCCAATTTAAGATGCGGCTATAGTATTTTCTAAATAGGGCAAAGACCCCCAAAAGCACAAAACAGATAAGTGCGATGAAAATCAAATTCCAGAAAATATTTTTCTCCAACCCCAGTGGTCGCCAATATATTCCCAGCAAGAAAACAATTGTAGTTACAGATAGGATGATATTTACCTGAGTTTGTTTTTTTGAATTCAATATTCCCCTGTATCTCAGAATATTTGATATTCCGAATCCTATCAACACTAATCCCAAAAAATAGCCAGAGAATAAAGCAACGATCCCCAATGCAATCAAAATGCCATTAAGAAGAATGCGAACTGATGTTTTATAGTTCCTCTTTTGAAATAAAAATGCAGCGAAAGGTGGAATGAGAAACAGGGCCACAATTATGGAGGCCGTTAATGCCATTGTTTTTGTAAAGGCCAGTGGCCAGAACAATTTTCCTTCAGCCCCAATCATGGTAAAAACGGGAATAAAACTAATAATGGTAGTTAATACTGCGGTTAAAATTGCACCTGATACTTCTGAAGTTGCTTTATAGACCACAGTGTTTACAGCAAGGTTTTCCTTATTCTCATCGAGGTGCCGAATAATGTTTTCAGACAGGATAACCCCAACATCCACCATAGTACCAATGGCAATAGCAATCCCCGATAGTGCTACTATGTTTGCATCTACATTAAAAAGCTTCATTGCTATAAAAACCATTAATACGGCTACCGGCAACAAGCCGGAAATTAATATTGAGGCCCGCAGATTAAACACCATGATTATGATAACCAAAATGGTAATCAGAATTTCCATACTCAGGGCATCATTAAGGGTCCCAAGGGTTTCCTGAATTAATTCGGTCCTGTCATAAAATGGTACGATTGTAAGTTGTGAGCTTCGTCCATCGGATAATTGTTTGGATGGAAGTCCCGCACTGAGTTCACTAATTTTATCTTTTACATTATTAATTACTTCAAGCGGGTTTGCTCCGTATCTTGCTACCACCACCCCACCTACAACTTCGGCGCCCTCTTTATCCAAGATCCCTCTGCGCATAGCGGGGCCAAGAGAAACATTTGCAATATCCCTAATTCTGATGGCAGTATAATCCTCTGAGGTAACGACCGCATTTTTAATGTCTTCCAAGGATTCTATATAGCCCAGCCCCCTGACGAAATATTCGGCCTGGTTGATTTCCAAGGTTTGAGCGCCAATATCACGATTACTTTGTTTAACAGCACTTACCACTTGATGAAGTCCAATATTGTATTGCTTCATCAATTCAGGTTTCACGTCTATCTGATATTCCTGCACATAGCCCCCAATAGAAGCTACTTCCGATACGCCACTTGCAGCAGATAATGCGTATTTTACATAGTAATCCTGGACACTCCTCAGTTCCTGTAAATCCCATCCGCCCGTAACTTCACCGTTTTCATCCCTACCTTCCAAAGTGTACCAGAAAATTTGTCCAAGACCTGTGGCATCCGGACCCAAAGATGGATTTACCCCTTCTGGGAGAAGATTATTAGGGAGTGAATTTAATTTTTCGAGGATTCTGCTACGACTCCAATAGAATTCTACATCCTCCTCAAAAATGATATATATGCTGGAAAGCCCAAACATGGAAGAACTTCTGATAGTCCTTACCCCTGGAATACCCAATAAAGATGTCGTTAATGGATAGGAAATCTGGTCTTCAATATCCTGCGGTGAACGACCCGGCCATTTGGTAAAAACAAGTTGCTGGTTCTCACCTATATCTGGGATAGCATCAACAGCTACGGGGTTCCTGGGCAAAAATCCAATGTCCCAGTTAAAAGGGGCGTTAACTAATCCCCATCCTATAAAAAGGACTAGCATTAGGACCGCCACCAGTTTATTATTTATTAGAAATTTAATGCTCTTATTTAGCATGTGAATTGATTATTAAACAGTTAGAAACTGAAATTGACCAAAAATATAATCAACAACTTAAGCCCATGATACAGTAAAAACTGTAGGGCCTTAATTCCAATGTTTAAAAATCAAATAAGAAAAGTCTGATCGAGAATTTGTATGTCCCTGATCAAAGGGGGCGGGGAATACTCTTTGAAAGAATTGAGGTTTTTATCACTGCCTTCAAATAAATTCACATAGGCGTAAAGGAAAGTCGAAACAAAGATTTGTTGTTCGACTTTTAATTGATCAAAAGAAATTTTCAAGTCATCCTGACCTTCCAGGACTATTTCCAAATCGGTGCAGCAATCCATCTCCATTTCCATAACGGAAGTCTCTCCTGTTGCTTTAGAAGGACTGGCTTGCATTGTACAATTTTTTGCATTTTCAAAAAAACTGAAATCCACCAAATGGTCACCACAATAATGCATATCTACCGTAAAAGACATGGTAGAGAACAACACCAAAAGTGCCATGGTAACAGATGCTATTTGACGCAAAGATTCCTTCATTAGTAATACAAAACTACGAAAATTTGTCTTTTATTGTATTGGTTAACAAAAGTTTAAATATTCTTTCGCTCTAATTTTGGAGATGATTTGAGTAAGATTTGTTTAAAACGCCATTATTAAAATCTACATTTTGAATACTTTTGCAAAAAAATAACATGCTGAGCGAATTACGCCCCCAGGTACTATCTATTTTAAACACTAATGCTGAAGTAAGTGTACGGTTACAGGAAATCTGTAATTTGTTACAGGAAAATATTTCATACTATGACTGGGTTGGTTTTTATTTTAAGAACGGCAATAAAGAAGAATTAAAACTTGGGCCTTATGCGGGGGAACCTACAGACCATACGATAATTCCTTTTGGAAAAGGAATTTGTGGGCAGGTAGCCTTGAGCAATGAAAACTTTGTTGTGCCCGATGTTCAAGCTCAGGATAATTATATAGCCTGCAGCATAAATGTAAAAGCAGAAATTGTTGTTCCACTATTTGTAAATGGAGAGAATATTGGCCAGATTGATATAGATTCAAATACCCCTGATCCATTTAACAGTGAAGATGAGGACTTTTTAGAATTTGTAAATAAAGAGGTTGCCAAAATTCTTTAAAACTTTACTCCTTTTGTTAATAACACAATTCCTTTTATAGCTTCAAAAAAATTACATTTGTGTCTTATACGAGTTCTATTTAAGCACCAAATAATGAGCACAACAAAAAAAATAAAATCGGCATTAATTTCTGTATTTCACAAAGACGGCCTTGAACCAATTGTAAGGAAATTAGACGACCTTGGGATTTCAATCTACTCCACGGGAGGCACTGAAAAATTTATACGGGAATTAGGAATCGAAGTAATCCCTGTCGAGGAGGTAACCAGTTATCCGTCCATACTGGGTGGCAGAGTCAAAACTTTGCATCCAAAAGTGTTTGGAGGCATCTTGAACCGACAGGATAACGAAAGTGATGTTGCCCAATTAGAAGAATTTGATATCCCCCAACTAGATGTTATTATTGTGGATCTCTACCCATTTGAAAAAACGGTAGCGGTTGGCGCATCTGAACAGGAAATCATTGAAAAGATTGATATAGGCGGAATCTCCCTTATACGCGCGGCTGCCAAAAATTATAAAGACGTTTTATGTGTTTCTTCCATGGAAGATTACAAAGAATTCTTAGAATTAATTAATACCACCGGAGGGGTGAGCACACAGGAAAACAGAAGACATTTTGCAGCAAAAGCATTTAATGTTTCCTCACATTATGATACCGCTATTTTTAATTACTTTAATAAAGATCATAAGGAGGCTGCTTTAAAGATTAGCGAAACCAATGCTAAAATTTTACGATATGGGGAAAACCCACATCAAAAAGGGTTCTTTTTTGGCGATTTTGATGCCATTTTTACCAAATTACACGGTAAGGAATTATCTTATAATAATTTATTGGATGTTGATGCCGCTTTAAATTTAATGAATGAATTTAAAAACGATGATCCAACTTTTGCAATTCTCAAACATAATAATGCCTGCGGATTGGCCACAAGAAATACGATACACCTGGCATATGTCGATGCATTGGCAGGAGATCCAGTATCAGCTTTTGGAGGCATATTGATTAGTAATGTAAAAATTGACGTCCCCACGGCTCATGAAATTCATAAATTATTCTGTGAGGTTGTTATTGCACCTAGTTATGATGATGAGGCATTAACCATTTTAAAGGGAAAGAAGAACAGAATTGTCCTGATTCAAAAAGAAACACCACTCCCAGATACCCTTGTCAGGACTTGTTTAAATGGTATTCTTGTTCAGGATAAGGATTCTAAAACGGATACATTGGAGGATTTGGAATATGTGACCACCAAGAAACCGAGCCAGGAAGAATTGGAAGACCTGATCTTCGCCTCTAAATTATGTAAGCACACAAAATCTAACACCATTGTCTTGGCAAAGAACAAACAGTTATGCGCAAGTGGAACCGGGCAAACATCAAGGGTAGATGCCTTAAACCAGGCTATTCACAAGGCAAAATCCTTTAAGTTTAATTTGGAAGGAGCGGTAATGGCCAGTGATGCATTTTTTCCATTTCCCGATTGTGTTGAAATTTCAAATAATAATGGTATTCAAGGCGTTATTCAACCGGGAGGCTCAATTAAAGATCAACTGAGCATTGATTATTGTAACGAAAATGGAATGTCTATGGTAATGACAGGTACTCGTCATTTTAAGCATTAAATTTACTACTTTTGTCGATGAAATACACCTTTTAAACCGAAACCAAACTAACGCGAATGGGATTTTTTGATTTCTTAACTGAAGAAATAGCTATCGACCTGGGCACTGCAAATACCCTTATTATCCATGCAGACAAGGTAGTTGTGGACAGTCCGTCTATTGTTGCAAGAGACAGGATAACTGGTAAAATAATTGCTGTGGGAAAGGAAGCAAATATGATGCAGGGAAAAACCCACGAAAACATTAAAACCATTAGACCTCTCAAGGATGGGGTGATCGCAGATTTTGATGCTTCTGAAAAAATGATCAATATGTTCATTAAGAACATTCCTGCCCTGAAGAAAAAATGGTTTCCACCCGCATTAAGGATGGTAATATGTATTCCTTCGGGGATTACGGAGGTAGAAATGCGTGCAGTAAAGGAATCCGCAGAGCGTGTAAATGGCAAGGAAGTTTACCTAATACATGAACCCATGGCGGCAGCAATAGGTATTGGCCTGGATATTATGCAACCCAAGGGTAATATGATTGTGGATATAGGTGGTGGAACCACGGAAATAGCTGTAATAGCTTTAGGAGGAATTGTTTGTGACAAATCGGTTAAAATAGCAGGCGATGTATTTACAAATGACATCATCTATTATATGCGTACCCAACATAATCTGTATGTAGGGGAAAGTACAGCAGAGAATATTAAAATAACAATAGGCTCAGCTACCGAGGATCTTCAATCTCCACCAGATGAGATGTCTGTACAAGGTCGGGATTTGCTAACGGGTAAACCAAAACAGGTTAGTATTTCATTCCGAGAAATTGCCAAAGCTTTGGACAAGTCCATTTTGCGTGTAGAAGATGCGGTAATGGAAACTTTATCACAAACTCCTCCGGAATTAGCAGCAGATATATATAATACGGGTATTTACCTGGCCGGTGGTGGTTCAATGCTTCGTGGGTTGGATAGAAGGTTATCTCAAAAGACAGACCTGCCTGTTTATATCGCAGAAGACCCTTTGAGAGCTGTAGTTAGAGGAACCGGTATAGCACTTAAAAACCTGGAACGCTACAAGAGTATTCTTATTAAATAACCTGAATTCGGTGAGGATTTAAGTTAAGACTTGGCATCTCATTTTAAACGCTTAACATAACAAGTGAATGCAGCAGATAATCAATTTTATCATTAGGTATAAAACCTCGCTGCTCTACTTATTATTGCTTCTAATTTCCCTGGGCTTTACAATTGATTCTCATTCTTATCATCGATCGAAATTCTTTAATTCTTCAAACCGAATATCTGGTTCTATCTACAATACTGCAGATGGCATCACACAGTATTTTAAACTGAATGAGGAAAACAAAAAACTGGTCGAAGAAAACAAAAAACTACAAAATCTGCTTTTCAATCTAAATATTGAAGACACTGTCCAGTTAGATACTAACAAAATTGATTTTGGCATAACTGCCGGAAGAATTATTAAGAACAGTTATTCAAGTCCAAATAATTATATAACCATAAACAGAGGAACAAATCATGGTATTAAACAGGATATGGGTGTAATTACGGCCAAGGGAATTCTTGGGATTGTTGAACATACCACCAAAAATTATGCCTCCGTTCAAAGTATATTAAACACTAAATCCAATATAAATGCCAAAATTAAGAATACTAATTATTTTGGATCTTTAGTTTGGGACGGAAGTGGCTATAACCAGGTTAAACTGGAAGATATCCCCAGATTGGTGCCTCTCCTGGTTGGTGACACCATAGTTACAGGGGCCATGTCGAGTATTTTTCCAGAGGATATTCCAATTGGAACTATTAAAAAATTTGACCTGAATGTATCAAAAAGTTTTTATAGTATCGATGTAGAACTTTTTAACGATATGTCCAATTTAAAAAATATCTATATCATTTCTAACAAAAACAGACCTGAAATCTTAGAGCTCGAAGCCAAAATTGCCAATGACCAGTAGTTTTTATTATATCAATTTCATTAGATTCACCTTGCTTGTTCTGGTTCAGGTATTAGTATTTAACAGGTTGAATTTTTTTGGCTTTATCAATCCAATGGTCTATTTACTTTTCCTCTATTGGTATCCGATAAAGGAAAATAGATCAGTTTTTATATTTACAGGGTTTTTACTGGGTTTATGCATCGATTTTTTTTCAGACACTATGGCTTTACACGCAGCATCTACGGTTACCATAGCCTATCTGCGACCTACTATTATGCGTTTTGTCTTTGGGGTTAATTACGAATTTCAGAGTTTCAAATTATCTAACAGTACCAGGGTACAACAAATTACTTTTTTAACGTTATTAATTGTAGCGCATCATATTATATTCTTTACTCTGGAAATTTTCAGTTTATCAAATTTGCTGCTAATTTTGAAGAAAGTTATTTTTACCGGAATTGCCACACTAATACTGTGTTTACTTTTTGGTTCACTTTTCAGCGTTGAGAAAGAATAAGAGAATTCTTGCTAAATATTGAAAGCTAAATTTCAATGAAAAAAATATTATTATCGTCCATAATTATCCTTATCGGAATTACCTTTATAGGTAGGCTTTCCTATTTGCAAATATTTAGCTTTTCACCAGATCAGGTTTTAGAAGACCCTGCTATTAAGGCAATATACGATTATCCTGAACGGGGGTATATATATGACAGAAACGGGAAACTTTTGGTAGGTAATGACCCTGCCTATGATGTGATGGTTATTCCAAGGGAAGTGAAACCCCTGGACACCCTTGAGTTTTGTAGTCTTTTAGGAATTGATAAGGAAAAATTTGTACAAAAACTTCGGAAAGCCAGAATTTATTCTCCGAGATTACCTTCGGTATTAGTACCTCAGCTTTCTAAAGAAGATTATGCAATGCTTCAGGAGAAAATGAGGAAGTACGAAGGGTTTTATATTCAAAAAAGGTCATTAAGATATTACGACACCAAGGCCGCTGCTAATGTCCTGGGATATATTAGAGAGGTAAATGAACGCGACCTGGAAAGAAATCCTTATTATGTTCAGGGAGAATTAACCGGAGGTAAAGGTGTAGAGCAGCAATATGAAGAAATTTTAAGAGGTAGAAAAGGAGTACAATATATTCAGAAAGATAGATTCAACAGAGATATAGGACCCTATAAAGCTGGTGTACTTGACACCCTTCCGGAACAAGGTAAGGAAATAAGTCTCACTCTTGATAAGGAACTTCAGGAATACGGGGAGTTACTAATGCATGGTAAATGGGGAGGAATTGTTGCTATAGAACCTTCTTCAGGAGAAATATTAGCCATGATCTCGGGGCCAACCTATGATCCGGCTTTACTGGTGGGCAGGGAACGCTCAAAAAACTATAGCAAACTACATTACGATACTATATCCAAACCCCTGTTTGATAGATCTATTTCGGCTGAAGGATCTCCGGGATCACCATTTAAAACACTAAATGCCCTGGTGGCATTGCAAGAAGACGTGATCCGACCTGGTACAACTTTTCGCTGTTATAATGGCTTTTATGTCGGTAACACGAAGAGGGGATGTCATTGTGGGGGTGGAATAAGAAATTTAAACAGTGGTATATATAAATCTTGTAATGCATACTTCGCAGGTACTTTTCGAAAATTCTATGAAAAATTTCCGACTACCGATGAAGGTCAGGATGTTTGGGAAAAACATATGAATAGTTTTGGTCTTGGAAATTTTTTAGGATATGATCTTCCTACCGGAAGACCAGGAAGAATTCCAAGTAAAGAGTATTATGACAAATGGTATGGAGATAATCGTTGGGCTTCATCTTTTATCATTTCCAATTCCATAGGACAGGGCGAAGTTGCAGCAACCCCTGTTCAATTAGCCAATATGACGGCTGCAATTGCAAACCGTGGCTATTATTTTACACCTCATATCCTGAAGAAAGTTGAAGGTAAGGATATAAGCATTCCGGAATACGTGCAACCCAAGTATACCACAATTGACAAAAAGCATTTTGACCCTGTCGTTGAAGGCATGGCCGAAGTGTATAAAAAAGGCACGGCCAGGTGGGTACAAATACCGGGAATAGAGATTGCAGGTAAAACAGGTACCGTAGAGAATTATACAAAAATAGATACCGTACGTACACAACTTACAGATCATTCAGTATTTATCGCTTTTGCTCCTGTAGACAGTCCAAAAATTGCATTAGCAGTTTATATTGAAAATGGCTATTATGGCTCAAGATATGCAGGGCATATAGCGTCTCTATTGATAGAAAAGTACCTGAAAGGGCAAATTACCAGAAAGGATCTCGAAAAAAGAATGCTCGAAAAAACTCTTGAACATGAATATGCCAAGCCATACAGCGGAGAAGAATTCAAGATAAATGAGTATGTCTGGTAGGAAAGTATTTAAGCGAATTGATTGGCTTACCGTTTTATTTTATCTTTTATTAGTAGGGATAGGTTGGGTAAACATCTATTCCAGTACATTTTCAGGTACCAACTCCTCTGTTTTTAATTTTAGTCAGTTGTACGGAAAACAATTGATTTTTATTGGGTTAAGCCTGATAAGTATATTGGTAATACTGGCGCTGGAGGCTAGTTTCTATGAACGTTTTTCCAGTGTTTTGTACATTATTTCTATGATTCTTCTTTTGGGCCTTTTTGTTTTTGGCAAAACCATTGCCGGAGCAACTTCATGGTACAATCTTGGTTTTTTTAATTTTCAGCCTTCTGAGCTCGCCAAAGTTGCCACCGCTTTAGCCCTAGCCAAGTATTTAAGTGATATACAAACAGATATTAAAAACCGGAAAGATCAATTTTATTCTTTTTTAATTATTTTAATTCCGGCCTTTTTAATCATTCCACAACCAGACCCGGGCAGTGCATTGGTATTTTTCTCCCTGATCTTTGTCCTATTCAGAGAGGGGTTACCACTGTTTTACCTGGGTATTGCCATTCTAGCTGTCGTGGTTTTCATAACCACCTTAATGTTCGGAACAATTTGGGTTGGAATTGGCCTAGCTTTATTAATTGCCCTTTTTCTCTTACTGAAAAGAGCTTCTTTTAAAGTTCCTGTCTTGCCATTAATAACGGTTTTTGTTGTTTCAATCGCCTTTTCATTATCTGTTAATTTTGTTTTTAATAATGTATTTGAGCAACGTCATAGAGATAGATTCAGCCTTTGGCTTCGGTTGGAAAAAGACCCCAATAAACTCGAAGAAATTCGCAAAACCATAGGTTATAATACGTACCAATCTGAAAAAGCTATTGAATCTGGTGGATTCTTCGGTAAAGGCTTTTTAGAAGGCACCAGAACAAAGGGAGATTTTGTACCTGAACAACATACAGATTATATTTTTAGTACAGTGGGTGAAGAGTGGGGATTTCTGGGTACGACAATTGTGGTCATTCTCTTTACCATGTTACTTTTACGACTGGTTTATCTGGCCGAAAGGCAAAAACACGATTTTAGCCGAATGTATGGATACGGAGTAATATCTATACTGCTGATCCATTACTTTATAAATATTGGAATGGTCATTGGCGTACTTCCAACCATTGGTATTCCTTTACCCTTCTTCAGTTACGGAGGATCCGGCCTTCTAGGGTTTACACTTCTCTTATTTATATTTCTGAAATTAGATGCAAACCGTTTAAATGAGTGGGGCTAGAAGTTCCATTGTTTTGTATTTATACTTTGTTCGAGGCGCGATTCGATATCTTCATCCATTTTACTAAAAAAATCTATTCCACTTACCTCCTCCAAATCATCTACGCTCACCAAAAAATTAATAAGTGGTTCCTTTGTATCCTGGTGAGGAATAAGAAAAGCAAGAACTTTTATATCTTTTTCCTCTTCTTTGACTACAATCTTATAATACCTTTTGGGGACTGCCACATCCTCTTCTCCAATTGTCGGAAGACCTTTTTCTAAAACTCCCCCAGTAATAATATACAGGTTGTCATATTGTTTACTCCAACTTCTTATCTTCTTTTCCAATTCGTTCCATATCCCCGAATTGAAATCATTCTTTTGCGGGCTAATATTGCTGGTATAAAAAGTTTCATTATAGGCATAAACCGAAAACCTTCTGTCTCCTGCAGGACAAAGATGCCCCCTGTCATATCCGGAGCCTTTATAATTTCTCCAATCGGCAGATTTAGTGCTTACTTTCGGGTCTTCAATATAATCAGGACGCTTCCTGTCTTCATAAGTAAGATGACTTCGATTTAGAACATATGCTACCCATTCGGCCTGCTCATAACGTTCCTTATATGAAAGTATATAATTACCGTGGACCACTATTTCTCCAGAAGTTGAAGCTGGTAATAGTTTCTCTGGTACTTCAGAAGTTAAAATTTCATTAGCCGGGGCGGAATACGAATCGGGGGTATAAAAATTTTCAAACACCCAAAAACCTACTATACAAACGATCAGCAAAAACATATAAATATTTCTGTTGGTTCTTCTTGATCTGCTTTGCATCATAGATCAAATTTAGTTTAATTTCACTAAATTTTAGATTGAATAGATTGTAAGTTAGAAGCTATTAATCCGACAAAAATTACCTATTTTCCCTTTCAGGGAATTTATAGAATTTTAGCAAAAATTAAATTTGAAATAATCACTATAATTGTAATACGATGTTGACTTGGAAAAACATAATGAGCATTACTGTAAACGGAAATCCAGCACCAGACAGGCGTGTTGAAAAAACAGAAAATGAATGGCGTGAAATACTTACTCCGGACCAATTTCGGATTACCCGAAAAAAAGGAACTGAAGCCCCTCATTCAGGAGCATTATGCAGTATACACGATGCCGGTAAATATTCCTGTGTTTGTTGCAGTACTCCTTTATTTGATTCAACCATTAAATTTGAATCAGGTACCGGATGGCCCAGTTTTACACAACCTATAGCGGAAAATGCCATCAAATATGAAAAGGATGTCACATTCGGAATGATAAGGGTAGAGGTGATTTGCAATACCTGCGACGCTCATTTAGGGCATGTATTTCCAGATGGCCCTGAACCTAGTGGTCTTCGCTATTGTATTAACTCTGAGTCTATGATAATTGAAAAGGAGGTTGTTGATGGAAAGTAATAAATTGGAATTGGCAACTCTGGGCGGAGGATGTTTTTGGTGTACTGAAGCTGTTTTATTAGAGGTGAAAGGGGTAGAAAAGATAGTCTCAGGATATTCAGGGGGGAATGCACCAGGCAAGCCTACTTACAGAGAAATATGCTCTGGACTCACCGGTCATGCAGAGGTAATACAGCTAAGCTTTGATCCTGGCGTTATTTCTTTTCACGATTTATTAATGATTTTTATGACTACTCATGATCCTACAACACTCAACAGGCAGGGTGCAGATGTTGGGACACAATACCGTTCCGTCATTTTTTACCATGATGAAAATCAAAAAGAGGTGGCTGAAAAGGTTCTGAATGAGATGTCTTCCTATTATAAGGATCCGGTGGTTACAGAATTAAGCCCGTTAAAAATATTTTATGAGGCCGAGGACTATCATCAGGATTATTATCGGAATAACCAAACTCAGGGTTACTGCAATTTTGTAATTACTCCAAAATTAGCTAAGCTTAGAAAAATGCATGCAGACAAACTTAAAAGCGCTGTTTAGGAAAACCGGTATTAAAATAGCCGCATAAACGGATATACATAAAATGTACTTCTTTAGGCCTGTAAGCTATAATACAGAATAAAAACTTGAATTAACTTGTTTCGTCTTTTTAATAAATAATTAAGTATAGCTCGACTGACAATAGTGAAGATAAAACTAAAGTAAAAAAAGAGCTCCAATAATTTTATCGGAGCTCTTTTGTTATCTTAACTGTAAACAAGTATTCACTAGCCTTTTACACTTGCTAATTTACCGTTTTTAATATTGTTTATTTTCAAATCCTGAAGCACATTTATTGCCTCTTCCACATAAACATCCTTTGCAAGATTATTATGCCAACGGTCGCGCTTTTCTCTTAATACGGGATCTTTCGTGAATAGTTCTTCTTCGTATTTCAGAGATTCAAACGTCAAATGCGAGTCGTAATCTGAAATAGTTTTAAAATATGCAGATTTAGCTTTATCTTTTTTCTCTTCCTTTTTATAGATATCAAAATTCAGAGAAACCACATTTTCATCCTGCTGTTCCTTAAGCCATTTGGCGTTTTCTTCAATTAAAGCTATCTGTGGATTTGCAGACATGCGCTTGGTACTATTCTCAATAGTAGCTTCATAATCAATATACCCTTCCCAGGCCTCATAATCTGCCGGTGATATTTTATCCCAGCTTAACGGATTACGCTGATCTCTTTCACCCAGGTCAATATAACTGTATCTATCTGGAACGACAACATCACTTTTAACTCCTTCCAACTGTGTTGATCCTCCATTTATCCTATAAAATTTCTGAGTCGTAAGTTTTATAGCTCCAAGGTCACCGTGTTCATTACTTCTAACAATATTTTCTAAAGGGATTACATTTTGTACTGTTCCCTTACCAAAAGTCTGTTTACTGCCAATCACTATAGCTCTTTTATAATCTTGCATGGCAGCTGCCAATATTTCAGAAGCTGAGGCAGAAAGTTCATTCACTAATATTACAAGAGGACCATCCCATTGAATTCGTTCATCTTTATCCTCATATACATCCTTATCTTTTCCGGAAGACCTAACCTGTACGATAGGGCCATCTTTTATGAAAAGACCAGCCATTTCCACGACTGTTTTAAGAGATCCGCCTCCATTGTCCCTAAGGTCAATTACTAGGCCTTCTGCACCTTCCTTCTTTAAAAGTTCAACTTCTTTTGCCACATCTGTGGCTGCATTTCTTTCGGCATAATCATTAAAATCCACATAGAACTTAGGAAGGTTTATAATCCCGTATTTTTGATTTTCTTTAGTAACAGTTGCAGATTTAGCATAACTCTCTTCAAGTTCAACTACATCTCTTGTAATGGAAATTACTTCTATAGAGCCATCCACTTTCCTAACTGTTAAATCAACTACAGTACCCTTGGGACCTTTAATTAGTTTAATGGCATCATCAAGACGCATCCCGACAATATTTACAGGTAATTCACCGTTCTGGCCTACTTTTAATATTTCGTCACCAACTTCCAGTTCTTGATTTCTCCACACAGGTCCGCCGGAAATGATTTCAACTATTTTTGCCCCCTCTGGTTTTTTCTGCAATCTTGCGCCTATCCCTTCAAATTTACCAGACATGCTAATGTCAAATTTATCTTTATCCTCAGGAGCGAAATAATACGTATGAGGGTCAAACTCATCAACAATTGTATTGATATAGTATACAAACCAGTCTTCCCGCTTAAGATCGTCTACAAAGTCGAAATATTCATCCAAAGTCTTTTTAGTAGATTCTCTGGCGTCTGATTCCATTTGTGAAACCGCTATACTTTCGTAATCTGCGTCATCTTTCTTTTTTTGTTCCTGCTCCTTGAATTTGGAATCATAAGTCCCAATAGTGGCATATTTTAATTGTTTCCTCCATCTTTCTTTAAGTTCATTTCTACTTGCTGCAAATGTCTGGTCTTTATAATCTATATTAATTGATTCTTCGATTGTATAATCGAAAGGATCACTTAAAACCTCCGCATAAACAGATTTGGCATTTTCCATCCGTTTCATAAATCTGGAATAAACCATATTAAAGAAAGATATATCAGTATTTCTTATCTGATCATCTATTTGAAATTTGTATTTCTCAAATTCTAAAATATCTTCTTCTAAAAAGTATCTTTTAGTAGGGTCAATAACATCTATAAAATCTTCAAAAACACTGACTGAGAAATCATCATTAATTTCTTTAGGCTCATAGTGTCCGCGTTCCAAAATATATGTAATAAGATCTAAGAGTAATTTATCCTTATCATCATTTTCAAATGACTTATTGGTAAAACTGCATGATGCAACCGCAATAAGTATCACCAAAAATCCAAGTATGAGATTTTTTTTCATGTATTTTTTTTTTAGGCGTGGCCATTATTAACCCACTTAATAACAAACTTAAATAATATAAAAAAAACATGGCAATGCCAATGAATTCCCTAAGATACTGAAAAAACCATGCCACATTGCAAGCCAGCAGCATTAATTTTTTGTTAAACACCGTTAGAACTTATTACCAACAAGCTTTAATAATCAAACAGTTGAACCGATTTTTCAGTATAGAGAATCTATATTCAAGAACATACCATAACTATTGTTTTTGAACAGGCCCTCCATTCGCGCGCCATAATAACATATTAAAAACGTATTTTTGTCGTAGAAAGTATACAGTATGCAAAAACCCCTTATTCTGGTTACCAATGACGATGGAATAACGGCCCCGGGCTTAAGAGCATTGGTTCGATATATGAAGGCAATTGGAGAAGTTGTAGTTGTTGCGCCAGATAGTCCACAATCGGGAATGGGACATGCAATAACACTGGATAATACGCTTTATTCCAAAAAAGTTACCATAGATTTTGAGAATGGAGGTCATGCAGAGTATAGTTGTAGTGGAACTCCTGCCGATTGTGTAAAATTGGCGCTTCAGGAGATACTCGGGAGAAAACCAGACTTGTGCGTTAGTGGGATAAATCACGGTTCGAATTCTTCTATAAATGTTATCTACTCAGGAACGATGAGTGCTGCAATCGAAGCAGGAATTGAAGGCATACCTGCTATTGGGTTTTCCTTATGTGATTATTCATGGGAAGCAAATTTTAAAACCGCTGAAACAGCTGTAAAAAAAATTGTAGTAGAAGCGTTGAGCAATGGAATTCCTAAAGGAGTGGTTCTCAATGTAAATATCCCCAAAACCAATGATGAAGGAATAAAAGGAATAAAAGTATGCAGACAGGCAAGAGCCAACTGGAAGGAAAAATTTGATAAACGAACCAATCCAATGGGCAAAGATTACTATTGGCTTACCGGTGAATTTGAATTATTAGATAAAGGAGAAGACACCGATGAATGGGCCTTAAGTAACGGCTATATCTCGGTAGTCCCCACACAGTTTGATTTAACGGCACATCACGTCATACAGGATATAAACAGCTGGTCTTTAAATGAATAATAAAAAGGAAATATTAATTGGTTTCGCAGTAGGAATTATTGCCAATATCATAGGAACACTTTTGTATATACTTATGTTTTCCGATTTTGGGATTATGGAAACATTCAATGCAGCAGTTAAACAAGGGCATATTGGCAGTTTGCTGGCCTTAGGTGCAATTTTAAATCTGATCGCCTTTTTTGGCTTTCTAAAATTAAGAAGAGATCAAAGGGCAAAGGGAGTATTAATTGCCACTTTGCTTACTGCTTTGATTATTCTCTATTATAAGATTTTCTAGAATGAAGTATTATATCATCGCCGGGGAAGCTTCCGGGGATCTGCATGGATCAAATCTTATTAAAGCAATTCTTGCTAAAGACGCCAATGCCCAAATCCGTTGTTGGGGTGGGGATCAAATGCAAAAAGCCGGCGGCACTCTTGTAAAGCACTATAAGGAGATGGCTTTTATGGGGTTTTTGGAGGTAATTGCCAATTTAAATACCATATTTAAAAATATAAAATTCTGCAAGGAAGATATTAAATCCTATAATCCGGATGTCATTATTTTTATTGATTATTCAGGTTTTAATTTGAGAATTGCCAGCTGGGCGAAGGAGCATAAATACCGTACTAATTATTACATTTCACCTCAAATATGGGCTTCAAGGGAAGGTCGAATAAAAAATATCAAAAGAGATATTGATGCAATGTATGTCATTCTGCCATTTGAAAAGGAGTTCTATGAAAAAAAACACAATTACCCGGTAAGTTTTGTAGGGCATCCATTAATTGATGCCATTGGGCAAATTGATATTGGTAATGAGCAAGATTTTAGAAATGAACATAATCTTGATCCCAATAAGCCAATTATTGCCCTTCTCCCTGGAAGCAGAAAGCAGGAAGTTCAAAAAATGCTTGGCCTGATGTTAAAGATAACACCTTCGTTTTCAGATTATCAATTTGTAATAGCAGGGGCTCCGAGCCTGGATCTTGACTTCTATTCAGAATTCTTAAAAAATTATACTGTAAGTCTTGTTTTTAATAGATCCTACGAGTTGCTGAGTCTTTCACATGCCGCTCTGGTAACCAGTGGCACTGCTACCCTTGAAACGGCATTATTAAAAGTCCCTCAGGTTGTATGCTATAAAGGCAACTGGGTTTCCTACCAGATTGCCAAACGAATAATTACTTTGGATTATATTTCACTGGTTAATTTGATTATGGGCAAAGAAGTAGTAAAAGAATTGATTCAGGCAGATTTGACCATAAAAAACCTGAAGCAAGAGTTAACCAAAATCCTTGATGGTCCCAAGCGCGAAGCACAATTAAATGCTTATAAAGAGTTAGAAAAAAAGCTTGGCGGGAAAGGAGCAAGTGACAATGCTGCTGCACTTATTGTAGAAAATGCTTAATTTTAGTTCCTGGTAGATCATTTATGTCCTGGGATGAATAGAAAGATTTTTGTTTTTTTTATCATTATACTCCTGACCGGATGTGGTATTGTCAAAAAGAAAACCACATATGGCAAGGAGCGGACTGTTACTGTTGCGGCATCGGAAAAAGACAGTGTTGCCGCAGTGGAAAAAATTCCTGATTCTAAAGTAACTGTCGTTGTCCTCGAAAAAGCTGATCTGATTATTAATACCGCTATGGCTTACTCCGGTGTACGATATAAGTATGGCGGAACCACAAAGAAGGGTATGGATTGTTCCGGCCTTCTTTACGTTTCTTTTGGAGAAAACGATATTCCGTTGCCCAGGGTATCATCTCAAATGGCCGATGAGGGTAAGAAAATTAAATTAAATAAAGTCACCAAAGGCGACCTCTTGTTCTTCAAAACCACTAAAAGAGGAAAAAAAATCAATCATGTTGGGCTCGTTGTTGATGTAGACGGACGAGATATTAAATTTATTCACGCTACTTCTTCAAGGGGGGTCATTGTTTCTTCTTTACAAGAAGGGTACTGGAATTATGCTTTCGTTAAGGCAACCAGAATTCTTTGATTGCAAACCACTTGTTTTATCGGATTGGTTTTTCCGAATTATTCATTTCAATTTAATTTGTTAACTGAACTTAACATTCAGTATCCTATACTACTTTAATAGCCAGTTGAATTAACCTGATAAACTCCATGAAGCTATTGGATTTTATCCCGGTAAAGCTAACTCTATTTTTAATTGTCGGGATACTTATAGGGTATTATAACAATATTTCCCTTTTGTTATCGGCAGGACTTACCGGTGGGTTAATAGTTTTACTGGGCATATCGTGGATGCGGAAAACCACACTGGATAATCTTCCATTCGGTTTCATTTTTCCATTTTGCACAATTGGTATAGGCATGATGTCTGTGGCACTTACCTTACCCTATAACAATTCAAAACATTACACGAATTTTAAGCTTCCAAATCAAAAATACTTACATCTTAAAATCCATGAGATCCTAAAACCCAATAGCTATAATGAACGCTATATGGCTGATGTAATTGAAATTGATGGTGTACCAGCAAATGGAAGGATTCTCATTATTAGTAAAAAAGACAGGCTTAATCACAAATTCAGAGTAGATGAAGAAATTTATACCCTTAATTCAGTGGAAGAAATTAGTCCACCCCTTAATCCATACGGATTTAATTATGGCGATTATCTTAAAAAAATAGGAGTTCTCCATCAGCTTAAATTAAACAATCAGGATTATTTAATTAAAAAGAATGCTTCTTTAACCATATTGGGTCTCACTGCGGCCATAAGACGCAAAATTATATCAGGTTTGGGCAAGTCTAATTTTGGAAGAGATGAGCTTGGAATTATCCAGGCCTTACTTCTGGGACAACGCAATGAAATTAGCGAGGAAACTTATAAGAATTATAAGAATGCAGGCGCTGTACATATCCTGGCCGTTTCGGGATTGCATATTGGAATAGTATTATTACTATGTCAATTTCTACTAAAACCCCTGGAAAGATTACCCAGGGGAAAGATTATCGTCTTGATACTTACAGTGATTCTTCTCTGGGGATATGCTTTCCTGGCTGGTTTATCACCTTCTGTAATAAGAGCAGTGAGTATGTTTTCTTTTGTCGCTTATGCCATATACCTGAACCGGCCAACCAGTACATTTAATATCCTGGCATTATCCATGTTTTTTATTCTGTTGACCTATGACCCTATGTTACTTTTTCAAGTGGGGTTTCAATTGAGCTATGCAGCAGTATTTTCAATTTTTTGGTTGTTTCCTAAATTTCAACACCTCTGGAATCCGGAAAATATGATTCTTAAAAAATGCTGGCAATTATTATCAATTTCCTTAGCCGCTCAAATTGGGGTACTACCCATTAGTCTTTTCTATTTTCACCAGTTCCCTGGATTATTTTTTATCTCAAATCTCTTGATTGTACCCTTTTTAGGTTTAATTCTAGGAATAGGTTTTCTGATTATAGCACTTATGCTTGTAGATATCCTTCCAAAGAACTTATCGATTATATACAATAAGCTTATATACCTGATGAATAAAGTTATTGAATGGGTAGCCCAACAGGAATCCTTTATTTTCAAGGATATTCCGTTTGATTCTTTTAAGCTTGTATTGACCTATCTGCTAATTTTTGCTTTGGTTTATAGTCTTACCCAGAAGAAATTTAAAAACATACTCTCAGCAGCTCTATGCATTATAGCCTTCCAGTTATGGCTTATTTTTTCCGCAGCAAAAAAAGGTAGGGAACAAAAAATTATGGTCTTGCATAAAACCGGCACCTCAGCGCTTCTATATAAGAAAGGCAACTACTTAGATGTAAATTGCATAGATTCTGTTGCGGTACTAAACCTGGTTAAAAATATTGTGGTAGAAGAAAACATTCAAAAAGTTAACTACAAAACCTTAAAAAACAGCTATCGCATTAAGGATCAAAGTCTGTTAATCTTGAATAGGCCCGAAATTATCATTCAAAAATTCCAGAAAATCGATTATGTATTACTAGGAAATTCTCCCAAAATAAACCTTAACCGCTTCCTGGATTCAATCCAACCTACTAGTATTATAGCAGATGGAAGTAATTATAGAAGTGATATTGAGCGGTGGAAAAAATCGTGTTCAAACAGAAAGCTTCCATTTTATTATACCGGTGAAAAAGGAGCATTTATCTTAGAAATAGAATAAATCAGCGCACCCCATGCATTAGTCTTTTTAAAACCGGATTTAGTAATATCGCAATAAAACCAAAAGCAATAGGCACCAGGGTGAACATTAAAAAGAAAGTACTTAAAGAATACTGCTCCGAAATTTTATCTATCATTCCCCCCATAGTTCCTGCCGCTTTTTGTCCTATAGCTATGGCGAGGTACCAAATACCAAACATAAACCCGATCATCCTGGCAGGCACCAGCTTACTCAAATAAGATAAACCCACAGGTGAAAGACATAATTCTCCCATCGTATGAAGCAAATAAGCCAAAATAAGAAAAATCATACTTACTGAAGCCGTTTTTGACCCAGGTGTAATTCCTGTGGAGCCATAAGACAAAATGGCAAATCCAAGACCCAAAAGTATTAATCCCAGACCGTATTTCATCGCAGCACTCGGATTGTACTTGCTTTCCCACCATCGCGAAAACATAGGAGCCAGGGTAATTATAAAAAAGGAGTTTAAAATTCCAAACCAGGATGCATCTATCTGATTTCCCTCTTGCGAAAATTTGTCAGTTAACCTATAAATAACCAATCCCCAAATCCCAACAAATGCCAATCCCAAAACAATATTTGATAAGCCAATTCTGGAATATGTTTTTTTAAATAACAGATATAAAACCCATGTAATAATTATGAGAGGTACGGTTGTGAGCAGAGCATCCACTACTTTAAAGACCATTGCAGAAGAGCCCACCAAATTTCTATTGGTGTAATCTCTTGCAAAGAGGGTCATAGATCCTAACGCCTGTTCAAAGGCGGCAAAGAAAATTACAGTAAAAACCCCAAAGAAAACGACTGCAATAATCCTGTCTCTTACCAAAGGAATATATCTTGAAATCCTTGAAACAAGAAGAATAAGGAACAAAACTAATGCAAAGAGTACTACAAAATTAGAACCTGATAATCCCCCAATCTCGAAAGGCAATAAACTATCCCCACTTATCTTCTCAATAGGATCATTAAAGAGATAGAGCAATCCTCCAATCGATGACAGGACTATAAGGACATAATCAAATGTGGTAAACGGATTTAATTTTTCCACCGCCTTATCTTCTTCAATAATCTCAGGAGACTCTTCATTTATGTTTTGAGGCAATTCTACCTCATAAACTTTGCTCGGTTTACCACCTATACTGCCAAATAAATTTTTAGCTAGCAAAAATTGCATCATTCCGAAAAACATAAAAATACCTGCCAGTCCAAATCCCCAGGACCAACCAAAATTCTCAGCTAGATATCCACATAGCATCATTCCGAAAAATGCGCCAGCATTTACTCCCATATAAAATATAGTGTATGCTCCATCCTTTTTGGATTCTTTGCCTTTATACATTTCCGAAATAATCGAAGTAATATTAGGTTTAAAAAACCCGGTTCCTATCACCAAAAAGGCAAGACCCAGATAGAAAGTAGTGGTAGTTTCTAAGGCCATAAAGGCATGACCCAAAGTCATAATAGCGCAACCTATTACAACAGCAATACGATATCCCGTAAATTTATCTGCAATATAGCCTCCAACAATAGGAGTTAAATAAAGTAATGAAGCATAGGTACCTATAAGTGCCAGGGCATGTTCTCTTGGCCAATCCCATCCCGGATTATCACTGGCAAATGGGGCAGTAAGGAAGAGGATCAAAAGAATACGCATTCCATAAAAGGAAAAACGTTCCCACATTTCGGTAAAAAACAAGACAAACAGGCCTGCAGGATGTCCTAAGACTTTATCCTTAAAAAGATTCTCGATATCAGTATTCATTTGTTATAGTTTGGTTGTTAATATAAGGTAAAATGCCCTGCTCTAAGCCATGGCCTTAATGGGCCAGGTCACCCTCTTCCTCTTCAGCTCCGTGTGTTAGTCTTTTTAAGGGTTTAAGGACAGCGATCACCAACAAGCCGAAGATGACACAAAAGATGGTAATCCCGGCAAAGATATTGAGCTCACCAGCCTCGGAGGCCGATTCTCCTATTAATCCGGCGACCTTATTTCCCAATCCGGTAGCTGCAAAATAAACCCCCATCATGAGGGCACCATAACGTACAGGAGCCAGTTTGGTTATAAAAGAGAGCGCAACCGGAGAGGCACATAATTCACCAATAGTGTGGAAAAGATAAGCCAGTGCTAACCAATATAGCGCCGATTTGCCCATACTTTCATACTGCATAGAGGCAAAGACCATAAAAACAAATCCTAAGCCCATGATGATAACTCCATTTGCCATTTTAAAAAGTGAGGATGCTTCATTCCCTCTATGTTTCCACCACATCCAGAAATTGGCAACCGGAACAGCAAATAGTATTATATAGAAAGGATTGAAAAACTGAAAAGCGGCAGCAGGAATTTGATAGCCAAATAAGAACCGGTCCGTCCTGTTCTCTGCATACAAGTTCATCAGGCCGCCTGCCTGTTCAAAGGCCCCCCAGAAGACGATTACTATGATAAAAGAAAGTAACAAGACCAGGTAACGATCCTTCTCTATTTTTGAACGCAAGTCCCCGTAAATGGTTACCATCATGCCTACAACCATAGATAGGAATAAAAAGAAAACAATATAGGCAAGCTTCTGATTCTCTATGTAGTACCACGCCACGATACTGGAAGAAAGGGCGAGGAGAAAAGTGACCAGCAAAGGGGTCCTGGTACTGAATTGCTTGGTAAAAATATCTTTTATTGACACGTTGTCGTTATCGGCCTCTATTGCCTTTGGCTTGTTTCCTACAGTCACCAGGTATTTTTGTCCCGAAAGGTAGATAACCTGGCCCAAGACCATCCCAATAGCCGCTAAACCAAAACCGGCATGCCATCCCCACATATCGGCTACCCATGCCACAATCAAGGCAGCCAAAGCTGCACCGGTATTTATCCCAATGTAAAAAATTGAAAATCCTTTATCCCTGCGTTCGTCTCCTTGTCGGTACAAGCCCCCAACCAGGGTAGATATATTGGGTTTAAGCATCCCTACCCCGGCGATGATCAGTCCTAAGCCGGAATAAAAGGCCCACATAAGCTCTATAGATAAAATACCATGACCGGCCACCAGTAAAAAGCCTCCAATCATAACGGCTCTTTTTTGCCCGATTATCTTATCCGCTATAATGCCCCCGGGAATAGAAGCCACATAGACCAGCATTGTATACCAGCCGTACAAGGACAAAGCCTCTCCGTCTAACCAGCCTAATCCGGGGTTATCTCCCCTGGTTTGCGCTGTCAGATACAATACCAGAATACCTCTCATTCCATAGTAGGAGAAGCGCTCCCACATTTCAGTCATAAACAGAATATAGAGCCCTGTAGGGTGTCCAAAGAGTTCTTTCTGGTGTGCTGGTTTTGTTGTCGTAGCCATGGCTTGTTTTGGTTTGTTATAGATTGTTTTTTATGAAATTGGTCATTTTGGTGTATAAATGTAACCTGGTATTACCTCCGTGAATACCATGGTCTTTGTCCGGATAAATTGCCCATTCAAATTGTTTATTGGCCTGTACCAAGGCTTCTATCATTCGCATGCTATTTTGCACATGTACATTGTCATCCCCGGATCCGTGCACCAACAAATAATCTCCCTTTAATAGCTGGGGATAATTAAATGGTGAATTCTCATCGTAACCTCCGGGATTTTCAGCCGGGGTTCTCATGAATCGTTCTGTATAAATAGTGTCATAAAAACGCCAACTAGTGACCGGTGCAACTGCAATGGCCAATTCAAAAGTATCGCTGCCTTTCAGGATGCAGTTTGTAGACATATGCCCGCCAAAACTCCAACCCCATATCCCCGTTCTATCCGGGTCTATAAAAGGGTACTCACTTAGTTTTTTAGCTGCAGCAATTTGATCCTCAGTTTCATATTTCACTAAATTCAAATAAGTCACCTTCTTAAAATCACGTCCCTTAAAACCGGTACCCCTGCCATCCACACAAGCAACAATATAACCCTGCGAAGCCAGAATCTGATGCCAATAGTCATTTGCACCCATCCATGTATTGGCCACTTGTTGAGAGCCCGGTCCGCTGTACTGAAACATTAGCAAGGGATATTTTTTGGAAGGATCAAAATCTTTTGGTTTCACCATCCACATATTCAACTCGTTGCCGTTGATAGATGTAGTGGAAAATTCCTTAGGGTTTAGTTCATATTGCCCCAGTATGCTAACAAGGCTACTATTATCTAAAATATCTTTTAACTTAGCTCCTGATACAGCCTTATGAAGGGAGAATTCAGGAGGTGTACTGGAATTGGAAAACTCATTTATGAAATAAGTAAAATCTGCACTAAACTCAGCAGAATTGGTTCCTTCTTTTGAAGAGAGTCTCTTCTTATTCTTACCGCTAATTTCAATACTATAGACATCTCTGTTTATTGATCCATTCTCAGTAGACTGGTAGTAGATTCTATCCTTCTTTGGATCATATCCATAGTAATTGGTTACTTCCCAGTCTCCCCTGGTAATCTGGTTTATTAAATCCCCGCTTTCAGAATGCAAGTATATATGATTATATCCATCCTTTTCACCGGTCCAGATAAAGCTATCATCAGCCAGAAAAGTAAGGTTATCTGTAATATCTACATAAGCTTCATCTTTTTCTTCAAGTAAAAGAGATACCGTGTTATTTTGGAGGTTTACAGCATATAAATTTAATTTATTTTGGTGTCTGTTTAATGTTTGAACACTTATATAATTCGGATCGTTCATCTGAGTTACCCTGGGTATGTAATAGGCATCCGGGAGTGAGATTTCTGTAATTTTCTCTGATTCAATATCATAGGTATGCAAGGTAACTACAGAATTATTTTCCCCGGCTTTGGGATACTTAAAAATATATTGAAAAGGATATAAGTCTGTTCCATAAACATCCATTGCATATTCAGGAACAGCAGTTTCATCAAATCTTAAGAAAGCAATTTTTGTCCCGTCTGAGTTCCATTCAAAGGCCCTGACAATTTTAAATTCCTCTTCGTATACCCAATCTGCAATGCCATTAATAATCTTATTCCTCTCCCCGTCTGAGGTAATTTTTAATATTTTGCCATCCGCTATATTAAAGAGATACATATTATTATTGTTAGCAAAAGCTATCCTTTTCCCATCCGGTGAAAAAGTGGGTTCCTGAATCCATGTGTCTGCTATTTGAGTTATCCTTTTGGTGACTACATCATAAATGTAATAGATCCCTGCTTTAGAACGCCTGTAGATTGGAACCTCTTCTGTTGCAAGTAATATTTTTGATTCGTCTTTACTAAAGGTATATGAACTAAATGCCGCTTTTGAACTTAAATCCTGCGAAGAGACCACAGTTTCTAACTTCTCCAATGTATTATAATCGTATTTATCAATGCTGACAATTCCTTTGGCTATATCTGTATTTAGAACTGTGTAATGTTTACCATTTTTTAAGGGGTAAATCACTTCCATGCCTTGGGTTGCATAGGCCCCTGACCAAAGTTCTTCCAGAGAAATCTTTTTTTGTTGGGCAGATGCGTAATTTAAAAAGCAAACGGCAAGAAAAATAAGAACGAAAGATTTATTCATAAAATCTAAAAAAAATTATTATAAACTTCCAAGTTTACTAATATTTTTGCGAAAAAAATAACTTTAATCTTAAAATATTACAACTTTATACCTTAATCCCTCTAATGAAGAAACCCCTTAGCATAATTGTGTAATCACTATCTTTGCCTTCATAGAACAATAGCTTATGACAACACCGATCCAGGGTTTTTCCAAACTTTCCAAAGAAGAAAAAATCAATTGGATTGCCGATAATTATACTGATAATTCGGATACCACAATACAAATACTTAAAAAATACTGGAATGCAGATATTGTGTTACAAAAACTCCATGACGAATTCATAGAGAATACGATCAGTAACTACTACCTTCCCTTTGGAATTGCTCCTAATTTTCTTATTAATGATAAATTATATGCCATTCCAATGGCTATTGAAGAAAGTTCTGTTGTTGCGGCCGCCAGCAAAGCTGCCAAATTCTGGCTGGATAAGGGCGGATTTAAGACGAGGGTACTAGGTACCCAAAAGATAGGCCAGGTACATTTTATCTTCAAAGGTTCTTCAGAGAAATTACAGGTATTTATTGATGAAATAAAGCCAATATTCATTAATGATACGAAGTCCATCACCCGAAATATGGAAAAACGCGGGGGTGGAATAACATCCATAGAACTAAGGGACCGGACGAATAAACTAGAAAATTATTATCAGTTGCATTGTAAATTTGAAACCCTAGATGCTATGGGTGCAAATTTTATAAACTCCTGTTTGGAGCAATTGGCTACCACCATGAAAAGAGAAGCCCAAACCTATACCTTGTTTAACAAAGATGAACAGCAAATAGAAGTTGTAATGAGCATTCTTTCTAACTATGTACCGGAATGCCTTGTTCGAGCGGAGGTAAGTTGCCCTGTTAATGATTTAGAGGTGGAACAGTCTGTTTCCCCACAAGAATTCGCAGAAAAAATGGTTAGGGCAGTTAATATTGCTAACGTTGAGCCCTATAGAGCGGTTACCCATAATAAAGGTATAATGAATGGGATAGATGCTGTCGTTCTGGCTACAGGTAACGATTTCAGGGCGGTAGAAGCCGGAATACATGCTTATGCAGCAAAAGATGGATCTTATCGAAGCCTTACGCACGCCTCTTTGGAGGATGGTATTTTTAAATTTTGGATAGAAGTGCCTCTGGCCTTAGGAACCGTTGGAGGGCTTACCAGATTACATCCATTAGTAAATCTCGCTCTGGAGATTTTACAAAAACCCTCAGCCCGAGAATTAATGCAAATTGTTGCAGTGGCCGGATTGGCTCAGAATTTTGCCGCGGTCAGATCATTAGTCACAACAGGGATTCAGGAGGGCCATATGAAAATGCATTTGCTAAATATTCTTAATCAAATGAGTGCCTCAGATGATGAAAAGAAAACTTTGGTCGCCTATTTTAAGAAGAATGCTGCCACTCATAGTGCAGTTGTTGAAGCACTTCAAAATTTACGGAACAGTCTATGACGCAACAGTTCTACAGCAATGGAAAATTGTTGCTTACAGGCGAGTACGCAGTTCTTGACGGTGCATTATCCTTTGCCCTGCCTACAAAATACGGACAAACCTTAACGATAAAAGAATTGGATTCTCCAGTGATCTTATGGACAAGCCTGGATGAAAAAGGAGAAATATGGTTTCATACCTCTCTGCAATTAGAACTTTTTGGGGAATCGGACGTAGAAATTCTAAATGAAGTGGAAAACCTGTTGACATCTGAAGATAAGGTATCCAAAATGCTATTGAAAATTCTGATGGAGGCAAAAAGGTTGAATCCTGATTTTTTAAATGGAAAAATGGGATATGAAGTACATACAAACCTAAGTTTTCCAAGGAATTGGGGACTCGGATCTTCCTCTACCCTAATTAATAATATTGCGCAATGGGCAAACGTTGATCCTTATGCTCTTTTATCCAAAACATTTAATGGAAGTGGATACGATATTGCCTGTGCACAGCATAATCGCCCAATAATTTATCAAATTAAACGCAGGGACCGATTTATAAAAGAAATTGAATTTAGCCCGCCATTCATAGACGCTTTGTTCTTTGTACATCTCAACAGAAAACAGAACAGCAGAGAAGGGATTACCAGATATCAAGAACAGGAATTTGAAAAAGAAGTATTAATTAATAAAATTTCAGAACTGACAGAAGAATGTATTTGTTGTACTGAATTAACCAGATTTAAGGAACTGATGAACATTCATGAATTGCTTTTGGCAGACATCCTTAATCTGACACCTGTAAAAGAAAATCTATTTCCTGACTTTGAAGGGTCTATCAAAAGTTTAGGGGCATGGGGCGGAGATTTTGTGCTTGCCATAGGTAAAAAAAACACCCCTGAATACTTCAGTAATAAGGGATATAAAACTGTAATTCCATTTGCGGAAATGATATTATAAAAAAAAGCCTCTCATATGAGAAGCTTTTTTATGCTAATGATTATTTAAGATCCTTTTCTAAAAAGTTTTTACTTGTAAGCGATATTATTCTTAATAGAAAGTTGCTCTGTTATCTATAATCTCTGAATTTTCCTTTAAGGCATTGAAGACACTTGCATTTACCCGAGTCGCATTTGAAGCCTGCAAAGAATTTGCAAATGTGGTATAATTTTCCAGCTTAGGGCCATCCTCTTTTTTGGTTACTTCAATTTTAAAAACTCCGGTTTCACCTTCAATAAGATCAGAAACATTCCCCTGAGGCAAAGCGAATGCCGTGCCCACAACCAAAGGTTCTCTGCCGGCGCCCGGTATTGTAGGAGTTTTTACTGTTAATGAAGAGGCTGTAGATATATTAGTATTATTGCCTGAAGCTAAATCCTCCAAGGATTTCCCCTGGTTTTGAGAAATAATTTTTGCAGCTTTTTTTACTTTGCGAATCTTCGGAAGGACATTAGCTGAAGCATCTTCAACAGACATTAAACCTTCTTCATACTTCGCTGTTAGCTGCACAACAGCATAACCGTTACTAATTCCAAACCTCTTAATATCACCTATTTCTGTTTCTGTATTAAATGCCCACTGAACAATAGATCGTTGGTTAGAAAGTCCTGGAAGGTTTTCGTCCAATTCATTTATTTTATTAACAGGTCTTACTAAGTATTCATTTTCTTTTGCCAAATCGGAAAATGGCTTTTCTGATGAGGTTGCTGCCATTTCAAATTTAGTCGCATCTGTAAACAATGTATTTAATGTTTCTTCTGAGGCCTCAATTTCCCTGCTTAAAGTTGCCAACTGAACAAGATCTTCCTTATCATCAACACGCACAATATGATAACCAAATTCTGTTTCAACCAGACCAATATGTCCCTCGGCATTTCCAAAAGCAAAATCATTGAACTTAGGTGTCATTACCCCTTCCTGAAAATAACCCAAGTCACCGCCTCTTGGGGCAGATGGCCCGTCCGAATTATCTCTTGCAAGTTGGGCAAAAACTGCTCCTTCGGCTTTTGCTTCTTTTAGTAAATCGTTTGCTTTGGCCTCAGCTTCTTCTTTAGTTCTCTTGATTTCAGGGTTTGCTCTTTCGGCTCCTTCCCAGGTAATTAGTATATGACTAGCCTTTGCAGATCCATTGGGTTTTTTGTCAACCATTTTGGTTATTTTAAAGCTTTCGCCATCTTGATATGGTCCAAATAGCTCTCCAATATTTAAGGCCATTAAGGTATCCGCAAATTTTATCGGAAGTTCATTTTTTGACTTATAAATAGTATCGAATTTGCTATCAGAATTTCTATCAAGAAAAGCAGCGTTGTCTGTTGTATTTCTAAATCCAGGAATGGTATCTGTTTCATCGCGTTCTTCAAAATATTCCACGGTATCACCAAGAAGTTTTGTTATTTGATCCTTTATGGCAGTCTCATCTTCAATAGAAGCTTTATCTTCAAAATAGACGAATTGAATATCTCTGGAACTTTGCTGTTTGTATTCTTCCTCATGTGCAGCAATATAGTCCGAAATTTCTTTTTTAGTAATAATAAAAGTACTATCCGGAATGGATGTGTAAGGAATTCTTACATATCTGATATCTACTTTATCTGTAGTTAATTTATAATCCAATTCCCCTTCTTTCAAAGTGGCACCAACTCCTGCTCTTATTAAATTAAAATACGTTTGTTCCTTTGAGCTTTGAATTATAGCCTCTTCGTCCTGCAACCAATCGTTATATTGCGCAGGGGCATTAATTTTCAATTCAGCAATAAAATCCCGAAATTTTGTTTCATCAAATATTCCATTCTCATCAGAAAACTGAGGATTCTGTGCTATTCCGGGGCTCGATTTAATTACATTTATTATCTGATCCTGTTCAATAGAAATCCCCAGATCTTCAATCTGTTGTCCTAAAATAGTGTTTCGTTCTACCTGGGTCCAGACAGAATTCACTAATTGCATGGATGAAGTTGTTGGTCCGGACCTTCTTGATGCCCTCTCAATTTTTCGTCTAAAGTCGTCTATAGAAATTTCATCTCCATTAATTTCACCTACAGAAGACCCAACTTTTCCACCAGAAAAATCACTACCGGTAAAAATTCCAGAAATTACAAACGCAAATAAGGCCATCCCAATGATCAGGATTAAGATAGTTGTTCGTTTTCTAATATTCTCTAGAATTGCCATTTTTTGTTTATTTAAAATCAGTTGGCGAAATTAGTATTTTCCATTAAGAAATAAAAACTTAAAGCCTGCTATCTGGCTCATAATTATGGGACTAATCCTTTTCCAGGACCTGAAGTGATACTAAATCTATTTTTGTGTTGGAAACTTCCAGGATTGTAAACAGAAAATGCTCTATACAAATTTCAGAATTCTGGTCGGGGATCTCACCTGTTTCGTTCACGATCAGTCCGCCAAGTGTTTCGTATTCCTCGCTTTCAGGAAGTTCCAGCTTGTATTGTTCATTAAGGTAATCTACTTCCAACCTGGCAGAAAATTTATATGTATTACTATTTAGTTGCTCTTCCAGTAAATCTGTTGAATCATGTTCATCCTCTATTTCGCCAAAAAGTTCCTCCACAATGTCTTCAACAGTCATTATTCCGGAAGTACCGCCATACTCATCGAGTACTACCGCAATGCTTTTTCGTTTTTTCGTCAACACATTAAGAATATCCTGAATTAACATGGTCTCCGGCACAAACTCTACCGGCAACAGTATACTTTTAATTATTTTAGGCTTCTTAAATAGCTCATAAGAATGGATATACCCAATAATGTTATCTATAGTGTCTTTAAAGACTAATATTTTTGATAAGCCGGTTTCGGTAAAAAGTTTAGCCAGGTTTTTTGGAGTTTCATGTAATTCCACTGCTATAATTTCAGTCCTTGGAACCATAACTTCCCTTGCCTTTACTGCAGAAAATTCAAGTGCATTCTGAAAGATCTGAATCTCAGAATCTACCTCATCCTCTTCCATCACAGTTTCCATTTGTTCTGTAATATAGTCCCCTAATTCAATCTTGCTAAAAGCCAATTGTACTTCATCACCGTCTGTTTTAAAAAAGGCCTTTAGAAGTACATCGGAAACTTTAATGACAAAATCAGAAATAACGGAAAACAACAAATAAAAAAAATAAGCGGGAACCGCCAAAAATTTAAGAAGTTTGTTTGCATAGATCTGAAAAAGCACCTTGGGTAAAAATTCTGCCGTAAGCAAAATAATAATTGTGGATATTAACGTCTGTGTCAAGAGGCTAAAATCTGTAAGCATAAGTTGAACAAAGTTATTTTCTGAAGGTAATTTTGTTTGGAACCAATTCATCAATAACTCTCCCATGTACAAACCATAAACCACTAAGGCAAAATTATTACCAATGAGCATGGTAGCAATAAACTTTGAAGGCTTTTTAGTCAGCCGGGTAAGTATCTGTGCCAGGAGACCTTCCTGCTTCTTTTCAATTTCAATGTGAATTTTATTAGCCGATATAAAGGCGATCTCCATTCCGGAAAAGAATGCGGATAACAACAAACAAATGCAAATAATAAGTAGGCTAGAGTCCAAGGCTATTGCTGATTATCACGTTTTCGCTTTTCGAAACGTTTTCTATAGTTACGCCTAAAAATAAACATTCCTATAGAGACAAGCGCAAAGAAAATAAAGATGTAAGTACCCTCTCTGTCTATATTCCAAAGTTCTATTATCTTATATACTGATATTATGGCAACGAACAGGTACAGGTATTCTGTATATCTAAGTATTTTAATCATGTTTGATCTTCCTTAATTGTGATTAATCCATAAGTCTTATGGGCATTGAAGAAACTAAAGTCTTTATTAAAATCCATTCCCTCTCCATCCATAATTGTCCCATCTTCCGGATTGGTAAATTTAAATTTACGTTGCGTAAAAATCCACTCATTTGTCTGATCATAAAAAAGCTGAGGGGCTTCAAGCTTTTTTCCATCATGAGATTCGATTACCACATTACCCTGAAGGTCTATTAAATTAGTGTTAGAATAAATAATCCCGTAGTCTGCCTTAATGGTACTTTTATTGTTTTCAGCATCAAACAAATCCACCTCTAAGCCATTTGGAAAAGTCCTAAACTTAAATCTCATATTGTCGTAATCTTCACTCAACGGGCTTTTTAAAATGGCAATGACCCTGGAATCTTTGATGTCTTCGCTTCCCAATTTTTCAGGAGTTTCTGTATAGGTAAGGACAAAATTTTGAGCAACTCCCTGAGGATATATTGTTTGCTGTGCTTCCTCACCCACCCTTTTATAATTATCCTTACATCCATAAAACAACAATGCCACAGAAAAAACTATGGCAATGTTAATAAATTTATTTCCGTAAGGATTATCCATTATTATAGATTAGGCACTGTTACGCTGCCTCCCACCCAACAACTAAAGCTAATGGTTTTACCAGCCATTCCAGAATTAAAGATATCCGTCTTTGAAGGTGCTTTGGCGCTATAGCTGGCAGCAGATTGATTTGCTCTTCCACTTAATGAGGGATCAACTCTCCCTGCTTTTCTAGCCATATCCGCTGCTTTCCAATAAATTGCTCTTTTTTCAAATGGTGTACTACCACAATCATTCGCACTTGTAGCATATAAATTTGCAATTAATAAATATGCTTTCCCGTTGGAAGAATTTGCATCTATAGCTTGTAAAGCATATCTTCTTGATGTAGATTTACTGGATCTTCTATAACTGGTTGCTATCTTATACGCAATATTTGATTTCTTTTTGGAATCTGTCTCCAATTCAAGAGCTTTATTAAAATCTGCTATAGCCCCTTTAGTATCACCAGATTTTCTTTTTAGAGTTCCTCCATATACATAGGCAGTAGCTGAAGGATCCAATGCTAACTGCGCCTCAAACAATTTTTGGAACATGGGATCATCTGTACATTCTTTGCTAAACATTCTTCCTACCGCCCTTTTTACCCAGGTGACGTCGTTTTTCTTAGCTTCAAAACTCTTTTGATAAAGAGGAATTAGATTTTCACAATCTGCAAGAGCACCTAATTTAGAATCCACACTTCCGGCAATCTTACCATAAGATTCAGAGTTTGTAGTGGCTACTTTTAATCTTCTCTTTTCTTTTGAAGTAAGGGTACCTGCCTCTTCCTTGGGTAACAATGTGCTAATTATGTCTGTTAGTTTAGCATTCTCTTCATCTATTTTTTCAGTAACGTCATCATAAGTGTCAAACACTGTTTGAAGATCTTTTTTCCCCTCATTATAAAGGTCTACAAGACTTGAAAAATAAAGATAAAGTGCTTTTGGGTTTTTAAAATTTGATGCGTCTTCTTCAAAGGCAACCAGAAGCATATTATATAGTTCTTCATCAGAAGCCATCTTATTATCATATAATAATAATGCCTTGTCTATGGCAACAACCGCCTTGGGAAATTTATCCGGGAAAACTTTTAAACTATTATCGTATAATGCAAGCAAGTCGCTTATAAAACCATCTTTTTCGGCGCCGGAACTATTCTTAATCTTATAAGACAGAATTTTTTCTCCCAGCGAAAAATTTGCTTTATTTATCGACGGACATGTTTCATATACCATTTTCCAAGGGGTATATGCCGCATCGTAGTTTTTTACTTTTGCGTGCTCGGCATAGATAGAAAGATTGGTCATACATTCGGGGTTTTGGGCTTGTGCATTTGTTGTGCCCGCTATTGCCAGTAACCCAATCATCATACAGTATATCTTCTTTTTCATCGTGTATTAATTTTAAAGTGGTTAATGTACTAAATTTTTATCAATTTATTTTCCTTTTTTGGAACCATTTATCGTTGAATGACAGTCCTACACTGACTTTGAAATAACTTTCTTCAATTAAACTCGCTACTGTGGTACCTCGTTTACCGTATTCAAAACCAACATTCATATTGGAAAAACCTCCTCCAACTGGTAACCCAAGACCAAAAGTTATGCCAAAATCATGTATCGAGGTATCATTTACTAACAAGCCCGTTTTGGAAGTACGCGCACCAGCCCTATAAGTGATTCTTTTCAAATAACTGGTAAATGAAGCATAATCAGGTATAAAGTATCCGCCTACCCTAAAAGTATTGGCATCTTCATATGCTACATTTTCAGGGTCAATAAAGTCATTTCTAAATGAACTTGCAGCCTGAAAACTATATTCTGCCCCTAAAAACCATTTTTTATCCCGCCCAAATCCAAGCCCAAAAGTAGTAATTGTTGGGATTTTCAGTTCTGTATTTCTAAGATTGTCAGGTTCTAAATTTACATCTCTTACTTCAATTTCCTCACCGGTACTTAATGAAAATGAACCTAATCTTTCAGTATTTGAAGACACTAAATTAGCCTGTGTATTTACAGTAACTGAGCTAAATAGAGTGTATTTATTTTTAATGCTGGGAGTATAAGTTACTCCATAATTAAAATCATAACCGCTAATCTCAGATTCACGGATGTCTATTGTTCCATACTGAACTCCTTCAATACTTTGAAGACTCTGGTATTGCAGGTTACCAAAACTAAAATTTACTGTTGCCCCAACATGCAGATTTTTGGTAATTTCATATCCCGCTGACAAAAATGCTTTATTTAAGCCCCCATCCCCTGAAAACTGATTTATTACCGTATCCTGGGTGGCATTTGTAGTTTCAGAAAAAACATTATAGCCAACAGCCGTATAAGGAAGAATTCCTATTCCAACACCAAACTTTGGTGTTATGGGAAATGCCAGGGAAATATATTCAAGAGTAGTGACAGAAGAACTTTCTTCATCAGTAAAATCTTTCAATTTTACCTCTTTATGTCCCCCCGCTGCCGTAAAAGTCACTAACCTGAGTTTCCCGTAAGCGGCAGGATTATTTAAGTTGACATGAATACTATCTGTATACATGCTTAATCCTCCCATAGCCTGATTTTCTATAGTAGCCTGAGGTCTGAAATCTCCTATTCCACCAAATGAATAAGGTGATACAGTTCCGTTACCACTCTGGGAGTATGATGCTATTGCCGTTAAGCAGAGTATTAGCAATACGATTTTCTTTACCATCTAGCGTTTGTTGTATTCCAGCAAATAATTCAAGCCCTTTAGGAGAAAATTAGAATGCGCAAATATGGTATTTTTTAATCGTTTAGACAAAATTTGAGCGTCACCGCCTGTTAAAATAACTGTTAAATCTTCAAAACGCGATTGGTATTGACCTATGACCCCATCTATCTCGGCACAAATGCCATTTAAAACGCCACTATGGATACTTGCATCTGTAGAATTTCCTATTATATCATTGAAATTCTTCGGTTCTAGCAAAGGTAACTTTGAAGTGTGCTCATGTAGTGCCTTATAGCGCATACGTAAGCCGGGAGAAATTGCACCTCCCAGGTACTCACCATAATCATTTATCATATCGTAAGTTATACATGTACCCGCGTCAATGACCAGGGTATTGGCATCAGGATTATGGTAGAAGGCCGCGGTGGTAAGCGCCACTCTGTCCATACCTAATGTCTGGGGCGTAGCATAGGAATTCTTAAAGGGAATATTAGTGCTATGACTCAATAGGTGTACCTCAACAAAAACTGTTAATAGTGAAATATATTTTTGATCCAAAACACCTACCGATGAAATAATTGCTGTTTGTATATCTGGGTAATCTTTAAATACTTTTTTTACCAGCTCAGGAAAGTCTTCTGGCACCAGCTTTTGCTGCCATAACAGCTTATGTTCCTGAAAAACGGCCAGCTTTACATAAGTATTCCCGACATCAACAATAAGGTTCATAATGCAAAGATTATAAAATGTAAAAAAACAGCAGGCTTTTTTTTCTTTTTTGTTTGTAGTTCCTAAATTTGAAAGTATATTTGCCCCCTCCTTCGCGTGACGCTTTTGCTTACGCTTCGGAGGGTGCTGACCCTCAAATAATGAAGGTACCTTAGCTCAGTTGGTAGAGCAACGGACTGAAAATCCGTGTGTCCCTGGTTCGATTCCTGGAGGTACCACTTAAAGCGCCAAACCCACTCCTTTAAAAAGGAGTGGGTTTTTTATTTCCCCAGACGTGGAAAGTTCACTTTCATAAGGATTGGGGAAATAAAAAATCTCCTGCCGAAGGCAGGAGGGTTTGGCATTTTCAGGAGAGGGAACAAAGGAAAAACGACCCCGATAACTATCGGGGGAGTTAGTCCTGAAGGAAAAAATGAAGTACGAAGTGGGAGGTGATAAAATGGAACCTATAAAAGTCTGCTTTTTTCAGAGTCCGAAAAACGAAAAATCTCCTGCCGAAGGCAGAGAGGTTTGGGATTTTCAGGCGAGGGAACAAAGGAAAAACGACCCCGATAACTATCGGGGGAGTTAGTCCTGGAGGAAAAAATGAAGTACGAAGTGAGAGGTAATGAAATGGAACCTATAAAAGCTTGCTTTTTTTAGAGTCTGAAAAACGAAAAATCTCCTGCCGAAGGCAGGAGGGTTTGGCATTTTCAGGCGAGGGAACAAAGGAAAAACGACCCCGATAACTATCGGGGGAGTTAGTCCTGGAGGAAAAATGAGGTGCGAAGGAGGACATACTAAACTACGAAGTGGGAGGTGATAAAATGGAACCTATAAAAGTCTGCTTTTTTCAGAGTCCGAAAAACGAAAAATCCCCTGCCGATGACAGAGAGGTTTGCCATTTTCAGGAGAGGTTCCAAAGGAACAATACAACCAGATTTTAGCTCATTTAACGGGTGATCAAGTACCAAAATAATCTTCAAAGTATGTCTAAAAGTTGGCGGCAGTTGTGTTATTTAGCAGGAAGACCTTTAATTTTCTTCTCTAAAATGGGGATTTCCAGCCCTATAATAAAACGCCATCGTTCAAATTTTATCTTCGTCAAAACATCTGAAGTTCCGTCGTCAGGTGTTCCATCGGGTATATCTATATCATCCACCACAGTGTTCGAAGTACTGGAATAGGTAGTACCTAAAACGATATGCCCCCACTTCAGTTTCAAATCCGTACCCAAGCCAAAATGCCAATAATCGTCCTCGAGTTTAAAATCGCTCTGGTTCTGATCTATAACATCAATGAGGTTTACACTGGAATTCCTGGCCGAAAAATCTGAGCTAAAGCTCGAAATTATTTTTAAAGAGGGAGACACATATAAATCCAGGCCAGCTCCAAAATTTATCACCGATTCAAACTCTTCTTCAAAAGGTTTGGGATCAAGGTTGGTAGCTTCGGCAACACCTTCGGGCAAAACTATTCTTTGGTATCTGTCAAGCTTTGAATGCCAACTTCCGTCCAGGTGAATAGTGCTTTTTCCTATAGGTATTCCGGCACCTATTGAGAAGCTGGCGGCAGTTCTGCGCTTATTTTCCAGATCTCCCGGGTCTGCAAATGCAAAGTAATCCTGTTCAGGACTTATGCCACTCAAGAACTCCTCTGATCTAAGTGAAGCTTTGTCTTTAACAGAGATAAATGGCAGGCTAAAACTCGCTCCTATATCAATGTTAGAAAGACGCCATGCGAGCCCCATTTTAAGAAAAAGGCCATATGTTTTTTGAGAATAACTAAAATTATTAGAATAGCTGACAACACTATTATCCATACGCTCAGCGCTAACAAATACTTTACTCATTCCATTTTTTCTATACATACTTCCAAATAGTGAAAGTCCAATACTAAAATTTTCTTTTATGGGATAAGACCAGGTTATCCCATACCATTCATCTCGCAAAACTTTACGAAATCCAAGATCTGTAAAGCGCCTTGCCTCATTCTCGATAGGATCAAATTCAGGGGTTTCTTGTATCCCAGACGTATAATTTATACTGATATCAGAGCGATAACGGGAAATAATGGCGAAAGCAAATTTGTGTTTTGGCAGAAATTTTAGATTGAAGGTTCCGGCCACAATACTTGGAATCCCGTTAAAATTGGAAGTATTCAGATAAATACTTGTCCCAAGGACATCTTTAAAACTGTATTTAGACCACTCATAGGCTTTTCCGGCAATTACAAAAGAAGGCTTATCTAGCAGGGCCAATCTAGCCGGATTATAAAACGTTAGACCAAGATCATTTGCGCTGCCTGTAACATTGCCGTTTAGCAGTACAGTTTGGTTTCCGTAATTTTCGAATTTGTAATTTCCTTCCTGGGTTTTTCCTTCAATTACCAGAAATAAAAAATAAATCAATAAAAGAAATTGAAGGTTCTTCTTCATGAATAGAAAGTTTGGTCATAATTATTTTTGGTTGGTTGTCTTTGCAAAAAGAACAAGGCTTAAACTACAAGATTTATTCAATAAATGAACCCTGGCATGTGTCTCCCTTACCATGATTAAAGTATTAATAAATTTCTTTCATAAGCCTACGGAACATTTTAAAAAGCATTTAAAAATACCACAAATTATATTGTCTTTGACAACAAAAAATATTTCCACCAAGACATTTCAAGATCCTGCAGGTCTCCAAATCCATATTTTTCATAATGTTTCTGTAGCCTTTACAAATTCAGCCATTCCTTGCTCGGTGAACGTTCATTCTAGTATTCTTCTCAATCTAAAAAGCTACGCTTCAAAATAAAACCAGCTGTAGAACATGTGGCCGGTTTTAAAGTTGAAAAGACCTCAAAATATGAGACCAAGTTCAATGACACCAACCGTAACATATATTTATAGACGTACACTTTGGTTCCTCGGTGCGCCGCATCAAGCACAAAACCCGCTCCTATATGGAGCGGGATTATTGTTTCCTCAGACGTGGAAAGTTCACTTTCCTAAGGATCGGGGAAATAAAAAATCTCCTGCCGAAGGCAGGAGGGTTTGGCATTTTCAGGCGAGGGAACAAAGGAAAAACGACCCCGATAACTATCGGGGGAGTTAGTCCTGGAGGAAAAAATAAACTACGAAGTGAGGGGTAATGAAATAGAATCTATAAAATCCTGCCGAAACCCTCAGAAATACAGCTTAATTTGACCTAATTTTATGGCTTTTTAGCTTTTTTACTCAGTTGATGTTTCCTATCTTTCCCCCATGTAAAAAACCTTATGGAAGAATTAGTCCACAAATTGAGACCCAACGCCAATAAGAAGTACTATCTCTTCTTATCTTCTTATCTGGAAAAAATTATGTCTGACAGTGATGTGGAGATAGATTTTAGTGTTGAAAACCTTATAAAGGATACGCCAATTTCGAGGCCTACTTTCTACACCTATTTCGATGGCCTTGAGGACTTTTACCGGGAATTGATAGAAATCTTTTTTGGTATCCTTCCGGGCTATATGGCCCAAAAAAGTGTGGAACTCAATACAGACGACTTCATAGTAGTTGCTTTTAACATGAAACTTGGTGTAGCCATTAACAATATCAGGAAAACTGCAGGTATTTTTTCTTCTCTAAACCCCTTTTGGAAAAAATACTACCAACTGGCCGTCCATCAAATTTCTGAGTGGTACATCCGCGATTTCAAGACAGAACCGGAAATTGCAAAACAACAGGCCAGATTTGTTTTGAATGAATTGATTTTGCACCCCCATCTTTACTACCGTGATTTAGAAATTTACCGGTCCCTTATGGTCCATCGGACGGTTGCCCAGCAAGTCGCTTAACAATAGTGTTAAGAGTTTTCGTAATTATCCCATACTACAAAGATTTGATAATTTACCGGTCCCTTATGGTCCATCCGAGGATTACCCAGCTAGTCACTTAACAATGGTGTTAAGAGTTTCTTAACTCTTGGGTGATTTATTGTTGTACATTTCAATTGTGATATTAGTTCCCCTGGATTAATATTAACCAACTAGTTCTAAAGAAATGAAAAACTATGGTGTTTCAAATTGCCATTCTATTCGTTTCTGTTGCATTAAAAATGCAACTCAATACCTTCTTGATTTGCAGTGATGTGTAGGTGCTCAAAAAATGTAGTGTTTAGATCTGTTAAAATTTAGTAATGAAGTCTATTGAAAAATAAGGACAAGAACAAAGCAAACAAAAAAGAAAATCCCCCCGATTTAATTTTTAATACGATTGGCCAGCAAGAAAATATGAAGCAAATTGATGCTTTGGTTAGAAGGATGATTACAGAAAATAATGTATTAAAAAAATATTGAGAGTAATTAAATAGGTTCAGGAAGAACCAAAATTCAATACTTAACTTAAAAACGAGAGAATTTATGAGACAACTACAATTACTAGTTACCATTATTATGGTAATGAGCTTTACATTTGGTGAAGCACAGAAGAAAAAGCCGAATATATTGGTCATCTGGGGGGATGATGTTGGTGCACATAATATTAGCACCTACAACCTCGGTATTATGGGATACGAAACACCCAACATTGATCGTATTGGTAAAGAAGGAGCTTTCTTTACACATGCATATGCTCAACAAAGTTGTACGGCAGGACGGGCCTCTTTTATTACAGGCCAGCATCCTTTCCGAACAGGCTTATTAACAATAGGAATGCCAGGCTCTGACCACGGAATTCCTGATTTTGCACCTACGTTGGCAGACCTTCTAAAACCGCATGGATATGCCACCGGTCAGTTTGGAAAAAATCACCTCGGTGATCAGGACAAACATTTACCTACAGCCCATGGTTTTGATGAATTTTTTGGAAATCTTTATCACCTGAATGCGGAGGAAGAACCTGAAACATACTATTATCCAAAGGATAAAGAATTCCATGAAAAATATGGCCCACGGGGCGTGATTCACAGCTACCGTGATGGTCGAATCGAAGATACAGGGCCTATGACCAGAAAAAGAATGGAGACTGCTGATGCTGAATTTATAACAGAAGGGGAAAGGTTTATTAGAGATGCTGTGAAGGAAGATAAACCGTTTTTTGTTTGGGTAAGCTCTACCCGAATGCACATTTGGACAAGACTTAAGAAAGAAGCCCAAGGACGAACCGGTGTTGGACTCTACCCCGATGGCATGGTAGAACATGATGATCAGGTGGGTGGATTATTAGATTTATTAGATGAATTAGGTATTGATGATAATACAATTGTGGTATATAGTACTGACAATGGTGTTGAAAAAGTATCTTGGCCTGATGGCGGTGTCGCTCCCTGGCATGGTGAAAAAGGAACTACCTGGGAGGGTGGATTCCGAGTACCTCAGCTTATCCGTTGGCCAGGTGTCATAGAACCTGGTACCAGATATAATAACATCATTTCGCATGAAGATTGGCTCCCTACTTTTTTAGCGGCTGCTGGAGATCCTGATATCGTTGAAAAATTAAAAAAAGGTCACAAAGCGAATGGCAAAGATTGGAGAGTCCATTTAGATGGTTACAACTTCATGCCTTTTTTCAAAGGCGAGGTTAAGGAATCACCACGTGAAACAATCTATTATTTCGGCCAGGGAGGTGAACTAAACGCCGTTCGTTGGAAAGAATGGAAAACTCATTTTGCCATCATTGAAGGTAATATTGCAACCGGAGACAGGGTTGTTACTAATTGGCCCTTAATAATTAACCTTCATGCCGATCCTTATGAGGTAATGCATGAGGAAGGAACAATGGGATACTTACGATGGTATGCAGATAATATGTGGCTATTCGTGCCTATACAGGATCAACTGAAAAAGTTTTTCGTTACTCTTCCGAATTATCCGTTTCAGGAAGGATCCAGTTTGAGTGCTGGCAATATAAACTACGGCACACTCAAAGCCATGAAGGCAATGAATATGCTGCAAGAGTTGGAGGAGAGATTTCCGGTTGGTAATTAGTATTTAGATCTCATATGCACGTGTCTCCTTTAGGCACGTGCATTATATTTATCGTTAATATTTTTAGACAATTGAATATTTTACCTTATGCAGGATTTAAGATGTATTATGTTGTTTTTATTTTTGTTGTCAACTGGGGTAAATTATGCTCAAGTAATTCAACAGGATGTAGAAGCGGATTCACTTCCTCACTATCCCAAAGACGAGGACCCTGCAATTCCAATAGATGTAGAAGCTGATCTGAATGCAAGTTTTCCGAAGCCCGGATCGGTTTTGGGCACAATAATCCCTGGGAATTATTTCGATTGGAAAGTCGATTTGTATAAACGTACAGGCATAAAGCTGGGAATCAGTTATCAGGCCATGTTTTTGGGAGTTCCACAATCTCAAACCGTAACAGAAACAAGTAGAAATACCGGTCTGGGTGGGTTTTTATTGCTTGAAGCTCAATGGCATTTTATCAACAAGGGAAAAGATTACGAAGGAGGCATCACGGCTACCCTGGATTGGAGACATAATCTGGGCAGTAACAATGGTATGCCAGGAGATCTTTTTTTTGATGTAGGATCAGGTATAGGTGTCGATGCCACCTTCCTGCCCTGGGATCCTTATGCCAGTATTTTATTCTGGGAACAACATCTTAAAAAAGACCGTTTTTGGTTCAGAATAGGTCAGACCGCACCTGCGGCAATGATGGATTTTTTCCGCTATAAAGATGCAAGAGTGTCTTTTACAGGCATTCCCAATACGTTTCCGACCACCGTAGTTCCCTACGGACCCCCTTCACTGGGATTTGGTTTCAACTGGAATCTCAAACAAGGATCACATCTATATTTAAAGGGAGTAGTCAATGACCTAAATGTGGATGCAGGGGAATTTGATTGGAGCGGATTATTTGAGTATGGCGAAATTTATACGGCCCTGGAGATTGGAAAACACTGGTTCCGAACTTCAAAAGATTTTGATCACGCCCATTTAATGTTTTTTTACGCCGATAAAAAAAGTACTGCTGGAGTGGACATAGGTGATCAATTCATTCCCTTCCCAACATCGGCCGGATGGGGTTTTAAGGTGCATGGATCCAAGCAATGGAATCAACTTGTCGGCTTTGCAAACTATACGTATAATAAAGCTGAGGGGGGAGGTTTTGGGATATTTACAGGCATACAACATTCCGCTACGGCGGGACTTGTATACAATGATCTTTTCAAAATTTCAGGAGAGATGGGGCTAGCCTTTAACCTTTCAAGTCCTATAAAAGATTGGGCTAATTCAATTAATAACCCTCAGAACCCTTCGGAGTTTTTATTAACTCAGGTTTGGACTGTTGCCAGGGATACGCCACAGTATAGCACGGAAATTTACTGGCGTATCTTACTATTGAAACAATTATGGGTAACTCCTGGAATTCAATTATTTATGAACCCAACCTATAATACCCGTACTGATTTCATTATTGCCCCAAGTTTTAAGGCAAGGGTGTATTTCTAAAAAATTGGTGGAAGTTAGCCATCAGTTTGGACATAATATGTAGACATAGCAGCCAATAAAAACTGCTAAATAGTTTAAAACCATAATAATAATTTAAGGTATATGGCAAAGTTAGAACTTCTTCGAATTTATATAACCGTGTTGAATCCGTATATCCCAGGCTTTTTAAATCTTGAGAACCAACCCATAGAATTCAGAGACCACTGATACCTAAATAAAAAAGAAATTGATAACCAGTTGCAAATGCTTTGGGTTTTATTCAGGACCGGATATAATTCGTATTTAAGAGATCCAGAAAACTGCCAGTTATGCTTAAACGGAATATTCCTGAACTAAAAAGCAATCCATATTTTGCCTGGTTTGTTGGAGGCGTAAATAAGTAATATTAATTCTTTGCATCACAACTGGCTTTACAAAGATTAATGAACATTTAATTAGATTATAACTAAAATACACTAATCATGAAAAAGATACTGATATGGAGCAGAAACCTCCTTTGGATACCCATTATTGGAAGCCTTCTTTTAGCCTTGGGTTGTGGAATCATAGGGATTTTAATGATCGGATCACGTACATATAAAATCCTGAGCTATGGAGAATATTCCCCAAAAATAGCCAAGAATGTAGCCATGACCACCATAGAGACCATTGATCTTTATTTGATAGCTACTGTAGCTTATATAACTGCGATAGGTTTATATAAGTTATTCATAGCTAAGGAGGATTTTGAAGCGCCTATTAAAGTTAAAATCCCTGATCTAAAGGCTTTAAAGGACAAAATTATCGGCGTTGTCATTGCTGCCCTGGGAGTTACGTTCCTGGGTAAGGTAGCACAGGAAGAAGTTTCTTCTGATCTTATGTACGTAGGAATTGGTATAGCTGTTGTTATCATAGCCCTCTCTTTTGCAATTCACTATGGAAAGACAAAATCTTATAAATCGTAAAATTTATTAGAATTTGATTATACGGAGAATGATGGGGGACTTAAGGTATCGAAATAATGCTAAATAATTAATAATTATAAATACTTAAACATTTGGAATGAGATACAAAATTTTAATAATTGGCAACTATCTGCTTGCCCTCTTTTATTTAACGGGTTGCTCAAGTACCAAGGTAATATCTGACAAGGATCCTTCTGTAGAATTCAATGAATTCAAGACCTATGAATTTTTTGGTTGGGCAGATAACAGCGATCAGAAAATGACCAGGTTTGACAGGGAAAGGATAGAACAGGCTTTTAGAGAAGAAGCCAGTAAAAGAGGCCTTAGCAAGGCGGAAACCAATGGTGACCTTATAATAACCCTAAATGTTATTGGTAAAATTAAGACCCAGCAAACAGCCAATACCACAACCACGGCAATGGGCATGGGACCTGGCATGGGTCGTGGCATGGGCAGAGCAGGAATGAGAGGTCCGGGATGGGGTTGGGGTACAGCCCATTCAACTACGGTGATAAACGAGACACAGTATTTACAGGGTAGCCTCATTATAGAAGCTTATGACAAGGATGATAAGTTACTCATCTGGCAGGCTATAGGAACAAAAACTGTGAATGAGGACCCTCAAAAAAGGGCCAGGGATATTCCAAAAAAAGTGACTGCCATTATGAAAAAATACCCGGTAGACCCAAAGAAGTAAATAAATAGATGAACTAAAATATTAAACACATGGATCTTAACGCCTTTCTGGAAATTGAAGTGTTTAGTTATAAAGAGCACTCCTTAACTTTAATGCAATTATTTACGGTAATTATCATCTTTATCATTACCAAATTAATTTCAATTACGTTGAAATTCCTGGTTATGGTATATAGAAAAATTACCAGATCCAAAGAAACCCATGGGAAGCCAATCTATCAAATTGTCATGTATTTTGTTTGGATCACTGCCATTGCATATATGCTGGAAGCTATAGGAATTGAGTTTTCGCTTATTCTTGCAGGTTCTGCGGCATTACTTGTTGGAGTTGGTTTAGGGCTTCAGCAAACTTTTAACGATGTTTTGTCTGGCTTGATTTTACTCTTTGAGCGCTCTGTAAGAGAAAATGACATTTTGGAAATCGATGGAGATATTGTGAAAATTCAAAAAATTGGATTTCGAACATCCACCGGCTTGAACCGAAATAAAATAATGGTAATCCTTCCTAATTCTATAATTACATCCAACAAGGTTATTAATTGGAATAATCAATCCGAAAATACCCGATTCAATATTGATGTAAAAGTGGCATATGGTAGTGATGTGGAGAAAGTAATAAATATACTGGAAGAATGCGCATCGGAACTCCCGGAAATAAGAGCTGATCAAATAGTTGAGGCGCGCTTATTAAATTTTGCTTCATCTTCATTAATTTTCCAACTATTTTTTTATAGTGACAATATCTTTCAAATAGAGAGAACCAAAAGTGATTTGAGAAGAATAATAAACCGTAAATTTATTAATGAAAGGATTACCATACCCCTCCCACAACTTGATGTTAACCTAAAACAAAGTAGTAGTGAATAAAATCTATATCTGCATTGCTCTATTATTCATTTTAGCCCATCAGGAGGAAGCGTTTGGTCAGGAAATAGACAATCAATTTTGGCTTAACTACACCTTAAAAGTAAAAACCCCTACCAACTTTACTTATGGAGGAGATGTAGGTGTTCGGGGCGTTTGGTCAAATAGTGACTGGAATCAAATACTAATACGACCCAGCGTTAACTATAAGTTTAATAAAACATACAGCGTTGCTTTAGCAACTGCAATCTTTTACTCAGATAATATTTACGCACCAAATATAACCGAATTTCGAATCCATCAGGATTTTAATGTTGAATGGCTTCAAACTAAATGGTTTTCGATGTTTAGTCGTCTAAGGATTGAACAACGATTCTTCTCATATCAGCAAGATAGCCTCCCAAACGAATTTCGGCTAAGAGGTCGGCTTTTATTAGGTGTCCAAAGTCAGGATTTAAAATGGTTTGGCCCTAAGAGACCTATCTATTTTCAAATACTATATGAAGGATTTCAAACCATTGGTTCTGATAATACCGAATTCTTAATTAATCAAGGTAGGTTTCACATTGCTTTTGGTCATCGTATTGCCAAAAACTGGAAATATGAATTGCACTTTATTCAACAAAGTTCGAGACTTTACGAAACCTCCGGATTAAAAGCAAGTCAACAAATATTTAGGTTAAGACTATTTCATACTATTAATTTAAAAAAGTCCAAGCCCCCTAATCTAGAAAACGAGGAAGATAGAGTTGACGATTTTAATTAGGCCCATTATGTCTTTAGAGGCATGGATTTTAACTATTTATGATCATGAATATAAATATTCATTTATAAGTTAGTTTTCAACATTCATCATTTATTATTCAGTTTAATAATTTAAAATTCACTACTCATGAAAATCAAAACAAATCTTTCAATTCTATTCGTATTAATACTATTCAGTTCTAATGCGCAGGAATCAACTTCCGATAAATCGTGGAAATTTCTAATTGAACCCTATCTCATGTTCCCTTCCATGTCGGGCACTTCGGGCATACGTGAACTTCCCCCTATAGAAGTAGACGCCAATACGTCTGATATCTTCAGTAATTTGGAATTTGGTGCTATGGTATATCTGGAAGCCCAAACTGATAAGTGGGCAATAGGCTCAGACTTCGTATACATGAAGCTAGCTCAGGATGTAACTCCTACGACACTCGTTAGCTCGGGCAGGCTCACAGCTAAGCAATTGATTTGGGAACTATCAGGCCTCTATCGTATTCTCCCATTTCTGGAAGGTGGAATAGGTCTGCGAATGAACAACCTGGAAATGGGAGCAGATATAAACCGTAATATAATTGGGGGTGGCAGCACTACTTTAGTAAGTGCGGATAATTCCGAATTTTGGATAGATCCTGTAATTATTACAAGAGCAACACATACGGTAAATGGTAAGTGGCTACTTCAATTTCGTGGCGACATTGGTGGGTTTAACATTGGTTCAAGCTTAACCTGGCAGGTCCAGGCCAATTTTGGTTATCGTTTTTCAAAATTATTTCATACCACAGTTGGTTTTCGGGCTATTTCAATGGATTATGACAAAGGTAGCGGAGCCGATCGTTTTAGATACGATGTAAATACATTTGGGCCCGTGGTGAGACTAGGTTTTAACTTATGATAGTACATAAACGCCGTTATACATTAGCAGTTGGGGCTTATAGACTTTCAAATATTAATTTTTTGCCACATCAGGTTTTGTAACATACATTGTCCGGGCAGGCTCTTGAATAAATAAGGATCGTATAAATCAAAGTAATGAAATCAGATGAATGGTAAAGAAAAAACTTCTTTCTATTTTAATGTTTGTAAGGGTTAAAATAATATTTCTTCTTTTTTTAATGTCTTCAATTTACTCCTTAACCGGACAGAACCCGGAAGATAAGCTTGGGAATTGGATTGGGGCGACAAGCAGTATGCGCTTTGCGGATAAATGGAGCTTTTTTCTTCAAGGTGAATTACGAACATGGGAAATGGCTTCAAACCTTAATGAATTACTCTGGCGTGCTGCTGTTCATTATGATTTTAGTAAAAAAACCAATGGGGCTATTGGTTATGTCCGTGTAGATACCTGGCCCTTCGATGATGAACTTTATCGTAAGTTCCATGAGAATAGATTTTTCCAGGAATTGTTAATCAAGTCGAAATGGGGTAAGATGAATGTTAAAAATAGATTCCGAATTGAACAGCGCTGGATTACTACGGTAGAATACGGTACCGAATACAGCAATCGTATTAGATATATGCTCGGATTTACCATTCCATTAAATGGGGAGAATATTCAAAAGGGCACAAATTTTATTACAATATTTAACGAAGTATTTGTTGACCTGGACAGGTTTGACTACTGGTTTGATCGTGAAGCAGGAGATGGGGGCCTCAATCAAAACCGATTGTATACCGGATTTGGCCGCCAGGTATCAGCATATGGGAAATTTAGTGTTGGACTATTATGGCAACACAGACCCCACGCTAATTTCGCACGATTATTATTGTCATATTCTCATAATTTTGATTTTAGAAAACCGGATTAATAAAAAGGAACCTCTGGTTTAACTTATGTCATGTACAACAAGTGAAGCAAAGTTAACCCTGGAGGAAAAAATGAAGTACGAAGTGAGAGGTAATGAAATGGAACCTATAAAAGCTTGCTTTTTTTAGAGTCTGAAAAACGAAAAATCCCCTGCTAAGGGAGAGAGGTCTGGCATTTTCAGGAGAGGTTCCAAAGGAACAACGACCCCGACAACTATCGGGGGAGTTAGTCCTGGAGGAAAAAATAAACTACGAAGTAGGAGGTAATGAAATGGAACCTATAAAAGCTTTCTTTTTTTAGAGTCTGAAAAACGAAAAACTCAGGCATAGTTTTGCCACACATCTATTGGAAAAAGGAACGGATCTCAGAACTATTCAGATCCTACTGGGGCATAATTCCAGCAAGACTACTGAGATTTACATTCATGTAGCAGAAAATTCCTTTAAGGGTATTGATGATTTGTTATCTTAGCTATAAGTGATATATAGTGCATAATGTTCTATATTCAATTGTTAGCATCAAAAGGGATCAAATCATGAAAAAAATTTCACTTATTCTGTTTCTTGCGATTAATATTAATTGCTTCGCACAAGAACCCCAATTACCCATTATCGATATTCACTTACATGCCTATCAGGGGATACCTCCAGACATGAAAGCTTCCTGGGCAGGTGAATCTTATGCGCAAGTACTTAGTTCACCAGAAAATGCGGGGATTCATCTTCAAATGGTCCTTGATGAGATTGAGAAAAATAATATCGTGCTTGCACTCACAAGTAGCACTTCTATAAAAGCGCTTAATACATGGCAACAATCCCGACCCGAATTATTTCTCACTGGTATACAAACAAATGATGATGGCAAACCGATTTTAAACCCAGACTCTCTCAAACTATATTTCGATAATAATCAAGTTAATTTTCTCGGAGAATTAGGGCTTCAATATGCCGGTGTTGCCCCAGATGACCCACTGATGGAGCCATACTTCCAAGTTGCAGAAGACAATGGTATTACAGTCTGTTTGCACACAGGATTAGGCCCTCCAGGTGGACCACACACCTTTGCTCCAAAATTCAGAACCATCCTTGGCAAACCGACTCTCTTTGAGCCCGTATTGGTTAAACACCCTAAACTAAAGGCTTTTATAGCTCATGCAGGATGGCCTTACATTTCAGAAACGATAGCCATGATGTACATCTATCCTGAACTGTACACAGATATTGGGGTCTTGAACTGGGCACTTCCAAAGGAAGCATTCTACACCGCACTTAAACAATTGATGGATGCTGGATTTGGCAAACGAATCATGTTTGGAACGGATCAGATGTTATGGCCAGAAGCTATTTCGATTGCAGTGAGGACCGTTAAAGAAGCAATATTCTTATCCGAAGAAGAGAAAAGAGACATTCTATATAATAATGCTGCCCGTTTTTTAGAGCTCTCTGAAGAGACTATTGCAAAGCATCACGAACGATGAGAACAATAATTCAGATGCTAACATTGTATAAGCGGCATTCCCGCCTGCCGGTCGGGCAGGAAAACGACCGCTTATACTAGACCGTTACCAAGCATTATAAAACTCAAATAATGAAAAAACCCTACTCCTTTTTACTAATTGTATTTGCATTGCTTTTAAGTGCTTGCAACAACAAAGAGAATAAAGCAGAAGTTAGTGATTCAATTAGTGCAGAAGAAGAAATTTATCTTGGTCAGAAACCACCAGGTTTAATCCCTGAATTATTTGCTCCAGAAATTATTAAGACTGAATTTAGACAGGCAGCTGGTGTTTTTACTCCAGACTTAAAGGAGTTTTATTTTCGCAGAAGGGGAGGGAGGTATAAAAACAACGCCTTGGTTGTTGTTAAATTTGAAGATAACAATTGGACTGAATCACTTGTGGCGGAAAGAGAAGGAGAACCATTTATTTCAACAGATGGAAAAATTATGCATTTGGGGAGGAAATTTAGAGAACGAACTGCTTCTGGTTGGTCTGAGGCAAAAAGTCTCGGCGCTCCTTTCGATAAATTTCGTATTATGCGCCTTACATCCTCTTCTAATGGAACTTATTATTTTGATGAAGCCAGTGAATCAGGGCCGCTGCGTTATTCAAGATTAATAAATGGAAAACATGAAGAACCTCTAGTTTTAAATATCGAAGACATTGGAAATTGGAATGCACACCCATTTATTGCTCCAGATGAGTCTTATGTAATCTGGGATGATCAAAGAGAAAAAGGTGGATATGGAGATGCAGATTTGTATATTTCTTTTCGTCAGAAAGATGGTTCTTGGGGACCTTCAATTAATTTAGGTAATGCCATAAACACAAAATTTGCGGATGCATATGGTAGTGTAAGTCCTGATGGTAAGTATTTCTTTTTTCATAGGTCTTATGGAAATAATAAGGCTGATATATTTTGGGTAGATTTTAAAATCATAGAGGCACTCAAGAAAAATTAACAATTAAAACATTTGGTAACAACGTGTATAAGCAATAGCTCAGATAATCATTACAACAAAAATCAAAGAAGAAAACAAACTAAAAAAATAAATCAACAGTCGTGGAGGAGCTACTGCTCATACACACACCGTAACCAATAAAAAATTAATATCGAAATAATAAACTAAAATAAGATGAAAAGTAAATTAATTTATGTCCTTGCTTTTGTAGTCATAGCAATTACAGCTTGTAATCAAGCAACCAAGACAAGAAAAGATGTAGAAACTAAAGAATCTACTTCCATAGAGAGTAGTTTTGATGAAATTTTATCAAAATTCAAAACAGAAATTCCAACCAAAATTTTAACTCCAGACCATGTTGATTCTCGTATTGGTGATTTAGAATTTTATGATGGAATACCAACTGATGCGACATTAGAGAAGGTGTATGAAAACCTCGATTTTATTAGAGGTATTGAGGTCTTTTTAAATTTTATTCCGGCAACTTCAATTGAAGGGATGCGTTTAGGAATGCTCGAACTTGGACTTGACGATTATAACAAAGTGGTTGTAATGGACGATTTAATGGATGCTAAATCATTATTTCTAACTGGTAATGCGAGTACGGTTTATGCTTCTGCAATTTTCGATTTAGAACGAGATGGAGCCACTGTAGTTGAAGTGCCTGCAGGTGCTGGTCCAGGAACAGTCAATGATGCTTTTTTCAGATTTGTAGTCGATATGGGAGCACCTGGTCCTGATGCAAAAAAAGGTGGAATGTATATTATTCTCCCTCCCGATTATAATGGTGATTTAAAACCAACCTTGAATGGTATGCAACACAGAGATAAGGATAGACGTGTAAATGTAATGGTTGGGGGAATAAACAAAAAAGTTTGGATTGCTCAATCTAGAAGTTATTCTAACTGGTTGATTTTGAGGGGTTTTTTGGTTGATGGCAAACCAGATGCAGCAACAAAAATGTGGAAAGAAGGATTAAAAATTTATCCTTTAAAAGATGCTAACAATCCAAAGAAAATGGAATTCATTAATGGTTCAGGAAAAGTCTTTAATACTATACATGCTAATAATTATGAATTTTACGAAGAATTATGGTCTGTTATCCAAAAAGAACCAATAAGTTTTATTGACCCAGAACTAAGAGGTCAAGCATCATCAATAGGAATCATAAAGGGTAAGCCTTTTGAACCGAGCGAGCGTTTGAAAAAAACATTAAAAGATGCTATTACCGTCGGAAATGCAACTGCGAGAAGTATTGGTTTTGCACCTCGTGATAAAAATGCATACTTATATGAAGGTAAACAATGGTACACAGGTTTTGTAGGTAAAGATTACCAATGGTTAGATGGCGATGGGAATCAAGGTAGAAATATGGATGCACGTACTCTATTTTTCTATACTGCTACTGTAAACACCCCTGCTATGGCATTAGAAATTGAAGGAGTAGGTTCTAATTATGCATTTGGAGGAAAAGATAAAGAAGGTAAGATACTTTACGGTGAGAAAAATTATAAATTAAACATGCCAGCAAATGTTCCTGCTAAAGATTTCTGGTCTATTGTGGTATATGATCCACAAACGAGGTCTATGCTTCAAACCGACCAAGATTATCCAAATATAAACAGTCAAAAAGACCCGATTGTTTACAACGAAGATGGTTCGGTTGACCTTTATTTTGGACCAACAGCTCCAGAAGGGAAAGAAGCTAATTGGATTCAAACGGTACCAGGAAAAGCTTGGTTTGTTTTATTCCGTACCTATGGTCCATTAGAACCTTGGTTTAATAAAACTTGGCAATTGAATGATTTCGAGAGAATAGAATAATTACTGGTTACAACAAAGGCTATACGTAATATGGGTAATCTGCTAATATTTAAGTTTTTAGCATTAAATATAATTAGTGGTAAATTGAAAATTAATAGTTTCAAAATCCCAAACTACGCATAGCCAAACCGTTGTGTGTAATTAAATAGAGCACTGAATGTAAGATGGAAAATACTTGGAGTTCTTGCATTAGTCTTAACGAACCACAATTGTTATGCTATGCAAACAGATAATACGATAAAAATAGCGGACGGAAGAGTTTTAGGATATGCGGAATATGGTGATTCATTGGGTTACCCCATATTCTATTTTCATGGTGGACAAGAAAGCAGACTATCCTCAAAATTTATGGATAGCAAGGCTGAAAAATTGAATATTAGGATAATTTCTCCCGATAGACCCGGAGTAGGGATTTCTACATTTCAAGAAAATAGACAATTTTTGGATTGGGGTAATGACATTACCGCATTGGCAGATTTTCTTGGACTAAATAGATACTCAGTATTTGGCTTGTCGGGAGGTGCACCACACGTTCTGGCTTGCATAATTTCTGAACCGTCAAGAATAGAGAACGCTTCCATTATATCAGGTGCAACTCCATACGATTACAAGGGCACTCTTAAAGGTATATGGTTTCCTGTTAAACTCATTCATTGGTTTGCTAGCTGGAAAAATGATAAGCAACTAAGAAAGTTTATACAAAATGATTTTGATGGACTTGTGAATAAGCCAGAAAAGCGACTTAAACAATTTCAAAACTATCTACCTACGCCTGACAAAAAGTTGATGACCGAGCATCCTGAATACGGTTGGGAGTTTATTGAGGGTAGCAAAGAAAGCTATAGGCAAGGGATTGATGCAGTTGTTCAAGAATGGAAACTTTATGTTTCGGATTGGCAGATGGAATTAAGTACAATTCACTTCCCAGTAAATCTTTGGTATGGTTCATCGGACAAGATGGCCCCAACCCACAGGGGGCAATACTATAAAAAGAAGCTAGCAAACTCAAAACTCAAAGTAATTGATAATGAAGGACACTTTTCCTTAATTAGAAATCATTTAGAAGAAATTTTGATAGAACTAAAAACTACACACAACAAAGAATAAACGCCATTAAAACAGGCGTTTATTCAAGCCGTTGACAAACATTTAAAAAAACTATATTTACTAAATAATTCAAACATGAAAAAAATGAAATACACAAAGATTTTAATGGCCGCTTTTATTTTAGCAATTGTGTCTTCCTATGATGCTGAGGCTCAAGAAAACAATAAACCTAATATCCTGGTCATTTGGGGGGATGATATAGGGCAATCGAACATCAGTGCCTATACAATGGGTATGATGGGGTATAAAACTCCAAACATTGATCGTCTTGCTAAAGAAGGAATGATTTTCACTGATTATTATTCTGATCAAAGTTGCACTGCAGGGCGTTCAACTTTTATGTTGGGTCAAAGTGTTTTACGTACGGGATTAAGTAAAGTTGGACTGCCCGGAGCCAAGGAGGGAATTTCATCTGAAGATCCTACCATTGCAGAATTGTTAAAGCCATTGGGCTATAGAACAGGTCAATTTGGTAAGAACCATTTTGGTGATCAGGATGAGCATTTACCAACGAACCATGGATTTGATGAGTTCTATGGAAACCTTTATCATTTGAATGCAGAAGAAGAACCTGAAAGTGAAGATTATCCTGATTCCGAAAAATACCCAAATTTTGCAGAAAAGTATGGTCCTCGTGGTGTTATTCACTCAATAGCAGATGGTAAAATTGAAGATACTGGTCCCTTAACCAAAAAAAGGATGGAAACGATCGATGATGAATCAATTGAAGGGGCAAAGAGATTTATTCGTGATGCGGTTGATGCCGATGAGCCTTTTTTTGTGTGGTGGAACGGCACACGCATGCATATGTGGACGCATGTAAAAGAAGAGATGAGAGGAATTTCCGGGCAGGATGAATATAGTGATGGTATGGTTGAACACGATCTGCACGTAGGTCAGCTGCTCGATTTATTGGATGAATTGGGAATAGCCAATAATACAATCGTACAATATGGAACTGATAATGGACCACATAAAAACACCTGGCCAGATGCTGCTTCGAGCCCGTTTAGAGGGGAGAAAAATACCAACTGGGAAGGTGGATATAGAACTCCATCAATGGTTAGATGGCCCGGTCACATTGAGGCAGGTTCAGTTTCAAATGAAATCATGTCAACTTTGGATTGGATGCCTACACTCATGGCTGCTGTTGGTGACGATAAAATCAAAGAAAAATTAAAAAAAGGATATAAGGTTGGTGATAAAACCTTCAAAGTTCACTTAGACGGATATAACTTCCTCCCTTACTTAACGGGTGAAGTAGAAGAGGGCCCACGCAATGAATTCTTTTATATTTCTGATGATGGTGATTTTACGGCCGTACGCTATCTTGACTGGAAATTAATTTTTATGGAACAAAGAGCTACCGGTACTTTACGAGTTTGGGCTGAGCCGTTCACTGCTTTACGGGTTCCACTTGTATTCCATTTAAGAAGAGATCCTTATGAGTTTGCTCAAATCACTTCCAATTCCTACTACAACTGGCTCTTTAGAAGAGCATATTTGGCAGTACCCACTCAGGATATTGTTGGTAATTTTTTAATGACATTTGCCGAATATCCACCTAGAATGAAAGCTGCAAGCTTTAGCCTAGAACAAGTGATGGAAAAGTTGACCAATCCAGGAAACAATTAATAAACTAGAAATCCATTTTAAGAGAACACTACTTCCGTAATTGGCGCTGAATAAACTTATTGCTGTGTTAGCAAAAGCAACTGAAAAGACAATAAACGTTTGCCAACATTGTATAAAGGACATTAAAACGTCCTTTATACTGGCCGTTGTATGCCATTAAAAAATCCACTATGAATAAAACAATTTTAATTATTACACTATTATTAGTAACTCAAATCGGTTTGTCACAAGAGAAGCCTAATGTAATTTATATCCTGGTTGACAATTGGGGATGGGGAGACATCAGTATACAAGGAAGCACTACTCCTACTCCTCAAATCGACAAACTCGCCTCGGAGGGAATAAGATTCACAAACTTCAATGTGCAAAATCAATGCACACCTACTCGATCTGCGTTAATGACAGGCAGACTACCAATTCGCTCTGGAACCCAAAAAGTTGCCGCACCTGGTGAACCACAAGGCATGGCTCCTTGGGAATATACGATTGCTGAACTCATGTCTGACGCTGGATATTCTACAGCAGCCTACGGAAAATGGCACATTGGAGATTCTTATGGAAGGTTACCGAATGATCAGGGATTTGACGACTGGTACGGAATAAAGGAAAGTGCTATGGCTGCCAGTTTTAGTAGCACCCCACAATTTGATCCTGAAGTTTTTGAACTGCAATACATTTGGGAAGGAAAAAAAGGTGAAAAGGCAACAAAAGTCAAAGAATTTAACCTTGAGAGCAGACCTAATTTAGACCTTGAACTTGTAAATAAAGCAAGCGCCTTTATCAAGTCAAATGCAACTAATAAAAAACCTTTCTATTTATATCTCGCATTAACCCAAATCCACCCACCTTTCCTTCCACAAAAAGGTTTTGAAGGAAAGTCTGGCGCTGGAGAATATGCGGACATTCAAATGCAAGTAGACTTCAATGTCGGGACTATTCTTTCAGTAATTCAAGAAGCAGGAATTGATGACAATACGATAGTTATTTTAACAGGGGATAATGCTGCCGGGGAACAATCAGCAGAATGGCAAGGTGAAGGTGGTTCGAATGGACCTTGGCGTGGTGGATTAAGTACGGGTTATGAAGGTGGGATGCGCACTCCAGCAATGATAAGATGGCCGGGTAAAGTTCCTTCAGAAACAGTCAGTGATGAAATTATTGCAGACTTGGATATGTACCCTACTATAGCCAAACTCGTAGGTGAAGAAAGTAAAATCCCGACAGATAGACCCATAGATGGTATTGATCAAAGTGAATTTATTCTTGGAAATCAGGAGAAATCCAATCGAGAGTACGTGATAACCTATGTTGGAGATAAAGTGTTCTCTGTTAAATGGCGAACAATTAAATTGCATTTCTATACTGCAGAAGGAACATTTTCTCCAATTGTTGAGTCCACCTTTCCGAAAATGTATGACATTAAAAATGACCCAGGCGAAACAAGGGAACTGTGGAGAAATGAAGGTTATTCACACATTTACTTAGCGGAACCAATCATGAAAATTCTTGGAAAAAAAGCAAAATCTATGAAAGAGTTTCCAAATATTAATCCTGGTGAAGATTTTAATGGATATTAAAAACGGCATACAACAATGTATATAAGCAATAACTTCGTTACAACTCATATACTATACCGTTGTATGTAATTAAAACCAGAAAATATGAAATTGAAAACCTTGATTATAACAATTTGCTTTTTCGCTTTATTTGAAGCTAGGTCACAAGATAAACCTAATGTGGTCATAGTATTTATGGACAACTTTGGTTGGGGTGAACCTGGTTTTAATGGAGGAGGAATTACCCGTGGTGCCGAAACTCCTCAAATGGATAAACTTGCGGATGAAGGATTACGTTTAACGAATTTCAATGTCGAAGTACAATGCACACCATCTCGCTCTGCTCTTCTTACGGGTAGATACGCTATTAGGAGTGGAAACGGAACTGTACCTCTAGGAGAAGGCACCTATGGTCTTGTTCAATGGGAAATAACAATGGCAGAAATGCTTTCGAAAAACGGTTATGTAACAGGAATGTTTGGAAAATGGCATTTAGGAAGAACTGATGGTCGATTTCCAACAGATCAAGGCTTTGATGAATGGTATGGTGTTCCAAATTCTACTGATGAGTCAACCTATTCTTCATTAGAAGGCTTTGATCAAAGTGGTTTGAATGAGTCTTATGTTATGAGTGCAACCAAAGGGAATACACCTGAAAAAATAAGACCTTATAGATTAGACTATCGTCCATTGATTGATCGCGATTTAACAGATAAGGCGATGGATTTTATGGAGAGAAGTGTAGACGCTAAAAAACCCTTCTTTCTTTATTTACCCTATACTGCAACACACTTCCCTACAATGGCACATCCAGATTTTAAAGGGGAATCGGGTAATGGTGAATGGGCAGATTTACTTATGCAAATTGACAGCTACCTAGGAGAGCTTCAGAATAAGATTAAGGAACTAGGAATAGAAGAGAATACCATCTTTGTATTTACTGCTGATAACGGACCAGAAGCTCTAAATTATGGCAGTACTTCCATTACAGTGGAAGGTGCTTATCAAGGTTCTGCAGGTCCTTGGCGTGGTACACTTTTTACAGGTTTTGAAGGAGCATTGAGAGTTCCTTTTGTAATTAAATGGCCAAAAAATATCCAGGGAGGAGCTTCCAGTGACGAAATTGTGCACGCAATGGATTTATTTCCAACAATTGCTGCTATTACAAAAAGTAAAGTTCCCCAAGATCGAGTTATTGATGGTATAGATATGAGTGATTTCTTTCTAGGAAAATCCGAAAAATCAGGACGTGACGGATTCATTGTGTATATGGGTAATGATATTTTTGGTGTAAAATGGAGAAATTGGAAACTGCACTTTGAAGAGCAAGAAGCATGGAATACAATTAAACACACATATACGATGCCTAGAGTTTATAATTTATATGATGATCCACAAGAGAGAAACAATGTACTCTTTCCTCATACATGGGTGCCTAAAGCAGCATTGAAACAGCTGGAAGAACATATAATCTCCTTGAAACAAAATCCACCTGTCCCAACTGGGCAAATTGACCCATATGAACCAAAATAAAACAGCATACAACAATGTGTATAGTTCATAGCAACCTTCGGGATGCTTCGACACCATACACTAACCATTGTGTTTAATTTCAAAAAAATAAATTTCTTAAGCACATCGCATTTAAATCTACATTAATAAATGTTTTCAAACAATCTCGTTGCGTTTTTACTTATTTCCGGTATTGGTATTAGCGTATTTGTTTTTTTCCATTTGTTGCGGCAAAATGGAATTAAATTATTTTCTAGAAGAATTGCTTTAGGTATTCAGCTGCTTTGGCTAGTTCGCTTTAGTTTATCTTTTGCTAAAGTAGACAATGAAATTGTTAATAATGCCTATTTGGTTATTTACGACCAATCTCTTTTTTTTCTAGACGGTTTGTTGGTTTGGTTGTATATAAGAACATTACTACAACCTAAAAAGTCTTTTAAAAAAATATGGCTTCATTTTATTCCTTTTACCGCCCTATTTATTTACTTGAGTTTAATAGCCCTGCTAAACCCAAACAATGTCATAGAAATTTATAATACGAATATCGTAAAGTTGGGTCAGAATGAGTCCATAGTGTCTTTACGAGATATTATTTTTATTATCTTATTATTGACAATAAATATTATTTACCTAGTTAAAAGCGTAAATATAACTAAGTCCTATAATGATGAGTTAAAACAAAACTTATCTAATATTGATCATTTAACAGTCAACTGGGTACAAAAGTTTCAAAGATTATGGATTGCTTTCTTCATTGTTCCTTTTGTAATCTACTTTATTAATTATATGTATCCTATAATTGGACGGGTGGGTTTTGGAAACATTATGATGGTTTTATTTGTACTCTTGAGTATCATATTTAATTCATTTTTATTAGAACAGGTCTATAAACCTGTTTCTTTATTCACCAAAGAAACATCCCTTGAAAATCAAAATTTCAGAAATGAAAAACTACAGCTCTTAGAAAAATTAGAAAGTTTACTTCAGAAAGAGCAATACTATTTGGATGAAGATTTAAGTCTTGGTCAATTAGCTACTTATATGAATATAAAATCTGTGGAATTGACTGAACTAATAAAAATGAGTCCATATGAAAATTTTTATGACCTTATTAATTCTTACCGGATTGATGAGGTTAAAAAACAGCTGAAAGAAACTGATGAGCAAATCATACAATTAGCTTATCAGAATGGCTTTAGATCTAAATCTACCTTCAATAAAATTTTCAAGGATAAAACGGCTATGACTCCGAAAGAGTACAGATTAAGCTAAAAAAGTCCGGTTAAAATATTAAACGTCCATTTAATATTAGATGGACTTCTGTTTAGAATACCTGGCCTTTCTTTGTTTCAAATCATAAAAATCAAAAAAAGATGAAAACTATTTGGAACAAAATACCAGCTTGGATTAAAGCAATCATTTTAGCCGTTGTTATAGTACTTCCTGTTGTAACGTTAGTTCAAAGCATTGTTATTTTCAATTTGAAATCAAACACAGGATGGGGTTGGGCTCTATTGGTTACCATTCCCGTATTAATTATTTTTTGGAAGCTAGTTCAACGATTTACTTCGTTTTCGAAACCAGAGGATGTGAAGATCAAAATGAATTTGAATTGGTCTGATAAAAAAGTCTGGATCCGCATCATAGGGTTGGTCTTAGCAACTATAACAACTATAGAATTGTTTTCATTGGCTTTTGGGGATGTACCTGAAGTACAAAACGCTTTCTTGCAAACCTTCAAGCAATTCAATGAAATAACAGCACTTCCGTTGCTATTTGCACTTGCCTTATCTGCCGGAGTTGTTGAAGAAGTGGTTTACAGAGGTATTATTCAGAATGTTTTAGTCCGCGCCTATCCTAAGACAAGAGCCTTTATCATGATTGGATTATTGTTTGGGCTATTGCATTTCTTACCAGTCTCCCTGCTGCTTCCTTACCTACTTGTTTCTATCTTTTTTAGTTTAGTAGCAAACGAATTTAAATCATTGGGCGCTGTTATTATAGCTCATGCCCTTACCGATTTATTGTATTTTATTTATGGATATTTTGTTGAATTTGACAAATTTGAAACAGACCAACTTCTTCCACTATCCATAGGATTTATCTTATCAATATTCTTTTTGTTATATGGAAATAATTCCATTTTAAGAATTAGAAAGAATAAATTAAGCCTACAAAAGTAAATATCAATACTATATTATGAAGGGCAAAACCAACAAGCAGAATCTAATATTGAGATGCAATCGCAATACTATTGTAAATTATATAATCACTGGATAAATTGATAGAAAAACAGAAAAACGAAAGCACAACAATGGCTATAATTCAGCTTTACCACTCTCCTGCTCTAAAAATATTATCTTTAAACCAGATTGATTTCTAACTTGAAAAATCCTGTCGGATATCCCAAGCCGAAATCATAGCCGGACCGTTAGCCTTCATTACTTCTTCGCCTGGGCTTCGAAGTAGAAACTATGACCAACCATTGACCCATGATAAAATTCTTTAGAAAAACTAGACAAAAATTACTCTCTGAAAATAAATTCAGTAAATATCTGATTTATGCAGTTGGAGAGATTGTACTTGTTGTAATTGGAATTTTGATTGCACTTTATATAAATAATCTCAATACAGAGAAACAAGATTCTATTACTCTTAAGGGCTATCTGAATAACATTTCTAAAAACATAAAAGCAGACCAAGTAAATCTTGATCGAATTGCTGTTTTCCGTGATAGTTCAATCATTGGCTCGAAGTATTTTATGAATATAATTGAACAAGAAGACACGTTAAAAGAACAATATTCAATTTATTTCTCTGAATATTTCAATTACAATCCATGGCTTGATAAATATTTCCAATCTAATAACAGTGGATTTGAGGCATTGAAAAACTCTGGATATTTAAGTAAAATTCAACAGAGTACTTTAGAAACCGAATTGTATAAATACTACGGTTTAGTAGAACAAATAGAAAATGAAGAGAAATACTTGAACAATTTTATGGAAGAGATGAAATATGACATATATAAAAACAACATTGTTCCACCAATAAAGCCAATAGTTAGGAAGGGAGTTGAGAATATTGAAACAGATGAGGATTTTGATAAGCTACAAAACTTTTTTAACTATCCTTCCGTTGTAGGTAGTCATTCAAGAAATGTTGGAACTAGCTATTTGAAGGAATTATACAAAGAGTTATTAATTAGCGCTGTTAAGGTTCGAAAAGAAATAGAAAAAATAACCAAAGGCTAACAATGCCTATAATTCATCTTTACCACTCTCCAGCTCTAAAAATATTATCTTTAAACCAGCTTGATTTCTAACTTGAAAAATCCTGCCGGATTTCCCAACCCGAAATCATAGCCGAGACGTTAGCAGCAATTACCAACTACCCAGGAATTCAATTGAGAATTCAACAATCTAATGCAATAAATTTCGTTTAACAATTGATGCTATTTTTTGTATGGAATAAATAGTACTAATATTAATGAAAATCAATTTTATGAAAAAAGCAAAAAAACATTCAACGATTACACTAATGTTAATAGTGCTTTTCAGTTTAACATTTAACAATACTAAAGCTCAATTAAAAACCCCTAGTTCGGTTGGGAAATATGAAAAAGGTGCTATAACCCTTAAAAAGGGAAAAGAAATTGAAGGCTATATTTATATGGATATGTTAAACCCACAAGAATTTCAAAAAAGGGTTAACCTCATTGATGAAAAAACATATAAGGCTTTCCTTAAAGGAAAAAAAATAAAGAAAGATATTGAGGTTTATAAAGCCAAGGACTTGGGAAGTTTTAAACTAGAAAATGGCCAAAAATTCAAAAAGGCTAAATATGTCAATATATTTGCCACTAGAAAACAAGACATGCTTCCTAAAAATCTTATGTTAGAAGTTGTTACTGAAGGAAAGATTACCGTATATAAAAAGCATCACCACACCCAGGGTATTGTTTCTTCTTACCTACCTGACCGTACTGAAGTTAGTGATGCCGAATATGTCGAATGGCAAGAAAACAATTTTGAGATTCTTTACCAGAAAGAAGGAGAAGGGGCAAAAAATATGTCAGTAATAAACATAAAAGCTCTTGTGGGAGATAATGAAGTCGTTTTAGCTAATTATATCAAAGATTATTATGGTTTTCAAACTCTGTTTACTAAGGGTCCTGTTTTTGAATCTAGTTTCCAACTCGATGCTTTAGAAGCCTTCACTAATATGGTAGAAGATTATAATAAATAGCAATAGTTAGAATTTATTACAATATTTAGAAGAGAAGACCAAAAAAGGTCTTCTCTTCTTGTATATGAAAATAAGAAGTTATATTAAATCAGATTAGCCTACCGTATGCCATTTCCTTAATTAACTTACTGTGAGGTTTTTATTCTTTGAAAACATTAACAATACCATTGATAAAGATGGATAAAAAAGCTGCTAACAATAGCTAAGATCCATATTTGCTCATGCCTCTCAAAAACGTATCTTAGCAAAGCCGTTGTGTGCAATTTAACCAAACGTCATTGCAAAATTATTATGAAGAAAGTAGGATTGATATTGTTCATTATTGGGGCTTTGCTAATTTTTGGGGTAGCATGGGTAATGCCATGGTATACATCGCCTGTTTGGAGTAGTGCGCAACCAGAACATTTTGAGGGAACCGTTTGGGAGGCTTTTGGGCCTATTTTCATGGCCATGTCCCTTTTGACGCCTGCGGGAATTTTGTTGATTGCCATAGGCACATTACTTTTAGGGAATACAAAACGGTCACATATCTGGCCCTACTCTATTGGGATATTATTGGTGATCTTGAGTTTCTTGTTCCCACCTACCCTTGAGTATTATCCAAATCTATTTGGCATTGGAGGGCTATTCATCACATTATTCTTCTTTAATATTCTTTGGTTCTGGGCACGGAATCACCGAAACCTTGATGATTCTGCTAAACTAGCTTCCGTTTATCAATTAATAGGTTATATATTTTTCTTTCTGATTGCTTTATTAATGTGTACTCTTCTAGGCAATCCTTTCTCTGGTCTATATTTCCCGGAAAAAGTAATAGAACAAAATGCACTTCCTTACCACTACAGTTTTGGCATGAAAGCACTGACCTATTTTGTGCTCGGCATGTTTTTCACTTTTTTGAGTGAGTATAAGAAACTACAAATTAATCGAAAAGGTGACTGAAAAAATGAATAACTGCACACAACAAGGTGTATAATGCTTGCCAGCCACCCTCCGCCAAAATGGCTACATGACGGCGAGGCATGCATACCCAAAAAATTCCTATCTTAATCTATAAATTTTTTGTGTAACTCAGACTTGTGTAATTGCAGCGCAGGCCATACATAATTACGTTGGCAGCAAGCATTCCGCTTTAACATATAAATTAATACAAAATCCTAATATGAACACTATCACGAAATTGCCGATCAAATTGATTCTTTTACTTTTCGCCTTCATTCTAATTGGATGCAATTCTTCAAACAAATATGTAACAAAAAACACAATCGTCCTTGTAAAATATAAAGCTCAACCAGATAAGAGTATTGAAGCAGTTGCTGAATTGACCAAACTGATCGAAAAAGTAAGGCAAGAACCACATTTTGTTAATATTAGGCTTCACATTGACCCAAATGAAAAATCAAACATATTGCTATATGAAGAATGGGATGACCTGTCTTATTATAACTCGGAACATATGAATACTGCTCACTTACAAGATTTCATAGAAGATTCCAGAAACTTCTTAGCTGGACCTCCGGAAATTTCTCTTTGGAAGGTTGAAAGTGTTTTTGAATAACAATCCCAGCTGCCAACAACGTGTATAGCCCACACTTCTCTCCTTACCCAAAAATTAATTATCTTAGAATTAAATAAATTTTCGTGTAACTCAGGTTTGTGTAATTACAGCGCAGGCCATACACAATTACGTTAGCGGTTACTCAATAATTAATTATCAAGCTAAAAGATTATAAAATATTTATAAATGAAGCAATTAACATTACTACTTATCAGTCTATTATTCTTTGGTTGTAATCAAAAAAAAGATGACTATGGAGAATTAAGGGTGGGCGTTTCTTACCAATCTATCACACCTAAAATAGGTGCGTTTATTGCCGGTGACAAAAATAATCGTCGTTTTACAACTGTACATGACTCTTTATATGTTAAAGCAATGGTTCTGTCTGATTCAAAGAATACAATGGCAATTGTTGTATACGACTGTATTGGGATGCTTCATCCCACACTAGTTAGAATTAGAAAAGAAGTTTCATCTAGGATTTCAACTTCTGAATTTGATGCATCTCACATTGTTATGGCTTCCACTCATACCCATTCTGGCCCTGATGTTGTTGGTATTTGGGGCCCCGACCAGATGACATCAGGCGTTGACCCAGAATATATGGAAAAAATTGTTCAGAAATCGGCAGACGCAATAGATGCGGCATGGAAAAACAGACAAGATGCAACAGCTGTATACGCAGAAACACAATTTGGAGAAGATTGGGTGTTTAATATTTCTGATTCTTTAAGTTTAGATCGCTCCCTGACAATCCTCCAATTTCTGGATTATAAGGGAGAATCAATCGCAACCTTGAATAATTTTGCTTGTCACCCAACCATAATGGATGGTACCTCAAGTGCAGTTTCGGCGGACTATGTATCCTCAATGTATACTGTTCTCGACAAAAAGATCGGGGGAGTAAATTTCTTTCTTCAAGGAGCTATTGGAGGCTGGGTGCAACCCGAATACGAAACTAAATCCTTTGAAAGTGTATATAAAAGAGGACAAGAGTTGGGAAGAAAAATCACAACTGCTTTAAAAGATCCAATCAAATTGAACTCAGAATCTATTCAATTCAAAAGTAGAATATTCAAATTGCCCGTATCGAATGTCAATTTTCAGCAACTGGCAAAAATGGGAGTGATAAATCGATCGATAACAGATAGTGTAAGTACGGAAGTTGCCTGGTTTTCAATCGGTAATGCACAGTTTGTCACTCACCCTGGAGAAACTACACCCACTCATTCATTGGAATCAAAAAGACTAATGACCAAACAAGGTCCGAAGTTTGTGATCGGTTTGGGGATGGATGCTTTAGGGTATATTCTAACACCGGAATTTTACGAAGAAAATCCCAAAGTGAAACATTCAGAATACTTAACAGGGATGTCGATTGATGAAAAAGCTGGGGC